>NZ_CP012996.1:2458916-3073645 GCF_001412655.1 Pedobacter sp. PACM 27299 | reverse complement strand
ATCATACCCGATTGCGCTACACCGGGGCGGATAATAGAACTGGCGGCGACCAACGTTAAATAATTATCACACTTTAGTTTTGTAAGCAATTGACGCATCGCAGGAGATTCAATGTAAAAGCATCCAATCGTATCACCTGATTTAAGCTGATCATTTAACCTATCGTCTTTCATAAAGTCTTTGACCTGGTGTATATCCAGCCTTACCTTTTGATTTTCTTCTACCAGTTTGACGGCTTCTTTGATATGACCGATACCACGCTGGCTTAAAATATCGTATTTATCATAACCAATTAGTTCAGCTTCGTACATATCCCACTGTACTGTAGCCATTCCTTTAGGTGGTAAATCAAGAGCAGTATAATAAGTAATCGGTTCTTCCGATACCAGAACCCCGCCCGCATGAATACTTCTTTGGTTGGGCATATCAGCCATAAGGCTATAAATAGCCATGATCTTTTTAAAGGTGGGATTATCTCTATTCTCTAAAGCTTTAGTTGGATCAGTGAAGCCATCAATTTCTGATTTAGGCAGTCCCATTACTTTTCCAATTTCACGGATAATTGATCTATCCTTAAAAGTAGACATTGTACCTAATAAGGCAGTGTTTTCTCTGCCATATCTCTTAAATATATAGTCCTGTACGTCTTCCCGCTGATCCCACGAATAATCAATATCAAAATCCGGGGGACTCGTACGTTGCGCATTTAGGAACCGTTCAAAATACAAACTAAGCTCAATGGGATCAACATCAGTAATCCGTAGACAATAAGCTACTGTACTATTAGCACCCGATCCCCTGCCAACATGGTAATAGCCTTGCGCCATTGAATACCGGATAATATCCCAAGTAATCAGAAAATAAGCGCAAAAATCTAAATCAAAGATTACTTTGAGTTCATCCTTTACTTTCTTCAGTGCCTTTTTATTGTTGTTTCCATAACGGTACACCATTCCCTCTAATGCCAACTTAGTCAGCAGCTCCTGATCATCTTTTTTATTACCAGTAAAAGTCTTGCGGTTTAATTTCATCTTACCCGCTGGATAGTCCATTTCACACTGATTCATCAGGTTGCGGGTATTATCCAGTATAAAACTATACTTAGAAAACTTCTCTTCCAGTTCGCCCGGTTTTAAGAAATGATCGGTTTCCGGCACTTGTCTTCGGGAGCAACCATTGTTAATAAGGAATTTAGGTCAATCCCCCTGAGATACTCATGTAACCTGTATTCTATGCGCTCGGCAAACACAACGGGTTGTAAAGCCAATAATTTTGGTCTAAGTTCTTTTAAATCCTGGCCATAAAGCGTATGCAATTGATCATACCGAATGCCCCAAAAATGATTCTTTTTTAATTCAACTTTATACCCAAAAGGATAAACAAAATAGGCTTCAGATAGATAAGGAGCTTCATCGGGTAATTCCTTTTGTTCCAGATTATGATAAGAAAGAAATTCGTTGAGCTGCCGCATTCCTTCCTTACTCCTGGCTATCCCGATATAAAGTAATCTGTTATCCTTGCGAAATTCTATCCCTCCTATTGGTTTAACTCCCTTTTCACGGCATTTACGAATAAACTGCATTATTCCCGTGGAGTTATTGATATCAGTGAGTACCATTTGATTGATTCCACGCGCTATGGCCTCGTCCACCAATTTTCCGATTGACATTGTGCCATATCGAAGACTATACTGAGAATGGATGTTCAGGTACATAATTTTAAATATCTAAGTCCATTATTGAAGCTCTGGTTACTGCTTTTTGACCAAATCTGCGTTTGATTTTATCCAATGCCTGGACTAAATCATATTGCTCATTTGACTCGCTATATAAATCAATTTGCTCAAACCCTGTAACCAGGTTAGAAAAACGTACACCAATCAGACGTAATAACATTCTTTTTTGATAAACCTGCCGAAACAGGTCTTTAGCTTTTTCTATTAAGACGCTATCTAGCGAAGTATAAGGGATAGTTGCCTGCTTGGTTACATCCTCAAAATTGGAATACCTTATTGTAACGGTTATGCAGGCGGTTAATTTTTTTTTCTCACGCAGTTGATATGCTATGTCAATAACCATAGAAGTAAGCAGATTATTGAGTAGGTTAACGTCGATGGTATCAGCTTTGAATGTACATTGTGTGCCGATAGATTTTTGTTCTACATAGGGAATAACTGGGGAATTGTCAATTCCTTTTGACTTTTCAAGCAGAGATAAACCATTTTTACCAAGTAGCTTTTGCATTTGTTCCGGATGGACTTGCGAAAGTGTATATATTTTCTTTATGCCCATGTCACTCAACTTGATAAAGGTCTTTTCACCTAATCCTGGAATTTTGCGAATAGACAACGGGTTAAGAAAGGGTTGCACATCAGCCTGAATAACATTTTTTTCACCTGCTGGCTTACACTCATTTGTAGCCATTTTAGCTACAGTTTTATTGACAGAAAGACCAAAAGAAATCGGCAAATGAAGCTCCTTGATGATCTTCTCACGTATTTCATGGGCATATTGCATGCATCCATAAAACCGATCCATTCCTGTCATATCTATATAATGCTCATCTATACTAGCCTTTTCAAACAGCGGCACCATTTCACGTATGATATCTGTGATTTCAAGAGAAGCCTTAGAATACGCATCCATGTTGCCTTTTACAAAAATGGCGTGTGGGCATAATTGTTTGGCCATTTTTGATGGCATAGCCGAATGTACCCCATATTTTCTTGCTTCATAACTGCATGAGGCGACAACTCCTCTATCAGAAGTCCCACCAATTATAACGGGCTTTCCAGCTAACGTTGGGTCTTTACGGACTTCTACAGAAACAAAAAAAGCATCCTGATCCATATGGATGATATTGTGTCTATTGTTGTCCATAATGTAAGATTTAGAACAACAAAGTTATGCTAATATTTTTAGCATTATCAAATATTTTCTCAGATTTTTAGTAACTAAAAGGATTTTATTACCAGTAGTAGGAATAATATTTTCTAAAGAAATATCTAAGGTATTTGTTACCTCCTATCGATGATTCAATTATAAGCTCTTAAGGCGAATGCGCAAAAGCCCCTTATATCTATCATTTAGATATAAGGAGCAATTCTTGATGTTAAATTTTACAAAGTAGCTATTTGAGTTAATTTTTTATAAATATCATCCCAATAGGCTATACAGTCCAAATCGACCTCTTTTTGAGGGTCATTTACATCATTTTCCAGAAAGATCCTATATCCTTTTACTTGTTCTATGGCTTGATCCAAATCGGTTATTTGGATTAAGTTATCATACATATCATTTATAATGAGTGTCATAATCTTAATTTTTAAGGTTAAAGCTTATACAATAATTCTACGGCAATTTTGAACTTTTCGTTATGGCTAATCTTGTCCGCATACTTTATAATACGGTCATTCAAAAAAAGGCAAGTGTAGCTATAGCAAAGCTGATTAGCGAATACGCTACTGCTTTTGAGCATGTCAACACGATACTGTTTGATCAAATTTGCAGTTTCTTCAGAAAGGCTAAACCAAAAATCGAACGCTAAAAAACCGTTCTTCCAAGCTTCTCTATGGGCTTCTTTGTTCTCTCTGAAATCAACACAAAACGCTTCGATGGCGTTTAGTAGTTTCGGGATTTCTTGCGGAAAAAATCCATGCAACAATTTTGCTTTATCTGTATTGGTATATTCATTTAGTGCTTTCATAATAATAGGGTTTATGGGGATGCTCCCCGGTTGCGTATTAATGGATTAAAAGTGAATGATCATAATTAGCTGGTCACAATCTTTATGACTCACCCAAACATGATCCCCACCTCTACCTGTT
This sequence comes from Pedobacter sp. PACM 27299, assembly GCF_001412655.1. Lineage (NCBI taxonomy): Bacteria > Pseudomonadati > Bacteroidota > Sphingobacteriia > Sphingobacteriales > Sphingobacteriaceae > Pedobacter > Pedobacter sp. PACM 27299. The sequence continues at coordinate 3,069,819 of NZ_CP012996.1, read as the reverse complement.
ATAAATAGCTCGGAATAAGGCTCAACAAATACCTGGCAATCTGACAGTATACATTTTAGTATAAATTCAGAGTAAGTTTGACCATCCTTACCATTTATTTGAAAACAGTCCTCCCCTTCTTGATTCCAAAATGTTAGGCAATGAACAATCTCATTTAATTGAATTGGTAAGGTTTCAGCTTCTAAGATTCCAACTAGAATTTTATCATAATCAACCTGTTTTGTTGTGCCTCGCAAAAAATAAACAGCGTTTGTCCTTGTCTTAGCATAACTATGGAGAGCGCAAAAGCTCTGAGCTTTTTGAATTGATTCACTAGAAAAATCATTCGTATCTAAGAATATATTTAACCCGTTATAGCTTATAATGCTATATCTAGATTCAGGGCTTTCGGATATAAATCTCATAATAATAGATTTTATGGGGGATTGCTCCCCCGGTTAAACATTAAGCTATTTTTCGACGTTTATCAGCTTTTAAGACCTCAGAGCCATATTTTGATCGGATTTCATCAAGAGATTTCTCGCCACGGCTAGAAACCTGATATTCTCCAGTACGGAAGTACCACGCTAATTTTTTGGAAGCAAAGAAAAAACCCGCATCTTTTAGTATAGCTTTCACAGGATACGTATTTCCAGTAACCCAAATCCAAAAGCCTACCAATTCAATATTGACATCCTCCAAATGAATGACCTTTTCAAGGGCCACACGGTATTCCTCAGAAAATTTGATTTCCTGTTCCGTTTTTTCATCCGAAAAATTAGCGCCCTTAATTACCTTCGCACACGCAAAAGCATATTCTTTGTTGATCTCCTGCATGGTTACTGTATCACCTCCTAAATCAGGGTGGTGCTGTTTAGCTAACTTTTTATAAGTTGCTTTGACCTCGTCCAGTGTCTTACATTCGTTAAACCATTTCATAACTTTAAGAATTAGGGATTACCGTTTCAAGAATCTGAGTTTCCAAAACCTTTACATTTTCAGTACTTCCAATTTTATAGCTCGTTTGGCTTTCCAGTTCTGTAATAGCTTTAAACAGGTTATCTGCCGTGGTTTCGACTTCAACGCGAACAACTAAAAACAAAGTGTACTTTTTCATAATCAGGAAATTTAAATGAATGAAGTAACGCCCCTGCACCCTGCAAGGGCGGTAAATAACTAAGCGGGAATAAAGATTTCGCTTTCAATTTCACCCAATTTTTCAGTGCACAAATCGTAAACAGTTGTTGCTACAGCACGAATTATAAAGGAGTTTTTTGTTGTAAATTTCCGGCCTTCATCGTCTCTAATTGTTAGTTCGCAACCTTGAAAATGATTAGTTCCTGTTTCCTCGGCATCATCCTGTTGTATAATTTCAAAGGCTTTTAGGTTATCAATGGTTTCTATCAGTTTGCCCCGTTGACCGATCCGGCGGTTTAGAATTAAAACAAGTTCTACAGTAGAATCTAAATTACGTGCGGGTTTATTTTCCTGCATATCCTCTTTGATCTCTACTTTAGATGTTTCTTTAGGAACTTCGGTATTATACGCTACCTGGTCATCTTGTTTTTTTGGCTGTTCTTCAACTATAACCATCAGTGGATTTTGAGGGGTCTCCACATTGTCAAAATCTTTGTTAGGTACAATTGCACTTTCTTTCGATGACAAGGAAGGGCGAATGGCTGTTTTTTCGGTAACGGCATCATTGTTTACTTTTCCTGTTGTTGCGGTGTTTTTTGCTGTAGTTTTCATGATAATATTTTTAAAAATGATTGATAAAAAAATGATTGCTTTGCCCGGTTAAGGCGGTAAAATTTGCGAGAGCTGTATCAGCTCGGTGTTTTTCTGTGGGGGGCTTCTGCCTTTTTTTGTATTCATGGTACTACGGGTTAGAAAAATCAGTCGGCGGTAGCCTCCTGGCCTTTTGTTATCACCCGCGCCTTAATCAATACCCCATTTCTACAAGACTTTGTCAGAAAAAAATACGCTCTCCGAAGGAGAGGAAGATTTTTTTTTGCAAACCCGAAGGGTTCAGTCTTTTAGAAATGGGGTATTGTTCAGACCTTTGTATCTCAAAAGGTTGGGGGAAATTTTTCCCTGACTTAAGGCGCTTAAGACGAGCTTAATTAACCGGGAAAAGAAAACAGCGCAATGGAAACACGCTATGTTGCAAGATCAACTTCATTGCAAACTGTGGAGGAATAAGCATGATTGAAATTTGTGAAATGAAAAAAGGGGAAGGAGAATGAGCGGTAAATAAAAAAGCCTGACTGCTTCCAGTCAGGCCATAAATGGTAAGTGTTGCTTATTTGGAGTTCTTTTTTGCAGAAACTTCATTTCTAATGTCCTGTGCCAAAGATTTACTCTTTTGTAAAGCAATACGTAACCTGGTTCCTGCGGTCTTATTACCTTTTGTAAAGAAAGCGTTAGCATCCTTTTCTAAGGATAATATCAATTCTTTTAATGCTTTGAAATTTTCCATGCTTGTAAATTTAAATGGATCAATAATTATAACAATTTCGTTTAATCAGATCGACTCCAACTTTAACGGCCGATGCTCATCGCCTTATCCTGCTCCTTATTCTTAGATAGATTTTTAGCTGTTAAATCTGCTTTAAGATTTACGGGCTCTTTCAGGAACTGTTCCCGTTTTTCATACATACCTGATTCTGAGAAGAAGTTTAGATTATAAAACCTGGGTACAGGCTCAATAAAGACTTTGATGGCTTTACCTTCTTTTTCTACGGTCACCAAAACCCGGTTTCCTTGTTTCAAAGAATCTTCCAGCTCTTTCCTGTTTTCTGGTTTTTCAAGTTCTTTAATATTAAACTCATCGAGTTTTTTACTGAGATCAAAACCATAATTAGGATCTCGCCATGCAGAAAATTGATAGTGCCCATTTTTTTTCCCGGATTCCATATCAAATTTGATCCATGCTTTATACGTTTCACCTCGACTGGCATCAAGCATATCATCCCGATAAATGGTTCTTCCCTGAATTAAATTAGCAGATTGTTCTTTTGTGAAACCTTTGCCCCTGTCTAAACGGATAGTCTCGGTAATAGGCGGGGTACGAAAAGCGGTAGCGAATGTCCTATCAATAAAATTAATTTTACCTTTTTCCATACTGGCAAGTAACCCGCTTTTTTGAAAAGTTTCGCCCACTGATAATTTACTATTCCCTTCTTGTTCTTTAAAAAGGGCTATAGCATCTGCCCGATCGCCTACCTTTTTGAATTGTTGCTTTCCATCCTTTTCCGGCAATGTCACAAAGAAACTCTTACCCTCCTCCAGCGGTTGACCTTTGTGAAAGGAAATATCATATTTATTCAAAAAGTAATAATCGGACTGGCTAGATTGTTTAAAGGGAAGGTCAAAGGTCACATACCCTTTTTCGGTAATATGGATACCTTCCTTCAACTTAAATTCCGGTACACCAGTTTTCATTTTTTCTTCCATGTCAGACACTAGCATTTCACTGAAACCTAACTTTCTTAACTCCTCTTTGAGGTTTTCCAAATTGTTTAAATTCATATCTTTTTATGTTAAAATTGATTTAACGGATCATCGCAAGGCTTTGCCTTGATGAGATGTCCTGTAATTTGATGAGTAGCTTAAATTTGTTTTGAGCTTGTTTTTCTGGCTCTTTAATTTTCTCGACTATTGAAGTAAAGCTGATTGGTTTTTTATCCTGGTCAAAGAAATTCAAAGTTTTATGAGCAGGATCAGCATTCAGATAAAATTTACCTTTATCTGGAATTTCAAATGCTATTGTACTCCCCTGTTCTAAACCCTTGCGGATGCTTTCCTTGGTTAACCCAAAACAATTGAGCTTATCCGCATGCGCGATGATTTCTTTTTTCAGATCAAAATCATATAAAGGAGAATAGCTAATCAATTGACTTTCACCATTAAATGTTTTCTCTTTAGTATCAACTTGAACCCAACGCTGACTTATAGTACCATCCGAGTTTTCATAATCCTTGTAAACAGGTCTGCCCTGCAATAGATTAACTGCTTCAATTACACTAATGTTATTTTCAATTGGAAACTTGCAGGTGATGGATTCCCCATTTTCAGGTATCAAAGTTGCTGTAAAGCCATTGTAGTGATAACTACCAAATCTGTCTTTTTCTAAATGGATGTTAACCTTTAACTTACTGTTGTCATTTAATTTGTTTAAGGATTCGACATCAATTTTAGGGCTTTCAAAATCTAGTTTGTTATCTAGTTTACCCGTGAATGAACTGAGTTCGGCCTTTTTCAATTCCGCTTGTAATGACTCCAGATTTTCAGTACTAGTTTTTTCGAACATTCTTAAGTGGCCTGGCTTATCAATTAATAAAGACTTGGCACGAATAAAGAGTCTAACGATTAAATTTGGGTATAGCTTTTTTTGAAGATTATGGGTCACGGTTTTAATGACCTTCAAAAACAACTTTTCTTTATCGGAAGGATTAACGCTTATCCGGTATGCACCTTTTGTGAGAAAATCATACTTAAATCTTAGGGTATCTTTATTGTCAGTTATTCCAGTGAGTTCGGAAATTGCTTGTTGGTGTTCTTCCCAATTTTTCCAGAGCTGCTCAGCCCGGTTAATCTGGCTGGCCATTTAACGTACTTTTAAATCGTTATTACGTAAGAGGATAGCTTTGCCTGCATGGAGCTTTACCTTGACATTTCGCAATTTCTTGTTCATCAAACCTTTTGCAGCTTCTATTCCAGCTCCTGCAACTTGCGTTACCAGCGTTTGGTCAAAACCAAATCCTATTCCCCGAATCGCATTATCAGCCCCACCGTTAAGTGCATCGCCAAACATAGCTTCAGGGGCATCAATACCAATCATCCCATCCAAGCTATATACCGAAAGGTTTACTGGGATAATAGAAGTACCCAACCGAATTAGCTTGATATCCAGTAATAAACGCTGATTAACAATCTGACAAGCTCCAAAAAGTGCATGACCTTTTGGGATTACCATACCGTTTATACTCATCGTATCTTGCAGGATGACTCTAACGGTAGCTCCTTGTACAGCTTTTTTATTGTCAGCAATTGTCGCTGGAATAGCTTTAAAAATACTGTCAGTAAAAACAGGCTGATTTTTGTATTTCTGCTGAACACGCTCAGGATGCTGAATATCCAGTATATTTTGCATTAGTCCATTAAGCTGGGTCATTTCAGGATCTTCGGTTTTATTGTTCTGCATGGTCTTCATTAGGTTTTCCAACCGATCAACATCATTTTTAATCGATGATCCCTGTACACCTTGCTGAAATGAACTCGATTTGTAACCAGTTTCTACAGGCTTATTAATTTCTTTGTTCAATGCTTCGAGTTTTGCATTAATTTCTTTAGTCTGCGGCTGGGTTGATTCAGCGGTAAATCCCAAGCGTCCTCCAACGTCCTGAATACTACCAGATTTATTATGACCAGAAGAATCGTTATCAGCCAAGTCGTAGAAGCCTAATTTGTCCTTGGGTTCGTCCTTGTTAATATTTGCATCAGGTAAATTGGTATTCATTCCAGCTTTAACTTTTTGCTGGTTAAGGCCGGCAGCACTTTTACCACCGCCTAAGTAGGAAAATGTAAAAGCAAGTAAAAGGATAATCAAAACCGGGAGAAATAGTAATATTTTTCCTGTGGTCATTCGTTTTTTAGTTTCCATATAGTCTATTTATGGTTAAGAATTTATTTATGAAAAGCACTAACAATGAGGTAAAGGCAGTATGAACCGAAGGTTGCTATGAATATGATTAAAGCAAATAACAGGGTCTTACTATTTAACATACTGGTTTTGCTGTTTAAAAAATTAGCCCATTGTCGCTGTTTACCAATTACCTTGCTAGAAATTTGTTCACTGAGTAGCTTCTGTTGTACAGGCCGTTTAGTTCTTTTAAAAAATTTCATAATTTAAAGTTTAGGGGGTAAGTCCCTGTTTTCCAGAATCTCCCAATTTCGGATTAGAAAGCCGTGTGGATTATCATCTGTCTGATTTTTGATATCGTCAATAAAACCTTGGGTTAATAGCTTACGAAGCGTCGTACCGCTAGACCTCCTTAACTTTTGGGTAGCATAACAAGTAAATTGATAGGGATATACGTTTACATCCAGTTTGATGCTATCCGGTGTAATTTCCTGGCTAATGTTAGCAGAAATGAGATTATTATAATAACCAGATTCCCGCAAATTGTCATACTGCTTTTTAGCTGATTCATCGGCTAGGTAAAGGGATTTATTGATTGATGCCCGAATTGCTTTATCGTCGGGACTTAGATCAAAAAAATAATGATGAAATGTCTTGACGTGATCCCGCAGCTCTACTGGTAGATTGCTCTTTCTATCTGAAGCTACTGCTTCGAGTACTTTACCATTATACAATACAAATATCTTTTGATATGCTTTATCAATAATTCGGTTATTGTTATAGATGGTAAAGCAGATAGTAATTGCATTTGCAATTATTAAAAAGATACTGAATCTTTTAATGTGTTTGAAAGCAGTGTCGATATTCCTGAATTGGCTGAACATAATTTGGATTTAGTTATTTGCCTGAAAGTTTGTCTTTAAAGTAATCCTGCCCTGATGCTTCGGCCATTCCATTAGCAAGATTTCTCCTTGCATCGTCAAAACGGTCAACGATCATTCCTGCTCCTGCACTGGCTCCAGCTAAACTTCTTGCACCGACACTCTGCCCCATATTTATAGATGTACCAGCAATGGAATTAACTTTTGTTAAAATTGAATTTCCACCTCCTGCATGTATAATAAAGTTGGCTACAGTTGGAACACATAGATATCCGGCTATCCCAATGATCAAAAATACCAGGTATGCTGTATCCGCACTACTAAATGAAGTATCTCCAGATTTTTGTACTTCAGCAATATCCAGCTTGATCATATTTTGCTGTATTTTACCTAAGATTGCCCCAAAGATGTTAGCTATAGGAAGCCATAAGAAAATATTAATGTATCTGGCGATCCAAACAGATAACGTATGGTTGAGGCCGTCAAAAACTGAAAACCCCAATACAAACGGGCCAAGAATGGCAAGAACAATGAGCATAAAAGTCCTGATTGTGTTGAGGCAAAGCGAGGCAGCATAATAAACCACTTGTAAAACCTCACTTAAAAAAGTCTTAAATCCTTGTCGCATTTTGTAATCTTGCTTATCAAGCCAAAACCGCATATTATTCCCAATAGAAGCTAACCACCCCTCTTTGTCGCCCTTCTTGTCATCGGGATGGGTATACTTGTACCATTCTTTCCGATCTCCAAATCCATCTTCCCCTACAAGAAACTTCCATTTATCGGTTTTTTTCAATTCGAGTTCTTTTCGCTTTAAGAGAGCTTTTATAGTAACATCGCTCTTTTCTACCATAGAAGCTGTGGCTGAGATTGTAGGATTAAGTATCCCATTCATTACACCGAGAACAGACGGATAAAGAAGAATAGCAAGACCAAGAGCGAAAGGACGCATTAAAGGATAAAAGTCTATTGCCTCGGCGTTCGCAATGTTGCGCCACACACGATTACCAATATAAAAGATGGCACCAAATCCAGCTATCCCCCTGGCCATAGAGGTAAGATCAGAACATAGTGGGATCATTTCATAATAAACCCCATCTAAGACTTTTTGTAAACCGCCTACATACTCACCTACTCCCTGAGCCATTGAGCTAAAAGGCAATAAAAGTGATACGATCACAACGGTAAATACTATTGTGTTTTTCATAATGTTAGGTTTAAGGGTATAAATCCAGAGTCCCGGCAATGTCTTTTCTTTGAGATTCGCGCTGAAGCGAAAGTGAAAGTGCCTGGCTATTGAAATTTCGCAAGAAAATGAGCTTATCTTCTGTTTCTAAAAATATTTTATCGATTGCTCGCAGACGTTCATCATCACTCATTCTTAATTTTGAAGAGGTGATGATCATTGTCAGTTGATCAAGGTTTTCCATACTCTGATCAAATAGTTGCTTGTAAACCCTACCTAAATACTCAATTTCCAAGGGGTTGAAATTATTGGTGCTTTTGAACTGCGTGAAAGCACTCTTATATTCTGAAAGGATACGCTTTTGATAGGTTATAATATCGACTACTCTACGGTATTTTTTTACTTCGGGGCTTACCAGCATCAGTCCGTCAAGAAAAACCTCGTGTAAAGAGAAGTTGCCCTGAGAAATATTTCTAATGGCATTATAACCACCTGAAACAATAGAATATCCCTTTTTCATATCACTGAGGATATTTTTTAGCTGGCTTAATTTCTCTACGTTCAAAAGGAGCTGTTGTACTTCAGTAGATTGTGCACGGCTTTGTGATCCTATCAGGCAAAAGATCAGCAAAAGCAATATTTTGAGATTGGATTTAATTAATTTCATAATTCCTCCTAAGCTGATTGATCCATAATTGTTGTTGCTCTGATTGCCTTATAAGGGTGTTTACCTGTCCAATAAAATCCATTGTAAAGGCATATTTGTCAATCATAGAATCATATAATTTATCCAGCCGCTTTAATCTTTCTTCATCCCTCATTTTTATCTTACCGGAAGTAATAATTAAAAGCAATTCTTCCAGATCATTTCCACAATCCAAAATAACCTGAGATTGAACATCCCCAACATAAGATTGATTAGGCAGAGAGAGCAGATCATTATATTTTACCGACGCAAAGGCTTTGCTGATACGGATTTGATAGTCAATAATTTCAATGACTTTGTAATTTTTACGAACCGCAGGGCTGACCAATTTAAGAGAGTTAATGAAACCCGAATGCAGATTAAACTCACCGCTGGTAATGTCCCTGACCGTCTGGAGTCCCGAACTCGCAATATCATATCCTTTTTTAGCGTATCCTATATAAACTTGTAATGCGGCTATCTGTTCCAGTAGATATCTCTTTTGTGTCTTTTTCTGGTTAAAAAACTCACCAAAGGTCTGGCCTTGGCTTAATTGAACAGTAATCAGCATGATCAGGGCAACTGAAACTGAGATTTTCCAGAGGTTATTTTTCAATTCCATATATTTCTTTTAATTGAGCGGTTTCGTCCAACGAGGTAGCACGCTGAATACTTAAGGTTATATTTCCAGTATTAAACTGTTTGAGGTCGTTGTAATTATCGTCCATCTGATCGGCTGCCCTATTGATGACTTCGAGTCTTTCAGCATCAGACATTTGTGTTTTGAATGAGCTGATTACCATCAATATTTGATCTAGGTTTTTGATACTTTCATCCAGTATGCCGGAATACACCTTTTCCATATGATTTAATTCCTCAGCATTAAAATGCTTATCCTGTCGGAATAGGTTCCACGCCCACTTATACTCGTCCACAATCGCAACCTGTTTTTGAGTGAGGTCTTTGATTCTTTTGTAATAAGCAATAGAAGATTTAATTTTCCAAAGCTCATCGTAATACTCACTGTAAAGGTTTTTCTGTTTTGTCGTCCAGTCAGCGATCTCAGTTAGTTTTAATTTGGAAAGTTGATTTTCTAACACCTTTTGGGCATTTTGAAGCCAAATAGTTTGATTCTGCAAGCGCTGAATTTTAAGATCAACTGCTTTAATTACTTTTTTTACTCCAGCCTTAATCACTTCAACAACCGCTATTTGAGCATCTGCATTTTGCGGCAAAGCAACAAATAATGTCATTGTACTGATAGGTAGGATGACCATATACTTCTTCATAAGTTTTATAATTTTCATGGTTATCAATTTTGTTTTTTATATGTATGCTGACAGACAAGCCAACACCTGTTCATTAAGATCTGATAAATCTGATTTTAGAAATCAAATACGTTTTCCATCCCTAATCTCCTGTGCTAGAATCCCTATTCCTTTAAGAATGCCCCCATACTTTGCAGCATATTCATGTACCAATAGTTTTTCTCTTTCTTCGGTACTGTAGGCTAGATATTCTTCAATAGAGACTTCAGTGCGGTAGACTTTTGAATGGCCATTACCCAACGAGATAAAAACCTCCTTATACTTCCTGGCAGGATCATTTGCTTTATTGAGTGATAATACCTGTGCCTTTTCCTTGTCGGTTAAGCCAAGTAACTCTTGGATAATCTCAAATTTGTTCTCGTATTTACTTTGATCCAATAAGATTTTACAATCACTATTATTAATGATTGCGTTTTTCACAATTGGCGAGCTGATGATATCTTCAATCTCCTGAGTCACCACAATTGGCTCCCCATAGAACTTCCGCATGGTTTTGAATAAATAGCGGATATATTCAGCAGTTCCGGGTTTTATGATCGCTTTCCAACATTCCTCAATGAGCATTATTTTGCGGATACCTTTAAGCTTACGCATCTTGGAGATCACAAGCTCCATGATGACCATAACGGTCACGCCAAATAAAATGGGATGCTCCTTCAAATTGTCCAGTTCAAAGACAATGAATCTTTCGTGAAGCATATCCAGGTTCTCGGTTGCATTGAGCAGGTAATCAAATTCACCACCTTTATAGTAGGGATTGAGAACATACAGGAAATTACCAATGTCAAAATCTTTCTCTTTAACTTTTCCGTTCTCTAGCACCTGCATATACTCGAACATTAAGTACTCATAGAAGCTATTGAAGCAGGGGAATATATCTGGGTTCTTTTCTAAATGAGCTAGATAAAGAGTTAAGGCATTGGATATGGCGACATATTCAGAACGGCGATAAGGTTCATCATCTTTTTTCCAAAGTGCCAAGAGAAGTGTTTTAATGCTCTCCCGTTTCTCGGTATCCATCACCTCCCCGTCTGCTAAATAGAAAGGGTTAAATTTTATCGGATCTTCCTCTGTATACGTAAAATAATATCCTCCTACTAATTCACATAGCCCCCTGTAGCTGTGTCCAATGTCCATCACTACCACGTGAGAACCTTGTTCATAATAGCTTCTAAGCATATGATTGAGTAGAAAACTCTTTCCCGAACCGCTTGCACCCAAGCAAAATTTTGATCGGTTATTAATCCAACCAAGATCGAACGGCTCATTACTGATATCAACGTTTATAGGATTTCCGGTAAGGCGATCACCAAACCGAATACCATATTGACTAACTGATGATCTGTAGTTGGTTTCCAGATTAAAGAAGCAGGTAGATTGTTCTAAAAACGTGTCGAATGTGTCGTTCATGGGAAAATCTGCTTCATTTCCTGGCAATCCTGCAAACCATATTTGTGGTTGTCCGTCGGTTTCCTGTTTTGCAACTGCATCCATTTGAGCCATTGCTGAAGAGACAAGATTTTTTAAATCCTTTGCCTTTGCCTGATTGTCAGACCAAGCCATCACATTAAAATGAGCTTTTACAGGCAATCTGCCCGAAGCAATAGCTTCATTTAAAAAGTCATTGGTAGCGTTACGGTTGATCGAATTTTCCCGCGAATAGGCTGATAAGGATTGAAGTCTTAGTTTTTTTGACTCCAATCGTTTAATAGTTTTCTGCGCATCTTCGATAAACACATATTGATTAAGGATGTGATTACAGTTTAATAGCGCCCCCAATGGACTGGCAAAACCGATACTAAATTTGGTACGATCAGTAGAATACTTATCATAATTTATACGACTTCCACATAAGGCAGGCAGGTCTTCGGTGTCTGAAAGAGAATAGACTTCTACTTTTTTGTCACCCACATGAATGCCATCTTTGATATGCACATCACGAATTACTGGCATTTGTTCCTTGGCCAATAAAAAACAGTAACGTTCGATGATGCCCGCTTTATTAGCTGTACCCGCAAGCTCATCGTCATTAAGCCTTTGTAGGGACACAAACCCGCTATCTTTTAAAACACTTTCGAACTGGCCTGCTGCATCCAAAAAATCCCCAATCAAAACAGGATCAATGGTTTGAACAGGCACTATGGTCTTGCGCAAGATATTATTGTAAACAGAGCTGGAAAGTTTTCTTCCTGCTGGTTTCTTCGTTAAATAGATAAAGCACTCATGCTCCAGAAATGGTCTTTCATTAAAGAATTTCTCGCTGGATTTGGTTAGAAAACTTTGATCGTCCTTCTGAAAATCCGCCTTATAATTTGATGCTATAAACCAATCTTGTTTATGAAAAATGCTATGCTGCGGAAGGAGTTTAATAGCCCTAGTTAATGCCTGATGATAGGTTTCATAATCCCGTTCAGAAAGGGTAAAAATCTCTGGCAAAGATGCTTTATACACAATAGTGATGTCGCCGTGCATGGAAAGAATACAGTTATTTTCCACTTTCCAGATCGGAAATATGTTTGATGCTTCTACCATATTAATGCTGTTTAAGTTGGGTGAAAAGTCTGCGGGATCGGAATTGGATGTGGGTAGGTAAATTTCTTTTAGCAAGAAACTTCATTAAGCCATGTTCTCCGAAACGGTGGCTGAGACGGAAAACAGCGAAAAAAAGTGCTGATCCTAATATGCCAACTACTGGCATAAGGATAAACAACCCAACCTTTAGAATATAACCGATAGCAAAGCCAAGCAGTAATAATACCAGGCCAATGGCTAAATATGCAATGTACTGTGCCTTTAGTCCTTTGAACATGATCGGCTTGGAAACGCCTTTGTTAATTTGATACACGCTTGCCATGATCAGACTCCGAAAAAGGATTTCAATACCGTGATGACAATGACAAGAAAAATACATGAACCAAACCATGCGGCTGCCACCTTGCTGGTATCCGGTTCTCCAGCGTTCCATTTGTTAAAAACCTTGACAGCACCAATGATGCCCATCACAGCTCCGATTGCGTACATTAATGTACCTCCAGTATCAAAATATCCTTTTACTTCTTCAGCGGCCTTTTGTATACCTGCTTTCCCGCTCTGGGCTGATACGGTAAAAGCATACAATAAGTTATAAATACAGAGAGTAAAGCCCAATAACAGAGTTTTTGCGAAATATTGTTTTTTTGAATTGACCATATGATTTTACATTTGCTAATGTTGGAATTGATTAAAGGAATAAATCCGGAAGGCATTAATACCAGATATCTTCAAGCTCCTTTGTAGTGATATGAAAGGACGCGTGATCAATGATAAATTCGTTAATGCGGTGCAGATTGGGATTGGAAGCTATTCCTGGGTAATTTTCCCGAATAGCAGAAATGAGGTTTAAAAAATCGTGTTTATTACCATCTTCCTTAGCAAGGATGCCGAATATGATTTTGATCTCTTCCAAAACATCACTAACAACACCGAGCCTTTCCTCTTTCTCATCATCACTGAGGAAAGAAACCTCATCAATACTCACTTTGGACATTCCTTCAGGTAGTTTGGATTTACCCATAAGCTCAGGTTCATCATCGTCACTAAGTACATCTACGTTTTTGTCCCATTTGTGATCAAGTGGATGATCTTCTTCATCGGGTGTAGACTTCCTATTCAGGAGAGCTTTTAATTGTTTAGGATAATAGATCAGGATAACACCGATATACCAGACGATTGTCAGTACCAGGGTTGCAACAAGAAATTGTTGCCATGTAAATTGTTGTAACATAATTTTCGCTTTAAATCCGAAGTACCATTACCAGGATTTAAAGCAAATTTTGTCATGTGACAGATTCTTCCTTGACAACCACTTAGGTAGTCACCATAAATAAATCTGTTATATGGATGAATCAAGCAGGACTTAACCTTTCAAATTCGGGCGAAAGGCATCGTCGTCGTCTATCTTTTTATTAATTGATTTGACCATTTCATCCAGATACTTTGTTCTACTGAGCCGTTTTCGCTGTTTTATTTCCGAAAACCTACGATATGGCCTTCCTATATTTACATTAAAAACCTTTTCAAACTTGCGCACTAACTCAGCAAGACCTATTTTCCCATTATTAACCTGGGCAGTTTGATAAATTCCATAGGCCATTTCTAATAGATTAATACTTTCACCAGTCCATTTTGTTTCAATATCATCACCTGAAAAAGGATGAAAATCAACACCTGCAATTGCTGCTTCAAGATACCGGGCAATCTGTTCGGTTGCTATAATCCGGGCATAAATATAGTCACCAGCGGTAGAGAACCTTTCGTCCTGATCTACCCTAACTTTACATAACCACCGTGGCGTATCAGAAACTCCACGAAGAAATAATTGGCTGTCTAGGTAATAATCTTCAGAACGGTAATAGGCGTAAATTTGCCTGTTACCTTCAAAAAAGCGTTTAATGGTTTTGAGTTCACTTTCATAATAACCCTTTAAATGAAGCAAACCACCCTCTGGTTTATCAAATTCTAAACGTTCAACGTTGCTATAGAAAATTAATAGGCTGCTGAATTTGGGCTTAATCACTTTAAAAAAGTTAATTTCTTCTTCCTGGGAAGTAAATGAATAATCAAGCACCTTTTCTTTCAATAGGGATAGAAAGGTAGATGCTGTTTGCACACGCAATTTTCGTTGACTTGTGATCGAATGATCTGACGAATTATCAATTTCATCCAGTGCAATGCGTTGCATTTTGTAGAGGTCTTCTGCAATTTCTTTGATCATAATTAATAAGTTTACATTTAAAAAAGAAAACCAAAGTGGAAAGAATTAACCTAGTTGGAAAGTGACACAGATGACACCCCAAAAGTGTCACATTGGAACTTAATCCGTTGTAAAACTATTGATAACTGCATTTTTACATTACACTTTTAGTCTTTCATTTTTATTTACGTACCCCAAAAAAAAGCGTGACCTTCTCTGTAAAAGAAAAAATCACACTTAAACTTAAGAGGGTATGTAACCAAATAACCGGACTAGAAACATTATAAGTTATAGATCGAAAAATTCCAATAGGTAAGGCATGGTTAATATTCCAAGAAACCATAATTTCAAACAATCTGTGTAATGAGTATCAATATAGGTGATCATCGCAACAAGCCAAAACCGTATTTTTTTCACAATCCTTATTGGAACAACCTTATTCATACTAAAAACATTCCTCATATATTGTGCAGAGGGATTGTTAGACCGATCTGTTTTAATGTGATTGGCAACGAAACTATAAAGGTTAGCTTTATACCTGGTTTTAATAAAGTGGACTTCGAGCATTACCCGTAAAAGAAAAAATAGCTCTTCAATAGTAGTACTAACAGAAAAATAATAGTTGGAGCCTCGTTTCCCTTTACCATCAGTTGGAAATGGAGCAATAACCGCTTTCATTTTTGAAATAATATCCAGTTCCCGGTGAACATAACTGGAAATTGACTCCAAAATTGTCGGTACCTCGGTATTGTAACCATCTTTAATTTCTGGTCTAATATTATCAATGATTTTCAATAATACCAGCCATTCCATCTCTTGATCCTCATATGGCATATCTGGACTTACTATTGTAACAGCGTATTCAAGGAAAAATTCATAAAAAGGCAATGGATTAAAGTTCTGACCAATTAGGAGCTTGATCAATTTCATTGTCTCTCCAACCTCTGCCTGGTCAAGATAAACAACTAGTACATCAACCAAATTTTGCATGTAAAGGTACTGCCTCCAGGATTTGATCGCATTATTTTCGGGG
This sequence comes from Pedobacter sp. PACM 27299, assembly GCF_001412655.1. Classification (NCBI taxonomy): domain Bacteria; kingdom Pseudomonadati; phylum Bacteroidota; class Sphingobacteriia; order Sphingobacteriales; family Sphingobacteriaceae; genus Pedobacter; species Pedobacter sp. PACM 27299. The sequence continues at coordinate 3,054,351 of NZ_CP012996.1, read as the reverse complement.
TGATGAAGACCGATTAGATAGCTATCCAAGATTAATATGAGGTCAGGTTCAATATGTTTAACCTGCATTTTATGGATTATTGTTTTATGTAGCGGTATAGCCTGCTTATTATTATAGACTAGCCAAAACGGAATATTGCCATTTACGTCAAAGTGATCAGGATAGTTATCAAATAATTCCTCTAATTTCTTCACCGACTGCAATCCTATTTCTTTGAGACAAGCTTGAATGTCTGACCGACAATTATCATTACAAGGCTCAAATTGCTGATGAAGGTGATATAAATTATTTGAAAATTCAGTTAATGTATTTTGTGCCATTTTAATGAACATGGCTAGTTTATCATCCTGTTCATTTATTCTAGTTTCTAAATCACAGGTGAGTTCAGACCAAATGCTAAATAACACAGTTTTCCCATTGCGCCCTGAAGAATCATTCAGGCAACAATTTTCTTTCAGCACAGAGACAGCCTCCATAAAGGCATCTACTTGAATAAATCCAGCAATCACTTGTGTTTTCCTTTCTCGTTCCTAACCAATTGCATATTGCTGATAGTCTCACAAAAGGCCATCAAGTATCTGATTTTCAGCAGCGTGCAACAACTATAGTAAATATCACAATAAAGTGATAAAATAAGTAATTTATTTTTGTCACCTAAAATCAACGTTTAAAGCCCATTTGAGCCTCATTTTAGGGCAATGTTACAGATTTTGCAAAGTAAAGTGTCATGCAAATTGATGATTAAAAATTTGTTTATTGCCGTTGTTAATGAAATTTCTTGAACAAAATGAACTTTATTAAGCAGTTAACAGGATGCAAGTTTTTTCAAGAAAAAAGTGACTACTATGAATTTATAAACCGGTATGATTAACAATTGACTTTTTACTTTCGGTAAACGGCATAAGAGCAGATGACTAATCCAGCATATAAAATGTTATTCGAGGAATTTGAAAGGTACTACCCTCAAATCTCCTCTGGATTTAAAATAAAAGTCCAGGAGAAATTATATGAAGTCACCTATAAAAAGGGTACAAGAGTATTAAGTTACAAGCAGATCCAGGAATCTGGATTGTTTATATATCATGGGTCTGCTATTGAACTGTTTGTTGATCCACTTACACTTGAAGAGACTACCACAAATTTTTGGTTTGAAAGAGATTTTCCATACACCACTCCTGGCTTATTCAGCAGGGAACCATCGCAAAGTTATATCATGCTTTTAGAAGATACTCACTTCGTTGGGATACCTTTTGCAGATTTTACGATGCTGAAAAATGAATTTCCTGATGTTGAATTACTAACTGAGAATATTAGGAGCCATTATGATAAGCTTCGGTTGCAATATTTGGCAGACTTTAGATATCCAGCATATGAAAGGGTAAAAAAACTGGAGAAATTGTATCCCGACATATATAAAAGGTTAGAAATCCAACATATAGCCCAATATCTTAAAATAAACGTAAAAACTTTGAGCAGGCTACGTAAGAAATGAGAGTTATTAAAATCTGCCAATAATATTCTTAATCGGACATTTATCCCCTTTTTCTAACACAAAAGCCCGATTTTTTTACCCCAAATGTCTGGTGTTTTTTTTCATTTACAACCGAACTTTAATTTACAGTTCGTTCAAATTTTCATTTAAAAAAGAAAGGAAAGCCGTGACAAAGAGTATTCTTAGAAAAAGCAGGTTACGCACCTGCTGAGGGGTTAACCCAAATTACACATTGATAGATCAATTGCTACTGAGTTATGGGAACTAAATTAGTAAAAGAAGCATCCAAATTTCAAGAAAACACCAAAGAGATAGTAATATTTTGTATTTGTCTGGCGTGCATTTTTTTGTTTTTATCTTCTGCTTATAGCAAATTAGCTGATTATAATACTTTTGTTAAAGGCTTAATGAGGGTATCTCTCATTGGATCATATGCGGGGCTTATTGGCTTGCTCGTTCCTTTGGTAGAAATCACAGTTTCTATATTATTAATTGTTCCAAAAACAATTAAAATTGGGCTTTTAGGTTTTATAGGAGTTATGTCTGTATTTACTATATATATTTCTAGCATGCTATTGTGGGCTGAAAAACTTCCCTGTCATTGCAATTTAATTATCAATTCGTTCACCTGGGGACAACATATCTGGTTTAATCTCGCCTTTATGGGGATAGCCGCATTTGCACTCAGGATTAGCAAAAAAAATGTTAAATCTTAACAACCAAAAGCAATGAAAAATTATCAAAAAATCGCTGTTGCACTTATGGTAGGTGTTTCAGATATTGGGTTTAGTGCATTTAAAAGTACTTCGGCAAACACAAAATTTGCCACTATTTATTATGTGTTAAGTAACGCTAGTACTTACACCAAATATACAGGTTCAGGACAGCCTGCGGAAGCAGGTTGTCAAGATATAGCAAACCATAAATGCGTTATTGGCTTTACTTCAGACAGGGGACCAACGTTGAATCCTAATTCCTTACCAGCAACACCAAGCTATCAATCTGATGGTTTGGGATTATGGGTACAACCTTAATAGAAAAGGCTCTTGCATTTAACTGCAAGAGCCTTTTCTATATGTGTTTAATAATGCAAGTATACAGATGCCTAATTTTTGACGGCCTGCAGATGCAGGCTGTCAATACTTGATAAATCATAAATAGCTAATTGTTCGTATTTTCATAGGGGTAACGAATCTTATAGTTTATTAGTAATAACTTTAAGCTAAAAATCAAACGAGTTAAAGGTTTTTATCAATTAGGTTCATAAATTCTTGTGTAGTTTTGTTATCAATTGGGCGGACAGGATTTGAGGATATTACATATCCTTGTTTATCTATAAGTAACAAATTAGGAAAACTTGAGTATTGATAATATAATAAAAATGGATCATGTTGACCTTTACCCGAAGTAAAGGCATAAACTGTTTGTTTTGCTCCATATAATCCACTGTTCATTCCATCAATGAACCTTTTTCTATCTTGATCCACATTAACACCTAAAAAAATAATATCAGGATTGTTTTTGTATTTATCAATAATTGGCTCCATCCTCCTTGCGAGTCCAACGCATCCTAAACAACCATTGAACCAAGTATCTAAGATCACAACTTTCCCTTTTAAATCATTTAAAGTGATTTTTTTACCCTTTGAATCTTCAAATGAAAAATTGAAAGCCTTTTCACCTTCCATTCTTGCGTTCTTGAATTGTTTAATTGTGTTTAAACAAGCAGAATCTTTTACAACTGAGAGTGCATTAGATATTAATTCATTAACTCCTGGCTGTTGGGCATAATTTAGGAAAGTCAATTCAATTAATTTGTCTCGTAGAAGGTCATCAAAATTCTTTTTTATAACATTATAAACAGTTTCACAAGGTATAGAATTGAAAATATCTCCACTTAATAATTTATAATATCGTTTTTGAAAATCGAAAAGATACTGAGTATATACAAAGGAATTGTCGATTACAAAGTAATCTGTAGTTGCAAAAGCTGTCTGAACTCTATTTATTAAGGCTAGTTCATCTAAAATTAACACCTTTTTATTGGAATCCATACCTCCATAAATTCCAGAAAGGTTAACTAAAAGATTTGAATTGATTTCGCTTGCTGTATTGTACTTCAAAACATTATATACATTATTGGGCAATAAATGAGAAAGTGCTTTGAGAGAATCCATAGCTAATTTTAGGTTTTCTCGCGCTGTTGCAACATAATATGGGATACTTTCAGCGTCGTTATCCATAAAGTTTTTTGAACGAGCATTATTTTTTAATGTACCTACATATTGCTGGAATTGAATTTTTTCTATCCCCTTTCCAGTAAAGTGGATATTCCCATTACTATTCATGCTTATGTAAATACTATCACCAGGTTGAACTAAGAATAAATCAAGACAAATTGAATTAATATACTTCCCTCTAAATTTAAAATAGCCAACTTCTCCATTTGGCTTTATACGAATTGTAAATTTATTATTCTTTATAATCACAGGTAAGATCTGTCCGCTATTGGCTTGATTAATATTGAAATGATCATAATACCAAATTTCAGGTAGTTTATCGAAGGATTTGATATTTTGGTCTGAAATGTACCCTGAGATAGTTATTAATGTGTAATTTTTGTTGCATTTATTGGCAAATGCAATAGAATTGGAAATGAAAAGGAAGCCGATTACTATAATTATATTTTTCATAATATTTTTAATGAGGGATTAACGGATATTTTGTTCTAAGCCACTTAACGCAATTTCATCGTCTGGAATTGGGAAAACATAGCGGGGATCATTGGGGGGTAGTATATAATCCACGCCGTTCATAGAGCGTTTTAGGGTTATATTTGCACCTTCTTTATTGAGACGTTTCAAATCTTGCCATCTTAGCCCACGCCAAACCAGCTCCTTTCTCCTTTCTAAAAGAATTTTGTCTAAAGCATCTTTACCATTTGCAGCTGTGATAGGGAGATACGGAACTGCTGGAACAGTCGCGTTTGGCTTCCATCTTTTAACAATTAACTGATTTAAAAAATCCATTGAACTTTGTATATCTCCACGCCTCGCCATACATTCTGCCTTTATCAAAAAAAGTTCGTCCGTAGCAAGTCCTGTAAAGTGATAATTTCCATAACCGTTATATCCTATTTTTTTTCCATAACTACCATCAGATAGCAACCGAAAGTATAATGCCTTACGTAGATCATTTGGCGAGTAGAGATTAATTAATTCTGGTAAAACCTTAGCCTTGGTTGATGCAGATGTTATAGTTAATGAGCTGTAGTTGTTAACCTGAGTTGAGTAATAAATCAGCTCTTCATTATACTTTGAGAATGGTATGGAAGCATTAATGTTTAAATTATTATAATCCATTAATGTACCGTATAAATTCAAAGCCTTAGTTGCATTACCTTCAGCTTGAACATAGTCCCGTAGATCAAGGTTAATTCTAGCAAAAAGCGCATAAACAGCTATTTTAGATGGTCGGTTCAGGTTTGTACTAGGTCTGCCGGACGGGAGTATGTTCAAGCATGTATTTAGATCAGTAAAAATCTGGTCTATTGTTTTTTGTAATGTAGATCGCTTTTCCAGATAGTCAATCCCTGAATTTAAACGTAATGGCAAGCCTAAATCAGAAGACGCTGTATTCCGGTCATATGATTTACAAAAGGTTCGAGCTAGATCATAAAATGCAAAAGCACGTGCAAAAAGTGCCCATCCTTTTAAAAATTGTCCATCTGCTGTATTTAATAAGTTGTTTTTTGCTAGCCCTTCTAAAACAACATTACAATAAAATACCTGGCTGTACAATTTATTCCAATCTGGTATTGCTACGTCCCCATTATATATATCTTTTGCCCATATGTATGAATTGCGTTCAGTTGATGAAGCAGTTTGCCAATCAGCATTACTTATATAATAGTCGTCGGCACCCATTTGAGATAAAGCCCCGGTAAAGTTCATTACAAAGGCGTTATTATCTAAAAGTTGCTCAAACTCTTTTAAGGTTGTAGGTTGTAATATATCTGAGCTTGGTTTTTTATCAAGAAAATCTGTTTTCTTACAACCACTTGATAAAATAATTATGGAAACAAGTAGAATCCAATTTTTAAGATTTTTCATCCGTCTAAATATTTAATGTAAAAACTATAGGTCTGTTTTCAAGCCGATGGCGATTGTTTTGACAGCTGGTATACCTGCTGGATAATCAGGGTCTAAATGAAATCTATTAGCACGCCATATAATACCAGCGTTATTTAGATAAAGGAATATGTTCAGGTTTTTTAAAGGCAGATTATTGCGTTTAGAAAAAGTATATCCTAATCTAACATCCTGCAAGCGAATATTATCAGCCTTTTCCACTAAAACCTCTGAGTATTTATATAAGTTGTCTCTTGAATTATCTGCCGGAAAAATTAATGATGGAACATTAGTTTTTAATTCATCACCACTCTTCTGCCATCTTAGGTCATAATCAGTATTTGATTCATATCCTCCTCCATATACAGTAGAATACAAGGCTCCATTATCTAGCGAATAACGTCGAAAGTAATATCCGAGCCTATAAGATAAAACGAAAGAAAAGTCAAAATTTCTAAAAAGGAAGGTATTCCGTAAACTTCCAAAACTTGTCGGGGTAGCTGAGCCATTATAAACAAGCTCCTCCCGGTTGGAAGAATTAGAAATTTTACTATAATTATTACTCGGATTGCCGTTTAGATAACCTATTGGATTGCCCTGGCTATCCAATCCTCCATACCTAAAACTGAAAATCGAATAATAAGGATATCCTTTTAGCGGATTATTGTAATTAGCAGATACAATATCTAAATTAGTCCCATTTGAGACTTTATAATCAGTTACTTTACTACTTGTATAATTATATATAAGGGTAGTATACCATTTAACAGCTTTGTTAATGTTTATGCTATTAATTTGAACATCGACACCCTTTGTAAAAGTATTGGCCGAATTACCTGTATATAATACAATTCCAGTTTGAGGAGCAATTGGACTATTGCCAATAAGATCAATTCCTTTTTTCTGCCAATAATCGAAGCTTCCTGTTAGTCTATTATCTAAAGCTCTGAAATCTAAGCCAAAATTGATATTCCTTATTTTTTCCCATCTTAGGGATGGGTTTGGGGGATTTATAATTGATGAATAAGGCGAATTGTAAGAATTGACAGAACCAATAGATTGAGCGGTTAAATATGCTGAGAGATTATTACTTACATTTCCAGTATATCCAAATGTTGATCTTAACTTCAAACCCTGCAACCAGCTTACACGATAAAAATGCTCTTTATCTATAGCCCAAGCCAAGCCTGCACTCCAGAGTGGAACACCTTTCTGGTTTGTTGAAACACCAAATATATTGGATTCATCTTTTCTGGCGCTCAATGATATAATGTACTTTTTTAATAAAGTATATGAGCCGTTAAAATAATAAGACAAATTATTGTTTATGCTGTTACTTGCTCCGCTTCCGATACCAATACGATCACTGTTTGAGCCATAAAAAAAGGGGTTTAAAGCAGTAAAGTCGATTGCGGAATTTTGATTCGTTAAAGTTTGAGGATTATAGCCATAAAACCGAGTAAAAATATTGTCTGTCTTCAAACTTCTGATTTCAGCTCCAGCTATCACACTTAAAGTGTGATTATCCCAATTATTGTCATATCCAATCTGAACTCTGCCATTGTGAGACTCAAGATGTGATGATGCCTGATCTAGTATTGACCCTAATGGGACAGGGTAAGTTAATTCGTCAGTTGCTGGATCAATACGCGAATAAGTGTTTATTAAATTCCTGGCATAATATGAATTGGCTTCATTTAATGTTCTGCTGTCAGTTATGGCCTTTTCATAACCATACAATACTGATGTTTTCAGTCCTTTTTTTATATTATATGAAAGGGAAAGATTAATTCTATAATCGGTTGAATTGGTTTTGGGTGTACTATAGTGATTATTAAGCTCGTCCAGAGGTTTGTATAACCAATCCAATAGTTTACCATTTCCAGCAGTATTTGCATAGGGGATGCTGATAATATTAGCTACAGGAAGCGAAGTTCCATTATTGTCAGCAAGCAAATTGTATGGCGTTGGTGAAACATATGTATTGGTTGTTTTAGTTTGACTTCCAGTATAAATTATATTGGAAAAAAACTCTAATCTCTTTTGAAGGAAATAATAAGTATTGCTCGCATTTAAGGTGATTCTATTATAATCATTGTCAACTAGGCTTGACTTGTTTTGGTCAAATCCTGCGGATACAAAATATTTCTGGCTATCGCTGCCACCAGTTATACTTGCTTGGTACTGCTGATTTATGCTATTTCTATAAAAATATTTAGAAAGTTGCTTTCTATAATCATTACCTTTTAAGGCGCTAATTGCACTTAATGAATCTACCTGATTTATCTCGAAATTTTTCTTTGACCTAAATATCGATACTGCGGGTGAAACCGCAGAAAAACCGTCAACAAAATAAGAATCAAAAGCACCTTTATTAAAAAGAAATTGCTCTGCATCTATGAACTGTACTGAGCTAATCTGAGGTGAGTAATAAAGATTTGGTTTTTCGCCAATTGTGCTACTTACGTTAAAACTAATAATTGGAGCAGTATTCAATCTTCCTTGTTTGGTGGTAATAACGATCACTCCATTGCCACTTCTTGCCCCCCATGCAGATGCCGCCGACGCATCTTTTAAGATTGTCATTGTTTCTATATCACTAGGGTTTATATTATTAATATCCCCATCGTATGGAAAATTATCAATAACGATTAGCGGGCTTGCATTTCCAAATATTGTACTTCTTCCTCTTATTGTAATAAGTGAGTTATTAGGAAGATCTGTAGGTCTATTTTTATTAAATATTACGCCACTGGCAACACCATCCAAACGATCCAAAATATTAGTTGATACTGACCTATTAATTAATGTATTATCAACTTGTGAGAAGGAGCCTGTTGCCCGATCCTTCGGAACACTTTGATAACCTGTACTAACAATTTCAACTTCTTTTAAATAAGTATTGTCTGTTTGTACAACCATAAGGTGTAAATCCCAATTTTGGATATTTGGTAATTGCTTAGTTTTATAACCTGTTCCAGAAATTTTCAGAGTTGAACCTGACTGAACATTTAAAAGATCAAATATCCCATCCTTATTAGTAACCGTGTGGATTTTGGTATCATTGATAGAAAGGTTAATCCCGGCAACTGGCACTCCATTTTCATCTATTATTTTCCCTTTTAGATTTAGGGTTTTGACCTGCGCAATTGAGCTAAAATTTAGGCAAAGCGTGGCCACTACGATGTATATCGTTAATTTTTTCATGTTTATAGTTTAGTTGATTAAGAAAGTTTTAAAAAGCATTTAAGCTATTTTACCACTAAACTGGTGGTTTAACGATGGTTTCAAATAGTATATGTTGAAACCGGTATTTTTTCCTGTAGAGGAATCTGATCTTTAGCATTGCCGTTAATAATTAATTTTCAAAATTATTATGTAACGGAATTGGGAATACCCTGAATTGGGCATGGGCTCCAATCTCGCCACCGTCCCTGCCGGGTTGAATTAGCGAGGAAGCACCACACCCATGTCAGGGCATGGTCTTCACTCTTTCCGTGCATTCACATTCTTGGCAGGGACGGTGCATGGTTAAAGTGTGACCTTAAATTTAAGGATGGTTATTGTTTGTAATTGTTCAAGGTGGTTGATTTTTAATCTTCATCATTTCGTTTAGTTTGTGGTGGTTTGTTAATTCTGTGAAATCTTAGGATTGAGACATAAAATAGCAATTGCCCTTCTAAGAACTTTTTTAACTTCATCGGAATGAAGGAACATTTTTACCGCAGTCTCTTCTACTTTATTACCTTCTAAATAGATACTTTTAAAAACGCTAAATTCATCTGGTTTAAGAGCTTTCAAAAATCCTGCTCTAGTGGGTTCTAAATAGTTAGAAATTCGATTTCTAAATTTTAATTCCTCGATCGCACATTTATGTGCAAGATTAATCATCCAAATAAATAACTTACTTCTATCAGGGTTGTATTGATCTATTGAAAACCATATTTTAATTATTACTTTTTGGAGCACATTAATTTTTGTTTCCTCGTCAATTAAAATCATGGATATTATTCCAAATAAATAATGCGCATAGTTATTGTACAATATTTCGAAAGCAATGTCATTTTTAGATAATAGAGCTTCGAGCAAAACTTTTTCAGTTAAAGATGTATTTGGCTTTTTCATAATGAAGCATGTGAAGTAGAATTATCAGTCATCGTATCTAAAAAATCACTCAAGATTTCCAAGTAGCGATCTACATGTTTACTTCCCATCAGTATCTTAATTGCTTTTTTTGTAAACATCGATTTGAGATATTGAAATAAATCAGTTTCAGAACTTATAGTATACCTTGTTAACCATAATTCATTGTAGGCATAACAAATAGGTTCATCTACTTGCTCTTTATCATGGATAAGCATCCTTTTAGAAGTTTTGTACAAAATCCTATGGTACCTATTTATCGATTCGTCAAAAGCCATGTTATCACTTTCTTTAATTAAGGTCAAAAGTTCATCATCTGACAGGGAATTATACATAGTCATTTTCAGGCAATTAAATTCGGTTAACAGAAACAAAGCTGGACGACGCTACCAGAACCGTCTGTTCAGTAGGTCGCCCGCTTTGTATAACATATATTAATCTATTGGTTGGTTTACTGGTTTGGGCAAATAGCCCTCTTTCACACCTTTTATATAGGAAACTTCTACGAACTCAATTAGTTGCTCTTGGAATAGTAACATGGCAGAAATATCAGAGGGCTCTGCATAGACATTTAATAATCGTAACCATGCTCGAAATAACAATTTGATTTTCTCTCTAGTCTCCGGTATAGGATGAAAACTAAAAAATATATTAATCCCAGAATCTGGATCAATAACAAATTGTTCCGGTATGTTATGAGGTTGATAGTTCAAAATTTTATTATAATCTTCCATCTTAATTCTTTTATTCGATAGTTTCCAAAAAGTGATTTAAAAAAGAAAAGACAAAGCAAGGCGGGCTCTCGTTACTATGAAAAACGAAACCGCCTGCTTTGTTATACTGGAAAATTAAATGGGATTCTTAGGTTTAAGAGGAAACATTTTACTGGATGGAGTGATACCAATGACTGTTGTCAAAATCATATCATTACCATCCACCATTATCGGATGAATATCAGAACACTTAGATTGTAATAATTTATGTTTTCTCATAGCTCGTAAGTCTACGAGCCTCGATGGTGATAAAATAGGCAGGGCCTTACATACCACCGCATCTTAGTTGACAGCCAAGAACGTGGATTTATAGCAAGGCCCATACCTATCTTAAAGGCAAATATATGCACTTTAAGGTGATATGGGCATTTTATCTTACTACCTCGCGTTCTTGGCTGTCAAACTTTTTGCGACGAGACTCTTAAAAAAAATGCCTTCCTTTTATAGAAAGAAGCTTTATATATATAATGGTTTAGTTTAAATTACTCATAACCAAAGATATAAAAAGTATTGACATATTCAAAATATTTTTGAATAAACGCAAGTAACACACGAATAATTGCTGTTTCAACCATGCATGCCTACTTTTAAAGAAAGTTGGAAGGAAATTGAAAGAGAAAGCACCAGAAAATTCGTTAGGCATCTATTTAACTAATAGAAAGATCGGTAATATCGAAATTTATGCTAAAACGAGTATTCCAACTTCAGACCTTAGTCGCTTAAGAAGCGGTAAAATAAGTTCGATTCCCGCCAACAAGTTATATTTAATTTCTTTGGTTTCTGAAGAGCCAATTGGTAAGATAGTTGAAATCATTTACCCTAATTTAAATCTAGTTAGTAACCGCACCAGTCAACAAAAATCAAAAGAAAAATTCACTAAGTTAGGATCGTTGTTAATATCAGTACATAATGAGGTAAACAGTTTAAATTCTATCTCCTTTAAAACTGGAATCAAATTACCGAGATTAAAAGACCTTATTAAAAAAGAATCAGCAGTTATCTTAGCACATGAACTATACTTGATTGAGCTGGCGACTGAAGCCAAGGTTGGATCTTATTTTGAAAGGCTCTTCTCTGGACTTCAACTCAATAGCAGCAAAATGCAAGAGAAGCTGAAAATTGAAGAAAGAAATAGATAATATAAAATAACATAATTAACCCTGCATGGTTAAAAATGCTTTGCATTGGATCACTAATTTATTGAATCATTCCTGGAAATTTCAAAATCTGAATAATGTGCCCAATAACACACTTAACAACAAAGATTAGGTCACTTTTGAGTATCAATTTAAATTGTCCAGATTCTTAATTTTGTAGTTTAAAAGAGTTTAATTTCTTAGCATTTACCTATCTTCTCCGCTTTCCGGCACTTTCAAAACCTGTGGTATATGTCTGTTATTACTCTTTATAAAGTATATTAAATTCCTCTTCTCACATTCGTCTAATGTATCTAGCGCCTTATTATTGTGGTTTAGTAAAATTGTGTCTTTCAAAAAATAACCATTATGTCTAGTTTTAAAAATGAAGTTACTCAGTTTTAAACTGTCAATATTAGAAATTTCCTTAAAAGTGGGCACTTGGGCAAATTGCCTCTTCTCGTCATAAGTGTGGCAATTAATACATCCAACATGCAATTCAATACTTTGTGCTTTTCCAAGATCCAATTGACAGGTATCCTGAGCTACTTTAGATATGTTGTTTGCAACTGTTTGCTCATGTCCTCCATTTGTACATGAAAAGAATATTAACGCAAGGAAACTACCTAAACTTACTTTTATTATATTTAATACCATTTTTAATCTTGTTTAAGAAAATGCGGAGATTCGCTACTGTATTTAAATTAGGGTTTGAATATGGTGATGAATACATTTCATCTAAATTTCTGATTATGTATCTATTCATTATAAGCCTTTGGTCATTTGTCACCTCCATATGGCCTGTTCCAGCATACTCATACATTAGGTTTTTGGTTGCTGTTTTACCTTTAAGGTCACTTAACTTCAACGCATGAAAAAATTCATGTGCTCCAAGATAAGGATACCTTCTCCAGGTATCGTAAGAAATGGATGATGGGCCGCCTCCAAAAACTGTTAGTCCACCACTCACGGCACCATCCGTTTTATATGATATAGCATCTACAACAGCTAATACAAAATCATTTCCAGATAATTGACTTAGCATAGTTATCTGTTCCAACTTTACTATGTAGTTAAGATTGTATGCTACTGTATATATATCACTATCGTTAGTAAACTTCTTCTTATTAGGATCAAATTTATGCAGAAATACGCTCCCGGTCAGTCCACTACCACCGTTTAATTTTTCAGAAATGATTGATCTAGTCGAATTCATTAAACGGTGCAACTGATTGGCACCTTTGGTGGTTAAATCAAAGACTTTCAGGGTTATAGTTACATCACCTGACACAGTTAGCATCCGGCTCCCATTATCTTGGATTTTAAGGTGATTACAAGTAATCCCACCAGATAGTTTTTTTTGTTGGGCAAAAGAAATGATAGATGAGAGTTCTGTTAATTTCATAAGAAGTTTAGTAACAATAATTATTCCCCGATGCCTATTTTCAAAAATTAATATCTTGAAGGTACACTAATATTACCCTTGTAAAAAATTCATTTTCAATCAGATGGAATTTATATACAAGGTTTGAATGAATTTTACTAAATTTAACGTAAGGTACCTTTGCTGTTAATCGAACAACATCTAGATCCCACAATGATATAACTATATGGATCTGCAATTCGTGTAGATATTAATAATTTCTAATTTTCCATTTATGAAAAATCTTTTGCTAATCGTAGTCTGTATTGTATTTGTAGGTTGCTCTTCAAAAGAGTTAAGTAGAGATAAGGCTTTTGAATTAATAGTTCAAAGTAAGAAATACCCTCAGGTATATGATAAAGATATTTTTGCAGGTGACCCCGAACATGCGGAAAAGGCAAGCAAGACTAACTTAGAAAAGCTAGGTTACATAACCTTTAACCGTAAACGAACTTTTCTTGATGATAGACCTTATATCGAATTTACTGCAAAAGCTAAGCCTTTTTTTCTCGAAACCCAAAAAAGTGACGTGGAACACCAGGTTCAAAAAGTTAAAATTTCAGATATAGTTTTAGGAGAGGTAACAGGTGTTAAAATGTTAAATGAAAACAAAAGTGCCGTTGCTGAATATACTATAAAGTATAAAAACATAACACCATTCGTTGAATTAATTCCAGGAAAGTTTAGTCAAACAGATACTATTAAGGCATATTTTTCATTATTTGATGATGGATGGAGAATTGAAAATAAACCAAGTTCGGAATTTATGTAAGGTATTCTATATTCATTCTTTTGGTTTTTTCTGCTTTTCAGCGTGGTTATACGTATCATCAATGACTCTTGAAATGACATTCTTAATACGTGCCATTCCCTCCGGGGAATTAACATCTATTTCGCAAAAAAGGCTGTTCGCTTTCTTCGCATGTAATATTAGGAAATAAATCCCTCCGATTAATAAAGCTACTGTAGCCCGTAAATCCACGTCTGTATCTTTGAAATTGTAGTCCGCTAAATTAAATAGTTTGCTACCAATTTTTTCACGCTCCTCACACACCTCAGAAATTACAGCACTGTTTTCACTAACCTGCCACAGTACAAACTGTTGCATATCAACATTCGCATTAAAGTAATCGAGATAGTCTAATAATTGGTTTTGAGAATCTTTTTTTCCGAAATCACCGCTTCTTTCACGAACTAGTCTATCTGCTTCAGCGGCAAACATCACCCAATAGTCTTTTGTTCTAACATAAGTCTCAATTAGGTTATTAACCGTCCCAAAGTAATCATAGATTAATTTTCTATTAACCCCGGCTACACCTTCGATTTTCACAAGCTTAAGTCCTGAATAACCTTCACTCCTTATGATTTGTCCTACTGCATCTAATAATTTAAGTTTGGTTCTTTCTTTATTCCTGAGTGCGCCACCATATTTTCTGGCCATAACGTTATTTCTTATTAATGAAAATAGCTATTCTAGGTGGACATAACAAATCTATGACATTCAATTATTCTTTTTGATTATCGTGACACACTAGTCGGGGCTTGTCCTTTTGATTCGATACTATCTGTTGTAGGTATGGGAGCCTCAGCAGGTAAAGGATTCCGAGCTAAAATTTTTTGAAGCTCACATTCAAATAATTGATCAATATCCCTTTTAATCCGGGTATAATTCTCAATAATATCTCCATAGCTTACCTTCTCAATGATTGGAATTGGCTTAAAATTATCTTCATCTTTTTTCATAGCTACATGATCATTTTGAATTTCACTATGAAATACTTTTAATTTTATTTTACAATCAGGATTGTCAGAAACAATACCAACAAATTCTCCAGAAGACAGACGTGCAATCTTAGAGGCAGGAATTGCATAATCCATTTGAGTGGATTTAGTAATAGATATATCAGAACTGCTAATACTCTTACTCTCTTTATCCTGTACGATTTTGCCGAATGTCTCTGACATTTTTTTAGCAGTGTCACCTATGACCTGGCTACTTATGACATTACCAATTAAGCCAACTATTACATCTGCCTGATCTACTCCATAATCTTTCTTAAGTTGACTAAAATCTTGTACAGCTAATGTTGTAGCCACTTCATTACTTCTTGCTGTCGCAATCGTACCCTCAATTCCGGGCGAGCCACCGACATAGATAGTCGCAAACTCATCGAATACTAAGCTTACTTTTTTCTGTCCTTTACGGTTAACCAGCTTCAGCATCCTTGAAATATAAAGTGAAAGAACTGCACCATATATCTGCAATTTTTGAGGATTATTACCCATACAGATAATTTTTGGTTCTTTTGGGTTATTGACATCAAGCGTAAAGTCATTTCCACTTAAAACATAATATAATTGCGGAGAAGAAAGTCTGGCAAGGCCAATTTTTGCAGATGCAATTTGCCCCTCCAATTGTTCCTTTGCTTTATTCTGTAATGCAGAAATAAAGGGATTGATAAGTACCTTTATTTCTTCTTCTTCCTGCAACACAGCAAATAAGGGATCATACTCCGCCTGCATCAACTCTATAACATGAGGTAATGTACAGTATTTACCATTTTGATATTTTCTCAAATACCAGATGATGGCAGTCAGAAAATTAATTGGGCTTTCTACAAAAAAATCACCTTGCTTTTTGATCCAATCCCTATTTAACCCCATCATAATTGTACGGCTCGCCTCTGTTGCATCAGTGATGTCGTCCATACTCTGCGGATCAAGCGGATTACATCTGTGGGTACGATTCAGATCATCAAAGTTAATCACATAAAATTTTGGCTTGATTTCATAATTGCCCTGGTATTTTAAAAGACCATTATATGCTATTTTTGAAAGGTCATCAAATTTAAAATCGTATATAAACATCGAAAACCCCTTTTTAAGATGTTGGTTAATAATGTGACGTATCACAAAATAAGTTTTTCCAGATCCTGGGGTTCCTGCAATTAATAATCCCCTAAACGGATTAATAATATTGATCCAGCTATCACGTATCTTATCCTTCAATTTGTATTTTGCTGGTAGATTAATCGAATATTCATTTTCTAATAGCCTCTCTTCCTGGGGAAATGTTTCATTTTCTGTATTAAAAATATCCTTTTTAAGTTTATCTATAATAAGCCGGGACACAAGACCGCCACCCATGAGAATAAATAAATAACCTAAAGATGTTGTTCCTATATATGCAACGGCGATAATTGATAGTTCTGAACGTAAGCAAAACCAAGCGACACTGAGGAAGTATAATAAGAATCCGACGATTAAATAAATTGCAATTGATTTAATTCGGATATCCTCATCCTTCTTGCCTTTTACTCCAAATAGGGAGATTACCAGAAATAGTAAAGCGGCAAGTTTCGGTCTTAAAATTCCATTAAATAGTCCTGTTTTAGATATATTAAGAATAATTCGATCCGTAATTTCTGCCGACCATCCCCATTGCTTAAAAGCTAAATAACAGCACAAATAAAAATGTATGCTAATTATGAAAATACTGATAAGCCTCGTAAAATCTATAATTTTTCTTAAGCTTTGAATGTCTTCTCCTGTATTCATAAATTCATGATTATCTGGTTAATCCCCTTTTTCTTTTTTTCCTTTTATTTGGCATTGGGTTATAATCTATCTCCGGCTTACCGAAAATGTCACCAATAGATATTGTAGTTGTTTGAATTGGAAATAGACGAGCTTTAAATTGCTGGTCTGTATTGCTTTTTAAATAACCATTCTGCCTATTTAGAGGCACTAGATAAGTCTTAATGGTATCATTAGTACTTATCAGTTGTGAAAGGATATTAGCGCTATAGAGCTTACCTAAGTCACTTCCATTGAAAACAGTCTTATTAATGTGATCAACAAAAGTTGTCCCGTAGATTCGGCCTTGTTCGTTTGTTCTCAATATAAGGTTGACACCAACTTTCTTCAGTTCTATGATAAGGGTATTCTTAGTTATGCTCTGATAAGATTCGAGAACTTTGTTAATCCGTTTTAATAGATCATGTTTTAAAGGCTTTCGCAATTCTGAATTTTTCTCGTACCTCTTCTCCAGATTTTGTAATGTAGGTTTACTATAAAAAGAACTTGATTTAATTGGTATACCTATCTTTTTCCCGTGTTCATCAATGATTGAATAGATCAAACCTTTCTTTTTATACATTTCGGTTTCTTCCCCTCCTCTATCTGCAACAACATTAAACTGCTTTAATACAGCATTCAATTCTGCAAGTGAGGTATATTTATATGAGCCAATTACTGTACTGAGAACATTATTAATGGACTTCTTTGTAGGTAAACGACCATAGGTAATGATACTCTGGTCTATCGGTTTAATACTCGGCTCAGGGCTGAACATTTTATTCTCTGCAATAACCAAGTCGAAATCTTTTTCAATTTTCTTTCTAGCTGGCTCTGAAACCAACCTACCTATATTATGGGTTTTAATGGGTTCACCGTTGCGTTGAATACTTGTTGTAGCTATATGTATATGCGGATGCGCCGCATCATTATGTCTATAAACCAAAAAAGGCTGGTCACCAAACCCAATTGACTCCATATAAGCAATTGCAATGTCCTGCATCTTGGTATCATCGATATTTTCGCTTGAATGAAAATTAAGGGAGATATGCAGTGCATTGGTTTTAATACTGGGTTTAAGCGTGGTTAAATGCTCAAATCTTTTCAATTTATGCTCAAAATCCATGTTTTCAACTTCTCCGGCAAAACCACTTGCCAATATTAATTTAGCAACGCCTTCTATCACTTTATTCTCGTTATAATGGAGAATCCCACCAATGCTTTTTCCGATTTTTATTTTTGCAACCATTTTTCAGATAGTTTAGAAATTAGGAAAATGAGTCTTTCAATCTTAGGCTCGATTGTTTTGTAGGTCTCTGCCGTTTTAATCGAATAAAAATTTCGCTCCATTGGGTTTTGGCTAATATGAAAACTATGGGTTTGTTGATTAATATTTACACCAATACTTTTAATCTCTTTTCGGATTAGTGCCATTTCTTCCATTGGGGCATTCATAGAAATGTCCTTATGCAAAATTTTTATAGGACGGTTAGAAATGATCTTTCTAACCACATCACCAATTGACTTACTGTCACTCTCTATCCACAAATCTGCAAGCTTCTTATATTGACTTTCTGTTAATCGGATAATAATAGGATGGCTTAAAATCTTATCTTGATCTCTTGATTTTCTCCTTGACATAGATACACATATTTTGACTTCAGGATCACGAGTTCCGAGTGATCCCCTGTCCTTAAGGACAGCAAAGAGATTTTCGTATACGAAAATACATCTTTGCTAAGTCCACGCGGACTTCAAAGCAGATCACCCGAAGGGGACTGTGACCATTAG
This sequence comes from Pedobacter sp. PACM 27299, assembly GCF_001412655.1. Taxonomy (NCBI): domain Bacteria; kingdom Pseudomonadati; phylum Bacteroidota; class Sphingobacteriia; order Sphingobacteriales; family Sphingobacteriaceae; genus Pedobacter; species Pedobacter sp. PACM 27299. The sequence goes on along the minus strand of NZ_CP012996.1, from coordinate 3,035,887 downwards.
TTTCGGTTAACAATAGAATTGATTTTAAACGACCAGGAATTTCTCAGGTGGGGGAATTCTTGGAAATGTTATCCATAATTTCTTTGTCTTGAAAGAATAGGGCTTCTCTAAAAAGTCGTTTAATCCTTGTCCGTGGTTGTGCGCTCTTGATCGCTTAAGCTTTGGTTGAAATGATCCTAAGAAATCTGCGGTTTTGAATGGGGCTTTTTTACTGGAATGTTTCATGATGATGCTCCCTCTAGCAGTTTAACTATATCATCATGCTTGTAATAAAGGAGTCCACCAATTTTTGAAAAGTGCAACGTCCCGTTTCTCCGAAGAGTAGCCAATGTCCCCGCTGAAATATTTAGGAGCGCACGAACTTCATAGCTTTTGATCCATTCCTTTTGCTCTTCTTTTTTATTCAACTTATAACTGGGTCTTCGTAATTCTGCGAAAAGGTCAACTTTAAATTTTTCCAGATCGTCTTTCGTGATTAAATCGAATGCTGCCATAACAGTAATTTTAAGGTATGAAGCAAAATTTGAAAAATGGCGACTCTAAAATTGGTGACCACTTGGGGAGTACCCAAAAATATTCTTTTTATGCAATTACATTAATATATTATGTGTGCATAAAGATTTTTGGGAAACGGCTTAAAATCAAGTATTTTTGATTAACCAAATATCAGATTAACGATGCAACTCAATTTTTTCCCGATTACTATAGACTTTGAAGAGTTTCAAATCTCCAAAACAACTTATTCAGATGAGACGTTACAAGAATTAAGAAAAGACCACAATAGAACACATTCTTTTTTTAGAAATGGTGACGACATTTACATTTCTAATTCTGATGCGGACAGCAGTTTACAGATTGGGATTAACACAACTAAAAATGTCCTAGTTGATCATGTGATTACATCTTCGCTGATTAAACATATATTCTTTCGAACTTTTAAACAAAGATTTGTCAACTTCACCCCTGTTGATTTCTATCCATTTCGCTTCTTTTCTAGTAAGGATACAGATGATTTGATCTATGATCTTTTACCTAGTCATCTTCAGGGAAGAATTGCTTATAAGAAACTGATTGAAGTACAATTGAGGTTAACCAACATAAATGGACATAAACAATTTGGATTTGTTATTAATATCAAAAGAAATTGGATTTTCGATAAAAGTTGCGCTACTCTACATTTAGAAGGATATGATTTAAAAGGAGTTGAAGTTCTGCACTGCGAGGTGATGCCTGGATTAAATAATATTTTAGCCCCAAATGAAGAGTTTATCGGTGCTATATTAGAAATCAATGGAGAAACGGCAACGGTTCAGACTAATGATGGCAACGTAAACTTTCCTCTAACTGAATTATTCATAAAGAAGACCAAGTTTAACATTGCAAGGTATTTGGATTTTGCAACTACGCCAGATAAAGCCATTCAAATCCTCAATAGAATTGAGAGCAAAAGAAGCGAGATATACAATACAAAAAACCTATACAATGAAATAAATGGAACAGCAAAACATTTATTCACAAGTAGGTTAGGTGGTTCAAAAGTACTTTTTGAGAATAGTGATGGTTTCTGTTTTACTGTTCAAGATACACCACTAGTTATAACAAATACCTTTGAATTAAAAACACCAACATTCATTTTTGACCCAGCTGGCACGAAGACTAATAGTACCAGCCCAGATATGGGATTAACAAATTTTGGTCCTTATGACAGCATTAATTTCGACACAAAATCACCCTCTGTACTATGCATTTGTCATCGAGAAAATAGAGGATATTTTTCAGATTTTTTGGGAAGTCTTAAAGATGGAATCAGTAATTCTAACTTTTTTAAAAAAGGACTTGTAAAGAAATATGAACTTCAAGAATTAACCTATAATATTAACCAACTGAGTTCTTTCGATCTTACAGAATACTTTAGAATTATAAGAGAATGGGATGATGTCAAACCGGATTTAGCTATAATTGAAATTCCGTCTGAATTTAAAAGACTTCCTGACAATGATAACCCTTATTATAAACTAAAAGCCAAGTTGCTTTCTTTAGAGATCCCAGTTCAGTATATATCAACAGAAAAGGTAAAATCATACAACGAATATATAATGAATTCATTAGCATTACAGATTTATGCAAAGTTGGGTGGTACTCCATGGGTACTTCCGTCCCAAAAATCTGTTGATCGTGAAATCATTATAGGCATTGGTCATAGTTGGATGAGACAGAATCAGTACAAAGGTGCAGAGCAATCAAAGGTGGTTGGCATAACTACCTTTCTATCTAGTGATGGTCAATATCTCTTAGGGGATAAGGTAAAAGATGTTCCTTTTGAGAATTATTTTTCAGAATTATTGGGGAGTTTAACTCAATCCTTCAATCGGCTTGAGAAAGATCAAGGATGGATTGAAGGTGATACTGTTAGGTTAATATTTCACATCTTCAAGCCGATCAAAAATACTGAGTTCGATGTTATCAGTCAGTTCATTAAAAACAATACCAAGTACAAAATTAAATTTGCTTTCATTACCATCAGCAAATCACATCCACATCTGTTGTTCGAACCTAACCAACCAGGCATTTCAGGTAAAGGAGCTTATATTCCCAATAGAGCTAGTAATTTCTTTTTAGATTCCGAAACATGTATTGTACAGATGTTTGGGCCTAAAGAACTTAAAACGGCTAGACAAGGTATTAGCACCCCTATTCAAATAAGAATTAGAACACCACAAGGTAATTATGATAATAATGAATTAGACGAACTATTGTATTATGACTTAGCTTACATAGTTCAACAAATCTTCTCCTTTACTTACTTGTCGTGGAGAAGCTTCTTGCCAGGGGAACAGCCTGCGACGATGCTCTATTCTAATTTGATATCCAAATTACTGAGTAAAATGAGAAACGTAAGTGGATGGGATGCAGATCATTTAAATTATAGCTTAAAAAGAAAAAAATGGTTTCTTTAGAAAATAGATCTATATATCTGCAAACAATTGAAAGCAATGGTGTATTAATGGCCTTTAAGAACTTGCTATGGCACAAGGAAATTATTCGTCCAAGTGAATTAAATGAGATAGACACAATTTACTATGGTATTATTGAGGCAATTTTAACAGACTCTGTTGTCAATTTTGACATTCACTATAGATCAATTAGTAGAAGAACTCCTACTAAAGATTCAATTTCCCCATTTGTACATAATGATTATTTAATTTTTGCGATAATTACGGGGATAAGTAAATTCAAATATGACAAGAACTGGATACGACAAATTATCCAAATAAGGACGAGAAATAGCACTACAATTACTTTTGAGAATATAGTTAGTGAAAACTATTACAGTAAAAGCAATAACCCCGCAATTGTAATCACATTTCTCAACATCATTAATAAAAAAGCGATTTCCAAAGAACTACAAGATGATGCTTATTCAGAAATCACACAAAGTATCGCAATTTTTGATGAAAGTAATGACTTTATAGCATTGTGCTTTTTAAATACGTACGATTCAATCATAGTCTCCAGAGAAATTATTGACACAAAACACCATAATTTCCTCTTAAACTTTGAAAGTACATTCATTAAGAGAACCAAGGTGATTTCTGGAGTTCTTTATAACCTCCTCCTCATTATGGTGATATATGGAATTTATAAAACTCTCAATCACTATCCGCAGATCAAACAAGAATTTGCAGATACCGTAACCATAATCGGGTTAATTGGGCTTACTGTTACCAATTTTATCACTTGGATAAGGACATCATTTGAAAAAATGATTCAAAAATTATTGGGCTATCCTAATCTTCATTAACTAACTTTATTTAATGAAACGCCTTGATGCACGAATGATATTGTACAACATGAAAGACGACCAAATCCGCATTGAAATATCAAAAACAATAAAATATCCTTGAAAATCTTCATCATATTTTCTCAGAGGGTTGATATATTTAAAGAATTTCTCTACCCCTATCTCAAAACCTATCCAAGTTGGTCGGGGAATATTAAAACTTAAATCAGTAATTCCACCTGTCCAAATCAATAAAACAAAAAGAATAAAATGACCAATGAATAATGCCCGCAGTGGTCTTCCTATACTTTGACCAAAATTGCTGAAGACGTGGCTGAACCTAAGAGTTGCTTTTGTCCAAAAGTCATCTTCATAACCTAGGGTATTTTCGAATACTCTCATTTCAAGAGAATGAAAAAATTGTTCATTGATAACATCACCTTGTTTGCTATATACATATTTTAGTTGTCTGTAAGCTTCCCTATTGACGTTTAAGTATTCAACAATGCTGTGATCTTGCCTATAATCATCCTTATCCAGCTCAGATTCAAATTGTTTTATTTTTTCTGGCAATTGCTTTTCCTCTTCAGTCAGTCCAATACCCCGTCCCTTAAATGAAGTTATCTTTGCCTTCCATTTAACACTGACAAATGACGAATCAGATATATGAGAATTATGTATATTAATTAACTGGAATTTTCTAAAATCAATATTATAAAACTCGGCCTTTCCCATGTAGGACTCAACAATAGAAACCTCTGAATCATGCTCACCGTCAATACTCTTCAAGTTAGTGATCCTGAAATTTTTGTCATTCCTATAGCGGTAGATGCTTAAATGATTGACGGAAATATCTTCAATCGAGATGGAGACATCTGATGTAGATTTAAAAATACTAAAATTAATAATCTTACTTTTTTCCCCTGTAACCCTAATTAATCCAGACATCTTGGGATTTAGATCGATTGTCAGTTCCTTTAGATTACAACCACCCCAATAGCCAATATTCAACTCCTTAAAGTCTCCACCTGCAATCTTAATGGTACCTAATTCATTAATGTTCCATTGGCAAAGATCAAATTTGCCACCCTTCATGTAAACTTGCCTCGCTGTAACTTCAATTAGGTTAAATTCATTTTCAAAATTAGCCGATTCGAATGTGTAAATTTCGCCACTACAAAAGCATCTCATTACTGAAATCTTTCCAGCACAATTTAGTTCTAGAAAATTTAGATCCGCATTAAAATAACAATGCTCAAAAACGATAGTAAAGGGGATGTCACCTTTAATATCGGCTCCATTGATGAAGATTTTATATTCAATTTTAATCTCTGCTGACGCAATATCTTTAGTTGGATGTACCCTTTTAAAATCGGTTATAGCAGCATCTATATAAACTTGCCAAGATACAATGGTTGAATAAGTAGCCTGCTCGGCAAGCGTTAACTGATTAAAAGGTACCATTGAAAAGACATTATTGAGTTAGATTTGGTTTGAAATAAAGATAATATTAAATCTGTAATAATAGACTATTTAGGAAGCTGGACATCATCTAACTTGGAACGCAGGAAAACAAAAGATCAATTAGTATTCTTAAAAATGCATCCTGAAAACCAAAACCAACATAGAGTATCTCAAATTTACCTCAAACAATTTGGTCATATATCCTTGCAAATAGTGGAGCCTTCCCATTTTTAGCTTTGTCCTTTTTTAAGAAAAAAGAAACACTGAAGGTGTGTGTACTTTTGATGCTTTAAACTGTTTTAAACCCATTTATGCCCTTTTATGCCCTCCTTAGTTTTTTTGTTAAAATCAGCGGCAAAATTTGACGACCAAACAGTTGGTGAAATAAATATTCAAACAGTGACTTTTACATTTTCTATCAGGACAATGATACAAGAAAAAAAGAGGGTGTAGAATAGGGCATAAAAACTTTGATATTCTTTACTTTTCTTTGATATGACTAAAACGAAAAAACCCTCTAAACTGTGACATTTAGAGGGTTTTTAATAGAATTTGACATATATGTTGTCGGGGTGGCAGGATGCCGTACCGACGTTTTAAATATCTTATTTTCAACCACTTACATCCTCCTGAAACATCCGGGTGTAGATTAGGGCATAAATCATTTCAAATCAAATCAGCTTAAACCATTTTATCAACTATCGTCCGATAGTAAAGTATAAATAACTGCTTATTTGATGGCTCAAAGATAGGTTTTTGATGTCATCCAGCAAAATAAAATTATAATAAAAATGTTATGATTTGCTAAGTGCTTTTATATCTAACAGTTCGATTTCATTTTTTAATAAAAGCTCGTCTCCCTGGACCCAACTGGGCGCTCTCGAATCATTTCCTGTCTGATTTACATTAAATCTGATTGGCAAAAAATTGCATAGCATATCCGCTCGTAAAAGAGAGAATTCCTAAGATTGCCAATTCAAATTGAAAACAGTCTTTTTAATACCCGTAATAGATGCTATTTCCTATATTTGGTTATGACGGATGAACAATGCAGAGAACTCGGTATTATGACTGACACAGAGCGGCAACAACTGGATCAACGGCTTGATGCTATACAAATAGTTGGACTCTCAGATTTAGTTAAATATTTCGATAGAATTAACGACAAACTTTTTCAGTTGAACAACATGATTATAGCTGGATATTTTGCTTTAATAGTAATTAGGCCTAATACTTCTTCTTGGTTAATATTAATTCCAATCGTAAACTTTTTCATATTGCTTTTTGTGGACTGGCAAATGATGGAAAAAAGCAGATTAGAAAGCAGCATAAAGTCCATAAGTGATATAGAGAGAAACCGCCTCGGCAACCTAGTCCAAAAGTCAAACACATATTCATTGTTGACAATTGTAACAACCATCGTTGTTACAATAATTTTTACTTACTTAATAATACACAATTAAAATGTTTGTTAATCTCTCAGAATGGAAAATGATAAAAGCATTCGATACTGTCGATTCTATAGAACCCAAAAACCTGTCTAAATCCTTTAGTGATTTTAGTAAAGACGAATTGAAGAAAACTCTTGATTCTCTAATTAATAAGAGCATTCTGAATTATTTTTGTATAGGTGGCGGCTATAATGATTACAGTTCCTATAATCTGAAACCTATTGGAAAGAAAATTGCAAAGAGAGGCTTTTTAAAACACAACGCAATTGAATTTTGTGTAATTATAGACAAACACAAAGCTTGGATTCCAATTTCGGTTGGAATAATAGGCTCTGTATCGCCCTTCGAAAATGTTAAATATCTATTCAAATCTACACTTGGATAGTCTACTATATCATCCATAATTAAGTGTTGGCAGATTTGTTTTGTTTAACTTGGGATATAAAGAACTCAAAATCATTGTCCCAACCTTTGAAACCCACATCGAGATGATCACGATCTTTTACGTGCCTAAGTGCTAAAAAATATATAAACCCCTTAAAAAAACTTTCAAGTTTATTTGATAGCTTTCCAAATGTATTACAAAAACCTGCCGCCATTTTACTTTGGGTTTCTGATTTTCCATTTAAATAATTAGCCCAAAAGCCATGGACTAACAAGTTTCGCTGTTTTAGGTACGCATCCATTTCATCATTTATAGAAAATTGCGGATTAAGTTTTAAAAGTGGATATTATGGTGATGTTGACCCCAGTAATGCATCATACTGACCCCGTCTGGGATTTGGCTCATCAGAATCTGATGGCATGACAATTTTACCTTTTTTTTCTTAGACTTTCTCCTTTTAGTTCAATTCTGTATGAAGTATGCACCATACGATCTAAAAGTGCATCGGCAATTGTATTTTCTCCGATGATATCATACCACTTCGCCACTGGTAACTGGCTGGCAATTATGGTAGCCCTTGATGCATGGCGATCCTCTATAATCTCCATCATGTCCATCCGCTGCTGCTGTTCGAGATGGGTCAGTCCGAAATCATCAAGGATAAGCAACTCGGCCTTTGATATTTTCTCGAAGAACTTATATACAGTACCATCAATACGGCTCATTTTAGTTTTCAGCAATAATTTTTGGACATTAAAATAAGCCACTCTGTATCCCTGAGTACATGCCTGATGTCCCAGCGCTGACGCCAGGAAACTTTTTCCAGTACCAGTAGAACCGCATACCAATATTGCTTCCCCTTTAGGAATGTATTCGCCTGTCGCAAAATTTGCAATAAGCGACCTATCTAGCCCCCTTGCGGTCTCCATATTCAGTTCCTCTATTGATGCCCTGTAGCGAAAGTTGGCATTAGCCTGTAGTCTTTCAAAGCGTTTGCCGTCCCGGTCATCGCTTTCGGCCTGCAGAAGAACTTCCATTCCTTCGCTAAAGGTAAGCTCATGGAGCTTTCTTGTTTCTGTTAAGGCCTGCCAGCTCCGGTTCATTCCGTGCAGACGAAGCTGTTTAAGCTGTGTTTCAATGTTCATTCTTTAGAATTTAAGTGTTGATTGTGAATAATATTCGCTTCCCCTAATGTTCTGATGCTCGGGCAGAGATTGGTCTGGTTTTACCAGATCCTGATGGTTTGTCATATTGTTCTTAAGTATCCGTTCCACAAACCTGTAGGAAAAGTTCCGGTACTCGATTGCCAGTTCACATGCTGCTGCAAATGCATCGGGCAAAGCAGTCTTCTGTAGTCTGAGTAGACCATCACAGGTTCTGTAAAGCTGCTCAGGATGGCTCGGTTGGCCAAAAATGAGCTGGGTAAGCATATAGAGCTCTGGTGACTTTTCCTTTGCTCTTGCTATATAATACTCCGGGCTTCTTTCCAAGTAATGCCTGTGGTGTGAACTCAAATGCTCCTTCTGTGTTGAATACCCAGCCCTGTGCATATTTCTAATGTGCAAGGCGATTTGTTTGCCACGTGCATAGATCCTGACCATACTCCTGGTATATATTACCTGGACTTTTGTTCCAACAAATGCAAACGGAACGCTATAATAATGCTTATCCTTTCCAAGGTAAATGTGGTTATTATTAGCCACCTTGGGCTCAGCATAGTACTTTACCTCAAAGCCCTCAGAAGGCAGCGATTTCAGCAGATGCTTTTCGGCTGCCAGAAAACGTTCCTCTCTGCAATAAGGCTTTTGCTGCATCCGGGTCTGGTTATGGGCTTTTACCTTTTCCCTTATGGCGATGTTCAGCGATTCAATATCAAAGAACTGACGGTTACGCAAACGGGCATAAACCCGGTTATAGACGAGTTTGACCTGGTTTTCAACCAAAGCCTTATCCTTTGGCTTTCTCGGCCTGGCGGGGATTACGGTAATGCTGTAATAGTTTGCAAAGTCTTCTAGCGCCCGGTTGATCTCAGGTTCAAAACGATCAGTTTTTACCACTGCTGATTTCAGATTATCGGGAACTAACACCGCTGGAGCACCACCGATCTCACGGAGGCAACATTCAAGTGCATATAAAAAATCATCCACGCGTTGGCTCCGAACAGCCATGGCAAAACAGTAATCAGAGAAAGGAAGTGTCGCTACAAAGATCTGGCATGGGATAAGTTCACCCGTACCACGATCTATATAATGCATGGGCTTACCCGCAAAATCTATAAATAACTTATCGCCGGCGAGATGTTCCAGTCTCATTCCGGGCCTGCGTGCAATAAGTTGCTGTCGCAGGTGGAAACAGAACTGGGAATAGCTGTATCCTTCTTTGTAGCCGGAAATATATTCTTCATAAAGGAGGGTTCGGCTTACGCCGACTTCTTTAAGTTCATTGGAATAATATTCGAGGTTCTTGCTCATGTGTTCGAACCTGGGGTCCTTATAGGCAGGATTACCAGCATGGAAATTGCCTTTAAGAATAGGATCATCCATATCCAGGAGCTCTGATACTGCGAGTTTCCCTACAGACAGTTTGGCTAGGTAGGCTTTAACGGTATTCTTGCTGATGCCCAGGTTTCGGGCAATGCTCTTGATGGAATTGCCTTGCTCGTGCAGGCGAAGAAGTTGTTTGATCTGACTCATTGCTTTTGCTTTTCCGGCCATCAGCGTTCTGGTTAGGTGGGGTGTATTCACCTAAGTAAGCCAAATCAAATTAAAGAAGGGGGTCAGCATGCTCAAGCAGAATACGGTTTAAACGTAATCAGCAGGGGTCAACATGCTCCGTTACAAAATCTTTAACAAGCCAGGTGGGGTCAGCATGTGCCGGAATGTCAGTAAACCAAATAAATGGCGTTACGATATCATGCGGTTATAAAAACAATACTGGGGGGTCAACATGCTCCGGAATATCCATACCCTAATGATCTTTATTAAAGACCCATTCATCCCATTCTTCAGGAGTTCTACTAATATTTCTAGTATGTGTTAAAAATACCCCTTGGTTATATTTTTTATCCTGCCAACAAATCTCTATTACCTTCTTTACATTGCCCTTTTTGATCTCTATGCCTCTTGGACGATAAATCAAACCTTTTCTTATAGTTTGAGGATTATCCAACGTTAAGTAAAAAACTAAGCTATTGATTATCATCTTAACCACCATTAAGGTGCTATCTCTAATTATGAAACTGGGAGCAATATAGTTGTGAGTTTGAATTGTTCCCTCCGCTGCATCAACATATAATCCCCAACCCTCTGGAAAAGGTTCGTCATTATAAAGGATATCTACATAGATATCTTTCATCTCACATTCAATCTTTTTATCGCCGCTATAGATTTGTTTAGAGGCAATATATGAACATGCTGTTTTCAGCATCCATTTTTCTAAGTTTTCACCACAAAAAATAGAAATATCATTGACTGGTTTTTCAATATTTAATCCCTTCTCATACTTATTAAAAGTTTTGTGGAATTTACCAATTTCAGTATCAAAAGGTGATAATAAGGAATTGTGACGAACACATAGAACATTAGCAACTAAACCTGCCTTAGGCATGATTTTTACTTCTCCAGGCTTGCCATATGGTGGTCCTTGTATTTTTACGACTTTGGCATTACCTAAATTAGCTAAAATGTAATTTGAGATTAAATGTTCTTTAGAGATTTTAGTACTGCAATCATTTGTTTTATTTGCGTAACAGCCTTTGTGAGAATATCCAGTAATTGGCTCGTCTCCAACTAATCTTACAGGTTTCTTATTCCAATGATTCCCTTCTAAGCAACAAAATTTAGCCTTCAATCCACTATCACACGGACATAAATCATAAGGAGAAAAGGCGTTATTCATACCCTAATATACATAAATACTGTACGTTTAAATAGTTAAGCACGCCTAAAGTGGCTATTGAATCTTGTGATAAATATTACTCTTGTTGAAATTGCCTATACCGACTCACTAAACGAAGCACATGTACAGCAAAAAATCAATGCGCACCTTGCGCATAAAAACGGCTGATTCCGATTAACTTTCTTCCAAAAGAAGTTGCTTCGAAAACACGTTCATCTTCTGTCCTTGCAACTCAATATTAGCCAATATAGTCGAAACCTCTTCCCAGATTCGGTTTAAAGCACAATTTAGTTTTTGCTCTTGTAATATTTTATACCCCACTAGTAAATCGGTCATTTCTTTATGCTTCACACTTTTTGAAACGGGTACAATTAGAGAATTGAGTTTTGTAAGCTGATTCTCCAGGTATTCTATTTGCTGCCTGCAGTCTTTAATGATCAGCAGTCGTTTTCCCTCATCATCCAAAACAGAAAACTCTTCCAATGTATAGGTTATTTTCGGCTGCACTGTAAAAATCGCGGCGATCTTTGTTTTCCAGTTTTCCGCCAGATAAGACAAAACCGTATCGGGATAATGAGCTTCAATTTCAAAAAGTAACTCTTTATAAAGCCGATCCAGATCATGCAGATGTTGGCGGCTAATAGGTCTATTATGCGCCTCCTCTCTCCTAATCACATTCAGTTCTACCATTGCATCTTCAAATGCTGTTTTTTTATCAAACAAATGTTTGAAACGCCCCCAATCAGCACTGATTATCTTTTTCAGATCCAGCGTAAAAGTATAATTGATCAGCACCTCCCCATCTTCTATTGAATCACCAAACTGGTTAGCATAAATTCGTTTCACAGGATCTCCGAAAGCTTTATCAATCCCCAGGTTCCACCAGTCCGAACCAAACTTTTTAAATAAAATCTCCTTGATCACTGTCCTTAACGCATTCTCCATATCAGAAATGATGGTTTTAGCCCTGGAAAATCTGTAATCATAGGTGTTTTCCTGGAACAAAGTCGTACGCAACCAGTCAATGGAGTTTCCATTGGAGATCGTAGCCGCAGACGCTCTCGATGATACTGCATACATCAATTCGTCCTCATGCTGATCAAAAGCCCTTGCTGCGAAATACCTGAAATGTATTCCTTCGTAAGGGTCGTCTTTAAAAAAAGTCGATAAGAAACTCATAATGACAGCCATTTCTTGCTTAATTTCAAGAGAATGTAGACCGAACGGATAAAATTCACATAAAAATGTATCTTCGTTCATTAACGTAATTTGTTTCACGTTAACATTTTTCACGTTATCCTGAAAAGTATCTAAATGTTCCAGTCCCGTTTTTAAAAAACCACATATTGTAGCAATGGAAAAGGTAGTATGCCCATCATCTACTGGCTTATTCATACAGCATTTTTTATATTTAAGCCCGCTTCCGCACTGGCATAATTCATTTCGTTTCGTTTTCAATGGTCAACTTTGGGTTTCAGTTGGAGATAATGCGTTAATTACATCTAAATATACAAACTTAAAGAAGGTACAAACGCATCATATCTTTCAATCTAATTTATTTATCTGACGAAGGATCCTGTAGAATTTCGAAACTGATGAGGATGTTTTTTGCAGATACAAATCATATACTGTGTAGCAACTAAAGAGCTAAGCACAGTTCTTATTGTTTTAGACAGGGATGAACTTGGGACATTTTGTTTCCTGTTCGGCATCTAAACACAGTTCCTGATGACACCTATCATCGAATTGGCTGATAGCCATCATGGCTATTGTAACTTATTAGCTGAACCTTTGTATATAATCCTAAAATCGTGACTCCTACAATAGAAGAAGAAGCATTAAATACAGAACTACAAGAACTTTACCTGATCACAAAACAATGGTCAGCGGATCTGCAATTCGTCCATGATGATTCAGATATTATCAAAAACCTAAGTCATAAAGCTCTGCAATCTGAAGTTATTAAGAAATACCTTGTCAAATTCAATGCACAGGAACAACAACTATCAAAGTTAAAGCTCAAAGTTATTCATTTGCAAAAAAGACTAGAGCCATTAACCTATGGCCCCATAAAGAACATCAAATTAAGTTTAATCGAAGAACATCAGCTTCTGAAGCGCGAAATGGAAAACATATTGTTGACTTTTCATGAAACTAAAAATGAATTGCTGGAACACATCGCACACGACTAATATCCGATTCAACTTAAAACTAACCAAAGTATCATGGAAACCGCCGATCAAACAAAAACTATACTTGTACTCACCGATTTTACAAATAGTGCTTTAAATGCTGCAGATTACGCCTTGTTTCTAGCCAGCCAATTAAAGACAAACATATTATTATATCACTCGTACTACATTCCAGCCACTGAATCCGAATGTTTGCAAATCACAAATTATGGACTATTGGCCGAAACCAGCAAATCAAATCTGGAAAAAGAGATGAATCGTCTAAACATCTCCTTAAAAGCATCTGGAAGTAATTTCAAACCTAAAATTGATTACTTGAGTGAAGGTGGAGGTCTTACAGACAATGTTTGCAGTATTATAGATGAAAGAAAAAACATTCTAATGCTTATAATGAGTGGATTTAAAGCACACAACGATGATATCCTTTTTGGAACAGAAATCACCGCAGTGGTAAGCAAGGCCAGATGTCCTGTGGTTATCGTACCGGAAGTAGAATTTCTCAGGGTGTAAATACTAAAAACAATCGTTTAGCAATGGAAAGCCTAAGACGCACCTTTTTAAAAGCAATCAATTTAGTAGGTCAGCAATCTGCATATGCGCCCCCTTCCCTTCTAAACGATTTTAATAATTTACCAGAATTGCTTCAAAAATTTATCCATCTATGTGGCTATACTGGATTTGAAAAGATCGAATGTGCTCATATTAAATGGAACGACACCATGCTTAAACTTAGCCCTAAAGCAAAATGGAGTCCTATGCGTTGCTACCAGGTGAAATTTCTGTCGCAACCTGTAAGATTAGTTTATATGAAGATCAGCATTTTTGGATTACTTCCACTGGAAGCTCTTGATCTTTACAAAGACGCACATGGAAGTATGTCAATAAAACTAATGAAAATAATCCCCATCAGTAACGCTACAGGAAAAGAAATTGATGCATCAGAACTAGTCACAATCCTTGCTGAAACCATTTTTATCCCACACTATGCTCTGCAAAAATACATTACATGGGAAGTTATTGATGCATCAAGTATAAAAGGAACAATCAATTACAACGGTATTTCAGTAAGCGGGATTTTTCATTTCAATCAGAACGGTGAATGTACGCGGTTTGTCACGCAAGACAGATACTTCACCAAAAAAAACAATAAATACCAAAAAACCTTCTGGACGGCAACTGCCAATGATTATAAACTAAAAGATGGTATCAGATTTCCTACTCAATTTAACGCAACCTGGCATACCGACAATGGCGACTACGAATACTTTAAAGGTAGTATCAAATCTATTGAGTTTAATAAAACTGAACTTTCCTGCATTTAAAAATAATCCTAACTAAATCACCATAACCATGAAAACTGATGAAGAAATTAGAAAGGAGGTAATACTCGCCATACAAGGCGAACCTATTCTAAATCAAACTGAGCTAAATGTTGTGGTTAAGGACGGCATTGTAACTATGATGGGCACTGTAAATTCTTCATCAAAAAAATTTTCCGCATGGCGAATAGCTGCTGGTATTCAAAGTGTCCGGGCAGTTGAACTAGAGATCATTGTTCTTCCGGCCCTAAACGTTAACAAAGGAGATGATATAAAAAGATTTTTCTAACTTACTTTACAGCTATGACTTGTTGCCATCTGGTAGAACAAGTAATGGAATAGTAATTCTTGCTGCCATTTTCTGCGTATGACTACCTCTCAAAATAACATCTATAAAATCGTGCGGACGATGTACCATAACCAATAAACCAATTTGCTCATCTTCACAGAACAAATCGAGGCCCGTTCTGGTATCTTCATTTTCAACAGATCTATAGAAAATATTTGGATAATTGGCTTTGTGGATTACGCCAGTGAGCAATTCGTTTGCCATAAGTTGATGATCTACACTTTGAGGAAGCGCAAGATGGACACGGGTCATCAAAATATCTGAACCAAATACACTTGCCAGCGATATTAGATTACAAATATCTAATATATCTTGCTGTGGATATTCAAAATTTGTAGCAAAAGCTATTTTGCCGAAATCCCGGAAAGGTGTATGAGGAGGAATCAGGAGCAGCGGACAGGTTGTTGAATTAATCATATTTCTACAATTATTATCTAACAAAAAATGAGAGATTCCTTTTCGGTGGGTACCCATTACCATCATGTCTGCATTACAACTATTCATTACATTCTCCACCACGTCAGCGAGTCTACCCGCTTGATTCATAGTGCTGATCTGCGGGTGAAAACCTGAGCTGTGATCAGTATGTTCAAAATGTTTCTTTAGCTTTTTTAGTTCCTCATCACTATCGTCAATAACGCCATCATATCCATTTAATGGCCAGTCTATGTCTCCGACCTCAGCAAGCTGGGCGGGAATGGTAACGGCATTGCATATAACCACATCGGCATTTAAAACCTTTGCAAGGTGATAACCGTATTCAGCCGCATGGTTTCCATCGGTTGAAAAATCGGTTAATAAAAGTAGTGTCTTCATAGTTCCTGGAATATGGTTTATTATTAGCAAATCTCCTGAATAATGTGTCGGAAAGAGATGATAGACATCATCAATGGAAGAGACGCTCGTCACTTACGTTCTAAAAGCCATTTGAAAGGTTTCACTTTGTTTTCCGGACGAAGCCCATATTGTTTAATGCTTTTTTCGACAATCAAAGCAACAGCCTCCTCTATACTATCTGTAACCAGAAATAAATGTGGATCATTTGCACCAATAGTAGCATTGGCTTTCATTCGCTCAATATGGGCAATCAGCTCCTGATGATATTGTTTTCCGAAAATAATAATCGGAAAATTCTTTATGGTATGGGTTTGTATCAAAGTTAAGGCTTCAAAAAATTCATCTAGTGTTCCGTACCCTCCAGGCATCACGACAAATGCAAAAGAGTATTTCACCAACAAAATTTTGCGTACAAAAAAGTGTTTCAGATAAATCCATTTATCAAGATATGGGTTAGGGTTTTGTTCTACAGGCAATTGTATGTTACAGCCAACAGAACGGCCGCCAGCCTCTTTGGCCCCACGATTAGCTGCTTCCATTAATCCTGGGCCACCACCGGTAAGAATGGTAAACCCCAAATGCGCAAATGCTGCACCGGCCTTTCTGGTAAGTTCATAGTAGGGATGATCTTCTTTAAAGCGGGCAGAACCAAATACTGTGACGCAGGGGCCGATGAAATGAAGTGCACGGAATCCCTTAATCATTTCCATCATAATTCTAAATATAAACTTAAGCTCAGTCCAACGCGAATGTGGGCCACTAAGGAAAACTATTTCAGATTTATCCATTTATAATTTTGTTTATAACTTGATCGAACACCTCTCTGTTTAACTAAAATACCGGACGCTCATTTTCAGAAAAAACAAGTAGAGGAATGTCGATGCTCCTGGAGAGCTTTTGTGTTTGACTGCTGCTAAATAAGTTATCAGGAAAGCTTTTCTTACGATGGACCATGGCGAATACATCAATAAATCCATTTTTGGCAATCCAGCTTAGCCCCCTATTGATATCCTTATCCTCAACATGACGGTAGTATATTTTATGATAATTCACCTTACCTGTCACTTCACTTAAAAATTTACCAATTTGATATTGGTCAACTTTAGCTCCGCTAATATGAACGATTAGGATTTCCGCATCAAATGGACGTGCAAAGCTGACCAGTGATTGTATCAGTGGAATATCGCCATCACTTAAGTCACTTGCGAATGCAATCTTGTTTACTGTTTCCGGAAACTTTGTAAAAGGAACCAGCAAAACTGGAAACCCAGCCTTATTATCAATCAAATTCTGGCTATTACTCCCCAGAAGAAATCTGTTGATAGCTCCTGCACCAAACATCCCCATCACCACTAAGCTGATCTCTCTTTTTTTGACTACATCATTTACCACGTCAGTTACCGAACCACGAGTGACAAGGCAGTCAACGGGGGTGATTAGGCCATCGTCTTCATTCTGCTCCCTTAAACCCAGCGCTTGAAATTCAATTTGTTCAACCGCTTCATCATGAATAACAGAATAATTATTCAAGGGGTCTGAGACTTGTGAGGCAACAGTAGCCATAGACGGAATTTGAACTGCGTGGCACAAAATGAGATGTGCTTTCATCGCATTTGCCAGATACATAGCGTAATTAGCTGCAGTTTGCGATGGTGCAGAAAAATCGGTAGTTACTAATATTGTTTTCATCTTTCCTTTTTAAAATGTATATCCGGAAGCGCTGGTACGCTTCTTTTTAATGGCTGATGTTTCTTTGTCTGATACATCGCAGCCTCCAGAGATTCATCGAGATGACGGACATCTTCGTAAAAAACCGGTAACCCGTCTTTTATCTCACACGTTAGGTAAGGCACTCTTTTATATTCGCTTTGCTTGGTATAAGATTCCTCCCAGCGCAAACGTTCCATATTGATGGCCACTTTCCTCACCGCTGATTCAGGTATTTCATAACAATCCCCCACATATTGACCTTTAATGAGCCTCATGTAACTTTGCAGGCTCACATAAGCTTTAGATCTTGGTTGAGCAGTTAATATTGCAGTTATAAAATCAGGTTCCAGACGAGCTTTTGTGAGTTCAAGAACTGAATTAAACCCCGTGGCTTTAGTTATACCATCTATTTTTTTTGCCGAGAAGTCAGGATTTAACTTGCCGTAATGAAGATGATTTATTAAGGTAATTATGGCGTCAGTTAACAGCACATCAAAACGTGCTTGCGCCCCAACAGTTACTTTTTCTGGACTATTGATCATGGTGCGCAAGTCGTCATATACCAACTCTTTAGGATGGTAATCAGCATGAGACAAACCGAACTGGAGTACACAATCCAATAGCATCATCGCTTCCCAGGTTTGTTTGGCTTTATCTTTACTTTTAATCCACATTAACTGAAAACCATTTTGATGATAATAACGATCCACAGATTTAGGATAGTAAAGTTTTGACTGTCTGGTCTGATTCTTTAATTGTGCAGACAATTCCACTGAAATGGAATTTCCCTGGCCGTAAACGAAACAAGGCACACCAATTAACATGGTCATCCAGCATAAAATAGCAGCTACAATTTTCATATCCAAATGTTCTGATTATCTGTCAGTTCGACAATGACCACTATCATTGAAGCCGTTGATTTACATCTAACTTTTTCGCTACTTCATCCAACTTTTTGATTTGGATGGCCTGCAGATCATACAATCGTTTAATCTGCTCGCCAAGTAATAAATCCATTTTTTGGTGTAAACTGCGAATACCCATTTCAGCTTTAAGATTAATCAGATAGTCGTTCTCACTTCTCATCCGGTCTTTCTCTTCCTTACGGTTTTGACTCATCATAATGATTGGAGCCTGTAAGGCAGCAATGCAAGAAAGAATCAGATTCATGAGGATAAACGGATAAGGGTCAAAAGCTTTAATACCCATAGCGGTAACATTATAAATAATCCAAAGGGTCAAGATAATTCCGAAAAAAATAATGAACCTCCAGCTACCGCCAAATCGAGCTACCTGATCGGAAAGCTTTTGACCTCCTGAAAGCACATCTTTTGCCGGATGCAGTAGATTATTCAGGATAAGATCTTCTTCTTTAATGGTTTCAGCTACAATTTTATGAAGCTTATTCAAAAACTCATTTTCATCCGATGACACCTGATCATTTAATTTCATTTTCATTTAACCACTATTTATTGAACAGGCCATACAAGCTAATCATACAAAAGTGTATAGTAGATTCTGGTTGCTAAATGACCTCTGTCAACAGGCAGGATGATGAAGATCATTTGGTTACGGATTGCCGTCATGGCTGGACATTTCCACATCCTTTACCTTTATAAATATGTCATTAGTCATTCGCTTCAAAAACTTTCTGGATGAAACCGGGAATATAGCACGTTTCACAGGACGGTTCTTTTCGGTGGGAATAAAACCCAGATATGAGAATAAGGAGTTTTTTAATCAATGTTATACCATTGGCTACCGTTCATTACCCTTAGTTGGGCTTACTGCCTTTATTATGGGGCTGGTACTTACGATGCAATTAAGGCCATCCCTGGTGGATTATGGAGTTGAATCACAGTTGCCAGTTATGGTTGGGTTAGCAATTGTCAGGGAAATCGGGCCGGTAATTACGGCTTTGATTTTTGCTGGAAAAATCGGTAGTAGTATTGGAGCTGAGCTTGGTTCGATGAAAGTGACTGAGCAGATTGACGCCATGACGGTTAGTGGGATTAAACCTTTTAAATACCTGGTTGCTACACGGGTCTTAGCCACCACATTAATGCTGCCACTGCTGACCATTCTTGGGGATGCCATTTCTTTATTCGGTGCATATCTGGGTGTAAATATTAGATCGGTAACCAGTTTTGATCTGTTCTTTCTACAGGTTTTTAAAAGCCTGGATTTCAGTGATGTGTTACCAGCTATTATTAAAACTTTATTTTTTGGTTTTGCAGTAGGTATTGTCGGCTGTTATAAAGGTTTCAATTCAACTAAGGGTACACAAGGAGTTGGAATCTCAGCTAATTCAGCGGTAGTTTTATCCTCTGTAATGATTTTTATCATTGACTTACTAGCTGTTCAAATCACCGAATTATTAGGGCTTAATTAATCAATCATGGAAGCAGCAACGAAAGAACAGGTAATCGTCATTAAAGATCTCGTTAAGGCTTTTGGAGACAAAAAAATATTAGATGGATTTAATCTGACGGTAGAAAAAGGCAGTAATGTGGTGATATTGGGAAAATCGGGCTCAGGTAAATCTGTACTGATCAAATGCATCATTGGCTTATTACAATCTGATAGTGGGAGTATCCATGTCTTTAAGGAAAATATATCTCAGATGACTGAAGATGAACTGGATCAGGCCAGGTCCAAAATCGGGTTTCTGTTTCAAAGCAATGCCCTTTATGACTCGATGACTATCCGCGAAAATTTGGAATTCCCCTTACTTAGGCACTGGGTTGATATCACTAAAGAAGAAGTCGAAAGACTGGTGAACGAGGCACTGGAAAATGTAGATTTGTTGCATACCCTGGATATGATGCCATCGGAGTTATCAGGAGGAATGCTCAAGCGTGTTGCCCTGGCTAGAACGATGATATTAAGACCAGAAGTCATTCTTTATGATGAGCCCACAACAGGCCTGGATCCAGTCACATCAAGGGAAATAGAAAATCTGATCCTTAAACTCCAAAAGAAGAACCATACCTCTTCCATCATCATTTCGCACGATATGAACTGCGTAAAAAACACAGCAGATCTAGTTGTACTCTTACTGGAAGGTAAATGTTACATCAAAGGAACATTTGAGGAATTGAAGCAATCGACTGATGAAAACATTAAACAATTTTTCGAATAAAACAGCATGGGAAATCAAAAAGTAAATAATATCAAACTCGGTGCATTTGTATTGTCAGGATTAGTACTGATGATATTCGCGTTTTTTATCATTGGAAAGAACAACAATATATTTGGGAATGACTTCAAACTGAAGGTCCGGTTCTCCAATTTAAATGGATTAACAAAAGGCAACAATGTACTCTTCTCCGGCTTGCAAGCCGGGACTGTTAAAGAAATTGAACTAATTAACGACAGTACCATTGAGGTCATTATGCAGATCAATAGCAAAGTAAAATCATTTATTAATAAGAATGCGGTAGCAGCTGTGGGAACGGAAGGTTTGATGGGCAATAAAGTCGTGAATATCAGCCCAGTGAAGGGAATGAGTCAAAAGGTAGCTGAAGGTGATTTGCTACAGGCAAAAAATACGGCTAACATGGATGAAATTATTGAAAAATTAGCGCAGACCAATAACAATGTTGCCAGTATTTCAGAAGTTTTAAAAGGCACGGTTCTGCGAATAGACAGCAGTGCTATTTTAAAATTGATCAACGATGAATCCATTGGTATCAGTTTGAAGTCATCTCTGGAAAACATCTACAAAATGACCTCAAACGCCAATAAAATGACAATAGGATTAAACCATCTGGTAAACGACATCAGAAAAGGCAGGGGAACTGCCGGTCTTTTATTGACCGATACTTTAATGGCCGGTACACTTAAGGATGCCATTGTACAAATCAGGGCTGCCAGTGTCAATGCCAACAGCATGACCATGCAACTGAACACGATGGTAGAAGACTTGAATCATGACCTAACCAATGGAAAAGGGCCCGTTAACACCCTATTGAAGGACTCGTTAATGGCCAAAAATATAAGCCTTACTATGGAAAATCTTCAGAAAGGTACAGACGGATTCAATCAGAACATGGAAGCGCTAAAACATAACTTTCTGTTCAGGGGATATTTTAGAAAACTTGAACGCCAAAAGAAAGAACAACAGGCAGAATTGCTAAAAGCTGCTCAGCAAAAATAATATCCCCGATTTTACAGCATACATCATATTAAGAAAATCAGATCAAATGGAATTTCATAAAATCCTAATCGCTATTGACAGCAATCC
This sequence comes from Pedobacter sp. PACM 27299, assembly GCF_001412655.1. NCBI lineage: Bacteria > Pseudomonadati > Bacteroidota > Sphingobacteriia > Sphingobacteriales > Sphingobacteriaceae > Pedobacter > Pedobacter sp. PACM 27299. The sequence goes on along the minus strand of NZ_CP012996.1, from coordinate 3,014,256 downwards.
AAGTGCTGAGCACGTTGCACTCAGTGGGCTACAACTGGCTAAACAGTTCAAATCAGAAATCGCCCTGATCAGTATTATAGATCCAGACGGCATATCGGATAACGATCCTCCCACAACCAGGGAGCTGGAGGACATGATGGAGCGCAATTTAAACCGCAGCCAGCTCAATGTAATTGAAAAAGTATTCAAAGGCTTTCCAATCAAAAGCTTTGTGGAAAAAGGAATTCCTTATAAAGTTATTTTAGAAACAGCCGATAAATGGGGTGCCGATATCATCGTTATGGGTACACATGGTAGGAAAGGATTACCCCATTTACTGCTAGGTAGTGTAGCCGAAGATGTGATCAGGCACTCCAGAAAAACTATGATTGTAATTCCCGTGCGTAATTAACAGCCCATTAAATCCAAGCATTTTGATATTAATAAAAAAAGAAGGTGTTATTTTAAGAAAAACCGGCCTGGACTTTGAAAGCCAGGGCGTACTTAATCCCGCAATCATAAAAGAAGGTGAGCGGGTTTATATGTTTTACAGGGCAGTGGCTAAAAATAATTATTCAACCATTGGCTTTTGCGAGCTGAATGGGCCATTAGAACTGAGTCAGAGATATGATTTTCCGGTTATTAGCCCTATAGATGACAGTGAATCCAGAGGAATTGAAGACCCAAGGATCGTAAAAATCGATGAATGCTACTATCTAACGTATACTGCCTTCGACGGATTCAATGCGTTAGGTGCACTCGCAACCTCAGTGGATTTAAAAACATTTGAAAGACAGGGTATTATTGTACCTGTGATTTCGTTTCCTGAATTGAAAGCACTTGCAGAAAATACGGGTAAGCTTAATGAAAAGTATTCCAGATTTGCTCATGACAAGACCATAATTACCATGAACACAAAACTTCTGGTTTGGGATAAGGATGTGGTTTTTTTCCCCAGAAGAATAAACAATCAGTTTTATTTTCTTCACCGCATCAAACCCGATATACAAATCGTCTGTATAAATGAGCTTTCAGACCTGAATGAGTTGTTCTGGAAAAATTACCTGTTAAACTTTAACAACCATATCGTTTTGACTCCAAAATATGAACATGAAATCAGCTACATCGGAGGTGGTTGTCCACCAATAGAAACAACAGAAGGCTGGCTGGTGATTTACCACGGCGTACATGACACCGCAAAAGGATATGTGTATACTGCATGTGCTGCCATGCTGGATCTGGAAAACCCAGGTAAAGAGATTGCACGTTTACCGTATCCGCTGTTTAAGCCTGAAACAGAATGGGAATTAACTGGTGAAGTGGATAGTGTCTGTTTTCCCTCAGGCACCGCCATCTTTGGAGATACACTCTATATCTATTATGGAGCAGCAGATGAACAGATAGCCTGTGCCTCTGTTAGTTTAAGTGCACTGATTGCAACGCTTTTAACTTTCAGACTCAAGTAGTTTTCGCCCTATAGTCAATTAAATGAGCAATATTAAGATGTTAGTCATTCGGTACGTAGCCGTAAATTTCAATTTTGTGGTAAAGTTCATCTGGCTTGAATGGCTTGCTGATGTAATCATTCATACCAGAATCAAATGCTTTGTATTGAACATCCAACATAGCGGAAGCAGTCAGCGCTATTATTGGTAATTTCTTAAATTTGTCCCCGGGCAAGGCTCTGATTGCTGTTGCAGATTGGTATCCATCCATAAGTGGCATCTGCAGATCCATAAAGACCATATCATAGTCCTTTAGTTGTACCTGTTGTAAGGCAAGCAAGCCATTTCCTACAACATCACATTCTACCTGCCAGAGCTTCATGAACTGTTTTACTAAAATTACGTTAATTTCATTATCCTCGGCCATGAGTACTTTAATTCCCTTTAAATTTTTCAAAGCTTTTAACGGAACTGTCTTCCGTTCTAAAATTGGCTCGTTACTGCCATTTCTAAAGCTCAAACCGAATTTAAAACTGGAACCAATCTCAGGGGTACTTTCTACCTCTATACTCCCTCCCATTAGTTCAATAAGTCTCTTTGTAATAGCCAGTCCAAGGCCGGTTCCACCATACTTCCTGTTGGTATCTGCATTTGCCTGGGTAAATCTTTCAAAAATGAATTCCATTTTATCCTTCGGTATACCGATACCAGTATCAGTCACCTCAAAATCAATGATGGTTTGAACCTCGTTTCTGCTAACAAAAAAAAGCAGAGATGCTGACCTTGCCTTTAGATGTGAATTTAATAGCGTTGTTGATCAGATTGGTTAAGATTTGCCCCAGACGAACAGGGTCACCCATAACGGGCTCTGATAACTGCTCGTCTAAGGACAGCTCTAATTCCAGTCCTTTTTCCCTGGCTTTTTCCAATAATGAGAAGCGGATATTTTTCAGCAATTCAGGTATACTGAAATCAATAAGCTCGAAGGTTATTCTCCCTTCTTCCATTTTGCTAAAATCAAGAATGTCGTTGATTAATACCAATAAATTATCGCCTGAAAATTTTAATACTTTCAGGTACTCCAATTGCTCAGGATTGGGGTCTTTCAGCAAAAGTAAATTTGTAAAGCCAATTACCGCATTCATAGGAGTTCTGATTTCATGGCTCATGGTAGAAAGAAATTGGGATTTCGCAGAAGCAGCTTGTTCAGCAAAATCTTTGGCCAAAATCAACTCCTTCTCCGCATTTTTTTGGGCTGTGATGTCCATTATGGCACCGTAAAGTTTGGTCACTTTTCCAGATTCATTAATAAAAGGCTTACCTATGGCATGGATATATCTAACTTGCCCGTCAGATAAAATGATACGCAAATTAAAATCAGAGGTAACCCGATTGTCAATTGTATGTTGAACTATCCTCTTATAAGTTTCCTTATCGTCAGGATGGATCATTCTTCCAAAACTTAAGGTATTTGGACCCTCCTTTTCCGGAATCAATCCGAAAATACGGAACGCTTCATCAGACCAATAGTTCTTGCCCGTAACCAGATCAGCCTCCCAACTTCCACTATGTGTCAATTCCTGGGTATCGGAAAGTAATGTCTGGTTGAGTTTAATTAATTCTGTCTGATGTTTCTGTTCTGTAATATCGTGCCATACAGCTAACAGTACAGTTTCACCATTTATCTTCACAGGGTTTAGTGTCACCAAGACTGTAAAAGTCTCTCCGTTGGTACGCTTATGCAGCCATTCAAATTGATGATAGCCATTTTTGTAGGCCAGGTTGTTCATTTCCAAAGACTTTTCAGCTGAAAGCCGACCATCTGGCTGATACTTAGGAGAAAAGTCTGCCGGATGACTAGCAAGCACTTCCGCTTTACTGCTACAGTTCAACATGCCAATAGCCATATCATTACAGTCAATTACCCCTTTTGTTCCAAACAAAAAATGAGCATCAGTTGAATATTTAAAGATCACGCTGAGGATTTCTTCAGACAAACGCTTTTCTGTGACATCCTGAATGATCCCATAAAGTTTAATTGCGATCCCATTTTCGAACACAGCTTTCCCTGATGTCCTGACCCACCTGTCATTGCCTCTGGCTGTAACAAAGGAAACTTCTACATCCCAGGACGCTCCACTTTTTACCGCCTTTTCGATTAAATTGATGATCATCTCCCTGCCTTCAGTAGAGTAGAAACCAAGTGCATTATCTAATTCCGGCACTGTTTCCGGTTCGATTTCGTGAATTATATATACCTCATCAGACCAGAAAAGATGATTAGTAAGTAAATCCAGCTCCCAGGATCCCGTTTTAGTGAGTTTACCTGTTTCAGTAAACATATCAAATGTGTGCTTTTCTTTCGTGATATCCTTAAAAAGACAATCAATGGTAGTTTTACTTGAACCGCTTACTTCGCCCAAACCCTGTATCCACTTCTTTTTACCTGAAGGTAAATTAAAATAACCTTCCCAATTCCAGGCGACTGACTGACGCACTGAGTTTTCCAATGAACTTAGAAATGATTCCCTATGCTGTTTTGATAAGAGGTTCAGCAATATTTCAATATCATTAATCAATAAAATTGGATTCAATTCCAATTCCTTTTCAATTGCAGCGCTGGCAAATAAGAAAGAAAAACGACCTTCATATTCATGAATTCTAAAAACAACACAAGGTATTTCCTTGAAAAAAGTAGAAAGATCAAAATTATCTATTGGAATTGCCATGCATTCTTAGTTTAAACTTTCAGACTCAAGCTTGGGGCAAAACAGGCAGATTAAAGAAAAAAGATGAACCACGATTAATTTCACTCTCTACCCATACCCTACCGCCATGTCTTTTAATAATTTCAGCCGTTAAATAAAGCCCCAAGCCAAATCCAGGTATAGATTTAGCATCCAAACGCTTTACACGATAATAACGATCAAATAATTTCTCCTGGTCCCGTAACTTGATGCCTATGCCCCTATCTTTCACACAAACCTGAGCTTCATCATTAATTTCCAGTGATGATACTTCAATAAGCTTTTCATCAATTGAGTATTTAATTGCATTGTTAAGTAGATTACTAATCACCTGACCAATTTTATCGCGGTCTGCTTTCAGATTCAGTTCTGGTCCGGCTGTAAAGACAATCTCAACTCCTGAATTTATAAAACGTGATTCCTCTACAATTTCGTTTATCAAATTATTCATCTCAAAAGTCTCAAGCTCTAAATGAATCTGCCCTTCTTCTGAACCAGAGACGGTTAGAAACCCGTTGATCATCCTGTTCATTTTTTTAATTGATGCATTTACCCTTGCCAGCGAAGAATGAATAAATGTATCTTCCACGTTCTTAACTTTTAAGGTGATCAATTGCATATAAGCCTGGATGGAAGTAAGCGGTGACCTTAAGTCGTGACTAACCATTGCAATAAAATCATTTTTTCGAAGTTCATCCTGCTTGTGTACTGTAATGTCTTTCAATACACCGGTAAAGTACGTCGGATTCTTCTCATTGCTATGCGAAAGATTTCCTATTATTCTAACCCAGTGCAACTTGTTATCATGAAAATTCCGCAATGGAAACTCCAAATAGCATTTGTCACCGCTTTTGATGCTATTTTCAATAGCATTGGTGAATTTATCCCGGTATTCCATCTCAATCCTTGCAACAGCGGCCTCATAACTTAGCTCCTGATCTGAATAGACGCCAAAAATTTCTTTAAAATGCACAGATGTCTGAAATGCCCATGTTCCGGCATCAATGGAAAAAGTGCCCAATTCAGCAGCGTCTATACTCATTCCAAGCATTTTGCCGCTGATATCCAATTCCAACTGTGCCTTCTTCAATTCAGTAATATCGTTGAAAGTGATGATCGCACCACTATTTTTTTGGTCCGATTGACGCACATAAGGCATGGTCATTACCTGGTACCATTTCCCATTATTGGTTTCAATTTCTTTAGTGATGACAACTCCATTGCTCAAAACCTGCTTAATGTCTTCAATCAGCGTTTCAAACTTGATATTGGTAGTAATATTGCTCAGCGGCCTGCCGATATCAGTTTCCAGCAAATTGATCTGTTTCACTGTACCTGGAGAAAATTTCATTAAAAGCAGATCGTTATTTATAAATAACTGCCCATTGATATTGCTTCTGAAATAATTATTCAGATCATCGTTAATTTCCAGCAATTCCTTGTTTTTCAGCTGGTACTCCGAATTGATCGTATCCAATTCTTCGTTTACAGACTGCATCTCTTCATTGGTACTTTGCATTTCTTCATTAGCAGAAATCATTTCTTCATTAAAGGACTGCATATTTTCATTGGAAGCATCCAGTTGCTCGTAAGCAGCACTTAGTTTCTCCTTTACTTCATTTAATTCCTGTTCCAGATTAAGCGTATACTGATCATGGAAGACTGCCTCATCAAAATCCAGAATTTCCTTTTTCGAAGTTTTAACCACTTTACCTGTAAAAGTGACCATTAAAAGCCGCTGGTCCTTTCTTTTGCCCAGCAGCGGACTCACCACCAGATTCACATTTACAAGTGAATTGGCGATTTTTATCTTTATACTGTTTAAATGGGCCATTTCATTTGTTTTTAACACAATACTACTTAGCGTATTGAACACCATTCCCAATTTCTTGGGCAATAGTTCCTCCAGATTGGACGTAAAAAGTTTTGGAAGCAAATATTTGCTTGTATCTCCATAACACTTAATCACTTCTTTATTTTCATCTACACATACGACCAGGTAATCCTGCTGATCAGCAAGTTTGGCGTGCATCATTTCCGTAATCGACTGTAGCGGATCATTAATAACTTCCTCATTAACGGCATAAGTAGATTTGCTTCTCAGGTCCATGGAATCTGGCATTGAAAAAGCATCAAAACTCACGATCCTTTTTGACTTGATATTCCTGTACAGCTTATATTGTTTATTTACTACTTCAAGATTCTGGATGATTGGCATCGGATTTTCACTTGATCCCAGAAACAAATAACCGTCCATCTTTAGGCCAAACAGCAACATGCTGAATATCTTCTTTTGCAGTACTGGTGCCATATAAATCAACAGATTACGGCAACTGATAAAGTGCATGTTACAATATGGTGGATTTTTAACCAGATCATGTTGCGCAAAAATCGCCATCTTACGCAGGTTTGGCTTGATCCTGTAGTGATTATCCTCCTTCAGAAAGTATTTTTTTAATCGTTCAGCTGATACATCCTTAACAATATCGTGAGGATAAACACCCTTCCCAGCATGAACCAATGCAGCACCATCAATATCAGTAGCAAATATCTTTACTGCGATGTGCGCTAACTCCCCGGTCATTTGTTCGGCAATAATAATGGCCAGTGAATACACCTCCTCTCCAGTTGCACAACCTGCTACCCAAATTTTCAGTTCCTCTTTAGGTTTTAGATTTTTCAGTATACCCGGTAGGATATTGTGCCGTATGTACTCAAAAGCTTCCTTATCCCTAAAAAAAGAAGTCACACTAATCAAAAAGTCTTTTGATAATGCTTCAATTTCTTCCGGGGAGGACTTTAAAAATGCCAGGTATTTTACCAGGCTATTAAAATCATGATAGGCTGCTCTCCTTTTGGTACGCCTTAATATGGTAGAGGATTTATAGTCGGAGAAATCAAGTGGAGTTTGCTGCCTGATCAGTTCTACGATCTCCTTAAGACTTACTTCGTCATTATCACTCTCGGTTTGTAAAAATCCCTCGTGTTTTACATAATCTTCAATTGCACCTGGCATTGCTGCAGGTTCCAGTACAAAATCGACCATCCCGGTAGCGATGGCCTTAGAAGGCATACTGGGAAAGCTAGAAGTTTCCGGATTTCGGGCCATAACCATTCCACCCGCATTTTTTATTGCAACAAGCCCCTCAGATCCATCGCTTCCTAAACCGGAAAGAATAATGCCAATTGCCTTTTTACCGCAATCAGCAGCTAAAGACTTAAAAAATATATTTATGGTCAGGTGTGAGCCTCTTATCTCCTCCTTACCTCTCAAATACAACCTGTTATTTTCAATGGTCATGTATTTATCGTGTGGAATAAGGTAAACCTGGTTGCATTCCACAAGCTTCCCTTCAGTAGCTTCTTCTACAACCAGTTTACTGTGTTTGGCCAGGACTTCAACCATTCTGCTTTTAAAAGAAGCTGAAAGATGTTGAACAACAATATAGGACACTCCATCTAATGGCGTATGATCAAAGAAAGAATTGATCTCTTCCAGACCACCGGCAGAAGCGCCAATCGCAATAATATATTCAGGTTCATTCATAACCTCACAAGGTTAGAAAACATTATTTTTTTCATGGATTAGGATATTTGTGATGTTTATTCAAAAACCTCAGCGGAATAACTGACGGTCAAAAGAAGAAAATGCTTCAGAAAGATATATCTACTTAAAGGTAGGGTTAATTTTTAAATTAACTCAGGCGCTGGAGTCTTGAACACGAGTAACGGAATTGTCAGTACCCCTGCCAGTTGTTGAGTCAGACTTCCCCGAATCATTCTATCTAAGAAACCTTGAGCATGGTGAACCATAACTAGCAGATCCATGTCACCATGAACCATTAACCAATCCAATCCTTGTTTTTTATTCACATTTTTAATAGCCTTATAATAAATTTTTGGATAATCATTTTCACAGGAAATATTCAGCATAATTTGCTGAACAGACTTATAAAATTCTGGACTAGCCTCATTCTCTTTATATACATGCGTAATAAATATCTCCGCTTTGAGTAAAGAGGCGAATACAATCAGCTCCTGGATAAATCTCATTTCGTTATCGGGATCTTCAAAATCAGTGGCAAAAGCAATCTTTCGGATTGGGGAAATTTTAGCCATTGCTGGAATAATAAAGAGTGGCGCACCAATATCATCAATCAAACTTCTGCTATGATTTCCCATTAGCAGTCCACTAAAACCTGCACCATGTGTAGCCATAATTACAAAATCGATCTTGGCTTGGGCAGATATGTCCCTTACCACATCCAGTAGAATTCCCGGATCACTTCTCAAGCTGATCTCAGAATTGGGAATCTGGTCATCGCCCATTTTTTCCAATTGCATCTTTAGCTTCTTTAATTCTACTTCACTTTCCTTTAAAAGCACATCAGATTCTTCCAGAGGCCAAACTATAAGCCCCGCCTGAGGAACCTCTGCCGGAACGATAACCACATTACATAGTATGATGTTCGCTTGTATTTGCTTAGCCAGGCTATAAGCATAAGCTGCCGCATGTTTTGCGGGCTTGGAAAAATCAGTAAGTACCAATAGGTGTTTCATATCCTCTTCATTGTTTTGTAAAGTTGAGCAATAGGAATTGGTATATCCTTGCGCAGGAACATCAGTTCTGATGACCATCATCATCATCGAGAAGAACAAATCGACTTAGCTTTAGCTATCTTAAAAAAACAAGAAATGGAAGCAAAACTAAGTATCAATAATCTTCAGGATCTACTCGATCTGAACACCTCACATTTTTCAAGTGCAGAAATTGAATTGAAAAGAAAACTCCTCGAATGGGCAAACATTGCCAGTTCCATGCAACTTAAGATGATCTTAAAAAAATACATCAGTTTTACCAGTCAGCACCTACAAAGGATGGATACTTTTCTTGAACAGGAAAAGATTCTTTCGGTCACCAGGACAAACACGATCATGTTGGCTTTCATCAAGTCTATCGACGAGAAACTGGAAGCCTGCAAAAATCCTGAAATCAAGGATGCCTGCATACTTGCCGGGATCCAATCCATATGCCATTTTAAGATCAGCAGTTATGGAACAGCGGCAGCATTTGCTAAACTAATAGGGCTTTCGGAATTCGCTAATGTCTTTTATGAATCTGAAGTCAACGAAAAACACATAGATGACGAGCTAACGCAACTTGCCAGTTATGAAATCAACACTAATGCAATGACTCCTTTGAACCTGACACAATAAGCATTTATTTTAAAAAACACCTTTGAGAAAAATCCAAAGGTGTTTTTTTATTTTCTTAGGTTTAGAGGTAAACTGTCCCCGTCAGATGCATATCAACCGAGAAATCATAAACACGAGGAATTCCTGTGGCGATGTTCAGCATTGAAACTTCCGGTTCACTCAGATTCTCCAGGTACATCGTCAATGCTCTCAGACTATTGCCATGCGCAACGATCAGAATAGTTTTACCCTGCTTTAACAATGGCAAAATCTCCTTCTGATAAAAGGGCACAACACGCTCAAAAGTATCCTTCAGACTTTCACCCCCAGGGGGTCTTGTCCTAAAGCTTCTTCTCCACAAGAGCACTTTTGCAATACCGTATATTTTTGTGACATCTGACTTGTTAAGTCCTTGCAGGTCCCCATAGTTTCTTTCATTCAGTGCCGATGACCTTACAACTGGAACCGCACCTTCAATTTCTTTAAGAACAATTTCAAGCGTATGGATTGCCCTTTTAAGTACCGAAGTGAAAGCAACATTAATGCAGAAATCCTTCAATAGGATTCCTGCACTTGCTGCCTCCTGTTCCCCTTGATCTGTTAAGTCAATATCCATTTCGCCGGTAAATCTGTTCTCCAGGTTCCATAGCGACTGACCATGACGCAATAAAATAAGTTTAGACATAGCTTAGTTAAAATCTTGACGGCCTAAATACTTTAACTAAATAGCTAATGTATTTTAATCTGTCTTTTTTTAAGCAGTACACCCTTATCTGATTTTTTTAAATTAATTGTAAATAGCCCATTGTGGTATTTCGCAGAAATATGATCTTCAAGAACATTTTCAGGGAGGCGAAAGGATCCTGTAAATGAGGAATGGGAGAACTCCTTGCGGATATAGTTTTCGTCACTCTCCTTTTCTGCCCTGCTTGACTCTGCAGTAACTGTCAACATCCCATTATCAGTAGTAATCTTGAAGTCATTCTTTTTAAAGCCGGGAGCTGAAACCTCAAGCTTATACCTTCCAATATTATCCTGTATGTTTACAGCATATTTAGGCTCATCAGAACTGGCAAAAGTCTCGGTATACCAGAAATTATCGGTCATCAAAGCTACTTTCGATAACGTTTCACTTTTTTTTAAGTTGGTCATATCATTAGAGTTTATGTACCTTAAAGGTCGGATTCCCTTAAACAATTACAGATGATTTGTATACGTGATTCGCATGATGCTCATCAATTTCAATGAGACGTTTAGTTTAGAGGGGTTATTATTTTTCCTTTATATGATGTATTAGGTTAGTATAATACCGCTTAACACGCAAACGAAAAATATCAAAAAACAAAGTAAAACACAAAACAAAGCATGGAAGTAAAAAAGCCATGAAGTTTAGGTAACGAAACAAATAAGCACCTGACAGTGCTCCAATCATAAAGAAAAGTATGATTGACAAACGTAATTTGATTTTAGAAACCAGCTCCTGTTGTCCTTCTGGATTACCCAATTTTAATTGGGCTAACTCAATTCCAAGATCAGTAAAAGTTCCGGTTAAATGAGTTGTACGTACCACTGATCCGGAGATCACAGAAACCAAAGCGTTTTGCAAACCCATAGCAAAAAGAAGGCAGCCAACGAAAAAATTTTTAGGAAAAAACAAATCATTACTGCTCCCATAAATGGCACAAAATATCAAAATGACCAATTCTATAAAAATAGGAATTGCAAAAGAAAACCGTTCATGATGACCAATCCTGGTAACAATCAAACTTGAACACCATGCCCCGATAAGAAACAATAACATCCAGATAGCAATCGTTCCTGCATTGTTCCAATCTCGCGATGCGATCTGTTCAGCAAATAATGCCGCATGACCGGTTACGTTTGTAGTTAAGGCAAAGAATCCTAAAAATCCAGCTGCATTCACAAATCCGGCCACAAAACTTAATAAAACAGCTACCCAAAGGTTATGCTTATAAGTTCTTTTAGTCCCAAAATGTCTAAGCATCTCAGCGGACGACTAAAAAGGGTCTGTTAATTTGCTGACCCGAATCAACTTCTTATTAACAAATTCCTGTATACCAAGACTAGACAACTCCCTTCCATATCCTGACCCTTTAGTCCCACCAAAAGGCAAGTCAGGCTGAGTCCAGGTTGGATGGTTGATAAATACCATACCGGTGTCAATCTGTTCGGCCAAACGCTTTCCCCGTTCTATATCATTGGTAAAGATACTCCCACCCAATCCAAAAGGCGAGTCATTGGCCAGATCAATCGCCTCCTGCTCATTGTTCACCCTGTAAAACGAAGCAACTGGACCGAATAATTCCTCATGATATGCTGCCATTCCAGGTTTAACATCACCTAAAATGGTAGCCTCAATAAATGCACCTTTTCGATTAATTAGTTTACCACCCAGCAATACCTTTGCACCAGCCCTGACACTTCGCTGTACTTGTTCTATTAACTGTATAACGGCTCCTTCTGAGCTTAACGGTCCCAGTTCTGTTTCTTCATCCATTGGATCTCCAACTTTCAGGCCACCCAGTTTGGCCTTGAATTTATCCAAAAACTCATCAGCAACTGCTTCCAGAACAATAATCCGCTTAGATGCCACACAGCATTGGCCGGTATTATTCATCCGTCCAACAACAGCCCAGTCAACGGCCTTATCCAGATCAGCGTCTTCCAAAACAATAAAAGCGTCGCTGCCACCGAGTTCAAGCACCGACTTCTTTAGAAATTTCCCAGCAGCAGCGGCTATACTTGCGCCAGCAATTTCACTTCCGGTAAGGGCAACACCTTTGATCCGGGGATCTGCCACCACGTCATCTATACGGCTTCCACTGACAAATAAATTGGTATATAAACCCTTGGGTGCCCCAGCCTGTGCAAACAACTCCTGAATTGCCAATGCGCATTGAGGAACATTCGAAGCATGCTTAACTAACACGACATTACCTGCCATAATGTTAGGTGCAGCAAAACGAGCGACCTGATAAAAAGGAAAATTCCAGGGTTCAACGCCAAGCAGTACTCCAATTGGAGTACTCTTAATATAAGCTTCACCAAATTCAGTTTCCAACTTTTGGTCACTTAGAAAAGCTTCCCCATTTGTAGCGTAATAATCTATAATATCAGCGCTGAGTTCAATCTCCCCATAGCTTTGAGCAAGTAACTTACCCATCTCCAATGTGATCAATTTAGATAGCTGGTCTTTTTGTTCACGCATCAATTTTGCGACACCATGTAAAAGTTCTGCCCGCTGTGCATAACTGGTTTTACGCCAGCTTTGGAATGTTTCATCAGCGATAGAAATTTCCACTGCCACCAATTCCGGAGACATTTCCTGAAAACTTTTAATAAGTTCATTATTAAAAGGATTAATGGTTTGTATAGCCATAATGTGGATTATTTATTTTAATTGTATAACTATTGCTAGTGAGTAGCATCATTTTCCAGAACAGCTTTATTTCGCTGATACTCCTTAAGATCAATTGCGCCTCTTGCAAATCTTTTCTGCAAAATATCCAGTGGCAGCTCTTTTTTATTCCGTTGGCCCGGAATATCATATGGCACAAGAAATATCCAGACCAGCATGACTAACCAAATGAACCACCATATGATGTCCATTCCAAAAAAATGATTCGTATAAAACATAATTTTATTTAATTGTTATTTCACCACAGCCCAAAGCGAAGACTTCATTCAGCCCATTACACTTTTGGCCAATAAAATATCCATCTGCTCACTAACCCAATTAGACAATAGATCTTCAGAATACCGGCTAAGCGTACTCACCTTTTTAAAAATAGATTGTCTTTCAGAGAAAGTTTTACTTTTCCATATACTAAACTTTTCATCAGACCGTAGCATCTGTTCTTCATAAGGAGCTATTCCGAAATTCTCGAACAAAGCGTTTTGATTTTCACTGAAGTCATTCATATTGATAGCTATTTTAGATAGATAAAGTCTAAAGGTCTATGTAATTGGGGGCATCGGAAATGATGTGAATCATCTCCACATAAGACACTCGTCATCAGATCAGTCCATCCTTAACGGGAAGTACTTTTTCTCTTTCCCCAAATGATCTTATAAATCTGAACTACAACCAAAGGGAGCAAACTGGCCAGAATGGCTACCATCCATGCATCAATAGGAAATATAGATAAATCGAGTGCAACACGCGTCTGTGGAAACAAGTAAACCAAAAACACCAGGAAGAAGCATAACAACAGTGCCAGCCATACAAACCTGTTTTTAGTAACCTCGTTCGACCATATTCCAGAGTGATTAGAAGACATATTAAAAACGTGAAAGAGCTGAGCAAAGGCCAGCGTAATAAAAGCAATATTGTTAAGCACCTTAGGATCATTGGATACAAATGCACGGCAATAGAATACCGCCAAGACTACCGATCCAGTGATCAGCGTTGCATACAGCACGATCATCAGCCAGTTTTTATTCGAGATGATATCTAGTTTTGGATCTCTTGGTGATTTCTCCATCACTGTCGGATCTCCCTTTCCAAGACCTAACGCAAGTGCAGGAAAGACATCAGTGACCATATTCAAAAAAAGAATCTGTAATGGAAGTAATATGGTTTGAGGTGCCAGAAAACCTAAAAGTGTAACAATAAAAATCTCACTCAGGTTACAGGAAACGAGATAAATTACAAAGCGTTGTATGTTCTGAAATATCTCCCTGCCATGGGCAACCGCCCTTGCTATGGAAACAAAAGAATCATCTTTCAACACAATGCTCGCCGTTTCCTTCGCAACCTGAGTGCCCCTTAATCCCATCGCAATTCCAATATCCGCTTGTTTAAGTGCGGGCGCATCATTTACCCCATCTCCAGTCATCGCAACCAGATACCCCGCTTTTTGATACACTTCTACGATTTCCAGTTTTTGCCTGGGCGTAGTTCTGGCAAAAACCACTGCGGAAAGAATTCTCTTGTGCCATTGTTTGCTAAGTGATTTCATATCTGGCAATTCACTTCCCTTAATGACTTCCTGATCATCCTTAGAGGCGATACCGGTTTTCATCGCAATATTCAATGCAGTCATGGGATGATCTCCCGTAATCATCACCGTTTTAATTCCAGCTGTCCGGCAGGTCGCAATAGCACCCTTAACAGCTAACCTTGGTGGATCCAAAAACCCGACCATACCTACATATATCAAATCCTCCAAATAATCCTCCTTTGAGATTTTTGGAGCCTCTCTATATCCAAAAGCCAATACACGCAGCCCATCAGCCGAAATCTTTTCAGCGGCTGAAATGATGCTTGTTCGTTGAGCCTTGGTTAACGGTAGATTCTCCTTACCGACTTGAATCTGCGTGCATTTATCGAGTATGCTTTCAACCGCACCTTTAGCAGCAACAAAATCCAAACCTTCATGCTGATTTAATGTCGCCATCATTTTAGTTTCGGCACTAAAAGGCGTTTCAGCAAGTCTGGGATATGCAGTGGTCAGTTGCGCTGGAGAGACACCTGAAGCTTGCGTCAAATGAAGCAAGGCCACCTCCACCGGGTCTCCGACCGCCTTTTTCCCACTGTCTTTATCTTCCAACGATGCATCGTTGCATAAAGTTCCGATCAGGATAAGCTTTTCAAAATTCTCCCCGCCGCTTTGCCTTGAACCGCTCAAATATTTCAACACTCCTTTTTCAATAGCTACCTGCAAAACTTCATCCGGAAAGCCAAGTAGTTCCACGTAAATCTTATTTTCTGTCAAAGTGCCTGTTTTATCCGTGAAGATCACATTTACCCCACCAAGCGTCTCCACTGCAGACAATTTCTTAACAATCGCATTTTTTCTGGCCATGAGCAACATCCCATAGGCCAAAGCAACGGTGGCAACGATAGGTAGTCCTTCAGGAAAAGCGGCTACCGCCAGGGCAATTGAAGTTTCAAGAATCAATAACCAGGACTTTCCTTCCAGCACCGCCGAAAGAGAAAATAGCCCCGTCATCACCAAAGTAATCCATATCAACTTTTTAGTTAACTTATTAATTTTCAAATCCAGTGGTGTAGTGGTCACCTGTGGGCGATCCACCATCGAGGTAATTTTTCCTAACTCGGTATTTTCTCCAGTGCCGGTAACGACCACTTTAGCATTGCCATTCATTACAGCGGTCCCCTTAAATACCATGTTGACCCTATCTGCCAGTTCAACTGCTCCATTTATCGCTTCAAGTTGCTTCAGTGCAGGAAAAGATTCACCAGTAAGCGGAGATTCATCACATTGTAATTGATTGAACTGAACGATCCGCCCATCGGCCGGGATCATATCCCCCGCTTCCAGCACCATCAGATCTCCTGGAAGGATTTGTTCTGCTGGTAACTCTTTGGTCTTCCCATGCCGGATCACTTTGGAAAAGACCTGATCCATTTTTTTTAATGCACGCATCGACGTCCGGGCCTGCAACTCCATAAAAAAACCAATGAGCGCATTCAGAAAAATAACCACCAGGATAGAAATAGCTTCTATCGCATTTCCAAAATACATAGATGCGAAGGCAGCGACAAATAACAAATACACAATTGGGCTGCTAAACTGTCCGATAAGCATCATCCAGATGCTTTTCTTTTTTTGGCTTTGATAAATATTTAACCCAAATTTCAAAGCTCGTTTTTCGGCTTCTGCATGTGTAATCCCTGATGTCTCATCGGTGTTTAGCGCTTTGCACACCTCAGCGACACTTAGCGAATAACTTCTTTCCAGGGGATAGGTTATTTCATTTTCCATTTCCAGTTTTTGATTTCAGGCATGTCATCTAAATACTTACAGATGTATGCGCTATGTTCGGCCAGCTTTGCTTCACAGAAGCGAACGAAAGCATTTACTTTGTCCTGCATTGCAGGTACTCTCCTCACTGCTTCCATCGCCAAATGATAGCGACTCATCTGGTTCAATACGACCATGTCAAAAGGAGTTGTTGTTGTGCCCTCTTCCATAAATCCCCGCACATGAAACCGTGCAGGATCTGGTCTGCCGTGAACAAGATCATGGATAATGCGTACATAACCATGAAAAGCAAATATAACCGGTGCACTATCTGTAAAAAGTAGTTTAAACTGTTCCTTACTCATCCCATGTGTATGATAGGCCACTGGCGACAAGGCCATTAAATCTACCACATTCACCAAACGTACTTTAAGTTCTGGCAAATGTTCATTTAAGATGGAAACTGCCGCGATCGCCTCAAGGGTTGGAACGTCACCCGCGCAGCCCAAGATGACATCAGGAAAATTACCTTTTTCATTACCGGCCCATTCCCAGTTGGATGCACCCTGAGCACAGTGTTCAATTGCCTCATCCATACTTAACCACTGAAGTTCTGGCTGTTTACCGGCAATGACTACATTTACGTAGTTCTTGCTACGCAGGCAGTGATCCATGACAGAAAGCAACGTATTTGCATCAGGTGGAAAATAGATTCTGATAACCGTGCTCTTTTTATTAGCAACGGTATCAATAAAACCGGGCCCCTGATGACTGTAGCCATTATTGTCTTGTCTCCAAACGTGGGAAGTCAGTAAATAATTTAAGGAAGCTATAGGTTTTCGCCACGAAAGTTCAGCAGCAGTTTTCAGCCATTTGGCATGCTGGCTGACCATGGAGTCAACTATTGTGACAAATGCCTCGTAACACGGAAAGAGTCCATGTCTGCCGGTCAGGATATATCCTTCAAGCCATCCTTCACATAAGTGTTCACTTAAAACTTCCATTACACGCCCATCCGGAGCAAGTTTATCATCAATCGGGATTGTCTTCTCCATAAAACATCGGCTGGTGGCCTCAAATACAGCTTCCAAACGATTTGAGCTGGTTTCGTCCGGGCAGAACAAACGGAAGTTGTTATGCTTATCATTTAGCTTGATGACATCACGAAGGTACTTGCCCAAATTACGCGTACTTTCTGCCTCAAATTCGGCGGGTGCTTTTAAAACAACAGCATAATCTTTAAAATCCGGCAATATTAGTTCCTGAAGCAACAATCCACCATTTGCGTATCGTGATGCGCTCATTCGTTTATGGCCTACAGGGGCCAGTTCCGCCAGTTCAGGAATCAGGTTTCCCTCAGCCGTAAATAACTTTTCAGGTTCATAACTAAGCATCCAGTCTTCCAGCATCTTTAATTTTTCCGGATCCTCTTTCACTCCTGCCAAGGGAACCTGATGTGCCCTGAATGTACCTTCAATAGGAACCCCTTTCCATGATTTGGGACCTGTCCAACCTTTTGGCGTCCTTAAGATGATCATTGGCCATTTAAAGTCATGGATGATTCCACGTTCTCGGGCATTCGTCTGTATGATCTTAATTTTCTGGTAGGCTACATCAAGCGTTGATGCCATCTGGCGATGTACCTTCATTGGATCATCTCCTTCTACAAAGTACACTTCATATCCATATCCACTAAACAATTCTTTTAAAGATTGATGATTCATACGGGCAAGTACAGTGGGCCCTGATATTTTATAACCATTCAAGTGTAAAATGGGCAAAACTGCACCATCTCTAACTGGATTAAGGAAAGCCTTTGAATTCCAGCTCGCAGCCAATGGCCCCGTCTCTGCCTCACCATCACCAACTACGCATACTGCCAGTAAATTTGGATAATCATACACAGCCCCAAAAGCATGCATCAGAGAATATCCCAATTCCCCTCCTTCATGGATGGAGCCCGGAGTATGGGCACTTACATGGCTTGGTATCCCACCGGGCGTAGAAAATTGCCTGAATAACTTCAGCATTCCCGCTTCATCCTGACTAACAGAGGGGAAAACCTCGGAATAAGTTCCTTCCAGATAAGTATGTGCTACCACTGCCGGTGCACCATGACCAGGTCCGCAAACATAAAGCACGTCGGCATTGGTCTGTTTAATCAGCCTGTTCAAATGAACATATATCAGATTTAAACCTGGAGAAGTTCCCCAATGGCCCAATAGCCGTGGTTTGATATCTTCAGCGGTCAGTGTTTTTTTCAACAATGGGTTAGACTGTAAATAGATCTGTCCGGCGGAGAGGTAATTAACGGCCTGCCAATAGGAATGTATTCTTTCAATATGCTGCTCTGATAGCGTATTCATAAGATAATTTTTAGTTAGTGTTCGTGATATAGCCAGTATGTTTTGCAATCATCCAGGCCTCATTTGTTTTGATTACCTGAATGCTAACGCTACTATCCAAAGTAGAAATGATATGTTCTCCGTTCTGATTAAGCGCCGGGTGTAAGCTGATACCCATAAACCCCATGTCCTTGCAGATCTGTTCACGGATAAGGGGAGCATTTTCTCCGATACCTCCAGAAAAGATCAACATATCCAATCCGCCTAAACCTGCTGCCAATGCAGCAATTTGCCTTTTCGCCTGATAACAGAATACCTCAATTGCTTCCTGAGCCCGAGGATTCAAAGACCTATCCTCGATTAACTGCTGCATATTTCCTGTACCTGCGATTGCTTTCAACCCAGATTCCTGACTAAACAGTTCGTCCAGCTGCACAGGTGTCATCTGGTATTTCCTTAACAGGAACAAGATAACCCCAGGATCCAGATCACCTGATCGTGTGCTCATGACCAGTCCTCCTATCGGGCTCATCCCCATTGTTGTTTCCTGGCTGATACCACCAGAAACTGCAGCCATACTCGCTCCGCTCCCTAAATGCGCAATAATTATTTTCTTTTTCTCAATGCTATCATTTTCATTCTGGAGCTTCTGTAAGATGTATTCATAAGAAAGTCCGTGAAATCCGTAACGCATCAAGCCTTGATCCCGATACACTCTTGGCAAAGCATAGAACTTAGCAGCAGAGGGCATATTCTGATGAAAAAATGTATCAAAACAGGCTATATGAATGGCATTTTTGAAAGTTTGCCGAAAAATACGAATCAGCTGTATTTCAGTAGGCAGATGATTAGGTGCAAGATAAGTGTAAGTTTCAAGGACATTGATCAAATCGTCATTGATGATCTCAGGCATTCTATGTGCAGGGCCGCCCTGTACCAAGCGATAACCGATGCTCTGGATTGAATATTTGCCGGATAAGGAATCCAACCTGTTGATCAACTTGGCAGCGGCAATTTCCAGATTAAGACATGAGGTCTCTTCACTTAGCAAAAGTTCAGCTCCCGCATCATGTATCTCCAATTTAGCTTGTTTATCACCAATTCCATTTATGGATCCTGACCACTCCAATTCAAGACTGTATTGATGATACAGACTAAATTTCAGACTGGAAGACCCCGAATTGAGCACCAGAATAAAACTACCTGCAGTATTTGACTCTTCCATTTTTATATCACACTATTGTGAACCTGAGTTGATCTACAAATCGTTTGGATTCAAATCTAGTCATTGAGATATTTCTACAACATGATCAAACACCAGACAACTCGTGACGAAGATCATCAGCCAGGAAGTAATCAAAACAAAATGGCCTTCAGATTGTAGATATAGAAGAGGTTAATGTTAATTTTAACCACAATTTTATGGAAAACACCGTTCTGCTGAAAGCGATCATCGACAATGCGATAGACGGTCTGATTACCATAGATGACCAGGGGATAATTGAGTCCATTAATCCCTCAGCCTGCAAACTTTTTGGTTACACGGAACAGGAAATAGTTAAAAAGAACGTATCTGAACTAATGCCGCAACCAGACCGGGGACACCATGATGGGTACCTCTTTCGCTATAAAAAAACCGGTGAAGCCAGCATTATTGGTGTTGGTAGAGAATTGACAGGTTTGAAAAAAAATGGGAGTACGTTTCCTTTTCGTTTGGGTGTAAGTGAAGTTAAGTACTCAGGAAGGATCATTTATGCTGGTTTTATTCATGACTTGAGCCGGGAAAAAGAAGCCGAATCGCAACTCCAGGATTATGCAGCTTTATTGGAAGATCAGGTACAGGAGAGAACGCTTTCTCTTCGGGAAACGGTTGAAGCCTTAGAGCAAACCAAGACTGAATTGAATCTATCTCTTGAAAACTTACACCATACTGTTTCTGCCCTGGAACAAACTCAACGTGAGCTGAGCCTCTCACTGGCAAAAGAACAGGAATTAGGTAAGCTGAAAAGCAGGTTTGTTTCTATTGCATCACATGAATTCCGGACACCTTTGAGTATGGTACAGCTTTCCGCATCCCTTATTGAAAGGCATGCGCTTCCTTTTGACAACCCTCATATCATCAAACACGTAGACAAAATAAAAGATGCCGTTCTGAATGTTACTGCAATCCTAAATGATTTCCTATCCCTTGAAAAATTAGATACCGGGAAAGTACAGCCTAAATTCAATCATTTCAATCTGGCTGAATTTGCGACAGAAATTACTGAAGAGATGCAAATCGTTTTAAAGGGTAGTCAAAAAATAGTACACGTACACAGGGGCTCGGAATTGATGATTACCCTAGACCAGACCTTGTTAAAAAACTGCATCGTTATACTTATTGACAACGCTATAAAATATTCTGGAGAAGAAAGTTCCATACAATTCTACACCAAAATCAATGAGAATAACTGTACGATCAGGATCTGTGATAATGGCATTGGAATCCCAGTCGAAGACCAGAAACATCTTTGTGAGCCATTTTTCCGGGCACACAATACCGGAAAGATCTCTGGTAACGGACTTGGATTAAGTATACTTTCCAGATATACCGATCTGATGAACGGTAAATTCGATTTCAAAAGCAGAATTAACCGGGGTACGCTTTTCACCCTCACATTTCCACAATCATGAACAAAAAAATACTGATCATTGAAGATCACGACGCCATAAGGGGAAACATAGTTGAGATCCTGGAAATGGCCAAATACACTGTTTTTGAGGCTGACAATGGCAAAATTGGCGTGGAGATGGCTTTAAAACATATTCCTGACATCATTCTCTGTGATATCATGATGCCTGAACTAGATGGGTACGGGGTATTGTATATGCTCAATAAGTATACAGAGACCTCCACTATTCCTTTCATTTTTCTGACGGCCAAAGCGGATCACAATGACCTGCGTAAGGGAATGGAGATGGGTGCTGATGATTATCTAACCAAACCATTTGATGACATTGAACTGCTCAATGCCATAGAAGTCAGGCTAAGAAAAAAAGCCCATCTGCAACTCCAGAACCAAAACACGACTGATGAATTCAAAGTACTGGTAGCCAAAATAGATGGTTTGGCAGAATTTGCCAAGATCATAGCAGGCCATAAAAGCCGTGAATTCAAAAAAAATCAAATCGTTTATTATGAGGCCGATCACAGCAAAGGTCTTTATCTGATCATTCATGGCAAGATCAAAACCATCAAACTTTCGACAGACGGTCGTGAATTAATGACAGGTATGTATGCAACCGGAGGATACCTCGGCATCAATGCGATGTTAAATAAAAGCACTTATACTGACACTGCTACCGCGGTGGACGACAGTACACTTTGTTTGATCCCTCTTGAAGAACTGGATAAAGTCATTGACCTTTACCCTGAAGTAGCAAGAAAATTCATTCATCTTTTATCCGATGATAACCGGGAAAAAGAAGAACAGCTCCTCCAATTAGCTTATGATTCAGTTAGAAAAAAAATGGCCGGAGCCATTCTCCGGTTATATCATCAACAGATTATAAAAAACGACTTTTTCAGCATTACGCGTGAAGATTTAGCAGCCATGGCTTGCATGGCTACTGAGACTGTGAGCAGAACCCTGTCAGATTTCCGTGATGAAAAACTAATTGAACGGGATGGGACAACCATTACGGTATTGGATCTGGAACGGCTTGCAAAAATGAAGAACTGATTAAGCCATCACTCCCCCATCCAGGATAATTTGTGTTCCGTTACAATAACTGGAATCATCACTGGCCAAATAAATAAATGCTTTAGCCACCTCTTCAGGTGTACAAAGACGCTTAGATGGGGTTCCATCAATCCATGCCTGATGAGTTGCTTCAGGAGCAGAAGCCAATAAAGGAGTTTCCACATAATAAGGACAAAGTGCATTGGCCCTGATGTGTTGCGCGGCATATTGAACAGCTATATTTTTGGTAATGCCCAACACACCATGTTTGGCCGCAGTATAAGGGACTAAACCATGTTCTGCTTTCAGTCCGCCAAGAGAAGACATATTTACTATCACGCCCCCACCCTGTTTCAAAAACTGTTGCAGTTCATACTTGACGCAATAAAACTGCCCGGTTAAATTCACAGCGATCAACCTATCCCAAGTGGCCTCCGGCATATCATGTATCCCCGAATAAGTACCCCCAATGCCTGCATTATTAAAAGCGACATCCAATCTATCAAATTCTGCGACCGTAGTAAGAATAGCCAGTTTAACGCTTTCGACGTCTGACACATCAATTGGGACAAACATACATTTGGCTCCCAGTGCTTTTATTTCAGTAAGCGTTTCAAGATGATCCTTACCTTCAAGATCAGCCACAACAACAGTCGCGCCCTCTCTTGCGGCTTCAAGCGCTGCGGCTTTTCCAATACCTGAATTTCCTCCGGTGATGAAGACCACCTTATTTTCTAATTTTCCCATATTTTCAAAAAAACGGGAGCTTAAACTCCCGCTCTATATTTAGTCAACTAATGAATAATCGTATTCAATTTCAATTTCATTGTCTACAAACCAGACACCAGGTGCATTCCAAGCCATTCGCTGGGCCTCGTCCTTTTGATAAATAGAATTCACAGTTCCTGTCAATGTTACATGGTTACCAGAAACTTTAACTTGTATATCTTTGTTATTTATCGACCAGTTCCTGTCAATTGCATTTTCAATTTCTTTTTTCTCCACTGCATCATGAATTTCAGACTCAATTGTAATGTTATTGGTCACCCCCTTCACTCCTAACAGGTTTTTGATCGCGTTTTTTGCGGCCTCTTTTTGATAGTTCCAGTTAATCGTTCCAGTGAGTGTTATCCAACCATTTTCAACCTTAACTGTAATTTTTTCTCCGGGAACCTTCCAGTTCCATTTTAAAGCATTCAAAACTTCTTTAGCAAGCTCCTCATCTTCTTTATGGATTGAACCAAGATACTTCACCTCTATTCTCTCTACTACCGCTTTTACACCTGCAACCTTTTTTGTCGCATCCTCTGCTTCAGATTTCTTAGCATAACTGTCCACTATCCCGGTTAAGGTAACTACACCATCATTAGTGGTAACACCAATTTCAGCCGCATGTAATAATGGTTCCCATTTTATTGCATCCTGAACATCTTTTTGCAATGTTTCGTTGTTTTTCATGATAAATGCCTTTTCGTGTGAAATATTTCACACCTCAAAGGTTGCCCTATTTCACACCAACATCATTATACATTTATGGAGAACAGTTGCACAATTCACACTAAAGTGGACTATCTGCATCACCTGTAATCATGATGACCATCATGATAATCAAGACGGCTATCATTTCGGATATCCGATTAAATCCTGAGTTTTGTTAAAATAGCTTTAGTTGCAAATTGAGATTCACAATGATTCCATAAAAAATCAGAATGGTATTACATATTAAAAACATGGTTAGTAATCGTTGTGTAATGGCGGTGAAACTAGAACTGGACAAGGTTGGTTTAGGTTACAGCCATATAGATCTTGGAGAAGTGGAGACCAAAGAAAATCCAACTCAGCGACAATTCGAAATGTTAAGATGTGCCTTGCTCGAATTAGGTTTCGAATTGATATCTGATAAGAAAGAAATGTTAATAGAGAAAATAAAAAACACAATTATTGATATGGTTCATCATAATATTGAAATGCCAAAAATCAAAAACTCTAATTACATCAGCGAGAAAATTCATCATGATTATACTTACCTGGCCAATGTATTTTCACAGCAAACAGGGTTAACAATCGAGCATTATATCATTAAACATAAAATTGAACGGGTAAAAGAACTTATCCTTTATAAAGAACTTAATCTTACCGAAATCTCCCATCTGTTAAATTACAGTAGTGTTGCTCACCTCTCCCGCCAGTTTAAAAAAGTAACGGGGCTTACTGTTTCCTATTTTAAGAATACAGCAACCTGCCAAAGGATTGCACTGGAGAATATCTAAACAAAATCCATTCTATCTCAAAACCTTATTTTAAGTACATCTAAAAACAATCATAAAACACTACATATATAGGTGCTGTTCATCCGTATAATATGTCTTTATACCCGATATAACTTTCAATTTAATAGTCCAACCGGTTGGACTATTTTTTTTACCCGGATTGTGAATTATCAACAAATCAGCCCCTACTTTACTAAATTTCAAAGAGGTTATCTTTCTTGCTTCTTTGATGGCATCCAATAAAACATATTTAATTGTTTTATGGAGTACTTTTATACTATCTAAGGGGATTTTACCTGCTATAGAAAAAGGAGAGATTTCTGCATACCAAAGAATTTCATCAGCATAAGCCTCTCCGATTCCCCTAATCAACTTTTGATCCACCAATACGCATTTAATTTCTTCCGCACGATTAGCAAATAGATCGACTAAGTATTCCACAGTAATTTCCTTACTCAAAACATCCGGAACAGCCGTATGTATAGGGTTCAAACGAAACTTACACAAATGCTGAGTATCTTTAACAGATAGAATTTGCCCCCCGCTAAAATACAAATCCATTAAACCAGCTTTATCTTCCTGATCTAACGTAACCACAAACAATTCTGCAGAAGCCGATAAACACATTTCCAGAACAGCATGATTCCTAAATTGAAAGCACAGAGAAAGACCTTCACGCCATACTTTTTTTAAATCATTTCCAATCAAACTATCAGTCAGCTCCGTAATCGAAACGTTTATATATTTCTTATGCGGAATATCCAGCCTTAGCAGCACTCTATTTTTGAACTTACGCTCAAACATTTCGGCACAAACTTCTAAATAGGGTAAATCGAACATAATATGATGAAGTACTTGATGGACATTGAACATAAAGGTACTGTGACCCGAAGGATTCTGTTCCATCTTTAAACAATTCAGTATTGATCTAAATCAATTTTAAGTCAGTACCTATTATAACTTATAGAGAACTTCAAAGAGTCTTCAGATTTTAACACCATATTTATATCATGAAGTTTCTAATTGTTGAAGACGAAGAAAGCTTAAGAAAAAGTATTGATCAATATCTGACGGCTGAAGGGAACATTTGTGATCATGCTGCTACTTATGAGCAAGGTTATCAAAAGTTATCAATTTATGATTATGACTGCATATTGCTGGACTTGACCCTACCCGATGGAGAAGGGCTTCAGCTATTAAAGTATCTTAAAAAAATTAATAAAACAGATGGTGTGCTGATCATTTCCGCACGCAATTCATTGGATCAGAAAATTGAAGGCCTGAGCCTCGGTGCGGATGATTACCTGATAAAACCATTCCACCTGTCTGAGCTTTATGCAAGGATACAATCTATCGTAAGACGCCGACATTTCAACGGAAACAGCATCATCCATTTCAATGAAATAGAAATTGACACCACCGCAAAGGAAACTAAGGTAAATGAAAAAACGGTATACCTGACCAGAAAAGAATTTGATCTCCTGTTATACTTCATCGCCAACAAAAACAAAGTAATTTCAAAAGCAGCAGCAGTAGAGCACATTTGGGGCGACGATGCAGATATGGCCGACAGTTTCGATTTCATTTATACCCATATTAAAAATGTAAGAAAAAAACTAACAGATTCCGGCTGTAAAGACTATTTCCAATCGGTTTACGGAGTAGGTTATAAATTTGCAGATGTATGAAGTTATTCAGCAGCTATAACAGGATCTTGTCTATCATTACACTCACAGGATTACTGGTAATAGGATTTCTTTTTTATCAAACGCTCGGACAATACCTCAACAAACAAATTGATGACCATCTTTTCGAGGAACTCCTCGAAGTAGAGGACTTTACGCACGTTAAAAATATTCTTCCATCTCCAGACGGTTTTGATGATGTCATTGTTGAATATAAAAAAATACACCAGGTAACGAATAAACGCAGGTTATTTGCAGACACCAATTTCTATAACCCTAAAAAGAAACATACGGAATCTGCAAGATACCTGAAAACAGAACTCAACTTAAACGGACAGCCCTACCAGGTCATGATCATTGCTTCGAAATTTGAAAGGCAGGAACAAATTAAAAGCATTATCCTCATCATTTTACTACCGGTAATTATTTTATTATTGATCTTGTGGCTGGTCAATAGAATACTCATCAAAAGGATGTGGTTACCGTTTCGCCAATTGCTAACCAACATCAAAGCATTCAACATTAACCAGGAAAAAGTCTTCGAGCCAATTCAAACCAATATTGAAGAATTCAAGGAATTGAACAAAGCTGTTCTGGATGTATCGTTAAAGGTCAAATCAGATTACAGGGAGATCAAACTATTTACCGAAAATGCATCCCATGAGATGATGACACCACTTGCGGTCATCAACTCAAAACTCGACACCATGCTGCAATCCAATACCCTTGGTAAAGAAGAAAGCGAAATTCTGGCCGATCTTTATAAAGCCACCTCAAAACTGACCAAATTAAATCAATCACTCCTGCTTCTGGTGAAGATTGATAACAACCAACTTCAGGACAAAGAAGATATCGACCTAAAGGCATTAATTGAGGAGAAGCTAATTTATTTCCAGGAATTCATCCAAAAAAGAAATCTGCGAGTCCAAACCAACATGAGTCCCTTTTCCATCTTTGCAAACCGTTCCTTAATGGAAATATTGATTAATAACCTGCTCAGTAATGCGATCAGACACAATTATGAGGGTGGCTCAATTCAGGTTACTTTAACCCGAAATAGCCTTTTATTTTCCAATACCAGCTCACAAAGCGAGCTGCATCCCGCAAAGATATTCGAACGTTTTTATAAAGACAATGCATCCGAAGGCACCGGACTGGGACTGGCCATTTTAAAACAGGTATGCCTCAGACAAAACTATAAACTGAGTTACGGTTATGAGCAGGACTACCACGAATTTAAGATCAGCTTTGACAATCCTGAAAATGAAATCAGATGACAATCCTTTAACATTTTTTAACAGGTAACTTCATAATGTCTTCAGAATTCGCCTTGATCTTAGATTCAATATTTAATGAACAAAGATCATGGACAGAAAAGATTTTTTAGCCAGTATCGGATTATCAGCAGCCACCTTTGCTCTAATCAATTGCGCAGGTTGTTCTAAAAATTCCAACTCACCGTCCACTGATACCTCTGGACCAACAGGTATTGACTTTACACTCGATCTATCCTTATCCGCTAATTCCGTTTTAAACACAAACGGGGGATACCTGGTCTCTAATGGCATTATTGTAGCCCGGACTTCTTCCGGGACGTATATTGCTGTTCAAAGATCCTGTACGCATGAAAGCTATGGCTTGGTTTATCAGGGTAGCGCTAACAGGTTTTATTGTGCCAATCATGGCGCTACTTTTTCTGAAAGTGGTACCGTAACCAACGGACCTGCATCAAAGCCTCTCAATACTTACCACACACAGTTAACCGGAACATCATTAAGAATTTATAGCTAATACCATGAAACTACTGCTCATCACATTATTTTCCTTGCTTCCAGGCTCATTGATCTGGACAAGCAGCTTTACCGAAGCACAACAAAAAGCCAAGACCAGTCACCAACTGATTTTAATTAATTTCTCAGGATCAGATTGGTGTGGCCCTTGCATTCGTCTTAGAAAAGAAATCCTCGAATCAGAAACATTTGAAACATACGCCAAAGATCATTTGATACTTTTACGTGCAGATTTCCCGCGTCAAAAGAAAAATCAGCTTTCCGCTGCCCAGGTTAAACTAAATGAGGCACTGGCAGAAAAATATAACCCGGATGGCAAATTTCCCTATACCCTGCTGGTAGATGAAAACGGGAAAGTTCTGAAGTCATGGGACGGCTACCCGAATGAAAGTCCTGAAAAATTTGTTCAGCAAATCGCCAGTATGAATCGGGCAAATAATTAACGATATGCCAAACTCAGCTTATAACCGGGTATTGAAACTCATGGGTAACCGTTTCGAGTTCACCGTCATTGCGGAGAATGAATCTATAGGCGAAAAAGCAATTGACGCAGCGGTAACAGAGGTTAAAAGGATTGAAGACTTACTCAGTACCTTCAAAGAAAGCAGTCAGACCAGCCTGATCAATAAATATGCTGGTATTGCGGCAGTCGAGGTCGATGAGGAGGTGATTGCACTGATCCAGCGTGCATCAAAAATATCAGACATTACCCAGGGCGCATTTGACATTACCTATGGCTCTATCGACAAAAGCCTCTGGAATTTTGATGTGAATATGACCTCCCTTCCCGATTTTGAAACAGCGCTGCAATCCGTAAGCCTCATCAACTATCAGAATGTAATGACAGATCCTGAAAAATCTAATGTAATGCTAAAACATAAAGGTATGCGCATCGGATTCGGTGGTATCGGAAAAGGTTATGCTGCGGATAAGGCCAAACAAGTATTGCAAGGTATGGGAATCGAACATGGAATTGTAAATGCTGCGGGAGATCTGGTTACCTGGGGAAACCAATCGGCCGGCAAGCCCTGGACTATTGGTATTGCTGACCCCGATCAAAGCGACCGTCCATTCTCAGCACTCAACATTAGCAATATGGCCATTGCGACATCCGGCAACTATGAAAAATACGCTACAATTAATGGTCGCAGGTATTCCCACACCATTGATCCAAAGACTGGTTTACCGGTTAGTGGAATAAAAAGTGTAAGCATCATTTGCCCAAGTGCCGAACTGGCCGATGCCCTGGCTACCCCCGTAATCGTTATGGGCACACAGGTAGGCCTTGACATGATCAACCAACTGCGACAAGTAGCCTGCATCATCATAGATGATCATGACCGCTTGTATACCTCCAATAATATTAATGTAAAACAATGATATGAAAACTTCCATTCCAATATCAGTACTACTGGGCGCAGGATTTTTTATCCTTAGCCTGCTTAGCGCATGCGCAACAGTTAAACCCTATCAAAAAAGCAAGCTTAACGATGCTGAAATGGCTTTATCATCCCGAACGGCCCAGAAATTTGAACAGAGTTTCCAACTATACAGGGAGGGAGGTTCAGGGGCCAATGGTGGCAAAAGCGGTGGTGGTTGTGGCTGTAACTAACTGAAATCATGAGAAAGATTTATCTGCATGTACTCATGCTGTTCCTCGGCGTTTTAGGCGCCCATGGACAAATTAAAATTAAAACCAATCCTTCCGATACCAGTAATTACCAAAGCAGAAAGCTTAAAATTGACGAGATCAACCTGGTATCGGCCTATTACCATCAAACTGGCAACAATTCGGCTGTTACCGGTGGTATTGGAACAGAGAAACTATCAGATTTTGCCAATACCATTGATCTGCAATTGTCTAAATACAACAAAGCAGGTAACAAGAATACTTTCTTGTTTGAACTTGGCGTAGATCATTACACCTCTGCTTCATCTGATAAGATAGATCCGAGTACGATTTCTTCTGCATCCATGGCTGATACACGTATTTATCCATCTTTAAACTGGACACATAGTAATGAAAAAACAGGTAATGCTTTCGGATTTACGGGCTCCTTTTCAACTGAGTATGACTATCAGTCATTAGGTGCGGGCTTTAACCTTACCCGGTTATCAAAAGATAAAAATACCCAGTTTGATTTTAAACTACAGGCTTTTTTAGATACCTGGAAAGTGATTTTACCTATTGAACTGAGATCCGCAGCAAGTCTGGGTAATGGTCACGAATCCAGAAGTGAAGGATCCAGTCCAAGAAACTCGTTCAGTGCATCATTTGCCCTTTCACAAGTGATTAATCAAAAACTACAAGCGCAACTTATCATTGAACCTGCTTATCAAAAAGGTTTGCTGGCCACCAAATATCAACGTAATTATTTTACAGATGGCTCTTTAAGAGCAGAAAACCTGCCTGATCAACGTTACAAATTGCCTATCGCTGCGAGACTAAACTATTTTGCTACAGATCAGGTGATTGTCCGGACATATTACCGGTATTTCATGGATAACTGGGGCATCAGGGCACACACAGCGGAAATAGAAGTTCCGGTTAAACTGACATCATTTATCTCTCTCAGTCCTTTTTATCGCTACAATAAACAAACGGGAACCAAATATTTTGCACCTTATGGACAGCATGATCCATCATCTCAATATTTCACCAGCGATTATGATCTATCTACATTGAATAGTGATTTTTATGGCGCCGGCATCCGGCTTGCACCGCCACATGGTGTATTTGGCTGGCAGCACTTAAATATGTTAGAACTGAGATATGGACATTATAGCAGGTCAACAGGTTTGGTTTCTAACATCATTACCTTAAATTTAAAAGTAAAATAATGGAAATCGTTAACATTAACCAATAAAGACATGGTCAGGAAAGTATTACTGATTTTTGCGGTACTGATGCTCTTGATCCAGCTCTTCAGACGGGGAAGAAATAGCTCTGCCTCAGCATCGCCAAATGCAATTGAAGCAAACTATCAGGTTCCAAAAGAAATTGGGCTGCTGCTTCGAACGAGCTGTTACGATTGCCATTCCAATAATACGGTCTATCCCTGGTATAGTCAGATCCAACCGTTTTCATGGTGGCTGCAAAGCCATGTCAATGATGGCAAAAAAGAACTGAACTTTGATCAGTTCAACACTTATAATATTAAAAAGAAAAAGCACAAGCTGGATGAAGTAGTTGAAGTGATTGAAAAGGATGAAATGCCCTTAAGTTCCTACACATTAGTCCACAGGAAAGCCGTGCTTTCCACTCAGGATAAAGACAAAATCATTGCTTGGGCAAAAGCACTGAAGAACGCTATTAATTAATGTCATTAGGGAAACAAAATATCATATGAAGCTAGAGGAACATTACACCACCAGAAGCGGTTGGCTGAGGGCTGCAGTTTTAGGCGCAAATGATGGCATTCTGTCTACAACCAGTTTAGCCATTGGCATTGCAGCAGCCAGTACCACGCGTGAACCAATAGTTCTTGCTGCCCTGGCCGGACTGGTAGCAGGTGCGCTGTCTATGGCTGCTGGGGAATATGTTTCCGTAAGCTCACAATCTGACATTGAAATTGCCGATCTGACAAGAGAAAAACAGGAATTGGAAAATATGCCTGAAATTGAGCTGAGGGAGCTGGCTAAACTTTACCAGCAAAGAGGCCTCGAAAAAAACCTGGCTATGCAGGTTGCTGAACAGCTCACTGCCCATGATGCCCTGGGTACACATGCCAAGGATGAATTGGGTATCAACGAAATCACACAGGCAAAACCAATGCAAGCTGCTCTGGCCTCAGCGGCCTCATTTATCACAGGAGGTATGCTTCCAATGCTGGTTTCCATCTTTGCCCCCCTAAACTTAATGGTCATTTACCAATATGGTTTTTCGATTATATTTTTAGCCATATCCGCGATTGTAGCTGCAAAAGCCGGCGGATCAAATATAGGCAAAGCTGTTGTCAGAATCTGCTTCTGGGGAACAGCAGCCATGTTAATGACTGCTGCTGTGGGCTATTTTTTTGGTGTTAAAACAGCGTAGAATTTCTATTCTGTCCTTTTTTTCTACTTATAATCTTCATCATCTAAAACGATGATGTTCATCATGCTTTTGTTCAGATAGATACACGATTTTTAAGGTATCAATCCTAAACACATGTCTTTAAGCAACTTTAATATTCAGGGATTATCAAAACAGGAGGTCATTGCATCAAGATCAAAAAATGGCTACAACCGTTTAACCTACAAAAAAGAAAATAGTCTTTTAGATGCCATTAAAAACCTGGCTAAAGAACCTATGGTCATCTTGCTAATGGTCGCCGCAGTTATCTACATCATTAGTGGTAAATCTGGCGATGCCATTTTTCTGGCATCTGCTGTCGTTTTAGTATCAGCTATCTCACTTTATCAAGACTCCAGAAGCCGGAATGCACTTGAAAAGTTAAAAACTTACAGTCAACCAAATTGTAAAGTCATCAGAGATGGTAAGGTTGAGGAAATTAAAAGCGAAGAAATAGTCATTGGTGATCGTTTAATAGTTGAAGAAGGCACTTCCATCACCGCTGACGGCAGCATCATTCATTCCAATGACTTTTCGGTTGATGAGTCTATACTGACGGGGGAATCCCTTACTGTATATAAAGACAAGGACACTGAAGATCATCTGATTTTCCAAGGCACAACAGTAGCAAGTGGGTTGGCTATTGCAACGATTACAGCTGTTGGCAATGACACGAAATTAGGGAGAATTGGTAAGAGCCTGGAAGATATCAAAGAAGAAAAAACTCCACTCGAGTTACAGATTAACAATTTCATAAAAAAAATGGTGATTGCTGGTGCAGTCATTTTCTGCATAGTATGGGGCATTAATTACTTCAATTCCTTCAATTTACTAGATAGTCTTTTAAAAGCACTAACCCTTGCAATGAGTATTTTACCTGAAGAAATACCTGTTGCTTTTACCACTTTTATGGCTTTGGGCGCATGGCGGATGATGCAAATGGGCGTGGTTGTTAAACAGATGAAAACGGTAGAAACACTCGGAAGCGCAACTGTGATTTGTACTGACAAAACCGGAACAATTACAGAAAACAAGATGAGTCTTGCTAAACTTTACCTCTTGTCTTCCGATAAAATAATAGCTCCTGATCACGATCTTGAAGATGCAGCAAAAGCCCTGGTTCGAATTGGAATGTGGGCCAGTGAGCCTATTCCGTTCGATCCAATGGAAGTCGCCTTACACGATTGTTATACTAATACCACCTTTCATGATGAACGGCAGCAGTATAAAATGATTCATGAGTATCCTTTGGGAGGAAAGCCTCCCATGATGACCCATTTATTTGAAGATAAAGATGGCCTACGTATCATTGCAGCAAAGGGTGCTCCGGAGGCCTTAATTGCAGTATCGGAACTTGACAATTTAGAAAAAGAAAAGATCGCCGAAGCCGTTAACCTACTTGCATCAGAAGGATATCGCCTCCTCGCTGTGGGCAACTCTGATTTTAAAGGATCAGAATTCCCAGATCAGCAGCAAAAATTCAAGTTTAAATTTATTGGCATTGTAGCTTTTTACGATCCGCCTAAGCAACATATTGAGAAAGTACTAAATGATTTCTACCAGGCTGGTATTACCGTTAAAATCGTAACAGGTGATAACGCAGCAACTACCATTGCCATTGCGAAGCAAATTGGATTCAGGGGATTTGAAAAAAGCATAACTGGTGAGCAGCTCATGAAAATGTCTGATAAGGAACTTCAGCAAGCTGTATTGGAAACCAATATATTTTCCAGGATGTTCCCGGACGCGAAGTTGAAAATCATTAATGCATTAAAATCAAGGAACGAAATCGTTGCAATGACCGGTGATGGCGTTAACGATGGTCCTGCATTAAAGGCAGCCCACATAGGAATTGCTATGGGGAAAAGAGGAACAGAAATAGCAAAACAAGCAGCTTCATTGATTTTATTGGATGACGACCTCGCCAGAATGGTAGATGCTATAGCAATGGGAAGAAGAATATATGCCAATCTGAAGAAAGCAATTCAATATATTATCTCTATTCACATCCCTATCATATTAACTGTTTTCGTTCCATTAGCATTGGGTTGGATTTATCCGAACATCTTCTCTCCTATTCACATTATTTTTCTTGAACTTGTGATGGGCCCAACCTGTTCTATCATTTATGAAAATGAACCGATAGAAAAAAACACCATGCTTCAAAAACCGCGTCCTTTTTCTACAACATTTTTCAACAGGAAAGAATTAACCACAAGCATTATCCAGGGATTAATAATCACCGCAGGAGCATTGATAACTTATCAACTTGCTGTTCAACATGGTTATAGTGAACAACTCACAAGGGCCATGGTATTTACCTGTTTAATAGCTGCAAATATACTGCTCACGCTGGTCAACAGATCTTTCTATTATTCACTATTCACAACCATAAAGTATAACAACAACCTGGTATACCTGATTGTTGTTGCAACTATACTAATTTCAGGCGCTATACTTTACATCAGCCCATTAACCAAATTCTTTGAATTCAAGCAACCAGACTTGATACACTTGTCTATAAGCGTCTGCATTGGATTTCTCTCCGTAATCTGGTATGAGTTTGTTAAATGGAAAAAAAGGTATCAAACGGCAGCACATTCAGTATCTTAAATTTTCGCTTTGAGAAGTATACATTATGCGTTTCTTTGATATCATTTGATATGATGTAATCACTATATTTGTCACAGAAAAGGAAATGGTGTCTTCCTGATTGAACCGCCCTAAAAAGCTGATGGCGCCTGGTTAATTTAATGTTCAACACATTTAATCAGGAAAAGTATGTCAACAAAACAACAAAAATCATCCGGCACTAAAATCAATATTCAAGTTCGTGCATTTTTCAGGAGTTATCCAGCAATGCCCTATATAGTGAGATGGCTGTGTCTTAGCTCAATAATTGGTGTTTGTATTGGTTCAGCCTCGGCAGGTTTCCTACAATCATTGGATTGGGTTACCAGTTACCGTGAAAACCATCTATGGCTCATTACCATGCTACCCTTTGGTGGGTTAGCTATAGGGTTGCTCTATTATTACCTGGGCAAGGACATAGAGCCCGGCAACAACGCCATTTTTCCCGCGTTTGCGTCTGCAATCATTGCAGATCTGGTAACGAAACTTTGGAATACGCATCATACACACTATCACATCAACCTTGTTCCTGATATTTCTGTGCTACATATCATTTATGCAATTATAGCAGGAATATCATTCGGTATCTGCGCCGCTTCTTTCAGTAAAATAATCCATTTTACCAACTCCATCTTCAAATCAAAAATTACATTTCCTCCTCTACGTCCTTTAGTTGGTGGTATTATCATCGCACTTGCTGTTTGGGCCATTGGCACTACAAAGTACATTGGAGTGGGGATCCCTACAATCGTTGCATCCTTTGACCAGCAATTACCTCCGTACGACTTTGCCGTAAAAATGGCATTCACCGTTATCACTTTAGCAGCAGGTTTTAAAGGAGGCGAAGTAACGTCCTTGTTTTTTATTGGCGCAGCATTAGGTAATGCATTATCTTACTTTATTCCGCTTCCCACTGGACTCTTGGCCGGTATGGGGTTTGTTGCAGTCTTTGCGGGCGCCACCAATACCCCATTGGCTTGCATGGTTATGGCAATGGAATTATTTGGTAGTGAATGTGGTGTATATATTGCCATAGCCTGTGTAGTTGCCTATTTATTTTCCGGACACAACAGCATTTACGGAAAGCAACTGGTTGGCGAACCCAAACATAGCAGATTTACAAATTACCAGGGCAAAAAAATAAACGAGCTATAAAATGATGAACAAAACCAAATAGTAGAAACTGACTTGACCTATAATAGCTAATTGGCTTTTCAATCAATTTAATATCATCAAATTGGGTTCCCACCTACAATGGGTAAGTCAGCACATGCGCCATCCTCTATTAAACCTAATGCGTGAGGATACGGATTTCCCGGACTACTCAATTTCAACAAATAAGCATTTGTTGAGAGTTACAGGCTTTCTGTTAATGAACTATACATGATTAATCGATAGCAGGCAGCCGAAAATGAAAATCACAACCAGTACCTTTACTATCTTCTAGCCAGATTTCCCCATGATGACGCCTAATGATCTCGGAACATAAAAACAGACCAATACCGAAACCTGCCGAATTTTTGACATGCGGATTCTCGATCTGGCTAAAGCGCTCAAATACCTTATGTCTGTCTTTTTCAGCAATCCCACAACCCTGATCCATCACACTCACTTCCACATAACCAGGCTTTTGAAAACAGCTCACTGTAATGGATTTGCCAAGAGGAGTAAACTTGACCGCATTCGCAACCAGATTAGCCAGCAAAACCCCAATTTTAACCCGGTCTGCCCTAACCTTAAGCGTCTTACACCCCTGCTGAACAAACTGGAGCCGCGGCGCGGTAACCCGAACTTCATTCAAGTGCTCAGTCACCAGTTCCCCCAGATCAAAATCTGTCAAATCCAAATCAAACTTACTAGCTTCCAAACGTGATATATTGACAAAACTATTGATCATACTCGTCATTTTCCTGATTTGAGACAATGCCATCCCCATCATTTCTGCTAGACTTGTATCCGCTTTAAGTTCAGGTCTCCTGCTCAGCAGTTGCAGCAGCCCATTGAGTGAAGTAAGCGGTGTTTTAAGTTCATGACTGGCCATAGCAATAAACTCATTTTTACGGATCAGCTCCATTTTCTGCCCCGTGATGTCCATCAGCGTTCCTTTAAGTATTGTGGAATGTCCTTGTATATCCATCATCACCCTTCCTGTTAAACGGATCCAACGATCTTCATCGGATTTTAAAGACCTTATGGGATACTCCAGCTCAAACATTTCCCCAGAATCCATGACTTCCTTTAAACTCTGGTCTACGGACTCTCGGTAATCTTCCCTAACCAAGTCAAGCGCCGAACTCAGCGAAACCTGCGCTTCAGCCAAACCATAAATTTCTACACCTCTCTCTGAAAAACTCAGCGCACTGCGGTCTGCTGATAACTTCCAGGTGCCCAGTTTAGCAGTTTCAATGGCCATCAGGCATTCCTCATTACTGGAGGCCAGGGCGTGATTTGAATCTTTCAACCGCTGGGTGGTATCCTGTAGCAATTGCTTGGCAGATACCCTATGGGTCACGTCCTGTGCAGTAACCAGAATCCCGATGATCACCCCATTTTCCGCAAAGATGGCCTTATAGGTATAATCTATGAATATCGAATAAGACTTGCCAGAGCTGTCATTCAAGGTCAGTAAAACCTCCTCATCCTTATAACTATCCCCTGTCTTAAAAACCTGATGAATCTGCGCTAAAAAAGAATCATTGGTCTCAGGAAAAGCCGTGGTTAATGGCAATCCAATCGTTGCGACAGACCGGTCACGCTTCCAGAGCTCAAACATCGCATCATTGGCAAAATTGATAATAGATAAATCGCCCTTCAATACAGCAATCGGAATCGGTAGCAGATTAAGTACCTGTTCGTTTTCGGCATATGACAGCAAGACGCGGTCATCAACATTCGGCATAAGCTTTCAAATTAAATAAGCAAAAACTGACAATGAAATTAGGTATAGGGCCAACACACATATGCAAATATAGTTTCAAAAAAAATGAAATAAAGCGATCCGGCAGCTATTTTAAGTAGGCTTGAGCAATCCCTAGCCCAACTGTCCCCCCTATTTTAAAAAAGCAGCCAGAAAAATAAACTAATTTTTCCTGGCGCTAAACAAATCTGCATTACTGTCGTTTGTAGTAATCTGCGGCCCGACCGGCAAAGCTCGACCTGGATAAACCGAAAAAAGCAGTTAGATTAACCTGCCTTTAAAGTCAAAAACTCCATGAGATGTTGTTCCAGCAACTCGGTATTGTAGGTACCATCTGTAGTGTGGTCAGTAAGTTCGAGACTATTGTCCCCGACTGTAATCGTGTAAGCGTTTCCGTCAATAATTTCCGGGAAACTAATATTCACAATATCAGCAACGCGAGCAAATTCCACAGCCAGGTTGCTACCAAGCTGCTCATTCACGTAAGCAGGAAATTCCATTTTTAAAAGCTCAAATAAACTTTCAGGGCTTAAAGGTTGTACATTGTCAATTGCTATCATAGGTTTTTCCATAAGCTTCCAATAATGGTGCCCCGAAATCATAAACCATCAACCAGCTGCCAAAGGCAGATAATGAACGGCAGCTTTCAAAAAGTGTACGATTTAGACTAACTATTTCGGCTGGCAGGTGTTTACTCTCTAAACCACAACAGGCAATGCAGCAAGAAGAAGAAATATTTAACGTATCGGTAGCGATCAACATCGGGCTTGAACCCTTAACATTCACCATCACTACCTACTATCCGGCCCCTGACCCAAAACATGAACGGAACTACCGCGTGACTCGTGACAACAAAACACTTGGCGTCCTTCATCAAAGTGCTTTTATGCCCTCCTTCGTTTTTTTGTTAAAATCAGAGGCAAAATTTGATGGCCAAACAAGTGGTGAAATAAAAAATTCAAACAGTGATTTTTATATTTTCTATCAGGACAATGTTACAAGAAAAAAAGAGGGTGTAGAATAGGGCATAAAAACGGATCATGTTCAAAAGTTGTGGACTAGGCAAATAATTTTGTTAGCCTAAACAGGAAAAAGTTTATATCTCCTACTCCTCTGAACTGGCTTCTGAACCCCTTTATTTTAGCATTGAAAGATTCGGCGGATGCATTTGTACTTCTGTTGTCGAAGTAGTTCAGTATCTTTTTGTGATGGAGTATTACCGTTCTGGATACGGTATTGAAAGCCTTAAAGCCAGATTGCTCTACTTTTTCGTTCCACTTGGCTAGCCTGGCAAAAGCATAGATCTTATCTGTTGTTGTACTGAATATCCATGAGAGTTCTTGGCTGAGCCTGTACGCTTTTTCAATATCAGGATATCTTTCAAATAGCAGTTTCGCTCTTTGTTGCTGATCGTTAGACCATCTATTTTCATTCTTATACAACAGATATCGGCTTCTTGCCAACAGTTGCTTAACCGTATCCCCATTTTCAAGTATCTCTGGATTGTACGGTTTTTTGTCTTTTTTGGCGAGTTCTATCTGTAGGTTTTCATCATCTATTGCCAGCCAGCGGTATTTTATCCTGATCTCCTGGAGCGCTTCAGTAGCCAGTTGCTGTACATGGAACCTGTCGATTACCTGAACGGCATTGGGAAAGCATTTCTTGGCGATAAGCCCCATGTTTCCGGCCAGGTCCAAGGTTATTTCACGTACTTTATTGCGTATCCTGGAAGGGACCTTCTGTAGTACGGGAATGATGTTGTCGGATTTTGTACCGTTTAATATCGCTACAATAGTACCCTTTTTACCGCGGGCGCATTTGTTGGTGACTACGGTATAAAGTTCTCCATGGGACAGGCAAGTCTCGTCTATGGAAAGATGGCCACTGATATTTTCGGGGAAGACCAGTCCAGCGGTGGCATCATTCCTATGTTTCCAATGCTGAAAACCACTTAGCTTGTCCCTATAATATCTTCTTAATCTACTGGCTTTTACCCCGTAAAAAGAGCTGATCGTATGGATGCTATGGGCTTGGGTATCCACTGATAGCTTTTAAAAAAGCCGCGAAATCACTTGTGATACGCGTCC
Organism: Pedobacter sp. PACM 27299; assembly: GCF_001412655.1. Taxonomy (NCBI): domain Bacteria; kingdom Pseudomonadati; phylum Bacteroidota; class Sphingobacteriia; order Sphingobacteriales; family Sphingobacteriaceae; genus Pedobacter; species Pedobacter sp. PACM 27299. The sequence continues at coordinate 2,974,657 of NZ_CP012996.1, read as the reverse complement.
CTTTTGCCACCAGTTCCCAGTTCCGGTAAACCACCTTACCGGTATCCTGGTTCAACCATCGACGGCGTTTAATATGAAGATAGACCTCTTGTCCACGAATGGGGAAGTCCTGCAATATCACTTCATCAAAGAAACCTTTTGAAAGGAGCTTATTGGACTGGTATTCCATGGGAATCGAGTTCAGCTCTTCAAGATAGAAATGGATACCGCTATCGTCTTTTTTATGACTGGAAAGTTCGAAATAATCAGATACACCAACGGGGATGATCAATGGAAGCAGGGCTTTAAAGGATTCGTGCACGGGATAAAATATTATGAAACAAATATCCTATTTATTCATCGAGTCCACAACTTTTGAACATGATCCATAAAAACCTTGATATTCTTTGCTTTTCTTTGATATGACTAAAACGAAAAAACCCTCTAAACTGTGACATTTAGAGGGTTTTTGATAGAATTTGACATCTATGTTGTCGGGGTGGCAGGATTACCTCCGCTGCGCTCCAGTGATCCCGTTGGAGGGGGTGAATCAAACCTTAAGCCTCATCCCGACTGCGTCGGTAGGGCTTTGTTGTTTCTCGCTCCGCTTTAAGATTTGCTTCTTACCTAGTCTTAAGCAGAGTTTGATCAATTGGAAAGGCTTGATAGCATTCCGGAAAGATTGAGTATAGATGACACCTTGTCCCTGCCGAGCTTAACTGCATTGAGTGTCTCCAGGAAGGTTGGTTTGATGTTCCAGAAGTTGAGATAGAAATATGGCTTTTGCTGTTCGACAAATTCTTTCTCATATTTCTCAAAGAAGGAAAGGTCTTCACTGGAAATCAGTACAGATTTCGCCATCGCGAGCCTAAATTTCAGGCCTTTGATCCCCTCGATCGCAGACCAAGACTGCTTAGGTTTGCTCAAAGAAATCACCAGCATCCTTTCCTCGTTCCACTGCCCAAGAATGTCTTTACGAAGTTTCAGGTTAAGTATTCCATAGGGTGCCATCAGAATGACTTTGATTTTTTTATCCAGCAATTTGCCAATGAGGTCGATTTCAAAACTTGAATTATAATTCATCAGGCAAACTACGTTGCTTTCTGAGGGAAGGGTTTCTATAAGTTGCATGGCGGCAGCCCTGTCCCGCTCTGCCGCCTTTGAGTTAACTAGTATGGACAAGATGGATTTATTTTCTAGGAGTTTAGTATTTCCCTTAACGTAAATCTCTGCAGCAGATTTCCCGGTAAGTTGTCTTGGATAACTGAGATCACTGGGGATCAATGTATTGATATTTTTAGCCTTTAATTCTGCTTCCAGTTCGGGAGAACTTTCAACTTTAGTAGAACTCTCTGGTTCAAACACGATGATTCGCATACTTAAATTAGCCAGCTGGTTTTCTATCATTGGCCGAACTTGTCCCCAGTCAAGTCCCCCATGACCACATCCCAACGCTGGGACAGTGATCGATGCAGGTTTGGTTTCCTGAAGATATTCACGCAACCAGACCAGCCCTTTTTCTACATATTCGTATTCCGAAGGTTTTTTCCAATGATCTTTGGTTGGAAAGTTGATGATGATTGGAGAATGATTGAAAAATTCCTGGTCTTTCCAAACGTGGGGTCTACCGATTTTCACCCTTCCAAGCTTACATTCCCGCACATATTCATCGAACATTTTGGGAAACTTGTTTTTAAACTGCAAAGCAGCTCCAGCACCCATCACGCCAACGCAGTTTACAGTGTTGACGCGGACTTCCGCATCGTAATCAAAAAAATTTCCAGTTACAAATTCAATCATTCTATTCCTGTTTCTTCTACTATACTTTCGATAAATCTTCTTATTTTACCATCAAAATTCCATTGCCATTCAATGTTAAGCGCAGCTACGTCTGCCCGGTTTAAGACCGACAACATTTCAAGTTCAAGCCTGGTTTGAATGATATCTTTCAATTGCTGCTCATCCCTCCCAGGTGCTAAAATTTCCCCAATCAAGTCATGGTATGATACCAGTAATATAATCATTCTGACTTGATACTCTGTCAGCTCCTCTACATCTTCATACAGGAACCTGGCGACCATTTCTACTCCGTCTGCCGGATGATCAGGGTAAGCAGTCTGAATACCATCCTTCCATTTACTTGCCGGCCCCTTCCCAATGTCATGCAAATATGCAGAAAGTTCCAAGATGCATTGATTTTCCGGGCTCGAATTTTTGTAAAAGTCGCTCTTCAACACATTTTTAACAACACGTTGAGTATGGTCACTAACCGTTTCACGATGTATTACATTGTCAGTTTTTAAATTGTATATGCCAGCCAATTCTTTAACCGCACAAAAATCTTCCTGAATTTTCTTTAACGCTTCGTATATATCTTTAAATTTAAATGTCTTCCCCGTTCTGCTATTTATGTCTTTGCAGACTTCTTTGATTGCCTTTTTAACCGTTGACTTTAAAATTCTAGGTCCTGTAATGAGGGAATAATTCTCCTGCCCCTTCACCATAAATTTGAAGAGGAAAAATCTTTTTCCCCTAAATTCTGAATAACTAAAAGCCGGAGGCTCGAGGCCTGCATCTTTATACATCTTTATAATTTTATCTTTTATATGGTCATTCCAGACGATAATGGTTTCAATTCTATCGATGGGCAAGTTATTCCAAACGAGAACTTCGGCCATCCGTTGATGGCGGTGATCGTCAGTGCCACGGCCCCATTTCTTCTCATCGATAGCAGCCCAGTTTAGTTTGTCAAGAGATTCTGGATCTGCATAAAAATTAGGCGGCATGGCTGTATTAGCAGATGCATCGGTAAATACTGTACCTTTCTCTTCTAGTATTTTAATAGGAACAGCAAAGAAAATCATTTCGTGCTGGTCTACATTCTTGCTGTTAATGATACTAACAAACATTGGATTAATTGCTCCCAGATAAAAAGGAACGTAATCATGTACCACCCCACCGGGGCCGCAGGTGACTGTCATGGTGTGGCGACGCTCCTGGATACCTTCCGCTGCGACATTAAAGTGAAGCAGACCCCGCGCGACTTTCTCGTTTGTACATAAAAGTCCGTGTTCAAGAATAGCTGGCAAATTGTCGATGTGTGTAAAGTGGTACATGTATCTGTACGCATACTTAGCTGGTATTTTACTCATTAGTTTGGTTTGGTTAAGAATCGTTAAATGTTTACTCGCTGAATTGCAGCGAATCCCGCTAAAAGTTAAACAATTTCCAGAGAATTTTTAACAAAGTTTAACGAACTGATTTTGTGATTTATTTACCGGTAGCCTTTCGAATGAGCCTATTAAGTCTTAGGTGGATATTTCAGGGAAAATGGTCACTCATTCCGCTACAAACTGGTTCTTCCCCACTTTTACCGAAATATACAACCTGAGTCATAATTTCAATCAATAACCATATTTCAACGACCATAGACATACTCCCAAACAGACATTTTTTTAATAATTGATATCCTCACGGCGTTAATTAAAACCGTCAACCCCATAAGTATTAAAAAAACTAATCGCTCTCAAAAAGTGTAGGGTTTCTATTAGTTAAAAACGACCACTTTGAAATTCCATCTATAAAATTTCCCGAAGTATCTTCACATAAAAATGCGACGCTATATCTTGCACGGGTAACTGCTACATAAAGCTTGGCAATGTCAAAAGCCTTCTTTTTTTTCTGCTGAAAAGTATGTTCCAACAAACCATCCCGCAGATATTTTAGCATACCTGCTGTAGGATATATTAACACCCTGTCAAACCCCAGCCCTTTACAAGCACCAAAGTTCCATTCGTTCTCGCCTGATAATTGATAGCGCAATACAGTAGGACGGAATTTCAGGGTATAATTTTCCAAGTCTTTAGAATTGACCAAAAAAACTCCCAAGTGATCGTTTGCTTCAATACGGCAATCTTCGCATGAACAAGGCTTGCTTACTTGAAATGCCGGGTAAAGCCTGGAAGAAAATTCACAGATGGGTAAGTTATTTCTATGGGAAAATGTCAATGTTTCTTCATCAACGCAACAACGACTTTTGCATTTTTCCAAAATAAAATCCTTGATATTGCCATCTTTGAACTGACTATTCTTCTTCTCATTGTGGGTAAGGTAAGTGACCTGACGCGGATCCCCAACCATAAGCACTCTTGATTTGCTTTTAAGCAATAGTTTGATAAACTCCAAGTCATTTCCTGCTAGGTCCTGAACCTCATCAATAAAAATATCCGTGAAAATGTTCGAAAATCTATTAATTACGCTTCCTTCGGATTTTTGGTTTGCTCTGACTACAAATTTTGAAAGCTTATCGGAATACAATTTGTTACCAGAGGTCATGTAGTGATTCTTAAAATCTGTTTCCTCGCTAAATATGACATTTATACCGGCTTTGGTAGTGTATTTGACACCAGATTGTCCACTGACCAATATCATACCATTGATTTTTTCTGGAAATAGCTGGCCTTGGAAGGGCTTAACTCCATGCTGGATTAGCAGCGAAAACCAAGTTTGAATGGTGACATGAGCAGGAATACATTTATGAAGCTGCATAAACTTATTCTTAATTTCCTGTTCATTGGCTTCTGTATATGTTGTAATCAATACCTGTCCATTCCTGACCTTCATCGCCTGATTGACAAGGTAAGTTGTCTTACCTGATCCTGCCACCGATATGATCAGCCTATTATTATGCGATGGCATTGAGGATGTATAGCGGGAAATTAATTTTTTCCCTAGTATCGAAAATCTTTAAAGCACATTCCGTCTTATTGCTCTTCATATAAATGTGAAGATCATGCTCAGTTTTGTTTAGTTCTAAAATTTTGTTGAGCAACTCAACGGAATTCGCCTTGACAAACTTTGGTTCCAAGGTGTTGTAATTAAAAGACGAACCATTGATTTTCAATGCTCCCTGATCAACAGTTTCGTCAAAACAAATCTCAATATTCGGCCTTTTATTGTCCCCAAGGTATCGTTCGTATTTCTTTCTAAGTTCCTCTATCCTTCCATCATTGTCTGTTACAATACGAACCGGCTTTTTGATTTTTTCTGCTATTTGTAGAAAACGAAGAAAACTAGTCCCAACAGAAATCACATCAATTCCATCTTGAATTGGCAGTCTCCCCCTGTTGCGGTCCATGTAGGCCCGCTGTACCAGCAGTTCGTCACAATCTCCTTCCACAAGAATTGCCTTTTTACAGAGAATCATGCGGAGGGTATCATAACCCGGTATTTTTTCAAAAAAGCGTTGAGTATCTGTGGATAAGTCATCAAGTCGAACCTGTAACTTATTGTCTATCAGAATCAGGCTATCCAGACCTAGCTTATTGGCAACGAAACTACTGTGAGTAGATATCAAAATTTGCTTTTCCGAGCACTTATCATGAATATCTTTGATGAGCTGGTTCAACTTAGCATGAGAAAGGTGATTTTCAGGCTCTTCCAAAAGTATGATATTGGCTTCTTTTGATTTTTTATGCTCTAAAGCAAGCTTGGTTTTAATAACGGCCTGCTCGCCTTTGCCAATGTGATGGAAAGGTATTTCATTAACACATGCTAAGAAACCAGATTCCCAGGCATTTGTAGAAGATAGATCCACGGTCAATGCTACATGCTTATCATATTGAGTCTTCCTCGTAATTTCCCCAATGCTTTGATTCACCCTTCTCACAGAGTCGTCTAGTAGAAATTCACCTTGCAATCTCCTGTGTGCATGAGTGAGTTCATTCTTTTGACGTTGATCCAGATGATTTTTAATGATATGGGCCATATAGACATCTGATCCATTATTATACCGGCTGCTACTTGAATCAATAAGGGCAGACTTTATGGGAATCTTCCTAGGTGTAACCGGTTCCCGGGCAAAAGTATCCCAATTAATTTCATAAAATTCTATTGGTAGCGCATTAACTGTACCTTCGGAAACATAATCGTTATATTCCTCCTGATATCTTTCTGAAAGCGCTATAGACATGCATACCCCAGATGCACTACGCCGTATGCTGTTTCCATCGCCCTGAAATAAAGGAAACTCGCCACCGAAAAATAGTTCTACAGTAATTTTTGGAGGTTGGATGGGATGACCAGAATTTAAACTATCTAAATACTCAGCTACCGCTGAGGCATTGAAATAGTGTTCGGACAGGTCATTTTTGAAATATCTACCGTTGGACAAACCAGATAGAGTGAGGTGTATAGCTTCGAGGATGGTTGACTTACCAGCCTCGTTATCCCCCACCAGTATATTCAATCCATTTTTAAGCTCAAGTGTAAATTTCTGACGAAAAGACTTGAAGTTCGTTATTACAACTTTTTCAATGTGCATGACAAATTAATTTTTCTCGGAATTCTTGTCCCATTTCGCGAATTCTTGAATAACCAAATTGCACATTTTTTTTCCAAAAACCTACTGGAATGAGTTTGAGTAAAAACGGAGTCATTTATTTTTTCTTTATCTATTGATTAAAGAAAAAATAATATGAACCCGATCCGCCAACGAAAACCGGTTCAAAATCAGCAAAGATAAGTTCATCACCCTATTCAATATCTGCTACCTACTTGCAGGAAACTTAAAAGAACCTTGAGTCTTTATCATTTCAATTTCGTCCTGAGAAACGAACCTAATTGATCCTTCAAGCAAAAACTCCCAGGTTGAAACGACATCTAAAGGCATGCTGCTCCAATAATTAGCAATATACTCAGGCTTAGGGTCATAAAAATAAGAATCATACCACCTGTTATCTGCTTTATGGAGACCAAAATTGTCTTTAATCTCAACCTGAAAAACAAATGGTCTCCACTCCAATTGTGTTAGCATATTTTGAATATTTAACCTACCATTATAATCTTCATCGTCCTCAGCAAGATACAAACATGTTAACCTCGATGGTATCTCTGGAGCCAAATCACGCCTGTACCTTTCAAATTCTAGCTCGATGTCAGCCTTTTTCAAAATCATGTTCATCTCCTCTTCGGACATTGGCATACTATTTTGGTTATTCTTTAGTTCAATTCCTTTCCTGATTAATCCTGCTTGAACTAGCAAGGCAGCCCGTGAGTTGATTAACCCTGTAAATATTTCATCAGCTTTGTTTTTAAGTTGGTCAAATGGTATAGTGTAATAATCCGATCTGCTTCCACGCACAAACAAAGAGGCATACATCAACGAGCAAAGGGTTTCTGTTTCCCGAATGTTTTCACATTTAAGCTTATCTGTAAGATAAATCCCGTGTAAATAAGTAGTTTTATCAATCTCTTTTTCCATACAAGCAATAATACATCAGCAAAGAGATTTTTTAAAGGCTAAATAAAAATTAAGCATTTAAAAATTTAAACAGATTTCTATCGGAAACAGTTACAAAAAGAAAATATCCTCATGTAACTTACCATGATTAAATTGAGATCTTTTCCAAATTCATGAATTTGCTGATAGGCTGAACATCTTTTAAATCGATAACCAAAGGAATTTCACGGAATCCCAATAAATAACTGAGTTTAGCCCAGTCTCTATGCCAAAATCATACATTGGAGCTGTTGAGACAACTCTTACAAAGTCATTCCCTTAATTATTAGATCACCCGAAATGGGATATTGGCAGTATCACTTTTTCTCGGATAAAAATACATAAAAAAAGTGTCCTGAATAATCATCGAGAAACACCTCTTTCTAACTCATCAGTTTCGTCATTTTTATCCTCAGCTGAGTAATCCGACAAAAGTGATCACCTATTCCGGTTTTAAACTGACGTTCTATTCCACTACAAACTGGTTCTTCGTCACTTTTGGTGAAAACTATAATTTAAATATCATTGGGGTCAGTAGGCTAGTTTTTAAGCGGCCTTTTGACGAATCAGAATAGCTATTTAATACTGAACGATTAAATTCTTCACCAAAAGTGACTAAGAACCTACAAACTGACCATCTATTTTCGGGCCAAAGTGGCCATTTAGACCTATGCAAACCAATTTTACTAGCCAAGTATGGGGTACATGGATCTTTTGCAAAACCGCAAATCCTGACTCATAACCAGATAACTTATCGAGCTCAAATGCTAATACTTCCTTGGGTAATTTGAATTCGGTAATTTCTTCCAAATCCGAAAAATTTTCGGGTCTTAATTGTTTATAGAATTGTGATGGGCTAATTTTCCAGGATTTTGTTGGTTCATAGGGTATGAATTTCTGTGCATTGCTTTTGTTTAAAAATAACTTTCTTTTGGCTCACATCCTATTTGAAGCACCTTATATGTTCCACAATGCAGTTAAGGAAAACGAATAATTTTATGTTACTCTTTGTTGTCTAATTTGGGCATTTGATTTTAAAAAAGGCACTTCAAAATGAGCTCCAACATGACTATGAACTAGGTTTAGCTGGCATCGCACTCAGCCACTTTTTGCATTTTTCAAGTCATTATTATGCCTACTATCGCACTGAAAAGCACACCGCTAACACATTAAATCGGCATGGCATTCTGCATGGAGCTAATCATAACTTCGGTACTAAGACCAACGCCATTAAGCTAATTACTTACCTCTATCTTGCCCTAGAGTTGGAGCCTGAATTGAAAATACTTTTCAAGAACAAATGATTTATCATAAACGTTGAAAATTTATAACTCCCTACCATCGAAAAAAGATAAGAGGGAAATCTCACTATTTACCAAAAATTTGCTTTAAAACAGTAAAAATTCCTTAAAGGTGTTCTATTAGAATTCCCTCTCCCCCGCTCAAAATCAGAACGGATTTATTGTAAATGTGTTTTTGTTGCTAAATTTAAATACGGTCTATTTGATTTTTAGCAGAACCATTCCAAAAATTAAACATTTTGAAGTATTTATTTAACATTCATATCACCTACCTTCCCTACTTTTACCTTCAACTAATGTGGCGACATCTTCATATTTGTAATACATGAGTCCTCCAATTTTATTAAATTTTAATGTACCAGTATTTCTAAGACTCTGTAACGTTCCAGGTGATATACTTAACAGTTTTCGAACTTCATAGCTTTTCAGCCATTCTTTTTGCTCACTTTGTTTATGTAACTTTTGTCCTGGTCGTCTAAGTTCAGCAAATAGTTCTAATTTGAACATTTCAAGATCTTCTTTAGTAAGTAATTCCAATGTTGCCATAATTTTTCCCTTTTAAATTAATAAAACGAAATTGAAGATGAGAGACTATTAGTTTTGACAAGTCCTTGGGTAGTGGCGAAAATTAAAAACTCAAACAATTTAGACAAACTAGATTAATAAAACGTTGATTGAAAAGGCAGTAATTAATATAAAAAATTGCAATTCAAAAGAGTATTTACTACATTAGAGAAAACACTTGTTCTTTAAAATTGGTCAAATCGAATCAAAATAACTGGTGCCCTTTTCGGTGCCCTCATTGAAATGATGATCAAATATTATTTATATCTTGCTCATTTAGTACCACTTGGAATATTAGGTTATTATCCCAGCGGGATCACAAGATTCAAAATCAAAACGTACAAAAGGCTGTTAATCGCATGACTAACGGCCTTTTTACTTTTACCGGGGTGGCAAAACTCGCACCAATTCTCATAAAAAATTGAGCGATTCGGTGAGTCATTTGGAAAATTTACCCTACTCACCGAATTGCACATATTCAACTAATGAACAGGTAGTTACAAACTGAACATCTTGTAAGCGTTAAACTGCAAAGCTATTTTTGTTTCACCCTTAATCATTAAATGATGAAAACGAACTTCAGCCTGCTTTTTTATCTGAAAAAGCAAAAGAACTACATCAGGGGCAACACCCCTATCTACATGAGAATTACGGTTGATGGTAAACGTGCAGAAATCGCGACCAGCAGGGATTGTAACCCCAGCCGTTGGAGTAAGAGATCCAGCCGATTGATCGGAACGAAAGAAGATGTGAAGATGCTTAATTCCTATTTGGATCAACTGCAAAGTTCAGTTTATCAAGCACATCAGGAGTTGGTAAATTTCGGTATCGGAATAACTTCCGAAGCCATTAAATGCAGGTATCTAGGTAAAATGGATGGCTCGCACACCTTACAGGAGATTATATCACCTTTTTTGATAAAAATTAAAGTGCCATAACAATATAAGATTTTCCTATGTAACAAGGTACTATGCTATGCATCATAGTGTAAATTTTATTATGAAAAAATGCTTTTTTATATTTACAACTATAATACTTAGTTTAATTTCTATTCAGTGCTGTTCACAAACAGAAAAATTGCTTACTGATAATCCCCTCATAGACAAATTAGATATAGCTGTACAAGAAGCTGCAGCAGATTACATGGCTAATCCAGGCACGGTTGGTCTTTCAATCGCTATTTATCAAAATGGACGCAGTTCAATATACAACTATGGTGAATCAAAAAAAGGAACAGGTCAACTAATTAAAGCAAATCAGTTATTTAATTTAGGTTCCGTAGCCAAAACATTTATTGGAGTTATGCTTGCACAAGCTGTTATAGATAAAAGAGCAAACCTACAAGACGACATCCGGAAATATCTCCCAGGAAAGTATCCTAATTTGCAATATCAAGCTCGCCCCGTAAGATTGATTGACATAGCGAATCATACGTCTGGTCTACCGAAGTCATCCAGAAATTTTCCGGCAAAAGTCATCGATAGCATAAAGAACATAAGTCTGCCTAAACAGCTTGATTTCTTTGCGAAGTATAATCAGGATACCTTAATGAAAGATATGCATAAATTCAAGCTTGATACATTGCCCGGTACTAAGTATGAATATAACGGCAATGCCATGACAATCCTTATTCTTTTACTTGAAAGGATATATCATCAACCGTATGAGCTGTTAGTGACAAATTACCTTAAAAGCCACCTTGGTCTCTATGATACAAGAACGAAAATTCCTGTTAACCAGTTAAACCGTTTTATTCAGGGATATAAAGATGCATTACGTCCCGTACAATGGTATGATCTCACAAACAAAAAAACAAATGAGATTAATACTAACCTTTTTTACCCTGGGGGGCCGAGTATGAATTCAACCATGACGGATATGCTTAAATATGTAATAGCTAATGTTGATGAAACTGACCCTGCGATAAGATTATCACACGAGGAAACTTATCAACAAACAGACAGTACTGGTGTTGGCTTAAGTTGGATGATTGGCAATAATGAGGGGAAACACTTTCTTTACCATAGTGGCCGGACAGGTATTGGATTTAGCACACTTTGTGTGACCTATCCCGAAGACAAAGTGGGAATCATGATACTTGTTAATGATAACCTAAGTCAAGATAACGTATCCGTTTTAAGCAACAAGATTAAAATTGCCCTAATGAAATGATAACCGATTCTCATTATTCCCTGTTTTATTTGATCTCCTAAAAAGAAACACTCATATTGTCTATACAACTTATAAAACAGGATTACTAGTAAAAAATTTAGACCCTGATCCTCTACAATTAATCAAGAACTCATTTCATTATTTAAACGTCATCTTTAGTTTTTGATAATGAGTATATGATAAATAAATTGGGTCTGAAAAGGTATACCCAAAACATATATAATACAGAGGAATTTGTATTATGCCGATCGAGACAAATAAAAATACAATGATTTGGTTAAAAAAATGCCCGCTCATGATGTTTAAAAAAAAATAGATTCAGTAGCAATACTTTGAACACAGTTTAAAGCACATTTTAAGGTATAAAGGGCATAAAAAAAACCGGAATCGATGTGTTCGATTCCGGTCAGTACCCCGCGCTGGGGTCAAACCACATAGCAAATTCGTTTTACTTTTTGAAGAGAATAGCTATCTTTACATATTAGCAATTGCAGCTAAAACGTATTAAAAAAATAGTGAGTAATTCAAAGAGTCGAATTACAAAACCGCCCCTAATACTATTTTAACGATAGAATCTCATGATCTCTTCAGCAATATCAGAATTCACCATAGTTCCACTATTAATGCTGAGCAATTTGGTGAGTAAAGTATAGGGAGCTACTTACCATAAATTCTTACAAGATGACACTAAAAGTTTACTTCAATCAATTGATAATTCTATCTTTTTTATACCCGAAATTCTGCTTCCAACTCCACAGAAGTATTGCCCAAAAAACGACCATGATGATAACCCCGTATTTATAATTTACTGTAAACGGAATATTTGTCATCACACTAAAAGAAAAATGAAAACCTAATGCTGTTAACAGACTATCGGTTCGGTTGGTAACTAGCAATGCAATATAACTCCCCACAGTTAGCACCAATAAAAAGATCAACTCTTTTAAAAGATTATAATGATCAAATAAAAAAGAAAGATGCCAGAAATACCATAATATACCAATAGTAAGCGCCTTCATGAAAGTATTCTCCGGTAACAATTGTTGCAAATACCCCCTCCATCCATACTCTTCTCCATAAATATAAATGAGCCACATTAAACCTGTTTTTAAACCCAGTAGGTGAATATCTAGTCCTTCCTGATTTCTTATACCTATCGTGCACAGCACCACAACTGGAGCCAAAACAAAAGCAATACTTCGCCACATTGAGCTGCCGAATAAAGGTAATTTACGAACTACAACCACATCTTTAAATAGTTTTCGGCATAAGAAAGCAGCCAGAAGCGGGCCAAATCCCACCACTAGATTAAGTCCGAATCCATAGGGCAACTTAATAAAGTCCAAATACCCAGGTTCATAAACTCTGAAAATTAGAGATATACCCGTAGCTAAAAAGAAATAGCTGAGTATAATTTTCCAATGATATTTCTGGGTGAATTCCATGCTGCAAGTTATTAAAACTTCTTAATTACATGGCCAGCCCCATAATTAGGCACCTATTATGAAAAATGAGCTGTCAATTTTGAACTTTACTTTGAAAAAGTTACTTTAGAAAACCTCAGTTCTCCTTTCAGTACTAAGGACTTAAACAAACTTAAATGAGTCATGAACGTTTCGAATTTGAAATTTTAAGAGCTAGCCGGACTAGGCTATTGCAATTGATGGAAACAAACAGTTACGAAATATTATTAAAAATTCCAGAGGGCTTTAACAATAACATAATCTGGCAAATTGGTCATTGTATCACTTCCCAACAGAGGCATATGTATATGCGCAGCGGATTACCAATGTATATATCTAAAGAATTCATGGAGTCCTTCAAAATTGGATCCTCTCCCGGTTCTTGGAAGGTTACTCCAGATGTTAATGAGCTGAAACATTTATTGATTGATACAGTTAATAAACTCGAATCAGATCTTGAATCCAGTTTATTTGTCAACTATACCCCTTTTGAATTACCCATCGGAATTCAAGTAAAAAATCATGTCCAGGCATTACAAGCGGCTAACTATCACGAAGCAGAGCATAGCGGGAAGATTTTTACGTATTTGAAACTGCTAGTTAAAGAATGAACTACCCTTGATCGTAAGCCAAACTGAACAAACGCGTCATGGGTATACAAGACATGCCTGTCTATCGAACAGACAAATATAAATTTGAAAATCCAGGAAAGAATTCTATTGAACAATAAAACCAAAACCTGGTTTTATTGTTCAATAGATAGAAACATTTTAACTAAGAGACTATGACTATCCAACTGAACACCGACAAAAACTTAACAATACACCAGGAATACGAAGAAAAAATTAAAAATCAGATCAATGAGGGTCTTGGCATATTCGATGATTTAATTAGCCGTCTGGAGGTACATTTATCAGACGAAAATGGAAGTAAAGAAGGCATAGATGACAAACGTTGTTTATTAGAGGCAAGAATTTCAGGTAGAGAGCCTTTTGCTGTTTCCAGCTTAGGAAATAATTATGATTTAGCCCTTCATGGTGCGATTACCAAGTTAAAAAGCAAGCTTGAAACCATAGCTGGCAAACTTAAAGCACACTAACGTCTAGTCCCGATCGAAAGATCGGGACTAATAATTTTATCCTTCCATTAATTCTCTATCAGTTTAAAGTATTAACCAAATCTTGAATGGATTTTGTTTATAAAAAAGGTCCGCTGATAAAAATTAATTTGCCCTGCCATTTTCTGACTGCCCTGTTGCCTTATTTTTATAAGTGCTGTTTTTCAGTTTACCGAAACTATAAGTGGCCATCAGCCGGAAATAGTTGTTATTAAATGTCCTGTCGTAAAAAATGTCGGTTTCTCCAACACTATAATTTCCTGAACTATTTGTTTTATTAAAGATATCATTTGCCAAAAACTTCAACTTTAATGCATCCTTAAAAAATTCTTTATTAATCCCTACTGTCACTAAAGATCTGCTTCGATATTGATACACTCCTGTAGACCGCTCGCCAAGATACCAGGCTAACAACTCTAACTTAAACAGATCTTTCACCTTAAATGTATTGCTGGAATATAAATACCATTGTGGCCTTGGCGACAGGGATACAAAAGAAAACTGATCATCTATCATTTTGGTATAGGTGAGGCTTAATGTATTTATAGCCGTCCAGAATTCGATACCTGTGGAGACAGAAAGTGCAGCGAAATAAGCATGACTCTTTTCCAGATTGAGGCCTTTTAAGACATAGCTATTTGGTATACTTCCCTTCAAAGCGGCAGCACTATAAGGATCTTTCACATAATTATAACCAACCCTCAAGTCAATTTTTCGGTAATTTGCGCCTAATTCGAAAGAATGAACTTTCTCAGGAATAAGGTTAGGGTTTCCTTCTATCGTTGTAAAGGATCCTGATATACCACAAATGGATTTAAAGCCTGATACCTGGGTCTGGTGATCCTCGAAACGTAAGAAGCACTCAATTTAAGCCGATCAGAAATCATCCTGCTGAGCATTAAGTTCGGAAAAACATTAAAATAATGATCTCGGAGCGCTTGCCCCCCTCCAACACTCGTATTTAATTGGTAATTGGTCCATTCTCCCCTAAGACCCAGTCCGAAGTTAATCTTGCCCATTATCAGGCCGCTGTAATTCAAATAAGCTGCCGGTATTTTCTCTATATATCCAAAATCACTTGATAAGTGCTCATCCGGTCTAAAATCTCCCCCATTCTCCGAAATGTCGAAACCGGTACCAGAATTGGTATTCACATAGCTGAATTTAAGCCCTAGCTCCAGCTTTTCTCTGGCATTGAAAACTTTGGCATAATCTAATTGCGTACTGGAAATCATAATTTCATGTTGAACATCATTTTTCAGGACCCTGAAGCCACCTGTTCCATTGATAAAACTTTGCTCGTCAATGAGGTCATTGATGTCTGAATCGTAATTCGAATACTGACTACCGATAAAAAATACCGAGCCCAGCGTATCTATAGTCTGGTTGTAATTAAAGGTAAAGGAATGATTTAGCCTGCGTTCATTTTTCTTGATGTCGCTGGTATAAAAACGCGTTCCTTCACTCGTGCTAATGTTGTTCTTACTATCTTGACTCCCCCCTTCTTTTTCTAAATTCCCACTATATCCCAAGGAAAGGCTTTTGTCTTTATTGATATTATATTGAGCACCGAGCCCATAATTGGAAACGTTATGAAGTTTCCCATTCCAGTTTGTGGTTAACTCAGATCGCAAATAATCCGCTGCTGAAGGCCGCGTTCTGGTGGTATACAGCTGCTCCCGGTACATCCCTTTAAAAAGACTATAATTACCAACTACAGAAAGTTTTTCTTTATTGTAATTGAGGTCAAACATAGTATTGGTGCTCAGTCCTGCAAATTCAGATGCCGTAACCTGCTGACTGATAGAGGCGAGTATACCTTCTCCAGTATTAGTTTTAGTAATGATGTTAATGACCGCTTTTCCTTCTGCATCATATTTTGAAGAGGGATTAGAAATGATCTCAATCTTCTCTATCTGCGAAGTGGGAATAGAAGACATCCGCTCAGCGGTAATCACTCTGCCATTAAGGTAAATCGTGGCTTCACCTTTACCTATCACCGTAATCTGTCCATCATTGATGGTGATATTTGGAGCCCTGCTGAGGATTTCAGTTAAGGAACTGCTATTCGCAAGTAAGGTATTGGCAACCTTCACCTCAAGGTTACCGTTCGCCATAGACCGCATCAATGGCACCTGAGCACTGACCATAACTTCATTCAACTGCACATTACGAGTTTTAATCACGATAGTTCCTAGATCAATAGCTGCTGTACCACTATATTTCACCTGGATCAAGGTGTCAGCAAAAAGCAGAGAACTTAATTTCAAAGTCACTTCTTTCTGATGAATAGCTGACAACTCAAAGCTGCCGTTTAGGAAACTAACCCCCTTTTTAAAAGTAGGATCCGCAGCAATGTAAAGTAATACATTACCCATGAGGGGTTCATGATTTGAATCAATTACCCTGGCAGAAATGCTCTGGATATTTTGAGCTTTTAATTTTAGGGACGGGAAGAATAAAGTCGAGATACTGAGAAATGTGATCAGCAGGATTTTCATTTGCGAATTGGATTTGGTTTTTCTTTTTCACAAAAATCAACAGTAAAATCTTGCAGCAGGTTCCGGAAATAGGAATCAGGAGTACGGATTTATAAATTAGTACGGGAACCAGGCTACGTTTACTTTTTTAACGTATGCTGTTGATAGCTCAAGGGTGTAGTCCCTTTTAGTTTCTTAAACGCAGCGAAGAAGGTAGACTTGGAGTTAAAACCGACCTCATAACCTATCGATTCCAACGTAAGGCGATGATCCGTTGAGATGATCCTGCATGCTTCATTGATCCTGAATTCATTGACAAAGGTGGTAAAGTTTTTCCCCAGATGATCATTCAAGAACTGTGACAATTGATGGCTGCTTACATTTACCCCCTTTGATAAATCACCTAATTTCAGGTCCGGATTTCTGTATATCGCCTGTTCTGACATAGCTTTTTCCAGTTTTTCCATCAAAATTACTACTTCTTCCTGATTCACTTTTTTACCCAGGTATTTTGTCGGACTGAGTAAAAACAGGTCGTCGGTCTTCTTTCTATACAGAAGCACTGAAATAATCAGGTATAAGATCAGAGAAAAACCAATTGAACCACTGATATAGGACATAAACGGCGCCCGGATCAAGCTTAGAAAGAAGGTCATGAAAATCACTACATTCCCGAAAAATATCATCAGCAGCCAGGTTTCAGCCGGAGTCAATTGCTGCCCTTTGCTAAACATTTTTTTCAGCACTCCTTTGATCACAAAGGTTGAAATAACGATATAGATAAACCATTGCAAATAAATAACCTTACTAAAGTATTGATTCCAGAGCCATGAATAATTTTCATAAGGATAGCATATACCCGTCACCAGTATCACCAGGAATAATGAGGCCATCATCCATTTCCAGGATTCAGGAATTACCTCCAATCCCTTAACCGCGGACTTCAGAAAGCAATAAAGGAAAGGGCCGATAAAAAAGCAGGCAGAAAGACCAATCTGCAGATAGATCTTCGGCAGATTACCATCAAAATATACAAACACTGACTTACCAATCCGCACACTCAGCACAAACAACAATGCGCCCAGAAAATAACTGCTCAAGTATTTTTTCCTGGTGAAGAAAGAAAAGTATAAGCTTAAAATAAGCCCGTTGAAGGCTCCTAGCGCACTAAAAAAAAACAAGAGTTCCTTACCGACGTTCATAAAGGGGCTATAGGTGGTGGTATCTCAAATGTACTGTTTTTTTAGACTGAGATCATATTACCTGACCATTGTTTTTTGGCGCCGTAAATCAAAAGCCGACACCGACACTCATACTCCCGCATCTCTTTACTAACTGTAAATCAAAGCAATAAACACGAATCTCCCCCTGAATATTTTAAAAAACAATAGAAATTTTGATAACTAGTTATTATCTTTAAATTATAAATTAATCTCTTCAAATGAACGCTCAAAACATTGGCCGCTATCTGCGGCAAACCTGGCCACTGTGGACGGTAATCATCGTACTTGTCGGGCTACAGGTCAAAAGTATTTTTAACCGTCCAAAAATCATAGATATTTCTGGTCCAGAATTCAACTCCTATAAAGTAAATAAGAACGACTTAAAGACCTTTCAAAAAGTAGAAATTACAGGACTGCAAGAAGGGCGCAGCGATGATCTTTTGCGATTGAGTGAGGCACTGAGCGGAGCGTCGGCATGCTTAGAAAACATAGATGCAGTTCCAGAAAAGGAAAAAGATGATTACATCAAATTAGAGATCAAGTACACCACTCCTGACAATACCAAGTTCAAGATTTTCACGATGAACATCAATGACCAAGAATATAAGCCCTGTATTTCTCCTGATAAGTTGACCATGTCGGCCTATACGAAAGTCAAACGGCCGCAAACCATCCTCAACCTTAATTCAGTTGTCCGTTCCAGCCAGGGCGATTATGAGTATACACTAGCCATCAAAGCTTTTAGGACCACCGGAAAAAAAGAGCAAATCGGCAGTTTCACAAAGACACAGACAATCAAGGAACCATTCAAAACGGATCCATTTTCAGATCAATTAATCATTAAAACCCGTGAAGATAAAAATAACGATCCTGTTATTGCTAACAGCCCTCAGCCTTAGTACCAAGGCTCAGACAGTCTTTGAAGACGCTAGCGGTGAATCTGTTCTGATAAAGAATGCTGATCTTAAGGACTGGTTTAATATCAGGATCAACACCGCTTCGGAATCCTTTACGCTCTCCTATATTGGTACGAGAAACCTTAAAGATGGACAAGTAAAAAATTCGGCAACTGAAATGATTAGCCGAAGATCAATGTTGGGCTTTGACCTCAAACTTAAAGTCAAGGATGGAATTGGCAATGTTTACAAACAGGGAAAGCTCAACACAGGAATCTCCGCTGCACTAATTTGGGGTATACAGAAAGAGAACTATGACACCAAAACACCCATCTATACCAGACCACGCAGTTTCTATCTAAAAGCAGGACTAAGTTATGACAAGTACGCTATGCTCGATACTTTAAACTATTCGAAGACTGAACTCAAGAAACTTCAGCCCTTTGCCTCATTGAACAAAAATTGGTTCTACACCTCAAAAACGTCCAATGATAATCCGGTTTATAGCCTTGCGGGTATTTCCTTCGGCTATAGGGTCACCAATAATACAGAAGATCTTGATGATGGAATCGGATCCACACTATTGGGCTCTGCACCAAACTATTCGGTAGGTAAACAAGATGCTGGAAAATTGGGCGACTACCAGACCTATCACAGCTTTCCTTTGAGACTCGATTACGGAATACTGCCTCGGCTGTTCGGGAAAAATATTCTTGGAATAAATGCCTTCGCACGCGCGGGCATCAACGAGCCAAAAACACCGATCAACCTGGGAACAGGAGTGTTTTTCTCCAAGGATAACGAACCAACAAATGTAGTAGGTGGCTTTGGCTGGCAGTTTAACAATGTAGTTCACAAAAGCCTGATGTCGAATTCATCGGTGTTTGTCTACATTGGTTATACCATCCAATAAGCGCAGTCAATAAGATCAATATTTATTCTGACGCCATCCTCCATTATAAGGATCAGGAAAAGCCTCACAATTCGCTGAGGCTTTTCCTGTTTTAAGGGTTAAATAATTAAAGGTCCAGGCTAAAAACCACTGTCATTTAGTGCAAATTTTGGCTTGGCATCCTGCCACTTTCCTTTGGTAAAATCAGGAAACTTCTGCGGCATATTCCCTTCTTTCAGAGATTGCTCGGATAGCGGTGTAATGACACTCATAGTCAAGGAATCATAGATATCTATAGGGGTTTGTCTTTTCTGTTTCACCGACTCCACAAAAGCATTGAATACAAACCAGTCCATTCCGCCATGACCTGCACCTTCGGCCAGATGTTCGTACTTTTTCCATAGCGGATGGTCGTATTTATCCAGCCATGTCTTCGCTTTATCCCATTCGTCATAGGTTCCGGACTTCCCTTCTACATAAATAGAATCCGCAACATCCATCCACAAACCTTCAGTTCCCTGCACCCTGAATCCCAAGGAGTAAGGTCTTGGCAAATGCGTGTCATGTGTTAAGGTCACCGTTTCTCCATTTGCACAGTTTAACATGGTCGTAATCAAATCTCCATTTTTAAAGTTCACAGAGAGGTTCTTATTTCCTGGAGATACCTTCTCAATATAACGGTGCAAGCCCTTGGATTTTGAAGCAAAAGAAACCAGGTTTGTAAACTGATTGCCACAGTTGATATTGATGTAATTCATAATTGGGCCAGCACCATGGGTAGGATAAATATCCCCGTTCCGATCGGCATTCCATTGTGTCCGCCATTGTGCCTCACCAATAGTATGAGGACCAAATTCTCCGCCTTTGCCATTAAAATTTACGCCATCATTAAACAGAACAGGTCTCAGGTCATGCTGATATCCGCCTTCCAGGTGAACCAGTTCGCCGAAAACATTGTTCCTGACCATATTTAATACCGCAAGCACATCCCTGCGATAAGAGACGTTTTCGAGTGTCATGTAAGGGATATTTGTTTCCTCATATGCCTTTAAGATTTCCCAATGGTCTGCCACGGTAATGCCTGCAATTACCTCACAGCCCACATATTTTCCAGCCCTCATGGCATTGATCGCCTGGTCCTTATGGAACTCCCATGGTGTCGCAATGATGACTGCATCGATATCTTTACGATCCAGTAATTTCTTGTAAGCATCAATCCCTCCGGTATATTCAGCAGGCAATTTCTTCCCTGCTTTCACAAACTGCGCGCGACAATATTTCAAGGAGCTTTCCTGAGTGTCGCAAATGGCGGTGATCTCCACATCAGAACGAAGGAGCCCCTCACTGATGTGATTTCGACCTCTTAAACCCACCCCAATATAACCTAAGCGGATCTTGTCTTTTGCATTTGCAAATAATGCCTCTGGCATCAAAGTCAGCCCTGCCAATCCTACTAATCCATTGGCACAAAAATGTCTTCTGTTCATCTTTTTAATTTTTAATTAACTGGTGTTTCCTGGCCTCTGTGTAAATGCTGTCTTCCATAGATTCGGAATGTTCAAACAGCTCTTTCAGTAATTTAAGCTGTGCTCTGGTCCGCTGAAGGTTATGGTGTGTGGATTCTATTTTGTAATAACGGTCTCCATTGATATAATCCGTCAGAAACCGAACGGCCTGCATGTAAGGCAGCAGAAGCACTCCTTTCATCAAAGACCTCAGTTCGCATTCGTTAATGAATAGCCTGGCCTGTTCCATATACCCTTTGGTATAGGCATTAAACAATGGAATATTTAGTTTGATGTTGGACAATTCCTCCTCATCCTCTGTAGTGCTATTGATGATCGTGCGGATCGCGTCGCCAAAGTCGTAAGCCACATAGCCTGCCATTACCGTGTCCAGATCGATCACACATTGTGCCCTATCCTCTAAATTTAACAGCACATTATTGAATTTGGTATCGTAATGGATGACACGTCTCGGCAAAGTAAGCAGCTGCTCTTCCTGTTG
The DNA here is from genome assembly GCF_001412655.1 of Pedobacter sp. PACM 27299. Lineage (NCBI taxonomy): Bacteria > Pseudomonadati > Bacteroidota > Sphingobacteriia > Sphingobacteriales > Sphingobacteriaceae > Pedobacter > Pedobacter sp. PACM 27299. The sequence goes on along the minus strand of NZ_CP012996.1, from coordinate 2,953,284 downwards.
AAAATACGACATTGATCCAGAACTGGCATCTATGGTTTTCAGCTCCTCAGATACGAGCGCAACACGGCCTAGCGGATCTTCAGCCCTTGCCTGCTCCAGCTGTCCCAGCCTTTTCCCGATATGATGAAAATCAGGGATCACCTCATACATCAGGTCAGCTGAGAGGTCACAAAGCATGTACTGGAATTTCCCGAAGGCTTTTCCACCTTCATAAGCCTGTTGCTCTGTTTCTACCACATCGTAGGTCTTGGTATCCTTTAGAAAATGGCACATTCGCCAATATGCCCCATTGCTATCCTGATAAAAATAAGGGCCTTCTTTTGTGGCAACGAGCGTCATCACCTCTTTTTCAGGATCGCCCTCTCCTGAAATCAGCATTTCCTTTTTAAGATGTGCAATCACCCTGCACATGTTTTCTATGAGTTTGGGTACATTTTTAAATACATTATGGTTGATCTTCTGAAGCAGGTAATCATACTCTTCTGTCGCAAGATTTTTCAGACGATAGGTGTCATTAATATGTCCTGTCCCATAAGATTTCAGCGTAGAGATATCGACATGACATCTAAACTTAGCAGTAATTTCGAATAGATTTTGTATAGTGTTCAAAATGAAAAGGTTTTTGGTTTATCGTTTAATTATAAATAGGTAGGTTCATCAGCTTTAACTAATTCTTCAGTGGTTAATACGTTCAAATATGGGCAGCCGATCCAGGGCTACCTCCATGATCATGGTTAACGGGCCTTTTAGCTTTTTGCCCTGATCGTCCTTCCAGTTACCTTTTGGCAGGTAAACAGCCTTTTTACCAACAGCAGCGAGCATCGGCGCCACCAGGTACTTGCTGCCCAGCATGAATTGTCCTTTTACCTCAGCAAAACCCTGATCAGGGAATTCATACTCCATACTGCGGGTAATGGGTTCGCCGGTTGCAGCTGCATTCTTTGCCACTTCCATCAGGTATGGTGTGTACTTTGCCCTGATATCTACCGCTTTTTTAACTGCCGCCAGGTTTGATTTTGAAAGCACACGCCAGGGCGCTGCAGAAAATTGCATCATTGGCATTAATGCCGAGCACTGTGCAGATCGCACCACGAGTTGTTCATCCAGTTTATCTTTTCCTATGAACGAACCATACTCTCCACCCCCGATCATATCCGGACAAGTAAACTGATAACCTAATAAACCAGCGGTCAAAAGGTGCGGTATGAGTTTTTGGAGGTCTTCCCAATTGTGTTTTTTATCGCGTAAGCGTTGTACCAGGGCTTCGCCCCCCATCTTCCACATCGCGCGGTACTCATTCAGCGGATAGGACAAACCGATTTCGCCCCAAAGTCTGCTGTGCTCATTTGGGCTTACACTTTTAAAGGCCAAAGCATTAGGCGGATAAAATTCAGCATCCCCGGCATCAAACTTAAAGCCATCCAGGTGATAGGTACTTACCATATGTTCCAGTCGGCTGAGGAACCATATCTTTGCTTCAGGATTGCTGAAATCAAGAACCGAACTATAGCCATTCCACCAGGGAATGATCGCGGCTTTCTCTGCTTTAGCCCAGGTGTTACCGGGCACCCCCCCATTGTCTAAAATCAGTAGTTTTTTGGCCATTAATTCCCTGAAAACTTCCGTATCCGGCGATACAAACGGGCTCATCCAAAGCATCACTTTAAAACCTAATTGGTGCAGGGTATCTACCATCGCCGCTGCGTCTGTAAACCGGTCTGCCCTAAAATCGAACCGGCCATAATAATCCGCCCAGTTGTCATCAATCATCAATACACCCGGCGGAAAACCATTATCTATGATCGCCCTGGCATAATTTAAGATGTCCTGTTGGTTTTGGTTATAAACCAGCTCTATCCAGGTATTGTATTGAGGTTTGCTAAATAGCAAGGTATCGGGCAGTTTATTTTTCGCAGGAAAGAATCGCTTTGAGGCATTGCCAAATGCTTCTTTCAGATTTTTACCTGCGGAATCAATAGTGACCATACTTTTCGTATGACTGATCAGCAGTTGGTTTTTCTCGAAGCTGAACTTAAATGGTGTTTCACTCCAAATGAACCTCCCTTTAGTAGACACTAGTAGTGGTACCGCCTGATTTCCACGGGTATCGCCGTACATATCCAGACTATAGCCCTCTTTAAAGGGCATCAGATGGGCTTCATTTACCGCACCGCCAAACCACTGCTCTCCGGCTTTAATCGTCAGACTGGTTTGCGCATAAAGCGGCAAAGCCCATACGCAAAACAAAAAATTGAATAACAAATATATTTTAAAGACCTTGATCATTTACTTGGATTTATGGGTTGATTTTCCGGGTACGGTTTAGTTAATTTTTACGGTATGGTTCAGTTTATTGTAACCTGTAGCGGCCTCCCAAACATTCGCATTTGCCAGACGGATACTGAACTCCGGCCTTGCCGCAATGCTGGCATAAGCATCTGGCAGTTGAATCAGCATCTCATAATCACCTGCCGGAAAATCAGCAGGAATCGGAACACCTTCAGTAACCGTTACCACTCCAGAGTACCATTTCCTGACATCTGCGGAGAGCCCGAAGGATTTAACCTCGCCACTTGCAGTATTGCGCAGTACCAGTTTCAAGGGACGTTTGTTATATGGCGATGCATAACCCACATTCTTAAGGTTCAGAGTGATGTTCATTACCGTTCCTTTTACCGCATTATCGGGCAGTGCAGCAGTTTGCAATACGAAGCGATAACCCAGATTACGTTTAATATTATCCATACAGCCCCCGTCCTGCCAATCGTTATTAACGGCATTGTTATAATGGGCATTAATAAAACTGTAATGCAGCGATGCCAATTCTGCCTGTATTTTGCCAGCAGGCTCGCAATCGTTAGCAGGGCTATAGTCGTCAGAACAGGTTTCCCCGCCCACAACTACAAATTTGCTGTCGGCTTTAAAGTAATCCTTCAAAGTGTTGATGACCGTTCCATCGGATGTGCGTGGCGTTGAACTGTTGCCGTAATCTTCGTAAGTACCAAAATCGTTAACACTTGCCATAAAACAATCGTTATGGAAGCCCAAACGCGCGATATCACTTTGATTAAAAGCATTGCTCTCTGTTAGCGCTGCTGAGGTAATCAGAGAATTAATGCCATAAATATAACGCTGCTTAATCTGTGGGTAACGTAGCTGGATCATCCTGTCGGCAGGTACGGCGTCAAGCAGGGCTTTGATCACTTCAATCCGGTCTCTCCAGTTGTTGTCCAGCAGTTTATTGCCCTGTCCACCATTGCTGGAGGCATCGCCGAAGAAATCGCTGTAGTATTGCTCCCCCCAGGTTCCGATAAAACCCAGCTGCACACAGGCAATTACATCCGCATTTTCGCGCAGAACTGGTTTTAGCTGTGTGATATGATTCAGAATGATTGCTTTAGGTGCATCACCATATAATGGACAGATGAAACCTTCCGGACAGTTCCCAGGCTTAGCTGTAGCAGTATAGACAAAACGAGGGATCAGCTTAACACCCGCTGTTCTTGCTGCCTCAAAATCCTTTTTAATATTGGAAATAAAGGAGGCTGATATGGCGGTACTGACTACATCATCCAGAATATAATACCTGAAAACCAGCGTACTGGACACCTTGTAATTTGCACTTTGGATAGATTGAGGGGAGCGGTATCCTTTCAGTTCTTCTGCCGACAATACTTCATAGTTACTGGAATTTACTTCAGAATATCGGTAGAAGCCACGCTCCGGATTCGGGAAATCTTCCGTACTTTCCGCATAACTTAAGTTTACCTTCTCAATATTAACCAGGCTATCTTCCTGATTTTTACAGGAAACAAATAGCACCATTACCGCCAGACAAATGCTGAGGGCATACCATATATTTTTTTTGATCATGATCTTCTGTTTATGAGGATTTCTATAGTTTAAAAAAGATATTTCGCTGATAAAGCCAGTAGCACAGGACCCACTCGACAAGCAGCACTGTTAGGGCCGATACAACTGCGGCTACGTTTAGGGGCACATTTAAGAACAGATGTAACAAATCGCCTGAAAAAATCGCCACCTTGCCATTTAGCCACTGTACACCTACCGTTTCAAAGAACAGGTAGATAAATATGGCGTTCATGCCGACTACCGTAAAGATCCAGGCATATTTTACATTGTTTTTGACATCCACCAGCCAGTATACAGCAGCCAAAATCAACAGTACCCAGCCTCCCGAAACCAACACGAACGAACTGGTGCTGATGCGTTTGATGATCGGTGTAATCCCAGACAGATCCAGACTGAAGCCAAAAATCAGCGCAATGATTCCCATGATCACCAGGGTCTTTATTTTGTAGCTGGCAGTATTACCGGAGATCAGTAATTTACCTGCCAGCACCCCCCAAATGGTATGCGCCGCAGTTGGGATGCAATTGATCGCTACCCAACCATCACTGTTGATTTTACCCATCAGCAAAGTATCTGCATAAGACCCAAAATTCTTCCCTTCCGCAAAAGGCTGGTCGAAACCAGGCATCAGCAAACCGCGATACAAAACTTCAGTAAGCAGCAGCAGGCAAATGGAAAAGAGCAACTGCCAGGTAGAAGACCTGTTGATGATCAGGTAAGCAATGATCATCGTGAACGACAATTGCGTCAGCACATTCCAAAGCTCCCAAACGGGCTTATCTGCATAAATGCAATGTAAGGCTACCCCGCAGATAAAAAGCTTTAAGCTACGAATCAGGATATGCGGCAGGTTATCGCCCCAGCTTTGTCCTTTTTCCAATTTACGGCTGTAAGAAATATACATTGCGGCTCCTGCCATAAACATAAAGGCCGGTTGAACCAAATCCCAAAAGCGCAGCCCATGCCATGGGTGATGAAAAAACTGGGTGATCAAGCCACCCATGGGCTGTTCAGGATCAATTTGCATGATTGCTTCATAAACTCTGCAACTCTCTGCACAAAGCAGGATCATAATCATCCCTCGCATCACATCTAAAGACACTAAACGCCCCTTAGCTGACTGATCAGCAGTTAAAATCTTTTCCATAAATCGTTTTGGTATAAAATTATTCGTTCATATCCAGGAAGAAACTTGAAGTTCCTTCGTCCGGTGCATTACCCAGGTTTACTGACCAGTCATTTTTAATGACCTGTATTCCGATCCGCATCCCAGTACCCGTTAAACCTTTCAGTTTACCACGTGCAATACGCAGCTCAAATTTGACAAGACCAGCTTCGTCTTTCACCGTGCCTACGGTATAAGCCTCAGCGATCGACTGTGGTTTAAATCCGGAAAAGTCACTCTGGTTAGTACCGGTATGGTAAAAAATATCTACGCCAGCCGTCAACAGCTGACCCTCCATTAAAACGTCGTAACCACCATCGGTAAAAGTACCGGTAAGCCATCCCGTAGCTGGATTGTTATCCGAATCAATAAAGAAATCAAAAATAACCGCGTCTGCTTTTTTCCCGGTCATCTCACCATACAAATACACATAGTTCCCATCATAATCTAGTTTTACCAGATTAAAAACACCCTTTTTAGCACCTAGTGGGATCACATTTTTGGTGACCGTACTCCAGTCGTCAAAAGAGTTATCGTTAATTTTTACAGGGGATACTTTGGCGATTTGCAGCACTGTTGATGCTTCCACTGGTTCGCCATTTACCGAGGCCGTTAGTGTTGGAACATATTTACCCTTACCCGGATAAGTATGGCTTGGATTGGCTTCGGTTGAGGTTTTGCCATCGCCAAAATCCCATTGGTAACCGGTCACGCCTTCGGTTTTTATGCTGAACGTTGCTGTCGCCCCATCCACAGTTACTTCATATAATAAATCAGTTTTTATCTCGGTTTTATCCTTCTTACAGGAGCTGAATAATGAACCTGCGATCAGCGCCGACAGCAGGAACACGTAAGCTTTTAGATTTTTCATATCATTCTATATATTACAAGGTGATCGTTAAATTATTGATTCTGTGTGGCCAGCGGATTGCTCAATACCTCGTCTACCGGCAAATAGTAAATGATACGCGGACTTGTATAAGGCACAGTCAGGTTAGGATAACCTGTTGGTATCCTAGAAAGGTCTACATCAGTCTCTTTTAAACCGGTCAGGTGATATCCCCAATACGCCTTATTCAGGCTTCTTTTATTACGGAACACATCATAGCTGCGGTGCCCTTCAAATGCCATCTCTATACGTTTCTCCGCCAAAACTACATCTAAAGCAGTGGAACCTGCAGGTACAACTCTATTGTAAAGCGAGGCTTCCAGGCCGCGGTTTTTGCGGATCATATCCACATCATCCAGTGCCGCTGCATTGGCACCTGCTTTGGCATTTGCTTCCGCACGGATTAGGTACATTTCTGCAATCCTGAACATAATGGGTGAACTTAAGTTTGGCAGGTTATCCTGAAAAGAGAACTTGCTGATATAATACATTTCGATCCCATTCTTTTTCTGTACTACACCGGCACCGTCTTTTGAGGGAACAATATAAGACCAGCGAACATCCTCAGGATGTGCAGACATGGCCGCACGTAAGGAAGACGAGGCATATTCCTCGCCCCAGCCAGAGTTTCCATCCGAATAAATCATCGAAGCAATAGAGCCAAATTTGCCATAATCATCAACGACAGTAAAGGCAATACAAAAAATGGTTTCAGTGGCACTGGTTGCATTGGCAAACAATTTTGGGTACGTGTCTTTAGTGGCCAGGCTAAACTTACCTGAGTTGATCACTTTGTCTGCATATTCGATTGCCTTTACTTGGTCTTCCTTGTAAAGGTTTACCCTTGCCAGTAAGGACCAGGCGGCTTCCTGGGAGGCATATTGAACGCCACGCGAACGGGTCATTAAACCCGCCGCTTTCTCGGCATCAGCAAGTACGGAATCGTAAACTTCTTTAACGGTTGACCTTGCTTTTTTTGAAGGATCGCTCAAGTTTGTACGCAGGATGATCCCCGGAGAATTAGGGTCAACCGGGTAAGGTTTACCAAATAACCGGACTAAGTTAAAGTGACAGAAAGCACGTAAAAAGTAGCACTCCCCCAATAACTGGTTGGTAGCCGCATCATTTTTACCTGATTTCTCCACCGCATCGATAACGGTGTTCACGCCGGTAATGATTTTATAGGAAATATACCAGTAGTAACGGCTGTTGGCCTGGGCAGGTGAATGGTCCAGGCTAAAACTATAGTAAAATGGATCGGTGGTTACCTGTCCGCAAACAATGTCATCGCTGGCAAAGTCTGTTAAGTGATAAAACTGGCGCAGGTACATGTTGTTCATGTCTACCTTTCCGTTAAATTCAATATGGTCTTTAAACAAAGCGTAAGCTCCATTTAGCGCATTGGTTAAGCCTTCACTGGTGTTTACCAGCGTTTCCGTACTGATCGCATCGCTTGGGAGGGAACTCAATTTTTTGCAGCTGCTTACCGCAACCATCAAAAAGAGGGAAACGGTGAATATTATATTTTTCATATACTTAATTTAATAGGTTGAAACCTGCTTAAAAGCTGAAATTAACGTTTAACAAATACTGGCGATTGTTAGGATATTTAAAATCCGAAACCCCTGGCGTTGCATACCGGGTTGGTGTGATGGTAGTTTGGGGATCCTGACCTAAAAAGTTCGAGAAGGTGGCCACATTATCCGCAGTAATACCAACAGTTACATCGCTCATACTCATCTTCTTCGCCCAGGATGAAGGCAAAGTATAAGATAATGCAATGTTCCTGATCGTAAAATAACTTCCATCTTTTAGGTAACGCGTAGAGGTTTCAGTAGAATTAGCGGAGTTTTGCGCACTTGGCTCTGTAGCTCCGGTATCGCCTGGCTGCGTCCATATTTTAGCCCCCTTCGGTAATTTAATCTGATTGTAATAAGGCTCATGACCATCGTTCATCATGAACCTCAGGTTATTACTAAATACCTTATTGCCATAATTAAAATAGGTGCTCACTCTTAAATTAAAGTTTTTATACCTGAAACTGTTGTTAAAGCCGCCCTGGTATTTAGGCAATGCCGAACCTACCTCCTGATTGGTGGCCTGTGAATAATCCGATGTACTTTCCTTCGCTACAGCTTCACCTTGTTCATTGTAGATGAGCTTCTCCCAAAGCGGTGCACCAGTTTGTGCATCAACACCTAACCATTTTGGCATATAAAATTCGAACAGATCTCCTCCATTGCGATAGATTTGTGAGATGCTCCATGACCCTGTTTTCACGATATCTGATGGAAAACCTGCCAATTTGTTGTTGTTATAGTTAAAAGTAAAATCAGTGATCCACTCGAAGTCTTTGGTTCTGATGTTGGTCGAATTAATGCCTAACTCCATCCCTTTGTTAATCACTGAGCCCGCATTCTCCCATTTGGTTTCAAAACCAACAGATAAGGGCTGCGATACCTGTAGCAACAAGTCTTTGGTGTCATTACGGTAAACATCAAGGGTCAAATTCAGCCTGTTAAATAATCCAATATCCATACCTGCATTGAGCTGGCGTTTACTCTCCCAGGTTAAGTTAGGACTTGGCAATTGGTAAGGCACTGCAGCCACCAACGAATTATATTTAGTAGTGAGGGAAAACAAGCCCAGGAAGCGGGATGCCCCAATATCCTGTGTACCTGTGATGCCGTAACTGGCGCGTACTTTCAGGTTACTTAAAATGTGATTGTCGGCCAGGAAAGCTTCATTGCTTACCGCCCATGCTGCCGATATAGATGGGAAGCCACCGTACTGCTTACTTGGAGCGAAGTTGGATGAACCATCATACCTGAATGAACCTGACAGGAAATATTTATTTTTATAGCTGTAGTTTACCTGCGATAACAAAGATTGTAAGATGTATTTATTGTGTGCGCCCACGATCACCTGACTGCTGGAGATTACTCCCGGTACTTTCAATCCTTCCGGCAAACCTTTACCCGAAGCACCAGAAGTTTCGATTTTACTGCTTTCAAAAGCTCCGCCAGCAAAACCACTTATGCTGTGCTCACCCAATTTAAAATTGAATTTAAACAACTGGTTACTCACGAGGCCGTAGTTCAGGGTATTTAACTCATCAAGAAAGCCCATCCCACGATAGGTACCCGCAGCGAGTGGGGATACGTAATTGGTGCCTTTATCGAAGGAGGCCGACAACCGGTTTGAACTGGCAAATGTAAGCCAGTCGGTCAGGCGGTAGTTGATGCCCAAATCATAATTTACATTAAAACCTTTATAAGGGTGCTCTGAATTTTGTACCGTATGAATCGGATTTATTTTATCCCTAGACCACCATTTAAAAGTAGAATTACCATCTACATAAATTGGGTTTCCGCTAGCATCATAAGGATTATCCCAAGGCATATTCAGGAAAGAATAATAGGCATCCATATAATCATAGCTCTTGCCCTGTGAGGCACTGAGGTTGATATTATTGGTCAAATCAAATTTTTTGGAGAAGTGATACGTCGAATTTCCACGTAGATTAACCCTTTGAAAATCAGTATTGATAAAAGTCCCCTTCTCTTTATAATAGGATGCGCCTACATAATAATCGTTCTTCTCCGTTTTGCCACTTGCAGAAAGGTAGAAGTTATAAATCGGAGCGGTCTTAAAGGACTCTTTAGACCAGTCATAATCCTGATCACGCAGCGACAAAGGGCGCTCAGAATAGAATTTCACCAGGTCAATCTTATAAGAGTTATTGGGAGCACCAACCACGTAGTCGCGGTAAAATTCTTTTTGATAATCATAAAGCTCATTGCTGTTCATCAGCTTCATTTTACCAAAATCTGGAGTTCGAAAACCAGTGGAAACTTTAGCTTCAAACCTGGTTTCGGCCTGTTTTGCCCTTTTTGTAGTTACGATAATCACCCCCGCGTTTGCTTGTGAGCCATACATGGCAGTCGCCCCCGCATCTTTTAAGATCGTAACACTTTCTACGTCATTAGGATCGTAATTACCACCAATAATTCCATCCACCACAAAAAGAGGGCTTTGATTTGCATTAACCGACGAAACGCCGCGCAGCCTGATTTCCGCGTTGGCACCCGGCGCTCCAGAGCTGTTCACCACCTGCAAACCAGCCACTTTACCTTGAAGCATAGCACCAATAGAATTGGCCGTAACATCCTTTAACTTCTCGGAAGAAACCACGGAAACCGCACTGGTCAACTCGCTTTGTTTTCTGGTATCATAACCGACTACCACTACATCGCCGAGCAGACTGACATCCTCATCGAGCACAATGTTTACAACACTAGCACCATTAACCGGCACCTCTTTTCTTAAATAGCCCACAAAAGAAACCACCAATATGGCCTGTTCCTCTATATTTTTCAAGGCAAAATTCCCATTTTCATCAGTGCTGACTACTTTGTTAGTCCCTTTTACACTGACAGATGCCCCGGGCAAGGGCTTTTTATCTTTGTCGAGCACCTTTCCACTGATGTTAATGTCTTTGAGGGCAGTATTGAGCTGCTGGAAGGCAATTGGCCGGATCTTAATCAGGATGTTCCTGCGTTCCATTTTGTAAGTCAGGTTTTGGTCTTTTAATAGCGTTTCCATCACCTGGCTCAATTCTGAATCTTTAAAATTGGCATTAATCTTCATCTGGCTATTTAAATTCTGATCTGAATACAAAACCCGGAAACCGGTTTGCTTTTTGATCTCCTGAAAAACCTGATGAAGTGTGGTATTCTGTTTTACATAATTGACTTTTTGAGCAAAACCTGCTGCACTGACTTGTAATAAGCAGGTTGTAATGATGGCGATGATCAAATTAACTCTCATTAGTAGTCTTCTTTTATTTGTTGTCAGCGTTTTCGCAACAACAAAGTTCATAGCTGATAAAAGTGTAGGCAGTAGCCATCGGCATAGCATACCTAGGTTAAAAGCATTTAATTTCATACTTTTGTGGGATTGGGTTAATACGTGAACGGATCTCAAATTTGTTTTTTGGGTTAACTCAGATAATGCCATGGAGGTGCTGATACACTTTCATGGCTTTTTTCTTAAAAACCTCCTGAAGTATTAACTTGCTTTGTGTTTGGTTCTTTTCATGTGATTTGGTTAGTTGTTGACGGTTAGGTTGTTTAACGATCGGAATGGTTAGGTCCTGGTTATATATTCTTATTTGGTAGTTACGCGTATTTGTTTTCCAGCTATGGAAAAGCGGACATTACTGGTTTCTTCTAACATATTTAAAACACTGGAAATATTTTCAGAACGGGAAACAGAACCCGAAAATGTAGGTACTATGATGAGGTCGTTTGTATAGACAATATCGACACCATACCAGCGGGCAGCTTTCTTCAGAATACTGGTTAAAGATTCATTCGTGAATACAAATTCGCCATTTTTCCAGTCGGCAGCATCAACTGCATTCACCTCTTTCACATTGAATTTTCCATCCCTCAGCACCGATTGCTCACCAGGTTTTAAAGTAAGCTGACCGTTTAATTTCACAGAGCCTTCTATCAGGGTAGTCTTGATGCTCTGCTCATCCGGATAGGCATTCACATCGAAATGGGTTCCCAAAACTTCCACTTCCTGACCTTTACTTTTCACCACGAATGGCTTCGTTTTATCTTTTGCTACTTCGAAGTATGCTTCTCCAATCAATTCTACGCTCCGCTGACTTAGTCCATAAAAGGAGGCCGGATATTTTAAGGAAGAGGCTGCATTTAGCCAGACCCTGGTGCCATCCGGCAATTGCAGTTCATATTGACCTCCAATGGGTGTTTCGATGCGGTTGTATTTTCCGGTTGTTTTCTTTCCCTCATCAGCAATGGTATACACCAGTTGCCCATCCGCAGTTTTCGTAATCTTTATCCCTCCCTCCTCTGCAAGCATTCCGTTAGCCGCAGTGCTCAGCAGAATTTTCTTTCCGTTGGTTAAGGTGAGGTACGCTTTGTTGCTCCCTGCGGGTACATCATTTGAATATTGTTGAGGAGCCTTTACAGGAGCAGATGACTGGTATTTATAAAAATATAAAGCCATACCCGCCACCAATACCAGCGACGCTGCAGCCGAAATATAAGGCCATAACTTTCCGGTTCTAGGCGAGGATTGTTTTCTGTTCTTTTCCAGCGATGCCCACATCTCGTCGCTGACCTCATTAAGTTCTGCTTCTGAAAGTGCGGCTTCATCATTCTGGTGGAGTTGATGCAGCCAAAGTCTGGCCATAGTTTCTTCTTCAGGACTAGCATTCCCTGAACTTACCTTATCCAATACTTTTTTTATGTCTTTCTTCATTGAATTCTTTGCGCTTATGGCTCAACAATAAGTAAAGGCGATTCAGGATCATGGATTAGGTACATCCACTATAAAAAAAAAAGAATAAATAATGTAATTAACTGATATACAGATTAATAATTTTCAGGAAAGAATCCATAGAACGAATACTATAGTTCCCAATTTCACCTTAAGGTGCTTGAGTGCGCGTTTAAGTTGGGTGGATACAGTATGTACGGAGAGGCCTAATTGTCCCGCAATTTCTTTGGTACTTAAAAACTCTCTTTTTTTCAGCGTATAGATCTCCCTCATCTTAGGAGGCATGGCTGCAATTTCGTTCTCTATTAAAGTAGCGATATCTTTTTCCCGAATCAGGTAATCTGCTTCCGGAGAATCGAGTTCAATATAATATTCCCCACTTTCGACATATCTTTTAATGATACCCTTATGTTTAAAGATATCCAGAATTTGATGAAGGACCGTTTTATAAAGATATCCGGATAAGCTAGAGCTAAGCTGAATCTCATTGCGGTGATTTAAGAGCCAGGTAAAAGAATCCTGTACCACATCTTTAGACTCTTCTCTGTTTCTGAGCTTTTTATAGGCATATAAGTAAAGCAGCTTATCATATCGCAGATAAATTTCTCTAAAAACGGCATCATTACCTTCTTTCCATAAAGCAATCAACTCGTTATCAGTATAGGTGCTATAATTGGCCATAAAGAATACAAGTTATTGAATTTATCAGCAATAATAAAAATTAAATTGGAAAGCCATAGGAAACACCTTTTACTAATAAGCAACCAGCCTTTTAAAGAAGAGCGCAATCAATTAGAACGAAAATAGCGATGGCTGATTATTGTTTCAGCTAATAGCATTATAAATCCAATTGAAAACCACTATCTTAGATATACTAAAACAGCAATCTTTCTCGATCTCAAATTTCTGATCTAAACATTTAAATGCGGAAAAAGAATACTCAAAACAGTTCTATTCCTAATGCTTAGGCCTAGCTAACCAAACCATACTCCTACAATGAAAAAATTAATACTTTCCGTTTTTACTGCTTTTTTCTCCCTGTGTGCCCTGGCTCAAAAGGACAATAGGGTAACCATTGGAACAATAGACAGCATTCAATCGAAAATTCTGAATGAACAAAGAAAAATCTGGGTTCATGTACCAAGTAGCTGGACCCCTGATTCTAAACAACGATACCCAGTATTGTATTTATTGGATGGTGAGGACCATTTTTATTCAGTAGTAGGTATAATTCAGCACCTCAGTCAGGGAATAGGTAATACCATTTGTCCAGAAATGATGGTAGTTGGCATCCCAAATACGGATAGAATCAGAGACCTGACACCCACACATGTAAATCCTGCTCCCCCCTATACCGACAGTTTAATGTTGAAGACGACTGGGGGTGGCGAACGATTTGTTTCATTTATTGAAAAGGAATTGATACCACATATTGATTCCTTATACCCTACACAACCTTACAAAATATTAAATGGACATTCATTTGGAGGCTTAACAGTAATGAATGTAGCAATAAACCATACCAAACTGTTCAATTCGTACATATCTATAGACCCAAGCATGTGGTGGGATGAAATGAATTTGTTAAAGACCACTAAGAACGTGCTAAGAGAAAAGGATTTTTCCGGAACCGCAGTGTATTTAGGAATTGCAAATACCTTGAGAGAAGGCATGGATATCAGCACCGTCCGAAGCGACACCACTAAACGAACCAGGCACATTCGTTCAATTCTTAATTTAGACCAATATATAAAAGAGGAAAAACAAAACGGGTTAAGATATGAAAGTAAATATTACGGCAATGAAGACCACGGTTCCATCCCACTAATCGTGACATATGATGCTTTGCGTTTCATCTTCGACAAGTATCGTTTTAATCCTGCTCGCAAAAACCTGACAGACCCGACGATAGACTTGATTAAACATTATCAGGAAGTATCAAAGATGTTGGGCTATCAGGTTACCCCACCTGAAGATGTGACAAACGAACTTGGCTCTGATTTTTTGAAGCAAAAACAATATGCCAAAGCTGAAGAAATATTTAAAATAAATGTGACCAATTATCCTGAAAGTGATCTGGTCTATGATTCCTACGGCGACTATTTTCTGGCAATGGGCAATAAATCAAAAGCGCTTGAATATTTCAAAAAGTCTTTGTCCATAAAAGAGACTCCAATGGTTAGGAAAAAAATAAACACCTTATTGTCAAGGAAATAAACAGCACTATTTAAACAAGATTCCCTATATAGGGATAAGGTAAATACACTTTTACAAACTTGATTTTATTTATTGCCAGAGAACTTAGAAAGCAAATCGACCACATACAATGTAAAAACTAAGGAAAGTGTTACTTTTTCAAAGGAAGTTACGAAGGAGATGGCAGTGATGGTAAAAAGGTTCATGAACGTTTTGTAGCTGTAAAAACCTATAAAAGTAAAAAAGATCGGGATGTACAAGTTTACGTTTACAACTTTGGTGCCAATGAAAAAATTGTAAAAGTAACTAATGAAGACTTCTTTTCCCTCGGAGCCTAACAAATTACAAGATTAGACTTATAGAATTCATTTGGCCTTTACCAAATCTTTGTAAATCGCAATACGATGCGTACGTAACTTATAAGGTATCTTTTCTTTACTGTTGCTCAGCTGAAAAGCAATAGCATGAGATTCTTTAATCGGCATGTGACAGTCAATACAGTTCTTTGCGAGTATTGCCTTATTCTTCTCTTTCAAGGCATCATGCTTCACATCCTGGTGACAACTGATGCATTTAGCAGAATAAATTGCCGGACTAGGTTTATTATTATCATGTACATCGTGACAGGTCACACATTCTGCCTTACCAATTTTATAACATAAACTCGCCTCCAGCAATTGCTTTTGTTTGCCGTGTACATCAGGATCTTCACCTCGATAAACACTATATTCAGGTAAGGTTTTTAACGTATCCCCAGGCTTAAAACTAAACATAGAACTCAGCGATTGAATGCCTACGCCCGAATGGCATATCCCACATGCATCTACCCTTTGTGTTAATGCCAGTTGCTTATAATTCACCATAAATTTGGCCGTTTTCACTTCCGGGTTTTCCTGATGAAAGTTGACATGCTGGGCCGCAGGACCATGGCAGCGCTCACAATCTATCCCAGCAATGAGGGAATTTTTAACATATTCTTCCTGAACTGAAAAACCAGTACTCTGGACTGGCTTTTTCTCCGCGAAAGAACCATGGCACTCTAAACAACGCAGATCGATTGTTCTGCCAAAATAAATCTGTTCCGCAGGAAAACCCGGACTGTTTACCCATTGCTGCTCTTGCGTCAGATAGTTCAATGGCATTTGCATCAGCTGATTGCCATACCAAAAGGCAAAAGTATACGCCTTGTGTCCTGCACCAAAAACCATAGCTGTATGTTCCGTTTTTCGATCAACTCCATTGATCATAGCAGTCTGATAAAGACCATCAGGTCGGTTTTTTACCAACATTTTAGTCTTTTCATTAAAAATAAACTCCCCATCAGGAATATGCAGGCTGTCGGCAGAATTAGGCTTAGTCAGCATTTTTGAAGCATTAAAATGGGAATTGTGGAGTGCTGACTTTGTAAGGTCTTTATGACAGCTGACACAGGTAGCACTTCCCGCATAGGCCGGCCCCCTACTGTCGTTACTTTTACTTTCTACCTGTGTGCATTGCACAGCTGCAAATACAAAAATTGCCAGAATACAAAAAATCAGAAAGTAGCGTCTCCGGCCCATACATTAGCTTTGGTTAGAATATTAGGTGTTGTTAACTAAAATAAGAAAAAATTTAACTTCAACTGACAAAAAATACAAAGAACATCAGTCAATGACCAACTATTATTAACTGCTGTCATTTAAATTCCTCAGGGAGCAAAGTATTTCTTTCCCAATACATAATGCTTATGCTATAGAAAAATTAGAACAGCAGCTTCCAAAGCGGCTTTCTGGTAAAAAGATGCCGTTTTTCCTGCAAGTATTCATCCATGATACCTGGTCTCCTCAGAATTAAGTTGGTAATTGTATCCTGCTCCGGTTCGGGAACTTTAATGGCCAAATCATCAAGTTCTACAAGATGAGTGGCCAGCCATTCTGGTAATTTCGCTTTGTTGATGAATTGACTCAGCAACTCTTCAGGCTTAATGTCCAGATATTCAATTTCACGCCCTGTTACCCTTGATAACTTCGCTGCCATTTCCATATTCGTAATGGCCTCAGGCCCCGCCAAGACAACCGACCGATCTTTTAATGCATCACTTGCTAATAAATAATTTACAGCTACGCTTGCTACATCCCGACAGTCAATATAATTTCTTGGAGCATTCCCTAATGCACCATATATCTTACTAAAATACCGGATGGTAAAAGTATTTCGCTCCCAATTCTGCATAAAGGAATGAGGTCTCAGGCAACAATAATCCGCTATATTTCCTGAAATATAATCGTCAATTTTACGATGCCATTCACTCACCTCAACCTTCGCTGGCAACTGAACCACCGGAGCAGACAACTTGACGATCCTTTTTATACCGCTTTGTCTGGCCGCGTCAATAATATTGATTTCATGTACCACCTGATCTGGAGAAGTTGCCGTTAAAAGAAACAATCCATCTCCTCCAAAACAAGCCTTTTTCAGCTCCTTGACTGAATTTAGGTCCGCACTTAAATAGCTGACATTCGATTGGCCTTTATCAATCTGAACTGGATATGCACGTTCAGGGTTCCTCAGCACTCCTCTTGCCCGACAATCAGCACTACTCAGTTGCCGCATTACTTCGGCACCAACAGTTCCAGTGCATCCAAAAACTACTATGGTTGGTTTAATCTTACTCCTATTCATGATTTTTTTACCTGATGACGGATGGTTAATATTGCTGCCCCCAGAAAGGCAGAAAATGTGATATTAAAGCATTCTGCTTGAAGGTTGAGTATTGTTGAACATAACATCCCCAGACTAATCATTAACATGACGATGAGGAGAGACCTGAACAATTTCCTATGGGCTAAAATCTGCCTGGATTCAAATTGCCAGAGTAAAATAAAACTAAATACGGTAGACAATAAAGAAGACAAACCGATACTGATATAACTAGCCGACATGAGCTCATTTTTTTGAAGAAAATAACCAGATGTAAATGACATTAAGGCTGGAAATACATAAGCTGGTACAGCTGCAAGGATTAAGGAACGCAAGTTAAATGCTGAAGAATGATCATTTCTATTTTTCATAAGACTTTAATCTAGTTCCTCCTACCCATACGATAAGTCAATCCCGCTTTTCCATAAGCCATATTCGAAATAGAGAAATCATTCACCGTTTTTTGTTTCATATCAAACAATTCATAACGATTCAGCAGTCCCATTCCTGCCTGTGCCTGAATCCAGATCGCACCTATCAAACGTTGATGGACCTGCAAACCGCCATGAATGCTGGAAAACTGAGCATAATCGACTTCCTTACCATTATAACCGCTATAATTTTTCAGATTAAAACGGGTCCAGTCTATTGAACCAGCCAATCCAACCTGGGTATTTTCGCTCACATTATAAAGGACATTCAATCTCGGCCAATAAAACTGCGCTAACCACTTATTGCTGGTACTTCGATAATCAATTGAAATCCCAGGAGTGATCAAAGTCTCTCCAAAAGAATGCAGTACATGAACCCCAAATCCAATTTCTAGATTCGATTCAGCACCGAACTTTTTAGATAAGCCGAGTATTCCGTCCAGGATCAAATCATCAAAGGAAACTGGCTTTTTAAAATCCGCCGCAAGCGTTGGCATCCCTATACCCAAAACAGACCACTTACTCGAAATAGGATGTCTGATAATAATTACTGATTTTATCTCCTGAATGCTCTTCAGCTGGTTTGGATCATCTACGCTGTTATGGTCATAACTGAAATCCATCAAACGATAATTCAGGTTACTGAAAATACTCGTCCTACCAATTTTGAAAGGAGGAATAGGTAGCCAGGCATCATAAGTACTCAATTGAAACTTATTGCCTGAGAAAGCACTTTCTAAGGGTAAATCTTTAAAGCTAGTTTTAGCATGAATAGTGACTGCAGCACCACCTACATCCTGAATAATCTGGCCGAAACTTTTACTTGAATAAAGGAGCGTTAAAATGGCGATACAAAGACATGACCATTTGGTCAGTCCCTGGTACCTACAATAATCTTTGGTTTGGAGATGACTCCTGATACCCGAATTTCTAACAGCAATTAACGTTTTCATTTTCTTTGAGTTTAATGACACAAAGGTGGACTGAAAACAAGAATTGCTTTAAAACTAAACCACTCTTTACTCGGACAAATCCTGCATAAAGGCAATTCGGTACTCCGAAGGAGTTACGCCTGTTATCTTTTTAAAGAGCCGTCCAAAATAACTGGGATCCCCATAATTCAGCTCAAAAGCTATTTCTGAGATGCTCTTAGTCATATCTTGTAAAAGCAACTGACTTTGCAGGATACTCACTTTATTGATCCATTCCTTTGGACTCTCCCCGATAGTTTCCTTGATACACCTATGGAGATAGTTTTCTGAAACAGCTAGCGCTGAGGCATAGAATAAAATCGATTGATGCTGTAGGTAGTTTTTATAAACCAGTTCCTTAAAACTAAAAGTGATTTCGGCACTCCGGCTTATACTTTTACTCAGTTCTTTACTTGAGCTGAAGATTTTCTGTAAATCCGCCTGCAGCAGCGAATAACAGATCCCAAGGTTTGGATTTGGGTAGTAAATTTCAATATTCAAAAGTTCAAATAAAGAGGCTAGCCAGGTACTGCTCTCCTCCTGTAAGTGAATAACGATATTAGCAGAAAAGAGCTTAATGAGTTCCTGCTTTGATAAGAGTTGATTCAGTGTCTGATCTTCAAACAAAATGATATGCCCAGCGGCATCCGGACTCACCTCTTTTAATGAAGTTACATTGCCTTGCCTGACAAACAAAATTTCATGCGCTTTAATGGAGACTAAGTTTGCATCTACCTGCTGTTTTGCACTCCCCTTGGTAATATGAACGATGAAATTGTATTCCGGCCTATGCAAAGGCGTAGGCACTTTAATAAAACTAGATGTTTTTGCGATATCATGGATCTGAATAGCCGTCTTCAAAACCGCAAAATCAGTTGACATCTCTGACATAAACTGTCCCCTGAAATCTGTTGGGGTGATTCTTTTTATTTTAGTCACAGTCTGAAATTAACAGCACAAACAATATAAACCTGGATTGATCATCATTTATTTCCGAAGATAGTATTCTATTTTGTAAAATAGCTGAAGGATATTCCCAGGTTATTTAGGCAAATGTGCAATCAATTCAATCTCTAACTTAGATTCCGGCATATATAGTCGCGCTATTTGCACCCATGTGGCTGCTGGAAAGTCCTTGTTATAAAATTTCTTACGCGCATAATTATACTTTTTCACCGCCTCAATATCTGTTGTATATAAATTTTCTTTAACCACATTTTCAAAGGTGGCACCATAACTGGATAGTGAAGCCTTTAAAGCGTTATAAACAGACATAATGCCTTCAGGACTGATGTCATTTGTCACAGCGCCAGAAATGTAAAGGATATTGTCAACTTTTAAAACCTGAGCATAACCTGCAACAGTATCTTGTTTAGAGGCATTGTTCCAATGCCATTTTTCTTTTTTAATACTTTTCTCTTGTGAAAAACTATGAGAAGAAATCAAGAGCAAAGCGAATAGGATAAAGTGTTTCATAAAAGAGTGTTTAAATTTGAATTTAAAAATCAGTTATCGAGTATAAATCCAGCACTTGGATAATTCTCGTCATTAAAAATAGTTTCAAATAAGACTGGCCTAGAGATCGCATCAAACCGCATCACATTTTTATGATCGAATTGATAAGGGAGCCAGTCATGCTCATTAATCTGTCCTGGAGAGCCCGATTTTATAAAGTTCACCCAGGCGCTGTGCATCTGATAAGTTAATTTTTGACGGCCATCCAAACCTTTATCAGGTTTATCAGCATCTAAAGACCAGATAAAAGACAACTCCTTGGCATGTGATGCTGGCGAACCATCCTGATCATAGTCAAAACGATACATCCAGACTTCTCGGCGAGCTTTAGCCAGCGCCTCTGCCAGACGGTAAGAATGCATCTGATACATGTATTGGGTCAGGATGTGAATCTTTATAGAGTCGGCCGAGCCCACTTTAATTGCATCCTGATAAGCAGTCAGCACTAAAGGAGAGTTTTTGCCAAACCAGGCACTTAAAACTTCGGGAGCGGGATGGTAAAGACGCTTATCCATCTCCATAAACATCACACTCTCCTCTTTATTCGTCCCAATCAATAGTTTGACCTGCTGATCTGACTGCTCGCTGATCACTTCGTATGGATCACCTTTGATGACCATACCATCCTCAACAGGACCAAAATAATTAGTTCCCGCAGCACCATTGCAAACTAAAGCCTGTGCTTTAATTAACGCTTCGGCTGGCAGGTTTAACAATTGAGATGGATCCTCAATATTTAAGATAGTCAATAACCTTTTCCGGATTTCTTTAGCGGTCACAGAATCACGGATGCATTGTACACTTCCGCTTTCCAGAATCAGCTGCTGGAATTTACCTTTAGCCTTAGGAGATACCAAAAGTGTGCTGGCTAATTTTGCACCGGCAGACTCCCCCATTACGGTAATACGCGAAACATCACCACCAAATGCAGAGATATTTTCTTTGATCCATTGAAGTGCCATGATACAGTCCTGCAAACCATTATTACCCGAGGTTTTTAGCTTCGGATCAATATCGCCCAGATATAGAAAGCCAAATACCCCTAGTCTGTAGTTAATGGTGATCGTAATGATACTGTCTCTATCCGAAAAGGCATGACCGTTCTGGAACATACCTGAACCGCCTGTCATCGCACCTCCATGGATCCAAACCACTACCGGCAGCTTCTTTTTTGTAGTAATGTCGGGTTTGTAGATATTCAATCGAAGGCAATCTTCATCGCCTTTTAGGGGGGAAAGAGCGGTTCCAAATTGTGCCGCAATTGGCCCAAATTCCAGGCAATTTAAAGTATCCCTCCAAGATTTCGCTGCCTGCGGCGGTTTGAAACGTAAAGATCCAACAGGTGCTGCAGCGTAAGGCAGCCCTTTAAATACCAGGGAACGGTCTTCTAAACGTCCTTTTACATAGCCATTTTTTGTTTTAACAATGAGTTTATTCTGACAAAATCCCGCTATGGAAAAACACAAAGAACTGCATAATGCAAGGAGAAATACAATGGTAAAAAAGTTGAAATGCTGCTTCATGGCTAATTTTATCCTGTTGAGCTAAAAACTAAACATCATTGAAATCTTGCAGATCTTTGAGACTTTAGAATAGATAAAATAAGAAAAGCGATGATTGGTGTAAATAAAACCCCGAGCAAAACACCACCACCAAAGCCTATACGAGTATCTCTGGCATAACGCCCTAATGCCCATAATATAGAGAGCACTAATAGTATTAATACAATTTCAACACTACCCACAGCGATTAGGAACATATATTTAATATTTAGAATAAAACTACATAAATAAAGTGACAACAAATAATTGACTAGTAATTTTTACCATACGCTATGATTTTAGTTTCTAAAAGCAAGAGCTGGTTCTTTCCGTTTTTTAGCGTTGCAGTTGCCGTTTTGGCTTTATGGTCGATATTAAATTCTACTGCTGCACTGCTATTTTTTTGACGGTTAAAAAAGTCATCAAATTGCTTAAAGGTTTTCTCTTCATCAAATTCAAAATCCACAGCGCATCTGTTCCCATTTTCATCGTACCATTTGAGGTATACCTCTTCTGGAACACCCCGTTTTTCTATCGTGTTCTGTAGCAGACTGTCATCAAAAAACACATAGCGTTCGGCATTGTAAAAACTAAAATCAGCATCATGAACCTTTATTTCAGGAGAAATCACGAATGTAGGTTTCCAATTGTAAGTTGTTCGCAGTGTATCCCAATAGCCATAAGGAATGGGCTTATCTTTTGTCAATCGCTGTATCTTTAAAGGTATAATGGAACTATCAGTTAACACCTTGATTCTCCATTCCGGATTAAAAACATCATTATAATCCAGGCGCTCCTCCTTAGAAACAGGTTCAGTTATCCTTACTTTTCGAGCTTGATAATGGCCAATTTCTAGCTGACGGCGACCAGTGCTGCCCGCCCAAACCACCACTACCCCACCTGGTGCAAAGCCCATAATGATCGCGTCATACTTTTCCTCAAAATTGCGGCTAGCTCTCTTTTCCAGATAAGGTTTGCTGAAAAGTAACTTTAGCATTTCTTGATCTATAGGCGTATTTAGCCGATAAAAAGTGTCTTCAGCAAAAGAATACCAGGTAAGATCCAGACCATTGGGCAATACGGTCTTTTGCTTACTGGTCTCATTTCCATCATCGCCCCATTTTGCTTCGTAATTAACCGTATTACCCTCGTTAAAAGTAAATTCATAGGGTTCCCTTTTTGGAAAAGAAAAAACCCCTTTGTACAATTGAACAGGGTAAGCCGCGGGGTTACTCATCGCTGCATGCCATTCATAGACCCCATTTTTAAGGTTATAAGCTATATCTTCTGCCGCTTGCTTCGATTTTTTAAGATCCCGACCTGTAGAAGCAACACTTTCTATAATTGGCATCAAAATGACATAACCGATAAGAACCGGCACTAATCTTTTGTATGATTTTATGGCCCATACGAAAATGATACTGCTAAAAACCGTTAGAAAAATACTCAGAATTAAAAGCAATGGAAACATTTCAACGATGGCATTGCCTAAATCGGCATACAGCCGATGTTCATACTCATCACCGATTGTAGCTATGAAAAGTAAGACGGGAAAGAACATTAAAAAAGCGAGGTAGAATACAAATCCATAAGCAAGCTCAAAGAATATGTTGGGCTGATGGAGCAGGTTTAGCTTTCTACGAATGGTATTAAAATGAAAATAGAGCAGTGCAATTAAAATTACGTAGGCTGAACAGCAGAATGCTGCATACGCCAAGTTTAAATCTGCATTTTGCGTACAGAACATACCAATTAAAGCAAATATGGCCACTAGAATAGCGGATAGGATCGTTTTGAAACTCATCTGCTACAAGGTAATGAGATTCCTGACTAATAAAAAAATGCCCCTGAATTAATGAAATCCCAGGGGCATTAAATGAATGATTATGAGCTAGCTTAATATCCGGGATTTTGTTTTAATCCGTTATTTCCGGAAATCGCTTTTGTAGGAACAGGAAACCTGTTTAAATGGTCTGAGCCAGAAGGCTGATGATCCCACCAGGTACCCGCAGTAAACATTTTCCACCTAATCAGGTCAGTACGTCGTCTACCCTCTCCTAAAAATTCAATACTCCACTCGTCCAGCATCCTATTGGCATCAAGATTGGCAACAGTTACGGGATTAGGATCTACTCCATTTGCAAAATCGCGCTTCCTTACCTCATTAATCAAGGTTGCTGCAGCTCCCTTATCGCCAGCGCGCATTTTACACTCTGCCAGCATATAATAGATCTCTGTCAGTCGGATTGCCGGATTATCAGCCGCCCACCTCAAACTCTTATCCTGATCACCCGGAATAGGAACTTTTACCAGCCTCACACCAGTATTTTCTTCTCCCTGCGACATCTTTGAAGGAAGTTCAGAGACGGAAGCATATTTTTTTCCGGTTCCAACCTCAGAAAAACGACCTACCTGATCAACGAAATTCAATGGTTTATCTTTGTATTCTTCCCCTCCATTAATGGCCGCCCCTGCAGGCGTTAAATGTGGTCCAACAATAAACATCCCTTCATACCTGCCACTGCCAAGATATTTATATCCTTTTTTACGAAGATCTCCGGCATCAAATTTCTCAAATGGAGCGCCCAGTTTAAAGTCTGTACTGTACAACGTTCCATCAGGTTTTCTAGATGGCGTCAGGTGTCCGCCATTATCTGCGCCCATATCTACACCAAAATATTGCCTGCTGTTATAATGATAGAAATTGGAATAAAACCAATTGTATTCGAGTTTATTAAACTCTGATGGGATTGACCAGATAATTTCCGGCGATTTATCATTTGTAAAAGTATGCGGGCCGCTCCATGTGGCATCTACCGTATACTGTCCATACTTATGGTCAACAATATCCTGTGCAATCTGCTGGCATTGTGCGAACATATCCCGACCAATATATGCTTCCGCATTAAAGTACAAGCTGGCCAGCATGGCTGCTGCTCCTGCTTTTCGGATGGCTCCCTCTTCTTTATCTCCGGCTTTTTTTGCAGGCAGCTTTTCAATCGCATTCTTTAAAAGCGTTTCAATATGGGTAAAAGTTTCCAGGTCAGAACTCCGCAACACACCTTGTTCCTCCAATGAATCGAAAATTGGTAGTCCCCCATAAAAATCCAGCCCCCGAAGGTAGAAATATGCAATTAAGGTGTTCAGCTGATTCACATGGTCATCCTGATCAGCTTTGCTCAATGCAAATTTCGTATAATCCAGTTTTTCAAGATCATTTCTGGCATCCAGCGCAAGGGCGATTCCCATCAGGGTCCCACGCCATGTTTCCCAAATCCAGTTATCATCTGGTGTCCAGCGATGGTAATGGTAGCGTTCATTTTCCCCGCCATTATACCAGTGACGGCCTTTTGTGGTGATGGCAAAATTATCTGCTGTAAATTCCTGTAACCTCCATCGGTCATCACCAAGATACCATCGGGCATGAGTAAATGGCCTATACAGGGCAGCCATGATGTCTTTTTTACTTTTGAAAAAAGTCTCGGGTGTTACCTTGTCATAAAACTGCTGATCAAGTTTCGTACATCCTCCGGAGATCACCAGAAATAATACCAGCACTCCTATTTTTATATTGATGCTATTCTTCATTAGAATATATTTTTGTTTGATGAAAGATTTATGAATTCGTCATGGATTAAAGCCCTACCTGTATGCCGAACATAAAGGTCCTGGTTTTAGGATAAGCATTTCGCTCTTCAAAGCCGGGATCAAGACCATTGATATTTACTTCCGGGTCAAGGCCACTGTATTTAGTGAGCACAAACAAATCTCTACCCGTAGCATATATTCTCAGGTTCTTTAAGGGCTTAATCAGGTTCTGCTTAAAAGTATAGCCAAGACTGATGGCATCTACCTTCAGGAAATTCCCTTTTTCAAGCCAGTAATCACTCAATTCCTTCTCTCCTTTAATGTCTTTATGCTTTTCAAAAGCTTCACGCAATACGTTTTGCCCCTGCACATTTGGGAGGCTATAGTACATATTGATCATATTAAACACATCATATCCGAGCCAGCTTCTCAGGTAAATACTGGCATCAAAATTCTTATAGGCGATGGAATGGTTCCAGGAAAGAATAACTTTTGGAATCCCATTCCCTACAAAGGCCTTGTCGGCAATAGTCTTAGACCGTTTTGTCACGTCAAATGCTTGTCCGTCTTTATCATAAAGCATCCAATTCCCTTCCTGGGTAAAGCCTGCAGCACGCCAAAGGAAGAACTCACCAATATCATGGCCCGGAAAAAGTCTGACTGCATTTCCTGGAGATCCTGGTGCTGGAAAACTTTTTCTATCTGCAAAAGTCTGACTGCCAGAAAGAGAAGTCAGGCTGCTTTTATTTCCCGACATCACTATTCCTGTTGTATATTTAAAATCTTCACGGTCTACCGCATTCCAATTCAACTCCACCTCAAAACCCTTGTTTTGCATACTGCCAATATTCACCGTGGTAGTTTCATAGATCGCAGGTGGCTGAGAAACATTAATATCATAGATGATGTCATTTACTTTACGCTTATAGACATCAAATCGTCCGGTGATTTTGTTGTTCAGCAAGGCAAAGTCCAGCCCAATACTATATTCCTTTTTAACTTCCCATTTAAGGTCAGGGTTTTGGTTGTGACGAACGCCATACGTACGCTGCCATTGGCCATCCACTAACCACCAGGCATCCGGGGCATACATTCTGTACGCAACATTCGCATTAAAATCAGCATTCCCGGTCTCGCCGTACCCTCCTCTGATTTTCAGGTCGTTGATAAACTTCAGGCTTTTCATGAAAGGTTCTTCAGAAAGACGCCATGCCATCGATATCCCTGGAAAAGTTCCCCATCGCTTACCCGGAGCAAATTTAGAGGAGCCTTCTCTTCTTAATGTTCCGGTGATGATATACTTATTATCATAAGCATAATTTACCCGACCAAAAAAAGCAATCAGCTTCACACTAGGATCCTTAAAAGAGCTCATAGCTGCTCTTCCATCGGTTAGAAATGTACCATTGTTCAAATCATTTTCGCCAACACCGTCTACCGAAAAATCAGAATTCTCCGCCTTAAAGCCCTGACCGTTAAAATCCTGATAAGAATAACCTGCTACTGCATTAATGCTATGTTTATCCATCACCTTATTATAGTTGGCAGTCCATTCGAAAGTTCGGTCAGTGAAACGTTTGTATTCCTGTCTGGCATAACCGTCTACACCATCAGTTCTGGAAATCCGATGCTGTGAAGAGCGATAATAAATTGGATTTTCGCTGTCGTTTTTAACCGCGATCATCGCTGAGGTATACAGGTCTTTCGTTAGATCAACCTTCAATACTGAACTCCCCAATAGATACTTCAGCTGATTCTGATCTATACGCAGCTTGACTTCAGCTAAGGGGTTCCAATAATCGTAACCTCCCACCATCACATTTAGACCGGTAATATCAGCGGCATTATATGGCGTTTGAGTGGGGTTAAGTACCAGAGCCATATTAAAAATATTGTTGTCCGTTAAATTGGCATCTACATGATTATAGCTGACATTTGTGCTCAGCTGCGCTCTTCCATTAAAGAACTTGAAAATCGTATTGATCCTTCCACCGATTTCTTTTCTATCTGAACCTATAGCAATACCTTGAGCATTCCGATAAGTCAGGGTCGAATATACCTGTGCATTTTCGCTGCCGCCATTGGCGTTTAACACATACCGCTGACTGAATGGTGATGTATTGGTCACCTCTTTATACCAATCTGTGCGCGAACCAAAATCATTACCCAGTCCTTTTTCAACAAACTCATCTCCGCTTAAAGACTCCGGACGTCGGCGGATGCTTTCCGTAAACAGCTCGGTGGTCAAGGAGATATTAGCTGGACCTACTTTTGCTCTTTTAGTGGTAATCAGGATGACCCCTCCAGAAGCCCTCGTACCATAAATTGCAGCAGCGGAGGCATCCCTTAAAACGTTAATAGATTCTATATCTTCGCGGGCAACAGAATTTATATTTCCACCAGGTACCCCATCTATCACGATTAAAGGCCCTTGTCCGGCATTAATAGAATTGACCCCACGCAATTGTACAGATACACTGGCATTGGGATCGCTGCCATTGGATGAACTGATGGTTAAGCCCGGGACCTTACCTTGTATCGAAAGCAGCGGGTTTACAGAGCCCGAAATAAAATCTTTCGGTTTCACCGTAGATACGGCACTAGTCAGGTCTTTCTTTTCAATCGTTCCATAGCCGACCACGACCACTTCATTCAGGTCATTTTTTTCTTCGTTGATGACAATTTCAAAGGTTTTGCGATTGTTTACTGGCACTTCAATAGGGGTAAATCCCAATGCGGAGACCATCAGTATAGCGTTTTCCGGTACACTCAGGGAGAATTTACCGCTAGCACTTGTAGAGGTACCTCTTCCTTTAATCCCTTTTACAATCACAGATGCACCCGGAACAGGTTTTCCTAAGGCATCTTTAACCGTACCGGTTATGGTGATATCCACATTCTTCTTCTCATTTACGACAATTGTTGAAGTGGAGACTGTATAACCCAGTGGCTGCTCCAGAAAGCACTCTGCTAATACGTCCAGCAAAGGAACATTTTTCGCATGAACAGTAACGGGCTTTGCTTTTTTTATCAGGTTAGAATTAAAAATGATATCATAATTACTTTGCTCCCCTATTTTTTCCAGTACGGCTTCCAGTGGAGCATTCTTTTCTGACAAGGTGATCTGTATTGATTCTGAGGCGTTTGCCTGTGCAGAGAAGCTTAAAATCAAGAGCGAAAAGAGCCTGATTTTGAGCGCAATTTTATCTTTTATACAGGAAATCCTGTATAAGTTAAACTCGTAAAATTTCATACATTTGGTTAGTTAGGTTGTTTGACACTCAGCGCATTAAACAAGCAGACACGTGGTGTTTATTTGGTTAATTTTTGCAATTGTTGGTATCGGCAAACAGCATAATCAAATTTTATCCCGGAAATGTTAGCCCATTTTCGGGTTTATTTTGACTACTAGCTGGCCGGATCATGGCATAACGGTTACCCTCCTTCCTTCCACTTTAAATTTAACATCACCTGTCAGCGCCAAAACTTTCAGCACTTCATTCAGGTTTTTCGTTCTGGAAATTTTACCGCTAAAATTCAGGTCATCTAATTTTCCAATATATTCAGGATCGATATTATACCAGCGTGATAGTTTCCGCATGATCTCATAGATCTTATCTTCTTTGAAAAGGAAGTAGCCGTTTTTCCAATCTACAATCCCCTTTAATTTCACGGTCTTAATCTGGAAAGCACCATTCTCCATTCCGCATTGCTGACCCGGTTTTAACAGGGCAGAATAGTTTCCATGACTAACTTTTACACTGCCTTCCAGCAAAGTAGTTCTAGTTACCCTTTCATCTTCATAAGCATTTACATTAAAATGAGTGCCATAGACCTCTACAATCTCTCTATCGGTGACCACTTTAAAAGGCTTATCTTTCATTTTTGACACCTCAAAATAAGCTTCCCCGCTGAGCATCACTTTACGTTCCGTACCAGTAAACTGCGCTGGATATTTCAATGAAGAAGAAGCATTGAGCCAAACCGCTGTTCCATCAGGCAAACGAACCTGATATTGCCCACCAATGGGTGTCTCTATCGTGTGGTAATGAATCTGTCCATTATCGGGCTCCTGATTTCCGGCAGCCACCACATAAATCAGCTGGCCATCCCTGTCTTTTTTTATGGTTAATCCCGCTTGTTTTGCGACAACCCCATCAGCAATATGATCCAGGTCTAAAATAGATCCATCACTTAAGGTCAATCTGGCCTTGTTCCCTCCAGGTGTGATTACTTTCGAGCAAGCGACTTCAGGAATATTCAGTTGATTTGCAGTCGGATCTGGCCTATGATTTATAAATCGGGCAATCCCTATAATGACCAGAATGGAAGCTGCAGCACCAAGCCAGAATCTAGTATAACTTACCTTTGGATGGTGCTCATTTACAGGTTCCTGTTTTATACTTTGCATAATTGCAGCTTTTAACGCAATGCCATCAGGTTCCTGAAAGTTCTTTGCAGCACCCTTACGGTCCATCCTTTCATAATATTCTTCCAGCAGCCGAATTTCCGCAGGACTCGATTCATTGGCTAAATAGCGGTCTATCAGGATTAAAAAATTGTGCTTGTCCATAGGCTATATCTATAGGTACCAAAACTTCCTTCCTACCCTACGGATTTTTCATTTTTTTTATCTATGAATTTCATACCATAAGAGAATGGTGATACAGGTTTCTATATTCAGGCTTGCACGAATCATTTTTAAGGACTTAGAAATCCTTTTCTCGACCGTCTTTTCTGATATATTTAAGAGATTGGCAATCTGCTTATAGGTCATTTCCTGCTCTCTGCTTAAGAGAAAGGCCTGCTTACAGTCTTCTGGAAGGTTATCGATTAAGTTTTGGATGAGCTGTTGCTGTTCTTTAAAGAGCAAAGGGTTCTCCGAAATGATTTCCGTAGTCACCTCCATTAATCTTTCATAAAATTGCCGGTCAGTTTTAAGCTTGCGAATTGCTTTAAGCACACTAAACCTTAAAGCCTGATGGAGGTAGGGTTTTAGGACCTGAATATCTACTTGCGCGCGTCGCTGCCAAAGACTCAAAAAAACATCCTGCAGCACATCCACTGCAGCATCTGGATCTTGAAGTATATGATTTGCCTTTCGATAAAGCTCCTTCCAGTACCGTTCATAAATTTCGCCAAATGCCTGCTCTTCTCCTTCTTTTAAAGCAGTTATCAATTCGGCATCGGATAGTAGGTCACAGCTCATCATTTAGGTTAGGCAAAACCGAATCTAATAAAAAAAGATGTAACTCCGGTTTTTTCTATAAAAACGATTTACAAGGATTATTCTTCCATTTCCACATCAGAATCAGATTCGCTGCCAACTGATTCAGCATCTGAAAGCGCCTCATTGTCCACAACCCTACCATATTGCCTAAACCTACCTGCCTGCATTTTTTTTTCAGGTTTATTCATTCCAGAAGTATCTACAGTTTTTAAACCTGCTGGCAGTTCCTCTCCTTTTTTTAGATGCCGGGCTTTCTCTAGATCATCTGCAGCAACTCCTCTACGCTCGCCTTTCCCGGCCATTTCTGCCGGCGTGGCTGCGCCCTCTACCCACTTGTAGGTTTGTAGCGCCTGCATCTCGATCAATTGCGCCGCGGCCTTTTCGTCACCTCTCTGTGCTTTCGCATAAAGTCTTTTATATCTGGTTAAATAAGCTATTTTCCTCTCTCTCAATAAAGCGGTCATTGGCTGCGCCCCTTTCTGTCTCAGTCCTTCTCTTAGAATATGGTTATTTATTCTTGGCCTCATGATGATTTTCGAGTTCAGCAAACTGCTTAATTTTCTATTTTGCTGTTGAGCGACATCAATCATTACACTAGTCGTCACATGTGAGATCCGGTGTGGTCCCTGGTGACTTTTACCAAATTTATTCAGTTTACCATAAGCAGTTAAAGACCTTTTGTGTGTTAATTTCCGTTTAGGATCTCTGCTTTTATCTAAATACTTATTCCGTCCCTTTGTTAATTGTATCGGATGATGAGCAAGACCTTGCCGCTGGATGACCTTTAATTGAGCAGATGACCTAACCTGAAGACTATTATTGGCCATCTCTTGTCTTGAGATTTGGTCCATCACTTGCGGTCGGTTATCTACAAATTGGAATGTCGGTTGATCCTTCCGCTTCATCTGAAGGTGATCGTTTGAAGCCGAAAAAACTTTAGTCAGCTGTTCTTTTTCAAGGTGGGTATTCATATTTCAACAAGATAAAATTAAGGTTATCGCGGTTTGCCAAGTTCATCCAAACGGTCACTTAAACTGGATGTTGAAGCTGCAGCGGCCGCAACTGTAGCTGGATGATGTGCATGCCTGGCGATGCCTTTATTAATTTCCATTTGACGTTCATAAGCATAAGTTGGATCACAGTCGCAGGTTTCCTGAGTGATTAAGGGCAAATCCTTAGCTTGAGCACTCGCTTTACTTCCCTTTAATCCGATAGAAATCTTATTATAAGCATTGGCCTGAGCGTTTTTCAGCACATCATTACTTCCTTTATAATCAAATTTCACATCATAGACCTGTACTTTACCATCTGCACATTTAATCACATCCGGGATTTTCAACTGACCTCCCAATTGATTTGCTTTAACATCACTCCCAGGTTTCTTTATGGCATTGTAAACTGCTGAGGCGACAAACTGTGCCCTGTTATATGTTAATCGGTTAGGAAGCACAGGGTAAGCGATGTTAGGTACCTCGAGTTGTTTCGAAACTTTGGTCATAAAATCCTGATTGATAAAGAAAATACCGCCCTGGTTGCTCAGCCCTATATGCTCAAAATAGGAAGTATCTGAGGCCAGCCAAAAACATTCTTCAAAAAATAAAGTTTCATTATTTCTATCTGCTTTATTTTTATGACCAAGCTCTTCTGCACGAGGAGACCAGCGCAATACATCTTCTGCCATTGGTGTGAACCCTTCCATCTGGGCCTTGCAAAACGAACAGCAGAGTAAATGAGCTTCTTCCTCGGTTACTGGCATTGCATGTTTACTTTGCGCATTGATGTGGTTTGCTAAAACTTCTGGTGTCTTTCTGTAATAACTTCTACCTCCTTCACAGGGCATTCTTTGCAGCACCTTATGGTTACTTCTTCTTTGCGGACTAACTTTTTTTACCGTGCATGCAGCACACTTGTTTTGCCTTACTTCGCTACGGTTTCCTGGGCTCCATCCTGTTAAACCCTTTTTTAAGGAACTTTGAATAGCCTTCGCGCCCATGACATCGGCTTCATGCTCTAATGTCTTATCGTTGTTTACACCTATCCCTTTCATTTGCACCGTCGCTTTTACCCGACCTTGTTTTTGCTGTACCACATGCCAGGCTTCATGCGGCAAATGCTTTTCCTGCCCTGCGGCGAGGTGGATCTCTGTCCCCTGTGCATAGGCATGAGCTTGTAATTGGGCTGGTTTACTGGAATTATAATGCACGTTTACATCGTCCATCGAAAGCCCGGAAAGATTTTCTATACCACTTTTCAATTGATCTGGCAAGCCTGTTCGATTACTCTTCTGTGCTACCGATTGCTGCTTAAAAGCACTGGCAACATCCTGCAGCTTTCTTTGCACCACAGCTTCCTCACGCTTATCCTCAAATTGGAATATCGCTTTCTCATGTTGTGCTGGTATCAAATTGCTAGCAGCCGTATGACTGATCGCTTTTGATGTTTTAAGCTCCTGTATTTTCATGATCTACCTCTTTTTAAAAACAATATCATATGGAATTGATCAACGTTCGGTTCTCTTTCTTAAACTCTCTTTTAATACCTGCCAGGAGCTCACCTTGACGAACCACAGTACCGGCCCTGCTAATTACTGATAATGCACAGAACCTCAACACATTAATCATCGCACCTCCAGTCAGCGGATAATCTTTTGCAATGGCATAGAGATCTATATTTTCATCCAGTTTACAGATGCCAGAAAAAGCTTTTTTCCAAAGTTCATATCGTTCCTCCACCGAAGGCAGGGTAAAATGAATGATCGCTTGAAACCTCCTCGCAAAAGCTTCATCCATATTCGCCTTGAGGTTAGTCGCCAGAATAACCACACCAGGAAAATCTTCAATCCGCTGCAATAGATAAGCGGTTTGTTGGTTGGCATGTCTGTCGTTTGCTGAATCAGCAGTGCTCCGCTTTCCAAATAAGGCATCTGCCTCATCAAAAAACAGAATCCAATGCTGATGCTGAGCGATATCAAACACCCTGGATAAATTCTTTTCTGTTTCTCCAATATATTTGGAGACTAACATAGACAAGTCTATTTTATAAACTTTGCGGCCGGAGGTTTTACCGATCAAAGTTGCCGTTAAGGTTTTACCGGTACCTGGTGGCCCATAAAACAAAGCCCGATATCCTGGCTTAAGCTGTTTCTTCAAACCCCAGTCTTCCATCAGGATAGGCCCATGTGCCAGCCAGGAAGTGATTTCATTCAGCTGTTCCAGCACCAAACGATCCAGTACCACATCATCCCATTCCATTTCCGTGTGAATGTGCTGTGCGGGAAACGAAGCACTATTTTCTGCCATTTGCCGCTCACCGGTCAGAAAATAATTCAACCAGCTTTCACTTAAACTCAGC
Organism: Pedobacter sp. PACM 27299; assembly: GCF_001412655.1. Classification (NCBI taxonomy): domain Bacteria; kingdom Pseudomonadati; phylum Bacteroidota; class Sphingobacteriia; order Sphingobacteriales; family Sphingobacteriaceae; genus Pedobacter; species Pedobacter sp. PACM 27299. The sequence goes on along the minus strand of NZ_CP012996.1, from coordinate 2,919,543 downwards.
TGACCTCTAAACCTGGGCAGATTAATTTCAGTTTCAGTGAGTATCAGCACCTCTTCTTTGATCAGAATATGCGATTTCCCCAGCAAGTTCATTACCTCGTAACGCAGTTCTGGATGATGTACAGTGATTAAAAAACACAAGGTATCACCGGTAGGTAAAAAGCCATTATGATCTTTAGCAACCAGCCCGCCAAATTCCGTAAAACCGCGGTCGTGCAATTTATTTTTGGTAAAAAACAGGTCAAGCACTTCCGGACAAAGATGTGGAGCCATACTCAGCGCGATCGCCAATCTCGAATAGATATCCAGATTCCATTCTCTAACTGCATCCGCATAAGGACCATCCTGCAAGGACAGATCTGGCATTGGAATAGCCGTCCATTCTTTTTCGTGTCCTTCCTGTAAGAAATAACTGGTCATACATTGGGTAATAACAGCGGATAACCAATCCATCTCTTGTCTCAGCACCAGTAATGCGGTATTATTCTCCATCGCTCGTAAATAGTTTTTCTACATCGTCCAGGCTCGCCTCTATCCATTTAAAATAAAGTAATGCGGTATTGGGATTAAGTTCATTGGGGGGCAGCATATCCAGTGTATTGATTTCCGAAAACGCAACCATATTGGCATTATAATGCAGGTCGTAATGATAGTCATAGGCATAAAACCTACTTGCCCATTCATTGTAATCCCGCCACTGAACCATTAAATCGGTGATTAAATTCTCCATCCTTTCTTCCCGCAGCACCAATTTTTTAGCTTTATAAAAAGAAGACTTCCTCTTTTCCTCCCGTTGATAAAATTCAATATCTCTGGACTGGATCGTTCTTGAAGAATGATGCCCAAATAAGTCCAGCAACCCAAAGTTTTCAGCATCTGTTGCAATTTCCAACTCTGCCTGACTGGCTCCCGCAATAGCCAAGGTCCAGTCTGCCGCAGCAACAGTCTCGCTCACCACATAAACGCTTCTGAACGAATAATAAGTTTGGGTAAGCCGAATGATCAGCGCCTGCTGTATTTCATTCCAATTCAAAATCTTCACCGACTCAGGTTCATTGGCTTTAAAGATGAAACTACCTCTTCCTGCAAAGGCCAGAATTTGTTTACAGAATTCAAATTCGCCTGCAATTGGTCCGCGACCAGTTCCCCGGCCAGAATAAGGCTTAGTAACCCCATCGCTAAAACTCCATCCGGTTGGATTTAGCTGATACTGATCGCCTATTTCTACTTCATGAACATCAATCACCTGGTTTCTAAAGATGTTTCCAAGAACGATCATTTGTCCATTACTAATCTGAAAAAAATCACCTGGATAAACCGTCTGGCCCATTGGCGCAACAGGGATAAAACCATTTGTCCGCCTGTAAAAATTCCGGTAGAAGTTTCTATACACACCTTCCATAAACAAAAATTAAGAGCTTTAGTCCACCGTTCCTGCAATCAGCAACGGTGAACGATCATTTAGTAAATTAAGAAGCTAAGGCCGCTGCATTGGCTGCTGCTAAACCAGACTGAAGGGATTTCAGTTTCACCTGTGCTGTATTCAGATTTGCCTTGGCTACATTCAATTGTTTAGTAGTGCTGAAATTGGCCTTTTCTATTAAAATATAGTTGACGCTGGCATTCTTATACGCCTGGTAGAAAATTCCCTGTAAGGAAACAGAATGGCCTTTTCTTACGGTTCCGGTCAACAATTTAGTGAAGCTGATCGCTTGCGTATACTCCAACCCTGCTGCCGTTTCCGCTTCCATTTCTGTAGCTTGTGCTACAAAAGCACTTTGTAAGGCAACCAGCGATACGGCTACCGCATTGTTGGCATCCGTACCAGCCGTGCTCAGCATACTGACCAATTCGTCTGAAATCAGCGGGTTCAATGCCTTTTTTCTCAGTACGAGCGTGGCTAATTTATTGATAACTTCTGCAGCATAGATCAATTTACTCATGACTTCATTGACATTTGAAGTTAAAGTTTTGGTCCTTAAATTAGCCCTGAGCATTTCATTAAAGGCGATATCCGAGTTTTGCAGCAAGCCTGCAGCACTCTGCACCAGCTGATCAACCAGTACTTTGTTGGTATAGGCCTGAGTTTTATCATTAGTAGCTGTGGCAAGGAAAGCCTGAAGATCATTGGATTTTGTGGTCAAAGAAGTCACAATAGATTGATATTGTGCCACAATTTCTTGCGCATTCATCACCTGGAGCGTTAAAGCATCCAGTTCATTTTTTTTAAATTCAGTAATGCCATGTCTTTTATAACGCTCCTGTAGAGCCAAAGATGTATTTCTCATTGTTTGTGGGGATTTCATAATGGATCTTGTTTAATAATGAACTGTTAATGTGGAAAATAATCGGTATTCGCCATATCTGACAATACATTCACAAAAGCAGTTTCACTGTCTGCTGATGCCCTGGAATAAGAGAGAATAACCGGAAGATATTTTTCATGTTCATTTAACCTGTTACCGAAATTATCAGTAGTATCTGGTCCGAAAAAGGCTACCCATTGCAATCTATCACTATCTTTTGCTTTTATATTCTGCTTAGCCACCGTATAGCTATCGGCATATACCTGCTCGGCGATAGGCACATTAAAAAGAAAACCAGGTTTTGCTGGCGCAACCATTGATAATAAGCCCGTTTGCTTTTCTTTTTCCTCCTTCAGGAAATCCAACTGAACAATTTTGCCTTTATGAGCATCCTGCAGTTGTTTTAATTGTGTGCCGATCAGTTTTTGCTCCTCTTTCAAAGATTGGATGATGGCAGCAGTTTGTTCGTCAACAGGTTCCTTCTCTTTGGCGTAATCAGCTAATTTCTGATTCAGCACATCAAGCTCCTTATTCAATAATTCCAGCTTAAGCGCTTCAGTATAGACCTCTTCTTCCAATCGGGCAATCTCCGGGTCAAGCTGAGCTGCAATTTCTTCCAGCTTCGCAATTTCATCCCTCACTAAAAACTCAAGTGATTCTTTGGTTAGCAATTGATCAGACACGTCCAGACTAAAGGGCAGCAGCATACATCTGTATTCTAATTCTGTATCAGCACTTTTCTGACTGGAGAAAGTCATCACATAATTGTAATCCACAATCGTATCCTCACCAAGTCTCTGTTTCAGCTGCTCATTTTTAAACGCTAATGCCAGCCTGCGTTCCTCATCCGACAAGTCTTTTTCATCATAAGCACTCACCTGAATCACCTCACCTGGAATAGACTCCAGCCTACTCGCTAAGGTAAATGTCTGAGAGGGAGCGGACAAATAATCATCATAACAATTGATGGTTCTTTTGTACTCATCGCTGAAAACTGCCATAACGAAAACCACATAACTTTTCCCTAATCCAATCGGGTCATTGTCTGAATCCACCAATGCCACCACATCTGTGCTTTCTTTCAAACTGCTGAACACATTCACCACCTGTGTGATGTGATGTTGATCTGTAGGTGCTAAAGGAATCAGTTCTGTACTATTCATTAAGCGCTCTACATTAGATATAGAAAAGGTTTGCTTTTTCTTTTCCTTAACCACAATGAGATAATACCGCTCTACCGGATACATGGGATGTTTGACCAGCTTTTCTAATGGGAACGGACTTTTAATGGTGTTAAAATCAACTGTAAAACTAAGTGCATCCGTATTGGAGGTGGTCACCAGCAGATCAAGGTTCAATTCCCTGTTCGTTAATGCATAGGCAGATTTAGTAGCACTATAAGCGATAGTGACCATTTCAAGAGCTCCTTCATCTAGTTTCTCTGTAGACCTGACTGCAGAAACTGCGGCGCTGTCTGTTGCTATTGCTTGTGAAGCCAAATCAAAATCAGCGGTCGTGATTTTCAATACGGAAGCCATTAAATTGTTAGTGGCTTTGGCCATATCAAGTACGGTAGCCGCAGAAACCTCTGCAGTCAGCATTGATGCTTCCATTGCCAATTGTGAAGCCAACTCCGCATCATACGCCGTTTCATTGATCAGCTCGCGTGCATCGCGTGCCAGATAATAAATGTCACTGTCAAAATCCGCCGCATTTAAAATACTGTAAATGCTGCCAATGTCACTTGCCAAACGAACAATGGCATTAGCAGAGATCTGGACATTTGCTGCACAAACTGCAATATTTGTAGTCGACTGCTTTACATATTGGTTGCTCTGCGTTGCACAATTGAGTAAATTGATGGAAACATTACTGTCTTTTACAGCCTCACTCTGAGTAGTCGACTTAAATTTAAAACTGTCTTTTGCGGCGGCCAGGTTCTGTTCAGCAGTAATGGTGGCTCCTTGCGCATGATACAGGGTAAACATCGAGGCATTGACCTGCGACTTCAGGTTTTGTTCTTCAATATCCAGACTCTGTAAAGAGCCTACGATAGCGGAATGTAGGTTTTGATGGTAAGAGTTCATAATTTAGATCTTAATTCATTAATTGGATTGATTTAGATTTTTTTAGGTGTTCCTGATTTTTAATACTAATAAGGCCAGTGTACATGAACTGGTTTATCCATCCATGGATGCCTGATGATGGAGAACGAAAATGGCGATCTATTGATCAAGAGGTCGTAAGCCCGCTTATCAACGGTCAATTCCCAGCGGTCTTCTTTCTCTGTCAGCAAGCCATCTCTAACCAGCCAGTTTCCCCTAAAACCATCCATAGAACACTTTCCAATGGATGGCCAATGAGCGATTACTGCTTGAAACAGTCCTTCTATAAGCAATTGATCCTCAGCAGAAAGACTAACTCCATCCTTTACAGGCTGTGATAAAGAGATCCCGCAAAGCAATTTGTTTAGCGGCAAAAAAGATTCTTCCGTATGACTTTGTCCGGTGACTAAAAACTGCAGGTAATGCACCGCAGCCAATTGACTTTCCTGATTGCAGAAAGCCATTTTTTCATCCAGGAGGTTGAGGCGCCTTAAAAGCATCACCATATAACTATTGAGTAAAACCAACCCTGCATTTCTAATACTTATGGGTTCATTGATCCGGTTATTATTTTGCTCCGCAGCGGCTGGTGATTTCGTAACCACTGGTTTTGACTGGGAACTTTTATCGGACTGTACTGCTGAACGACCCTGAATGCTTGAACGTTCCTGGACAGCGGAACGATCCTGAGCCCACAGGGATTTAAAAGTCAATTGCATTACTGGCGGCAACATGGACTGATGCGCATGCATTCGCCTAAGAAATTCTGACTTAGTTACCCCTCGTTTACTGCAGATCTCCCAAATGAGTTCATTCCAGATATTTTCAGCTGTGATCAGTTTCCAATTTCCGGAAGTCCAGGCCTTGACCACTTTTTTGAACAGCAAGTACTGCAGGTCAGCCGCAGAAACCTTGCTCATGGAAACGAATTCCAAGCCCTGGTAGAATTGCACCAAAACAAACATCATTGATTGCTGGGCTGGATACTGGCTGCCGATCATTGTCGACAATCCCTCAAAGCTGATCATCTTCTGAAGCCATACCAATTGCGTGTCGACAATGAGCTCCTTCTTTACAAAGTCAAGAAACTGTTCCGGCCGGTTCTTTAGATCGGCTAACCATGCTTTAGAGGCTTGTGTTTCCACTTCCGATCGGGTATCGGCTTTGCTGCTCCAGGCCCGGCCAGTGGAAAAATCCAGGGCGGTGTATGTCTTACCTGTAATTGCTAGTGGAAGGAGCAATTCAAGGCTGCGCTGATAGGGTCTTGCTTTTAAAGCTTCCATAAATGCTTTGGGTTGAAGTATGATGTAATTTTCTAATTTATTTTTCAGGAGCTCAAAGCCTTTGCGATCTTTAATCCCTTCTTTTATCTGCAAATGAAACAATTCCATTAATTGCTGCAAGTGTTTCTTAAACTGTAAACCTGGCATCCTGGAAATTTCCATCCTAAAAACACTAACCAGCGTCTGATAAAGTGTGGTATGGCGCAGCGTTTTTAGTGAGGTTGGAACTTCGACCACCAATAGCTGATCCAACAAGACCATTGCAGAATGCTGTTTATTTTCCGCTAAAACCGTAATCAGTGCATGAAGAAAAGCCGTTTCATTGAAAGACTCATTCTTATGTTCCAATAAAAACATCAGGCCGCTACACCAAAGCTGATTGCGGTCCGACTCCTCTTTTACCCTGCCCAGTAATCGGTTTAAAAAAAGTATACTTTCTGTTAAAATCACCGACCTGCTGTCATTAACTGCAGTAAATATTATCCTCAAACTATGGTACGACAGGTCTTTGATCAGGGGTAGCCAAAACTCAGCATTATTTTCAAACGCAACTATTAGCTGTTTGAAACGTACTTTGTCTCTTTTCGAAAGTACAGTCACCAAGTCGTTAAATCTTGTCCTATTTCCTGCTGTCCTTCTCAGGCTTTGATTCAGAAAGAGTATTTTCAATCCCAGCCAATGGTCTTCTTCTACTTCCACACTGACCCTCTTTTTTTGAGCCAGCTTATTCTCTTTGGAGAGTAGCTGCAGGGTAAGGATAAAATCAGGCTGCATACTCAGACTGCTGCTGAGTTTTGCCACAGAAAGCTCAATCAGCTCAAAAAGTTGATCGTATTGCATATTGTAATGCGCAGCCATCTGCACAATACTGCTTTTCATGAATTGAATTCTGTTAAAAACAGTCCCACGCTCAGTTAACAGGTAATTCAAGACCCAGAACCACACGTTTTTCTTAAAATCTGTAGTGCTACTGGCCTGTACTACCCTTTCCTTTTGCTGGATTTTGGTCAGCTCATTTGAAAACAGAATGATTTGTCCACCTACATTGGGCTCCATGCCCATAATAATGCTAACCATATTCGGTTCGCTAAACTGCCAGGCCATTCTCCTCCTCAGTAATTCTGCACTTAAACCTGCTTCTTTTAACATGGCCAGCAGCTCTTCCTGGTTATTTTGCAGTTGTAGGGTCAGGATCTGATTCAGGGAACCATCATTGGTCTGATGATTCCATGGCAATACACCATTTCTCAAAAAATACCGGATCAGCTGTACATGGGATCTTTTTTCATCCAGAATCTCAATATCACTTCCGTATTGATGTGGGTAGAGCATGAGGGAAATGAGTTTCTCGTTCAACTGCTGACGAAGTTTAACGGCCAATTCCGTTTCTAGATGGTCAAAATCGATGTTTCCCAGGTCTAATTCCAGCGACTGGATTCTCCAGGTTTGCGCTGCTGGACAAAACTTATCGAAAACAGCACTCAATTCTTGTTGCAGGTGGAAGTCACTCCAATCGCTTAACCGATCTTGAAGTGCTGGTCCATGGGCCTTACTATCAAAAACGGTATCCCAGGTTAACTTGGAAATGAGATGCTGGTTAGTTTGAGGCATGACTATTTTGATAAATTTGATGAATTACGCTGAGAAGATCGGAAGCGTAAGGCAAGGCCTGTCCCTCCGCCCATTCTCCTTTATCATAAACCAGTCCATTGTGCCATTCCGCATAAGCAATTATCAGGATTTCCAGCAGACTGCTATTTAAAAAATACCAGTCATAAGATACCTGTACCGGCATTGTTTGCTGCATAAAAAAGTTGAGTCGCTCCACAAATGCTGCGGTATTCAGCGGCACAATAAATGCAGGAAAAATCAAGATCACCTGTGGCATTCCTGGAGGGATCTCAGTGCCAAAAAACAGCATACCAGTTTCAATCAGCAGTAGTCCTTTGCGTTCCATGATCATCCACATCGCTAGCTTCAGATCGGCAGCACTCGCTGCACGATCATAATGGTTGGCGATGAAATCACGGTAAACGGTTTTTAAACCAAAAAGTAGGCTTAACTTCAGTTCCACTGCGGAGTAATTGATAAAATCAACTGCAGTCAGCTCTTCCATACGGTCTACTTTCCCCGAATTAAATATAAAGTCATTCGTATTTCCACCCATAATCTGGCGTTCAAAATTAAGAGGAACATCAGATAGGAAATCCGCTACCTTCTTTGCACTGACATAGTTATAAGCCTTTTGCCTGAAATATGAAAGCAAGCCTAAATTTTGGAGGTAAAGACTCTTAAAAATCACCTGATCTTTTAAACTTTCTCCCGCATAATAAGCACCATGAATAATGGTATCGATCAATAAGGGTGATTCTCCGTGGCGGGCCAGCAAATGATTCAGCATCTCGTTCCTCCTCACCAGATTGGTCGGCTCTTCTTCCATGATGTCCATTAACCCTTTGATGTAGGCATTATATGGGTCTTTTTTATAGGCTAACCAGCTGTTGTATGCTAATTCTTTTTCGGTTTCAGCATCAAGACTAAAACTGTAAATCTCATTGTCTTTGAGCAATGGCCTGATGTGAGGAACTGAATACAGTGACTGATAAAAATAGCTCACTGAAAAGGCAAGATATGGAACCGGGTATTCTGAAGGGATATGCTCCAGCCGGCTTTTTGTCTCATAAAAAAAAGATGCATCAGAGGGTGTCCCGCTGCTGGCATTTTTAAAAGAAAACAAGGTTCCCAAATTCGCCAGCTGGGAAAATTGATTGGCCAATACCTGATCAAATAAAGTTAAATAGCCTTTAAGCTGACGCGATTGTGCAATTTGAAAATCTGTAGCACCATCCACGATCGCGTCTTCCCCTACTGCAAAGATCTCCGGAAAAGTATGCTGAATAGAATAATAAGAATTGATATCCCGGAATTTACCTATAGGTACGCTGGTACGGACATTCGGAGAAGTTCCAAAGATCAGTCCCGGATCTCCAGGCGGTGTTCTCCCGGCTGAAAGCGATCGCAGATGAGCAGTAACCACCAACCTTTTATCTTTGCAATAAATCTCCAGTCCCGCTTGTAATGAAGCTACCCAATCAATCCTCAGCAACTGAGTACTACCAGTCTGAATCTCCTGCGCTGCAGGATGCTGATCAAACACCAGATGACTGACCTGCTTCAGCCCAGCGACATTCAACATCAGCTGCTGCAGTTTAATCAATTGCAGCTGGTCTTTCTTTTCCCCCAATGCTGAATTAGGAATCCAGCCGCATTGCAGTAATGGACCATTAAAAATCTCATCCGCCTGCATACCATGACGCTCTAATACATCGTAGCCCACAGGAACTACCTGAGGAAATATCGCCTGCTGAACCTGCTGCTGCAGTTGAATAAGAATCTCGTTTAGTGCTGTTTCCTCCTGAATTTCTATTCTGCCAGCGATGGTATACCAATCATCATCCAGACAAAGAGGTATCAGAAACCGCTCGCCCAGATTTCTCCATTTATTCAGGTAAACATAGGCCGCAGCACAAAGTGTTTTCCTCTCTTCCAGAGTCAATGAAGGATATGGCTGTAAATAAACCTGGTAAACGCCATTTCCGCTGCCAAAAGGACAAGGGATAGGAATTATTACCGCATTGGATACCCCTATTAACCCATCAATAAGACATTTTCGATAATCAGCTATGCTGAGCGGTGTACTGGTAAGGATTTCTTCTGGTAGATAAAACTGATCTTTCAATTCCAGATTTCCATCTGCTCCGGTTAAAATATCAGCCACAGGAAAATCATTACAATAGCCCAATTCAGTTAGCGCATAACAGACCTGCTCCAGAATCGTTACTCCAGGATCAACGTTATTCAAATTGCTCCATTCATGCCCGCTATGCAGCTGAATATAAGCCAGCCCCTTATCTTTGAGTGCGCGGTAGTCCTGATTGAGCGGCAGTGGCTGATCAATAATCACATTTGTTATACTCATATTGCTGAGGGATAAAGGCTGATCTCGTGAATCAAATTTGAAATAAACAAAGTAGATTTTCGCAGTGGCTTTACCATCGAGGTCAATACAGTGGTTTCTGCTGCCGCTGTGATCATTTCTGGATGATACATCCAACTTTTAAAAAACACAGTTTCTACGGCTGCTACTCCCGCTATAGTTTTGATAAAAGCTGCAACAGCTGTATCATCTATGTCCTGGTAGATCGACACCTGTAAGCCAGGGTCGTTAATCCATGGAGAGAGGTAAATATTCAGTGCCTGAATCAGTCGCTGCTGAACAGATAAAAATTCATATCCTTTTTGAATCCGGATACTTGCAACCACAGCTACCGCCTGAAAATCTGGATTTTTGACCTGAAGCACCGAAAAAGCAGAAGTCCTCTTTTGTAAATATAATTTCAGCTGTGCTTCTTCATAAATGCTCACCATTGGAAGGAAAGCATGGGGCGATTTCCAGTGATCCACCGCCTTTACTACATATATATTAATGGTCTGCTGAAGGGCGTCGAAAACAACAGCTGCATCATAGATATCATTAAATTCCTGTTTCATCAGCGTCACATAATCTGCTGCTGTAACCGCTCTGTCTTTTGTTTTCAGACGATTACTGACCCTCCTATTCATCGCTGCCGCATCTTCAGATACCTGAGTTCCAAAAGAAGGAAAAGGCTGCTGAATACTGCTGATCTTCGAAAAGGGCTTTTTTGTCTGCGTAATTGTACCTGCGGCTATATTCAGCTGACTGAGGACTTCAGGGCTACTGGCTGAGCGCTGCACCATAATCCCGTTGGTACTCAATAAAACGGTGGCAGCTACCTGTGAAACATCATTTCCCGCAAGGACTATCCAATAACATCCTTTGGGCATCAGCTCACTTTCTAAAGTGATGTTTGCCGGAACATTCAAAGTCACAATTCCTGATGAACTAAGGTGATGGGTGCCATCTGCCAGCACCATCAGCGGAGCCCAGCCATCGGTACCTAAATAATAGTACTCCAGCTGAGGAGTTACAGTGCTGCTGCTGGCATATTTCCTCGCCAGCTCAAAATAAATATTGAAACTGCTCGCAGGAATCAGGCTATCCACAGACAGGTATAAGAATCCATCATAGTTAAAGGATGCGTATAAAGGAATGCCCGACAACTCCAGCGCTGAACCCTCCAAATCACCCATGGTCTCTTTTTGTACCAGAGGCTGATTCGCCTGATCATAAACCGTATAATTTGTAAAAGGAGTATATAAAAAAACCTGGATCGGATAAGTGTCAATACTAGGCTCCAGCCCACTTTCGGGATTAAATACATACTGAGCTGAAGCCTGATAAGCTACACTAAGGCTTTGTAATTTGGGGGTAAAAGGTAATTGTGCCGCATCAGCAAAAGGCTGATCCTGTTTATTGTAAAGTATCTGCGAATTATAAAGGGTAACGGCCGCTACCACATTCGGGTAAATTACGGCACCAAAACCATAATCGATCCCCTTTAACTCCATTCTCAGGAATCCCGCAGTACTGGTTTCCGTAAATTTCATAGGCTGATTTTGCAGTGCCGGATCGCATGCACTTAGCGGAATCGCAGTGGTTGCATAGCTGCTGAAACTGCTCAGCCCTTGGTCATCCGTACCATAAAGCAAATTAGCACCGGTAGAAGAATCGTTGCTGTCAAATACAACAGGCTGCCAATTCTTTTCATCCAGTATCTGAAAGTCGGCCATAAAGCAGGAATTATTATAAGGCCCTTCAGTTGCAGTGCTGGGCGGCGTTTTCTTTTTACCGAAGGTTTTCTTCCACCAGCAGGAATCTGGTGTTTTCTGAAACTTCAACTGATCGTTCAGGTATAAATTATAAGCCTGATAATAGGTACTGAAATCTGGAGGTATGGGCAGCACAGCCCAGTTCAGCTGCATCTGGAATGAAGTTACAGGTTTGCTAAAAATCTCGTTACTGCCCAGGATAAAATTACTGCCATAAGCAGGACTGGGACCAAATGGCGAAAAGCTCACTTTAGTGCTCAATGCCCCATAATCGTTATAGAGCTGGAAGGTTTCCATCTCGGCAACATCAACATCTATTTTCAGTGCCTGCAATATCGGAACGGAGACTTTTGCTCCGGTAACCTGATGGAATACCAATTTTAACATCGGCCAGGAACTGTTAACCGCATCAGGATTGACGAGAAAAGATTCAATTGCGGGATCTGTATGGGCTAAGGTAATGGTAAAAATGATGGGGTTAGGCACGGTATCTTCTTCCAGTTTAAAATCTGGACTGACCTCCAGCCAATCCTTCTGCGTACTGAGGTAACATTGTGCCGCAGACAGCATGTTCAGATCCATTTCACCAGTATAACTCATGGAGATCGTCAGCGTTCTCGTTCCTTCTCTCAGCAGCAGCATAGGTGAAGCAAATGCAATACCCAGCGACTGTTGAGCAGCAGGATCGGGTTCATGACTGCCCAGGGTATCCCAGCTCAACACCTTCCCCTCCTCATCTTTTTCCAATACGCCAGGATTGGCGATGGTTTGCAACTGAAGAATGGAAAGCGCATTGGAAGCTGGCACTCTTGATAAGGTTTGGGCCATAGGAATAACCGCTGGATTCAGAACCACCTCCTCCGTACTCGCAAATACAATGGGATTCTTTTCCGGATCAGTCCCTGCATCAAATAAGGTGCCTTCTGGCAGGCTAAAAACAGCATCGCTACTGTTCAAAACAGCCACTAAAAAAGCGCAGTCTGCCACAGCCTTACGTTCGCGCTGCTTCAAAATATCCTTATAGTAAAATCGAAGATGTGCCTCGGAGATGCCATTCAGCTGCGCCTGCTGAACCTTTAACAGTTCAATAAACGTACGCAGTAAGGTAGTATCAGGGAAACTGCTTTTTAGTTTAATCAAACGTCCATATTCCGTATTGGCCTGCCTGATGATGACCTGCAAAAAGTTAAATAAAGCTTCAGCGATATGCGTTAAGGCCTTAAAAATGGCGACAAGAGAATTCTGTTTGATGGAGCGGGATAAACCCAGAAGCTCCCAATAAGGACCGCCATATAAGCCTTCATTCCAGATTCTTGCCTCATAACCGAAAAATTTATCAGCCACTAAAGGATCCAAAGGAAGCAACCCTGCAATCAGTTCAGTACTGAGCAGTTCCTCCCTCAAAGAAAAGATGGCTTGCAGTTCATTGGCAAAAGTAGCCCTGATCTGCGTAGCCAGGTATGTTTTTAAGGGATAATCCACCACAGATTGCTCCATGTAGTGATACCATGCTCTGATCTTCAGAAAAATACCAATCAGCTGATCAAAAAGCTGGTTAAAAGAATTCGATAAATCCTCATTTTTCTGGTCTGCGGCTAAAAGGCGTTCCAGTTTATGACAGGTATTTAAGTATAGGGTATAAAGTTTGGTGTAGCTCGTTCCAGAAATGGCAGCCATTAAAAAAACAGGATCTTTTAGAAGGAAAGGCTCCCAGTTGCCATTCAAGGAATTAGTCTGGTCGTAAAAATTAATCAAGCCCGCAAATTCTGACAGAAAACGCAGCCAGTCTTGCTCCGTTCGCCCATCGATCAGAGAAGCCCCTGGTGCCAGAGACTCATATACCGAATGTAATATGCTATGCTGATTTACGAACTTCATATCCTCAGATTAAATTGGTTCCTTCATTGATATAAAAAGGAAACACATAATTGTGCCTGGTATTCGTTTGATTGTACATATAACCCAGTAAAATTTCTATCACCCCGCCTCTTACATCTCTGAACTGAACATCTACGTCTGTCACCGTAATTCGGGGTTCATTATACAGCAATGCGTAACTCACCGCTTCGGCAATCTCTCCTTTGAGCGTTTCATCCATTTTTTTAAAAAGGAATTGCTGTAATCCTCCTCCAAAGCCTCCTTCCATGCAACGTTCTCCATGCCTGGTCTGCAGGATAATATCAATGGACTCTTTGATATTTTCTTCGTAGGCACTGATGTTCAGCTGATGATTTCCAACCGAAAAGGTGACTGGAAAAGACCATCCTGATCCTAGAAAATGACGGTCTATTTTATTGATTTCTTTTTCCATGTTATTTTCGATGAATTAACCGCCGATCATTACATTCAATGCACCGATCATGATGGACCCGCCGTGGGCGGTTTGATCGCCCATTCTTGCAGCAGGCATTCCACCAATCAGTACCGTTGCGGAACCCATTACAATGCTGTCAGGTGGTCCTACGCAGGTCAGCATGTCGCCTACTCTTGCTGCAGGAAGTCCGCCAATCAATACAGTAGGCAAACCCGGCCCAATAACTGGTCCCCCAACATGAGGGATAGGCACTGGCCCCGGATTCACCATCGGGCAAATATGAAAATCAGTTAATCTGGCTGCTGCTGGCATCGCTCCTTATTTAAATTAGTTGATCATAATCATTGCACTTTTCAGGCTCAGTTCCATCCCACTTTTGATCTGAACGGTCATCGATCCCTCGGCCGAAAACTGGCTTTCAGCTTCCTGTTTAATATTGATACCAGTGAGGCTTACATCTCCGGCAGCAGCCTGAATCAAGACACCTTGTGTACCGCTTAGGTTGATCTTTTGGTCGGCATGGATATTGATATTTTTCGGGCTGTTCATTGTAATTCCCTCTGCCGACAGCTCAATGCTGTTTGAATGTTCATCTTTAATCGTAATTTTTTTATCCTGATCACTAAAGATCATCGTGTTTTTATCTGGCGTTTCGATGGTCAGCACCTTTTTCTCATCGTCAAATTCAATACTAAGGTTTGACTTGGAGACAATGGCCTTGATGGAATTTTTTTCGTTGGGTTGGAGACCTTGATATGGTTTCCGCTTTGGATTGCTGTACATGCTCCCAAGGATGACCGGATTACGCGGATCTTCGTTTAAAAATCCAAGTACCACTTCATCTCCCACTTCGGGCAAAAAAAATGCACCGGCACCACTGGTCGAATAAAAATTGGCAAGTCTGGCCCAGATTCCCTGTCCAGTCTGGTCAAACAGCGGCACATCTACCAAAATCCTGTATTGTGATTCCGGATCATCGTAGATCTTTTTAACTGTTCCGTTAAATAAACCGCGTACCCCCGGCAGCATCCCTGAAGCAGCCGGAGCCATTACATCAGGTTCTTCCATAAACCAAAGCGGCGACATTCCAATAGAAATCTCGGTAATCCAATTTCCCTCAGACAGCTCCTGGTTTACCCCAGAAATCAGGTAATTACCATTAAATCTGCTGCCAAGACCATTCAGAGTAATGTATTTACCCGGATCTACCAAACTCGTACCCTGAAACTTAGCTTCTCCTTGTATCTTTGCATACTCCGTTTTGAGCATCTGTGCCTTGGCCCAATTAGCCAGTTCTTCTGCTGCTACAGGGGCTGTGGTCTGAATTTGATATTCCCGCAAGCCCAAAACTTCAGCTAATGTTTTCGAAGAAATATTTCCAGGGCCAGCATAGTTATTTGGTGCTGTAGCACTGGCTACCATCTGGTTTTTATAATCCCATGAACTCGATTTCACACTTTCCAGCTGTGTCACCGCATTCATGTCTGCCCTGAACTCTATCAATCCACTGCCATAACCGATGGTCATTACGGGATCTGGTTTCGCTCCAGGCTCAAAGACGGAAACCTTCCCATTCAGGGTGGTCACAATCAAGCCGTTCATTTCTGAAAGCGACAGTATAAAATCCCAGTCTGTTACATAAAATTGCACTTGCTCCGGCCATACCGTAGTCGTTTCACTGACCTCGGCAGATAATCCAATGTAACTGTTGATGATGGAAGAAATGACTTCACTGTCTTTTTTTTGAGAAAAAGTAAGGCTCTTTCTACCCACTATCATTTTTATGGCCTCGTCCCGGCATTCTACTTCCAATGCGGAACCGATAATATTGTCGATCTGAATGGACTGTCGGGTAATGATCCCTTTAAAAAGTACAGTATTGGCCGAGTCATACCCAGCCTCAATGCTGATGACGTTGCCAGGAACAAAAAACGAAGAAGAACTCGCTTCAAATGTTCCGGTATTTGGTTCCCCATCCAGGATCATGATCCTGGCAGAGGAAATGCGGTTTACTTTTTTCTCTATGTGGACAGAGAGCACGCTCAGTTCGTCTGGAATCGTATTTCCCGCCACTTTTATGGTATAGGTGGCTAAACTGCCGTTCGCGCTATTGCTGGATGATGATGGCATTATACTTTAGGAATTATAGGTGGAAAAATCAGTTTTTCGACTCCCTTTAAGTTTCGAAACTTATTGAGGTCATTGTAACGTGCAGCCTGGATATAATAATTTTCTTCATTCCAGATCTTTTCACACAACTCTGGTAAAGTGAGCCCCTCTACAACGCTCACAAGATGACTGATATCCGGGGATTCATCCTGGTCTTGTATTTTTACCGTCTGCGGAGCGATATACTGTCCGAATCCAAGGGAAATCTTTGCCCTTAGCGGACTTCCATCCGGACGAAACAAGGTGTAGGAAATATCAAAAGAGGTCAGCACACCATTAAACACCAAATCCTTACCCCATTGCACCTTCACAAAATTAGGGCGGTGAATTGTGCCATTATAGGTAAAAATAATCTGTTCTAAAGTGCTGATCTCTTTCGCCATATTGATCCGCTTCGGATCAACAATTCCGGTACAGTCGATCACCACATCAAAGCTCAGCTTATCGCTTGGTGTACTCTTATAGCGCTGTGAAGGAGCACTCGAATCCGGTGCCTGCTGCTGATTGTACTCAATGCTGCGCTGCCATTTAATCGACTCAGGATTAAGCATCATCAGGTATGGAGCTCCAGGAAAACGTTTGGTAAATTGTTCATCCGTATAACCGGTAATCTTCATTGGTTCCAGGCTTCCCATTTGTTCCTATTTATCGTTTGTAACTCGTTTTTTTAGTTCGCTCTGCAATGATCTTCCGGCATTCCTCCATAATCTGTTTCTTCAACTGCCTAAGGTCTTCTTCCTTAATACCAGACAGATAATTCCGGTCACCTACAGATATTTCCGTTTTGATAATGAGTTCTCTGATTTCAATAGCCATAAGCATTAATCATATAGGTTAGAAACATTTGTACTTTCTGAGATATCAAAATAAGTGTAGGCCAATTCCATGGATTCAATGACGATCGCATTCTCCTGTGATTTCAAATCTGACACCGAATATTTAATCGGATAAGCCTTATGAAAGGTCCACATCACCAGAATGTCGCCACTGGCATCCAGCAGGCTCAGCGAAACATCGTTTGTCTGAATGGCCGAGCCCAGTCCGCCATCAATACAGGTGATACACCAATCTACCAGATCGGAACCGCCCGGAACCAAGGCCCTTTTGAGCACCAGGTTCTGACTGGAGGAAGTGGTGGGGAGCCTGTATTTAAACCGGTTTTCCCCACCAGAAACGACTTCTTCAATCCCAAGTTCTTTAGAAAGTCCGGATACCTCCTGAAAGGCAGCATCATCTCCCTTTAAAGACAGCATGAAATAAAATCCTAATGGATAATTATTACTTGCCATTGGTAATTGTTAATTGTTCATGTGCGATTTCAAGCGTATCAATTGCCACTTCATTTCCTTCAGATTTCAGATCGGTACTGCTAATTTTTGTTGGCCAGGCATTGTCTAGCTGCCATTGCATGGTCACATTACCGCCTTCATCCAACAATTTAATCAGTACCGTTCTTCTTTTGATCAGGTTCATCTTAATCTCTGCATGCCAGTCCCAGAAGACATTATCATTCACAAAAATGCCCCTTTTCATGGTCACGTTACCATATTTCACCAAGCCTGGCATTTTCTCCGGAGAGAAAAGCGGGCTATTGCTTTTACGGTATTCTATCACCTGATTTTCGACATCCATTCCAGATACTTCCTGAAATCCTACGCCTTTTAATTCTGTTCCAAGGTCCACTTCAAATCTGAATTTGGGCATGGGCCATGTTGCGCCTTGTGCGCTTCCATCATCTGCCATAATATTGTTTTTTAAAAATTATAATAAATACATCTGTTAACTTGAAACTGGCATTTCCTGCTGGAAAGTAAGCACGATAAACTCCGCCGGACGGACTACAGCAACTTTAACCGTCACATTCATAAAACCATCCAGAATATCATCAGAAGTCATGGTCGTTCCTAAACCACATTCTACGGAAAAAGCATCTGCAGCCGATGCCCCCTGAAGCCCGCCTTCTTTCCAGATGGTATTCAGAAAACTACTGATCATCGCCTTTACCGCTTCCCAGGTGTTCTTTACATTGGGTTGAAAAACATACGATTGTGAAGCTAGCTTACAGGATTGCTCAATCATGATCATGGTTCTCCTCACGGAGATGTACCTCCAGTCCTGACTGTTGCCATCTAGCGTTCTGGCCCCCCATACCAGGATTCCAATGCCGTTAAAAAACCGGATCGCATTGATCGATTTACCTGAAACCGGATCTACGTTGAGGTTTCCCTGCTGGCTTTCTGATAAATTGATCGGAAGTGAAACTGCACTAACAATAGAGGTATTGGCTGGGGCCTGCCACACTCCTTCCTGATCGTCTACCGTGGTCATCACACCTGCCATCCCAGAACTTGCAGGAAGCACATTCGCTTCTGCCAGCACGTTTTTAATGATGGTCGCGTAAACCTTACTGGCATTAATCAATGCGTTGTTGTATTGTGATACCGTTAAAGGGGCTCCCGGAGGGTTTTCAATATTGTGTAAGATGGTAGCTGCGGTTGGATTGGGATTAGATGGTGGATTGAGCAACGGATCCAGCGGCTGAACATCTCCTCCAAAAAGATTTGTGTAATTCATATCCGTACTCTCCATAATTGTCGTCCCAATAAAAGGATAATAAGCCGTTCCATAGTCCAATCCCTGTTGACCAGTAGCCTCTCTGAAGGCATCGATGTCGTCAGAATAAGTTAAAGGATTAGGATTCCGCCCACCAATCAAATCAAAAACACAAATTGCCGTCTGCATAGTCTGGCTTTGCTCCAGCATGCTCTTCATCAATGTTGAGTTTTCTGAAGGGGAAAGCAGGGTTGCTTCAGGGCAAATGTACATCGTTGGCTCCTGCTCATTCAGCAGCAATGCGAGTCCACTCTGCAGCTGTGACAACATGACATTGGGGTTAATAATCTGCTCTCCAACGCCAATTGACTGTCCGGACGGCCGCCCGTAAGTTCCTACCGAAACAATGTAAGCTTCTCCTCCTCCGTTCTGATAAAACAGTTGAATGCTATTGTACATGTAATAAATAGTATTGGGATCTGGTAGGATAGAATAAAAGGAATTGTTGATGATCATATACCCGCTGTCTACCGGCTGACTTTTCTGCTGTACCAGGTAATACTCCGGATTATATTGAATTGCCGGACTTGCTGGAGGTGCAGGGTTCGGGTAACAGTAAATGGACTGGAATTCGGCAAAGGATGTAATCCGATGTGCCACATTGACATACGATTTCCCATTGTATACCGCCTGGGGAGTGTAACCTATAAACGCCGGAACAGCAGTAGCCACAGAGACTACGCTATTGGGGAAGGCATTTTGTTCGTTGATGTAAACACCGGGTGACTTAATGTTTGATTCAATCATGACTTATTTTTTAGCTGTTATTGGTTTATAAATAAACATACATTGGGGAAGAAATGTATTCCTTCTTTTTATCCATTCCTTTTCCTATCCATTCGGGAGTAGGCGTTGGAAGTCCTTTAATGACGACCTGTGGCCTGACATTGCTGCTGCCGCTTGCCGGACGATTGATCAGATCAAATTTGTGTATAGGTACTTCCTTCAAGGGAATCAGGCTACTCCCTGAAGAGAACAGTAAGGCAGTCTCTCCTGCAGCAGTAACCACCTGATCAGGCCCTAGAAAATCAATCTGTTCTTTCCCTGAAATACCTGGGTCATCTAGTGAAACAGCACTTCTGTTGATGACAAAATACTGCCATTGCGTAGCTCTTGACTGGTATTGGATCCTAAAGTTGGCAAATCCCGCTGGGCCACTGAATTTCAGGATATCTGCAAAACGAAGGGTTACTTTCCCCATGCACAGGGTTCCGGCATGACTTGACAACTGTTGACTCAACAGGACCTGATCATCATCGATTACAGTAATAATACTGCTATCGTACAGCAGCTGACCCACCCAGTTAGTCGGCAGTTCAGTGAAAAAATTAAAGTCGGGATCATTGGTTCTGATCTCAAAACAAAAAGCATCCTGTCCGGTGGCGTTTTCAATATAGTTCAGCAGCTGTTCTGTGCTCTGACTTCCATTTGTATAAAAGCCAATTCCATTGATCTGCCTCCTGATGAGAAAACGAAACCTTTCCATCAGGCGCAATGTTTCTGAAGCAGCATTAAACTCCAGACAACGACAAATATCCTTTTGAAAATAAGTATGGAACACGTCCAACTGGAAAAGGCGCTGATATGCCGCTATCATTGTGTGACCTGATTAACCATTGTAGAAACTGAAGTTGCAAATCCATCCGATTCGAAACCTTGAATCGTCAACAGCCTCATTTTATAGACCACAGATGGCTGATATTTAGCACCCATTGCGGTCCAAAGACTATGCATCTGCTGATAAGTAAGTTTTTCAATATCAAATTCCAACTTATCCAGGCCAATTGGAAATGCGGAAGAGTTATTGACGGATAAAGAAGTATTCACCTGGAAAAATAGAATCACTGCGTTCAAAAATTTCAAGCTTTCACTGTAATCATCAAAATTAGCACTCATAAGAATATCCAAATTGAACCTTTCTGCAGGGTTTATATTTACGAAGCTGCCATTACTTACTGGATGATTTCTGATGTGATACGCTTTTGCAGTTTCTCTTTCGATATTGATCAGGGAGACAATGATTTTATTCTGGTTGAGCATTGGCACCTGACCATTGCTATCAATTACCTTGTTCATCACCACTTTGGATTCATCCAAAGCAAAGCGGTTTATCAGAAACTGATCCAGTGCATCACTCGTAAATTTCAGTGCCCTATTAATCATATCAAAATCTTTTACCTGAATATTTCAGCTCATTTAAAAGGGATAAAACCTTGTTGAGCAGCTGCTCTAAAATTAGACAGCAGCTTTTAAAGAAAAGAAACTGCAACATCTACCATTCATGCACATCCACTGCAATGCGCAAGAAATTGCGTAGACAAATCGTAGACTCAGACAACTGTCAATTTTTGCTGGTCCAAATTTCTGAGATAACTCCTCAGATCCTGCTCTCTGGTCAAAGACATTTTCTTTTTAAGCCTGTACTTATGGGTGCGTACACTTTCCTGATTGATTCCCAGTAAATTTTTGATGTCGTCATTGCTCATATTCATTTTCAGATAACAGCAATACTTTAGGTCAATGGAAGTTAAAGAAGGATAGTTGCTGGTCAACTCTAATAAGAAACCTGGATTCATCTCTTCAAAATAGAGCTTAAAATCATCCCATAGCTTATGATCATTAGCTGATATTTTGATGGAATTCACAATAGAAATGAGCTCCCCCCGTGTTTGATCATCTACATTTGGATATAGCTCTCCTATTCGTTCTTTAACCTTTAAAAGCACTTCTACTTTCTGATCTAGTTCCATTACATATCTGCTCAGATTCCTGGTATGGTCGGGTCCAGTGGCAATAATAGCGGCGGCAGCAAAGCTCATCGGCGGTTCTGTTGCTTTCTGTGCTTTCGTCATCAATAAAATAGAGTTTATTCTTGAACTCAGGTAGAAGCTCTGATGAATGTATTCCAATTGACAGGTAAAGACACTATTATTTTGATCCCAGCCCAGATTTTCATTTTCAAATCGATTGCTAAGACAAAGGATAGGAATAAGTGGCGCCGCAGTTAAAGGTCGAATTTCGTTAAGTACCTGCTGATTGTTTCGAAAACATAAAATAATCAGGTCTGGTTTCAATGTATGGAGTAAATCTGTTAAACCCGAAGCCATGGTCGCAGAAATTATCTGATAAGCAAAGACAGTCGTTTCCTTTAGTTGGTCCATTAATGCCAATAGATTTAAGGCATCATCATAGCCAACAACAACTAGCTTCTGTATTAACATATTGTATATAATTTTAGGGAGCAATTAACACCAATAGTAATTATTTAGTATTTACAGAATTAAAGAGTCATTTAGGCTGTTTTTACAACTACTGGTTATAATCAAATGTCTACAAAGAAACCGTACAGAAAGCACGTATTAATACCCATATTTATAAATGAGGTATTTTTACCTGAACCTTTTCGCAAAATAGCTCGCCATATCCTCCTCCTTATCATCCGGTCTAATTAAATAAGCTGATATAATCTATTCACCACATCACAAGCGATGCAACCATATTGCAATGGCTTAATCACAAATTTAAACTTTAGTGTAGTATTTGAGCATATTTTTATATTATCTTTACGAGAAATAAGTTTTTGCATAACCAGAGGAAAGCTGAACAAAATTTAAGCGCTATCAGAGATGGACTGTAAAACCATTACATTTCTTAAAAAAAGAGTATGAAAGACAATAAAGATCTAGGGTCCCCAGTATTTTGGATTATTGCAGTTATTCTAGGAGTAACTATATTTAAACAATTTGATTTTGAAAACTTCCAGTTTAAAAATCCGGCCTTAGGGATTATTTATACCCTAACGTTTATCTTTTCCATCTACGTCATCATCAAAGGGAGAAAAAAAAGCCATAAGGAAGACCAACCGAAAAAACCAATTCTCTAAATTTATCCAGCAATCTAATGGAGCATAATTGCTTAAACTGTCACCTTCAGGCAATTGATAATTATTGTCACAATTGCGGACAAAAATCAAGTGTACACCGATACTCTATTAAACACTTTTTAGCCCATGATTTTGTGCATGGGGTTTGGCACGTCGACAAAGGAATGCTCTTTACCTTAAAAGAACTTTTCACAAGACCTGGCCACAGCATTCGGGAATTTATTCAGGGAAAAAGAGCCAACTACTTTAGCTTCGTCACACTGATACTTTTAATTTTAACCGCATCAAGCCTTTTAGAACCTTACGTTCACCTCAAATTAGCTGACTTAATGCCCGAATTCAATAAATCAGCGATGAATTCATTTGAGCGCTTTGCAACAAAATACCCAAAAGTATTGGTCGTGGTCACCATCCCGATTAACTCATTATTTAGTTTCCTCTGGTTTAGAAAAGCAAAGCTAAATTATTCAGAAAATTTGGTTTTAAACTCCTATAAAGCTGCTGCAGAATTAACCATCGCCTTAGTTTTCACTATCTTCGCCATCTTCTATACCCAAACTAAAACACTTGCATTTCTTTACTTTTCTATCGTCACACCATCCTTATATATTTACGGAATTTGGTTTTACTTTCAATTTTATTCGGCCTATGGCTATAGTAAGAAAGCATTAGTTTTCAGAAGCATCTTAGTGATTTTGTCTTATTCTATATTCCAGGCAGTTCTGGGTGCTGTTTGGGGAATGACACAAAAACTAATGCATTAATTGTCTTTCATAATTTAAAAATCAGTTCCGTATGCCTAACAACTCAGGCATACGAAACTGATCCAATTTCAACCATCTGCCGTTTAAGCAGTGCTTATGCTCCGCCGGCTTATCTATAGCCTCCGTTTAATAAATTACCGAAGAATATTGAGTTAAGGAACAGGCGTCCTGTACCTAACCAATAACCCCTGTAAGTAGGATCATCGGCAAATAAAATCACCTCTCCTCTACCAATTCCTGTAGCGATAATCGCTGCAGAATTAGCTACTTTTTCAATATTAGATTTGGAAGAATAACCGTTCACGAAAGGCTTAGAAGCATACTGTGCTACAGTTGCATATTTATTTTCGCTTGGCAGCAATAACGTAGCACCATTTTTATTGATGAACAGCTTGCGCGAAGTAAGCCCAAAAGCTATCGGATGCGTAATATCAAGGTCAGCTAAGAAGATCGCCCCATTGATTCTTTTCGAACCTTCTACCTCTTCCTGATTCGCATAATCCAGTCTGTCTTTAGATCCTCTCCCAGCTTTAGCTGCAAGCACTCCAGCTCCCGAAGATGCAGCTACAGGGCCTTTTGATTTAGGCTCTTCCACAGCTTTTGGAGTCGCAGCTGCCGGTGCTGCTGGTCCCTCACCTCTCCTTGCGAAATTATCCGTTTCTGAAAGCTTTTCCCTTACGATACCCTGGTTTACTGCCCAGGCTGTTCCTGTTTGGAAAGTGATCAGCGTTCCTCCTTCAGTTACCCAGTTCTTGATCTTATCGATGGTGGCCTTGTCCCAATCACTATAATTACCGCCTGGCAGTACCAACACGTTATAGCGGTTCAATGGTGCTCTGGCAAAACTTTGAAGATCCAGCTTAGTAACCGGCAGGTCTAACTGCTGATTCAACAGGAACCAGACCTGACCAGCTTCAGAAGAAGATACCCCCTGACCAAAAGCCAGCGCCACTTCAGGTTTGCGCACCGATTTAATGTTGCTGCTGCCTAAATCTATACCTTCCGCACTAAAACCAGTTGCAGCCGAATTAATCTCAATATTAGTAGAACGAGCTACATTGTTCAACACCGCATACAAAGAATCCGGAGAAAGCGTTTGCCCTACTACCGGAATCACCAGAGATCCGGGCAGGTATGAATTTTTTCCTGATCCAGCCGTTGTTGCGAAAGATTTAAAGGCCGTCTTCACCAACACATTTTGCAGCTGGAGCTGATACAATGCTTTTGTAAAGTTATAATCAGAAGAATTGATCAAATAAGCATAAGCAGAACGATCGCCATTTAACCTGCCAGTTTCCGCAGCTACATTTTTCATTGCTGCACCCTTAGAAAAAGCACCATTTACTTTTGCATATTTCAATCCGTAAGCCTGAATGATACTCCATCCGGTATTGTCGTAAAAGATGCTGTCCTTTAAGGTATTCTCCTCAAAGATAGAGTGAACAATTAAAAAGTTGGGCTGGGCAGAAGGAACAATATAGCTTTTTCCTTTCTCAAATATTTTACCCTCCTGACTGATTTTATCACCCAGTTCATAGACCTCCACATGGTGCTGTAAAAGCAAGCCAAGGAATTTCTGAGTTAGGTTCACATCATTTTGATCGCCAAATACAAATGCTTTGGCTGGATTCTTTTGTCCCTGGTCCAATGCATATTTGAAGAAGTCCTTCTGTACTTTAAAAAGCCCAGTTTTCTCTGCTACCGCGCCCCTGATCGTAGAGAAACTCGTGGCCAGGTGGTTTCGGATGGTGAAAGCAAAAGTTAATGGCCCATTGCTTGATTCCTGTAAGATCCCTCTTGAACTCGCCTGCTCAAAAGTGGCGGCTACGGAACCAAAAAACTTAGGATAAGTAGAACCATAAATCGGCGATAAGTTGTCATAATTCTCTTTCGTAAAATAAAGCGATCCGATATCATCCAGTGCTTTTGCATGGTATTTGGCCAGATTTACCTGAAACTCATACAAAAACTGTGGGATCACCGGGCTCTCATGACGTTTCGGTGAAGGCTCAAAATAATAGGAGGCATTCGTTCCCTGCTCATGAAAATCTATCTGCACATTCGGATACCATTTATGGAAGAAAGCAAGGCGGTTACGGCTTTCTACCTGTACCAGGTTCAGCCAGTCGCGGTTCAGGTCGGTAAAATAATGGTTGCTCCTTCCATTCGGCCATGCCTCTTGGTGTTCTTTGTCCAGCGGATCGCCTACAGCAGGAAAAGAATGGTAAGAATTATGCCAGTTCGCTGCACGGTCTCTACCATCCGGATTAAGCGCAGGATCAATGAATACCACGGCTTCTTTCAGCCATTTCTGGGTTTCTGCATCATTACTCGCGGCCAGATAGTAAGCCGTAAGTAAGCTTGTTTCTGTGCTGGAAGTCTCATTCCCATGCACCCCGTATCCCAGGTGGATAATCACCGGGGCATTGTTGCTCAATACAGGTTTAGAAGGATCTACCTGAGCCAAGTGCTCCTGTCTGATCTGTTCCAACTTTGCATAATTCGAAGGAGCAGTGATGGTCAGCACCACTTGCTCACGCTGTTCATAAGTCTTTCCAAGACTTTCCAGGTGTACGCGGTCAGATAACTTTTCCAGCTGACGTAAATAGGCCAGCACCTGATCATAGCGCGTATAATAAGTACCGATAGGATAACCTAAAAACTGTTCAGGCGTGGGGATTTTGGGGTCCAATGTGGTAGCCTTAGGAAAAAAATAAGCATTTTGAGCCGATAAAGGCTGGATCCAGATCAAACTGAGCAGGATCAATATTTTAGTAGTATGGAAGAAAAATTTCATGTCTTTTTGCTATAAATTAATACCCTGGGTTTTGTGTCACATCCGGATCTGACTGGATGTCTGAATAAGGAATTGGAAACAGCCAGTAGTTCTTATTGGTGATCCCGAGAACAGTTCCTGCACGCTCAGTTCTGACCAGGTCAAACCAGCGGTGTGCCTCAAAGGCAAACTCAATCCCGTTCTCGTCTTCTATTGCCTGGATCAGCGCTACTTGTGTCGTCGCTGTAGTGACACCCACATCCGCCCTCGCTCTTACTGCATTCAAATCTGCTGCTGCCTCAGGCAGTTTATTCAGCTGTGCCCTTGCTTCCGCACGGATCAGGTAAAGCTCTGCAATACGGATCAGGTAAGCTGGATCTGTGCTGAGCCCAACAGTGTTGTAAAGCACACCATATACGGTAGCTCCAGTACCGGCAATCAATGCTTTTCTGGCACCCCCAACATCAGGATTGTTCAATTTTGCAATCAGACCATCTGAAGGTTTCAATGTAAACTGTCCACCAGAAGAACTGGGATACCAAAGGTTCCAATAGCTGTTCCTGTCATTTGTGGAAAAAGCCAGTTCCAAAACAGACTCTGCTGTTTGAAAAGGCGCTGTGAAAAAGGATTTATAAGGTTTAACCAGCGTATATTTTGTATTGCTGATCACCTGTGTAGCATAAGTTTCTGCCTCTGCCCATTGTTTTCTATACAGGTGCAATCTGGCGCGTAAAGCCCTTGCCGCACTTTTCTGTGCACGATTTCTGGTGGTCGCATCCTCTGGCAGCAACAGCTCCGCCTGTATCAGATCTGCTAGTACCTGATCGTAAGTCTGGTCGAGTGTACTGCGTTTGATGCCTTTCAGCACGGTAAGGTCGGCAGTAGGTTTCAGCTGAAGCTGCACCCCTCCCCATCCTCTGCCTAAATCAAAGTAGGAAAGGGCCCGGATGAAATAGGCTTCCCCTAAGATTTTATTTTTCTCTGCATCCGTCAGCAAAGGATCATTCACCAATGGCACATAAGCGATCACGCTGTTGGCAGAATTGATCGTTCTGTAGAGGTTCTGATAAGCAGAAACAGTGATCACGTTATCCGTAGGTATCGCATTCTGATCCAGCTGCAGGTACTCACTCAGCGTTCCGTTAAAGATGACGTTATCGGTGGTGATCGTTCCTAATGTTGGATAGGAAGAAGAGTAATAGTTCTGCACCCGGTCGTAAGTACCAACAATAGCTGCCCTGGCTGTGCTGACATCAGTGATGGAGCTGGTGCTGGGCAGTGCATAATCCGGCACTTCCTCCAGGAATTTTTTGCAGGAACCTGAGAGCAGCACAAAGGCCACAAGCACTGTATTTCTAAGATATGATGTGTTCATTTTTTTTTGTTTTAAAATCATTAAAAGGTTACGTTTGCGCCAATCTGAATGGTCTTTGGCTGAGGCACAGTAGCCCAGTCGTAGCCTACCGTATTCTGGTTGCTGGACTGTGAGCTGACTTCCGGATCAAGACCCCCGTATTTAGTGAAAGTTAGCAGGTTAGTTCCCTGCACATAAACCCTAACTTTACTGATGCCCACTCTGGTCAGGATATCCTTAGGAAGTGTATAACCCAGGGTCACTGTTTTCAGTCTGATGAAAGATCCATCTTCCAGGTATCGGGAAGAAAGACTGGCTACATTTCCACCATAATTGTTTGCCGCACCACCGTTTTCAGTTGGGTTCCCGCTATAGGTTGTCAATCGCGGAATATCTGTAATGTCACCCGGTTTCTGCCACCTGTCCAGCTGCCTTGGCAGGAAGCCAATATTAGCCTGTGTGCCACCATGCACCATGAAGAAATCATTCATGTTCATGATTTTATTGCCCTGCTGGAAGTAAAAGAAGAAGCTGAAATCAAAGCCCTTATAGCTGAGGTTATTCGTTAAGCCACCTGTAAATTTCGGCAAGGCATTGCCCACAATCTGACGGTCTGCAGAGGTAATTTTTCCATCACCATTCAGGTCTTCATAAACCGCATTTCCGGTTTGCTGATCTACATACAATTGTTTGTACAACTGGAAGGAATTCACTGAATAGCCTTCCCTTAAGATGGAAATGTTTCTTCCTGAAGCCCCCAGACTGATATCCGAAGCCAGTTTTTCAATCTTATTGTTGTTGAAAGAGATATTAAAATTAGTAGTCCACTGAAAAGCATTCGTCTGAACATTCGTAGAATTAATCCCCAATTCAAACCCTTTGTTCCTAACTGCCCCGTAGTTCTGCAAATAAGAAGAGAATCCCGAACGGTAAGGAACAGGAACGTTCAGCAGCAGGTCGTAGGTATATTTATTGTAATAGTCTGCCACAATTTCCAGGCGTTTCTTCAGGATCGTAAATTCTGTGCCTATGTTAAATTGTCTTGTTGTTTCCCAGGTTAGGTTAGGATTGCTCAGCTGTGTAGGCGCAATCCCTGGCTGTTCAAGATAATTCGCTCCGGACGACCATAATCCCTGTGCGGCATAAGAACCTATCCCATTCTGATTCCCCGAAAGTCCTAAACTGGCCCTTAGTTTCAACTCATCAAAAACATTCAGTTTTTTGATAAATTCTTCCTGACTCAATCGCCAGGCTATCCCTCCTGAAGGGAAATAACCCCAGCGTTTGTTAGATCCGAATTTCGAAGAAGCATCAGCGCGGATACTTCCATCAATGGTATATTTTCCATCATAGGTATAACTGGCCTTACTAAAGAAAGACAGCAGGTTCGCTGCGGAACGTGATGCGGAACCAGAACGCGTAGCAGCTACTGATATCGATTTAAGACTGTTTGCAGCAAAGCCCGATCCTGAAGCCGATGTACTCTGGTTTAATACCGTATTGATGGTATTCCCGACCAGCGCATTGATATTATGTTTTTTATCCGCCCCTAAATTCCTCACAAAACTCAATACCTGCTCATTGGTGAGCGCGAGTATTTTGTTCTCACTGGAGGAAGCTGAACCATTGCTGGCGATACCTGCACTAATCAGTGTATTAGAATAACTATTGTCATATTCGCTGGTATTGTCAATACTCCAGCTACTGCGCAGTTTTAATCCTGGCAGGAAAACATACTCGCCAAAGATATTGCCAACCGTTCTCCAGCCCACAGCTTTACTGTCTATGTTGTTGATCAGTGCCAGGTGGTTATCAAAACTTCCATAACGTGCATAAGTACCGTCCGCATTGAAAATTGGCAGATAAGACCTTGGAAAAAGTGCAGAATTGATGACCCCTGTCGGATTGTTGTCACTGCCGCTCAGCTTTCTGTCTGAACGCGTAAAATTAATACTGGTACCCACTTTTAATTTATCAGTCAGGTAGTTATCATAGTTAAATCTCCCGGAATAACGCGTATAATTTGAAGGCTTCACGATAGATTCCTGGTTGAGGTAACCTAAACCAATATAATAGGTGCTTTTATCCGTTCCTCCCAAGGTAGAAAGCTCATAGTTCGAAGTTCTCGCAGTACGAAACAGTCCGCTGATCCTATCATAGGTAGGCAGATTTGAGGGATCAGGGAAAGGCAGTACCAATGATGAAGGGTCCTGGCCATTATCAATGGCCGTATTTATTCTGGATTCGTTGGTCAGCAAGGCGACTTCCGGTCCGGTAGCTACTTTAAATTTATCTACAGCAGTAGACCATCCCTGAATGGTATTCAGGTTGATGGCTGCTTTGGTATTTCTTTTGCCTCGCTTGGTGGTCACGATAACGACCCCATTTGCCCCTAAAGAGCCATAAATTGCCGTTGCATTGGCATCTTTCAGGATCTGGATATCCTCGATATCCGAAGGATTCAAATCGGCCATTGGATTAGAGGCGGCCTGATTTCCCAGTCCGGCATTAATCGGATCATTGTTGTTTACAAATACACCATCGATGATATACAAGGGATCCACAGAGGCGTTGATGGAGTTATTTCCACGTACGCGGAAAGTGATCCCTCCACCAGGAACCCCTGAGTTCGTAGTCACCTGTACACCGGCAGTTTTTCCTTGCAGCAGCTGATTAAAACCACCTGAAGGTTGATTCTGTACGACCGAGCCGCTCACACTGCTGATGGCACCGGCAATGTATTTCCGCTCCTGGATACTATAACCGGTCACCACCAATTCGTTCAATTGATTCAGTGTTTCCTCCAGCTTGATCGTCACGGGACTGCCGTTAACGGTCAGTGTTTTTTGGTCGTAGCCGATAAAACTAACCACCAGTATATAAGGAAAACTCTGGCCGGTTACAAAGCTGAATTTACCGTCTGAATCAGTGGATACAGTATGAGTCGTTCCTCTGATTTTGACTACTGCACCAGGCAGCGGTTGATTTGTTCCTGCATCCAGCACTATACCGTTGAGATGAGATTTGATCGTAGGGTTTACCTCTTGTGCGCTGGCCATGGCAGTCCAGAAAACACACAAAATGAGGTAGAACCCTTTTTTGTAAAGATTTTTCATTGTTGTTGTTTAGGAAATTTTAGACAAAGGATTTCCATTAGCCCCCCCATTGGTGACTTCAGAAAATTTTAATTGAGTATTAGTTTAAATCCGAAAGGGATTTTGAAAGATGTTAATAGCCGATGCTATTACAAAAAAAACAGCTGCATACAGGAGGAAGCGATGCGCCGTAAAGGTGTCTGAAATGATCAGAATGAATGTTCGCTTTTTTCACAAAAGCCGCTGATGGTAAAGAGTGTTTCATGCTTGTATATTATAAAGTCTACTAATTTAATAGGATAAATTTAGTGCTATATTTTAACTTCTCCAAATAAACTACTAAATTACTAGACTTTATTTTAAATAGCACGCTAAATACCACCTAAATCGTATAAATAGATGAACCAAATTAACTATGCTGCCTTTGCAATCCCTGCATTTTTCCTATTTCTTTTTATGGAATACATCGTCAGCATCAAAAAGAAACAGCCAGAACTATTTAAATATGAGAGTTCCGTTTCCAACTTAAGTATTGGAATTGCAGAAAGGCTCCTCAACTTATTTATATCAGCCAGTTTCTTCAGCCTGTTCTCCTGGATTTATAACAATTACGCCATCTTCAATATACCCAATGTATGGTGGGTATGGATTGTACTGCTGCTTTTTACTGACCTGGTCTGGTATTGGTACCACCGTCTGGGGCATGAAGTCAACCTCTTCTGGGCTGCTCATATTGTCCACCATCAAAGTGAGGAATTCAATTTCAGCGTTGCTGCACGCATCACGGTTTTTCAGGCAATGACCAGAAATATATTTTGGTGCCTGATTCCACTGATCGGATTTCATCCTAATATGGTGATCACGATCTTAATCGTTCATGGCGCTTATATCCTATCCCCTAAACAAATGCCGCAAGCCATCATGGATTACGTGAAGCGATCCTCCTAAATAGGAATTAACAGATTAACTTATAACCAATTCCCCGGATATTCAGAATCACAACTGAGGGATCCAATTGCAGGTGCTTCCTTAATTTAGTAATGAACACATCCATACTGCGGGTGTTGTAAAAGTTATCATCACCCCATAAAGTAGTTAAAGCTTGCTTTCTATCCAACAACGCATTTCTATGCGAATACAGCATTTTCAGCAATTCGCTTTCCCGGTGAGAGAGCCTGAATTCTTCCCTTCCAAACTTCAAAAGCTGCTGATGCGCAATAAATTGATAGCCGCCAATGGCCAAATTCGTTTCGGCAATATCGCGCTGACCAGCATTTCTTTTCAGTAATTCATGGATTCTTAAATACAGTTCCTCCAAACTGAATGGTTTTTTCAGGTAATCATTTCCACCGCTTTCATAGCCCTCTACCACATCCTTAGTCGCTGTACGTGCCGTTAAAAACAGTACCGGCACCTGAGATCCAAGCGCTCTGATCTGTTTGACCAATGTAAAACCGTCCGTATGTGGCAGCATCACATCTACAATGCAGAGATCGTACAACTGATTTTGAAACATGCTAAATGCCTTTTTCCCATCTGCAGCGTAGGTCACATCATAGTTTAACCGTTCCAGGCTTTCTTTGATCACCTTCGCTAAAAACGGCTCATCTTCTACGAGTAATAAATTCATTTTTTCCATCAGTAGGTTCGTCTTTTCATCAGCAGGCCCATCTTTTTATCAGTTTAAAGGTAATTTAATCATGAATATACTGCCTGATGGTTCGTTAACCCTGACTGCAATTTCGCCGCCATGCTGTTTAATCACCTCTTTGACATAACTCAATCCCAGGCCAAAGCCTTTCACATCATGCAAATTTCCTTGTGGCACGCGGAAAAACTGATCGAATACCATGCGATGATACACCTCAGGAATCCCAATGCCATTGTCAGAAATACTGATCTCTGCAAGCCCTGCACTGATGCTGAAGGCAATCGAGATAATGGGTGGATTGTTATTATATTTCAGCGCGTTATCCAGCAAATTAACCAGCGCATTATTTAGACTAACAGGATCAGCACTCAGAAAGGCGGCATTTGACCCATGCTGATACTCCACTATGGCCTTCGCTTGCTCCAACTGCGGCCTGAATTCTTCCAGCGCATTGGCGATCCATACATTGACGGGCATTACCTTTTTGTTCATTCCCTTAACATTAACCAGCCGACCGATATTTAAGATCTGAGTAGTTAAATCATTTAGTTTATCAGCCTGATAATTAATAATGTCCAGGTATTCATTTTGTGTCTCCGGAGCATGCTGAAATGCCTTTAAAGCCTCCGCCGTAATTTTTATAGAAGCGATTGGTGTATTCAGCTCATGCGTCATATTGTTAATGAAAGCGTCCTTCAGTTCCGCTAATTTGTCCTGCGACAACAATGTCTTAACCGTATAAATGAAACAGCCAATGGTGATCAGGATCAGCAGCAGAGAAGTAACGATCACCCATTTCATCTCTCTGAAAAAATAGGTATCCGGACTTTCGAAACCAGCATAGACCGGATCTTTCTGATCAGGTTTTCGGAAACTGGTATGGATCGGCTTAGTAAGGTACAATCCATTGCTATCCGAAGGATTCAGCACAAAGCGGGCATTGATATTTCTAGCTTTCAACTCCCCTCTGTACAGCAGATCCATGGAATCTAAATTCATTTTACTCTGGCTAAATACCTTTTCCAGACTATCCCCCAGCAATTGGGTATAATGATAAACCACTCCTTCCTTAAGGTCAGGCTTTAAAATCTTGTCTCCAAAATGAGAAATCAGTCTTGCCTTCGCCTCTGGAGTAATATGATCAAGTTTTTCTTTAAAATCATCCAGACCGAATTGAGTTTTTCGATTCTTGTCTTCCTTAAATTTAGGATGCGCATCCTGAGTGTAAAAAACAGTCGCACTGTCCCTGTTATTATGGTCTGCAGTAATTGTGATCAGGGAAGTATCCGCTAGCAAACTCTTAAAGCGCTTTACAATATGCTCCTGCCGCTGATCGGTTTCTTTAGCTGCAGCATTCGTTAAAGCAGCATTAATATCATGGTCGAAAGCCCTCACAGTAGCCTGATAATTCTGGTAATTCCAAAACAACTGCAATCCTATGATTCCTGCAGCGCAAAGCGACATCAATAGGAGGATGAGCAGGATATTCTTTTTCATTGCTGTAAACTTACAACATGCGTTTAAATTAACGGCAGGCGTTAACACTAATTAACTTTGATTAACCTGCGTTAAGGCACAAAGAGCAGCTTACCATCCTACTTTTGAATAAAAAGAAACATGAAAAAACTACTTATTCTGCTGCTCCTGTTTACTGCGCATTCGGCTGAAGCCCAGCTAAAAAATACCGATCAATTACCTGAATTGCAATTTAAGGAACTGCTCAATGCACCGTTCAAATCTGTCGGCTCAAAGCAGTTAAAAAGCAAAGTCATTTTACTGGAATTCTGGGCTACCTGGTGTGGTTCCTGCTTGGCGGCTATGCCCCACCTCCAGGCCTTACAAGCGAAATATCCAAACTCCTTGCAAGTGATCGCAGTTGGTGATGAAAGCGCAGTCCGCACTGCACAATATCTAAAATCAAAACCTAGTAATTTCTGGTTCGCCATAGATACCTCAAGGAAGATTGCGGAAGCCTTTCCTCATCAGTTAATTCCGCATACGGTGCTCATTGATGCGGAGGGAAAACTGATCGGATCTACCTACCCGGAAGCCATCACCGAAAAGGTAATGGACAGCTTGCTGCGCAAACAAGAAATACATTTACCTGCAAAAATAGACCGGCTAATCAACCATGAAGACTTAATTCAGCAGCAGTTTTTTGCCGCTGACAGTACGACCTACCGGTTTATGATGCAGGCAGAAATCAAAGGAGGCCCCGGACTAAGTACCACCTGGTTAAAAGACAAAACCTTCAGCGGCCGTCGGCTGACCTGCATTAACCTTCCCCTCAGTTCACTTTATAGGATCGCCAATGGCGATTTCCCTTATAACCGCAGCATAGACGAGACAAAGTCTGAACAGAAAGAAGCTACCTACTGTCTGGACCTTATTGTAGATTCCCCTGTTAATTTATTACCCGCATTACAGATGGAATTGTCGAAAAGATTTGATTTGCAGGCAAGGATACAGCCAACCATAAAAGAGGTACAGGTCCTTCGCATCATCAATCCGATAAAGTTTAACACTATAAAAAGAAACCGTGCTGGCCAAAGAACCTATTATTCAAGACACGGAGAAATAGATCATGAAGCGATCACGATGAATGATTTCGCCCAGTTTCTGGAGAACTATGGCCTTCATCAATTGGTGGCAGACGAAACAGGGAACCTGGAAAAGCTAGATATTAAATTCTCTTTCCAACCGGAAAACCCAAAAAGCCTGCTGCATATATTGGAAAGTATGGGCTTGGGCTTAGCAAAAGAAAAGCGATCTATTAATTTGCTGATCCTGTATAAATAAGATCCGATATGGTTTACACTACCTCAGCTCTGATTAAGCCCTTGAATATTTCTTGGGCTTCATGCCAATATGCTGCTCAAAAACCCTTGAAAAATGACTTAGATTCGTAAAACCCAGCTGGTATCCTACTTCAGAGACTGTCAGGCTTTGCTCTTTTAACAACCTTGCGGCTTCCTGCATTCTAGCGCTTTGATAATATTCAAAAACTCCTTTGCCGAAAGTCTGTTTGAATAGTTTACGAAGCTTGGGTTCGCTCATTCCAGCCTCTCTCGCTAATGAAGCAATATCTGGCGGCTCATTTAAGGCAGACTGCAATCGTAATTTGACAGAATAAATCGCCTTCATATCCTCTATGTGCATCCCACTGGTGGCAACGGCCTCTCTTTTCAGCAATTGAGCAAAAATATAACATAGCAGCTCTTCACACTTGAGTTTATAGTAATGACTTTCCAGACTCTGGGGTATGCTTTGCTGCACAATCTCTCCGGCAGTTTGGACCATCTCTACAGTAATACCGGTTTCAAATACAAAATTGTTTTTTGCTTCCAGGATACTGGCTATCACGGGGTGAGCTATTCCGCCAAAACATTCCCGCAGGTAATGTCGGGAGGCTGCAATCGTGATACTGCTGAAATAGGTATTAGAAGGCATCGACATCACCGAAGAAACTGCCTGCATCCCAATAAATACGCTGGCTTGCTCTAATGGGATCTTCTTTTCGGCGGGCATTGGGGAGAAAACTCCACTCAAGAAAAAGATCACATTATCCTGCCCTTCAGCCAGTTTATTCGTCCTTTCCAGCAGGATCTCTTCTATCAGGTAATAGTTGCGAACCATCATTCGCAGTTCGCATCCCCAGTTGAACCCCCTCAGGTAACCTCCACCCTTTTCCTTTGGTATGTCGACAAACCGACCGCGAACAGTGGCCCCTATCGCTTTTGCAAACTCAGCCATGATCCCTGAGCCATTCTCATCTACCACTGATACTTTCATTTACGACTATTTTTATATTAAATTGAGCTATTTTGACTATAAATATAGCAGTAATTTTGTTTAACAACAATAAGAAAACTATGTTATTACAAGATAAATACATCGCCATTATTGGCGGAGGCCCCGGCGGATTGACACTGGCCAGGCTTTTAAAACAACAAGGCCTCCAGGTTAAAGTATATGAAAGAGATGCCGATCGAAATGTCCGTCAGCAGGGCTCTACTTTAGACCTTCATGAAGGAACTGGCCTGAAAGCACTGGAAGTTGCAGGATTGCTGGAAGAATTTAAAAAACATTACCGTCCCGGAGCTGATAAAATGAAAATCATCAACAGCCAGATGGAAGTTTTATTAAACGACCATGCAGTAGCAACTAATGAAAACTTTGGCCATGAACATTTCCGCCCGGAAATCGATCGTGGTCCGCTGCGCGACCTCTTGATCGCCTCCCTGGAAGAAGATGACATCGTTTGGAATGCGAAATTCAAGGAGATGAAGCCTGCCGGAGCTGGCTGGGAATTGTCCTTCGACAATGGCAGCAGCGCCTATGCAGACCTGGTGATTGCCTCAGATGGTGCCAATTCTAAGGTCAGGAAATACCTCACGGATATTCCACCTATATATTCCGGCGTTACCGCTATTGAGGTTAACATTTATAATGCGGAAAAGAATGCTCCAGCACTTTGGCAGCTCGCCAGCGGAGGTAAATTATTCGCCTTGGAAAATGGTAAAACGATCTTCTTTGGTCCCAAAGCTGATGGTACATTAAGTTTTCTCATCGGATTGAAGGTATCAGAAAACTGGCTAGCCAAATCCAATATAGACTTTAACGATAAATCACAGGTAGCACTATGGTTCCAGCAGGAATTTGCAGACTGGAGCAGCGAATGGCAATCGCTCTTTACTACAGATGAAATATGGATCATGCCAAGACCAATGTATCATTATCCGACCGATCAAAACTGGGAAAGCCTGGCAAACCTGACGATGATTGGAGACGCAGCACATCGCATCCCGCCTTATGCAGGAGAAGGTGCAAACCAGGCTTTGGCGGATGCTTTAGAACTTTATGAAGCGCTCTGCCTCGGTCAATTTGAAACGATCCAGCAGGCCATCGCCTCTTTTGAACTGAAAATGAGGGCGCGCATGATCGAGATCACAGCAGAAACCCTGCAGAATACCGCAGTCATGCACACCCAGGATAACCTGCAATTCCTGTTAAACTTTTTTAATGGTTAAATTCATCTCCATCAATATTCATTAAAAAACTCAATAAAATACTTCTCCTGGCAGGAGGCAGAATTGCGGTTCTCCTGCTGCCATTATAAGCATATCGGTAGCCATACACCTGCTTAAATCCAAATACATTATTCAGGTTAAGATTGAAGGCAGAGAAACCTTTAATCCAGGTCGGAAGATCGTTAATGCCAATGCTAAAGTTGTGGTTATGCTGTGTTCTATCACCCATAAAAACCGGGTTTAAAGGATTATAATAACTCCTGCCGCTACTAAAAGTATAGGTTCCTGAAAACTGCCAGCGCGCATTTGAAGTAATCCTCATGGCCACAAGATTAAAGGTATGCTGAGGTGCAAAAGCAGGCCTGGCGGAAGCCTCAAAATCAATATAATCTCTTTTAGTATCCAGGTAGGAATAAGAAACATAATACTCTATTAAATCGATGCTCTGCTTGTCTTTCCAAAAGACATCCACACCTCTGGCATAACCTTTCCCATTATTGTTGAATGCTTCTATTTTCAAGGGTGGGCCATAAGCCTGAAATCCAGAAAACACCGGTGTTTCAATTTTAACCAGCTGCTGATAATCTTTCTGATAAACCGATAATTTCAATGTTCTGAAAAGCACCTTAAATTCATATTCTAAGGCATATTGAATGGATTTCTCGTAGTCCAGACCAGCAGTCTGTGTCAGGAAACTATCGTCAGGTTTTTGGTAATACCAGCCATAAGAAGCCACCACTTTATGTGCCGGATGAAACTGATAATATAAAGCGGTACGAGGGGCCAGATTCAGTTGACGAAGGTAGTTGGAAGACTCCAGTCTCAAGCCGGATTTTAAGTTGAGCTGATCCGTAAAATAGAGTTCTGATTCTGCAAAACCCGCTGCGAGTACATCACTGTATTTTCTGGACAGCTCCGCATAACCTTCACTTCTGGAATTCTCAAATAATTCAGCGCCAAAATTGACCTGCGAACTTCCCCGAAATTTCCTGCTCAGGGAAAACTTTTGATGCCATACTTCATCGTTCTGAAAATACGGTGAGGTATTGAACAGCACAGCCCCCTCCGTAGTTTTCGATCCTGATTCCGCTGTACTGACCTGCCCTGATTCCAGGGTTTTATTGTAAGATACTCCGGCAAACAATTTCCAGTCTCCAGCGATAAAATCCTGATAATTCACATTGGCATATAGGTTTTCATTCCTGTTGAACAGCAGGTCTTTGTCCGGATAATTTGGGTTATCAATATAGAAGGACAGCCGGGTATCACTGTAATCAGCAAAGACCTTGAACATCCCGGTTTCCGAGGTTTTGTATTTATAATGCATCGACAATTGCTTTTGCTCAGGATCCTTTTTCCATTGCGTGTTCTGGGGTACAATTTTATGGTAGGGAGAAAAGTTGTAATAATTTCCACCCAGCATTAAAGAACTGTTTTTAAAGCGATGGGTATGGGCAGCACCCAGCCCCAGATCGATCAGAGAGAATTCTGTAGAAGATTTAACTGCCACTCCCCTGGTATCCATACTGAGCACAGAAGACAAAGCTTGTCCGGCAGCGGCGCTATAGCCATTGGTGCTGAAAGTCGTTTTGTCAAATAAGAAGGCAGAAAACCTCACTAAAATTCTGAATGTCCGGGAGCATTTCCCGCTTCAGCCAGATTTTGATAAAGGAATCTTGAATGATTTCTTCCGTGACTTCCAGGGAATCCGTGAGCTTAAATACAAATTCGGCAAGTGGCTTTGAATACCAATGAAATAATTCTGCAAATGACCGTTCGTCACCTTGAGCTATTTTTTTTAGCACATACGCTTCATTGTACAGTGGTTTGACTGCCATTATTGATTTTCCCCTTATGTTGAATTATAGGAATCAATATTATAAATAATTTGGCAATAAATCAGCTGTTTTTACATCGCATGCTAAAATTTGGATTCTAAGTTCGCTCTAATATTCAACTTATCCCCCTCACATATCATCATTATATAATTGTAATATGCAAAAGACACTTTACCATTGTATATTTTCCCTGCTGATATTTACTTTATTATTCAGCTCCTGTCAGTCTGATCAGCGCAAAAAAAGCGACACCACTTACCCCATAATTGCTTTGGATGCGCTTGGAGATACCATCCGCCTGACTAAACCGGCAGAAAGAGTCGTTTCTCTAGTTCCCGCAGCCCTGGATGCACTTTACATGCTGCATGCGGATAGTGCCATCGTTGGGGTTCCCAATCGCAGCTATACCGATCCGAATGTATTCCCCTATTTATCAAAACTTGATCCGAGGATCAAAGCCAGACTGATCGCCAGCCCTACTTTATCGGAGAGCGGAATGAGTATGGAAACCATCATCAAGCTAAATCCAGATCTGGTGATTATCCAATCCAATCAAACGGATGCGATTCAAATGCTGAAGGAACTGGGAATTCCGGTATTCGGCATCACTTCTCAAAACTTCGGACAACTCAATCAGGAAGTCCTGAACCTGGGTATCCTCCTTGGAAAAGAAACCAGGGCTAAAGAATTAATCGCCTTTACGGATCGCAAAATACAGGTGCTAAAGGAAAGAAATAAAAACATCCGCAACAAAAAGACGATTTACTATGCCTGGTCTGGCGGAAGAATTTATTCGACTACCGGCAGAAAAGGATTGATCAACGACTGCTTTGAAATGGCCGGACTGGAAAATGCCTGTCCTTATGAAATTGATGCGCCAAATATCAGTCCGGAAACATTGATCAGCTGGAATCCAGACATCCTGCTGTTATGGAATACAGACGAAAGCGTGTTGTACCAGCAAAAAGAACTGTCTTCTTTAACCGCTTTGAAAGAGAAAAAAGTATTCAATCTTAGTCCGCCCTTCCTATACGACCCACATACGCTGAAAATTGTCCTGGCTTCCATTGCCATCCACCATTACAGTTACCCAACAGCAGCCGCTGCTACCCTTAACGCAGAACAGTTAGAAATCCTGTCTGCATTGTATGGGGAGGAAAAAGCTAAACTGATCTTACAATGATGCTGCGCCGTATACTGATCAACACCATTATTTATGGTTTGCCGATCCCTGTGCTAATCATCTCCTTACTGATTGGCTCTTCCGATCATATTGGAATTACCGCTTTTTGGGACTGGATCAGGAGCTTGATTGACCCTGATCATGCCAGTCCGCTGGTGGTTGAAAATGTCATTTTTAACATTAGGTTACCCAGAGCACTAATGACTTTCCTAGTAGGCGCCGCACTAGCTACCTCCGGAGGGGTGCTACAGGCTGTTTTTAGAAACCCATTGGTAGATCCATTTATTTTGGGGATCTCCTCAGGAGCGGCTTTTGGAGCCTCATTGGCCATCTTAATTCCCTTACTGTCTATCCACATCTCCGCCTTTATTTTCGGAGCCGCAGCCGTATCGCTGACCTATATTTTTGGCTATACAAAAAACTCTTCTTCAATTACCATTATTCTGGCAGGAATGATTGTATCCGGGATGTTTTCCGCCAGTCTTGCCTTGGTGCAATACCTGAGTGACCCTTTTAAATTACAAGCGATCATCCAATGGACAATGGGTAGTTTACACCTCAGTTCCTGGCATAAAGTACAGCAAAGTGTGTTGCCGATCAGTCTCGGCTTATTTGGCCTGTATTTAATCCGCTGGAAACTGAACCTTTTATCTCTTGGAGATGATGAAGCCAGAGCGGTGGGCGTCAATCCAACTTATATCAAAGTCATTGCAGTTTTACTGACCACAGTCGTGACTGCCGTTGCCGTAGCCAGTGCAGGAATAATTAGCCTTTACGGATTATTTGTACCACATATTGTCCGCATGCTGGTCGGTGCCAGCAACACCAAAACCACGCCGGCAAACATCTTCTTTGGTGGCACATTTCTACTGATCATCGACAATTTCTGCAGGACCGTATTTCCTTACGAAATCCCGATCGGAATCTTCACCATGATCATCGGTGCACCCTTTTTTATATTCCTCATTAAGAAACGAAAAATCAACTGGTCATGAGTGTAGCTGCGATAAAAATAGAAAACCTGTCTTATTCCATACAAGGCAGACAAATACTGGATGACGTTTCCCTTTCTCTGGCGGCTAACCAGTTTAGCGTCATCCTTGGCAGGAATGGCTGTGGAAAATCAACCTTGTTTAACCTGATTACCGGTAAGTATCCTAAGCCTTCTGGAATCATTAAACTGATGGGAAAAGAGCGTTCAGGTATCGCACAAAAGACTTTAGCGAAGACCATTGGCTTTCTTCCTCAGTTTCACCAAAGCATCTTTCCCTTCACGGTATATGATGTCATCCTCACCGGAAGAGCAGCCTTTTATCGGTTTGGCCCCTCCAAAGAGGACCATGAAATCGTGGAGCAGACACTCCTGAACATGGGGATTTCAGCGTTGAAAAATAAATCCTATACCGACCTTTCCGGTGGAGAACGTCAATTGGTATTGATCAGCCGCGTGATGGCACAGGGTCCGGAAATCCTCGTTCTCGATGAACCGACCAACCATTTAGACCTCCATTTCCAAACCTTGGTTTTAGAGAAGTTAAAAGCTTATTCCCGCAGTGGTCACACGGTGATCTGTATCATGCACGATCCGAATATGGCCAATATTTATGCGGATCATATTTATTTCATTACAGAAAAAAAAGCTTACCACAGCAAATTGCTGGAAGCAGAGAATTTTTCGGCAAACATCTATGAAGAACTCTATGACACCCCATTAATGAGGGTTCAGGTGAAAGATAAAACAATCCTAATTCCTCAATTCTAATATGGCTTATTCTCTAATTACTGATCACACTGTGACCAATATATCCAGTCCGAAAGGCGTACAAATAGCCCGTGCAAGAGGTTTTTCTGCCCGTTCCAGAAAAGAATTATTTCCTATGCTTTGTCATGACCATCTGCCTAAAGATTTACAGGCTTTTGAAGAGACTTACAACAACGGAAATGCAGGGGTTTTCTTAATTGCAACCACTAAAACCGGTCAGATTACAGGCTGTATCGCAGCCATTCCTTATGACCATAGATTCGGCCAATTTCAGCTCGCTTCAAAAGGCCTGACTTATGAAGTCTGCCGCTTGTACGTACTTCCTTCCTACCGTCATCAAAACATCGGAAGGAACTTATTCGCGGAGCTCCATACCCAACTCCAAAAGCAAGGGGTAAAACACCTTTATTTACACACGCATCCCTTCCTTGATGGCGCACAATTATTCTGGGAAAAGATGGGATTTGAATTCTTAATTCAAGATCAAGACGCGCCGTTCCATACCATTCACATGCAACAATTGATATCATAATATGAAATACATTTATTTAATTTCCTTTCTTTGCTTTTTGAGCAGCCTATCTTTTACCCATCAGGCAAAGGCTCAGGAAAGAGGCCATATTAAAGGCCTGATCCAGGATGAGCAGGGCATCCCTGCTGCCAACGTCAACATTCGCATTTCCAGTGGGCCAATTGTTTCCATTGAGCCTGGTGTGCCCAGCGTTCCAAATAGTGCAGTCATCTCCAACATTTCCAGCCCAAGGAAAAGTGACCAAAATGGGGCATTCGCCTTCCAGAACCTCCCTTATGGTGAGTATCAGCTGATCTTTACCAGAGTCGGATTTCAACCCTATACCCTCTCGGTTTCCATCAATGAAGCACAAAAAGAAATTGAGATGAAAGTAACTTTGAAAAGTTCTGACGATCAATTACAAGAAGTTGTAGTCATGGGCAGAAAGAAACAATCTTACGTCAATACGAAAAGCTTTATCGGCTCAAAAATAGAATCTAAAATTACCGAAATCCCACAAACCATTTCTGTGGTGACTAAGGAGCTGATGGAAGATAAACAGGCTTTTATAATTACCGATGTGGTAGCTGACTTACCGGGTGTCACGCAGTTCTCTGCTTATGACGATTTAACCATCCGGGGATTTAGAAATGGCAATGAAAGTGGCTTCCGACTGGTCAACGGCCTCCGTTCCGGATATGGCTATGGGACCAGTTATTTCAGGGTTCCTTTAACGCTCAACCTGGAAAGTGTAGAAATCCTGAAAGGCCCTGGTGCGGCATTATTTGGGGACATCAGTCCGGGGGGAACCGTAAATATGAACACCAAAAAGCCGCTGGAAGACCGCAGACACAGCATCGCAGTTGCCGCAGGATCTTTTAACACCATCCGTACCATGATGGATTTTACCGGTCCGCTGGACGAGGAAAAGAAA
This sequence comes from Pedobacter sp. PACM 27299, assembly GCF_001412655.1. Taxonomy (NCBI): domain Bacteria; kingdom Pseudomonadati; phylum Bacteroidota; class Sphingobacteriia; order Sphingobacteriales; family Sphingobacteriaceae; genus Pedobacter; species Pedobacter sp. PACM 27299. The sequence goes on along the minus strand of NZ_CP012996.1, from coordinate 2,876,222 downwards.
ATCCTTTACCGGTTAAACCTCGGACATGAAACCACCAATACTTTCCGGGACATCAATGCCCGTAAGTCCTTTATGATCGCACCTACTTTCACCTTCAGGCCGACCGAAAACACCACCATCAATGCGGAAATTAATTACAGCAATTTTGATGGTTACCTGGACAGAGGAATGGGCATCAGAGGTGGAGATTTTTACGCATTGAAGCGCAGCTTTACCTTGAGCCAGCCGAGTGATTATTTTAAGGTGAATGACATTTCCCTGAATGCTTCCCTAAATCACCGCATTAACGATAAACTCTCTTTCAATGCCAATTATATGAAATTCATTTATGCGGAAAACCTGTCGGAACACCGTACCCTGAATACCTTTGCGGATGCGCCTTTGAATACGATCATGAACATGCGTTACATTCAAAAGCAGACCAAAGAATTTACAGACAATGTTTCCGCATACCTGCATTACAAAGGCGGTGTAAAAGATTTCAAATTTGATGTGGTTGCTGGTTTGGATTATGTAGGTTATGAAACCGACAAAGGTGGTCACCAATGGGAAGCCAGAAGCCAAACGATAGATGGAAAAGTGGTGCCTTTAAGATTTGACCTCAGCAACCCCACTTATGAATTGAGAAATCCGGCATTATACAACCGACTGCCATTGGCACAGTTCTTTGTCGACTACCTGAATTCTTCTTACCAAACCACCGGAGTTTTTATACAAAACAGAATCCGCTGGAGAGAAAAACTGAACATCTTATTCGGGTTGAGGTATGAAAATTATGGCGACCAGCGTAAATTTGAAGGGGCCAGTTATGAAAAAGTAAAGCAATCCGTTTTCTTACCCAGGATTGGATTGAACTATGCCATCAACCAGCAGTTCAATTATTTCGTCAGCTACAGCCAGGGCTTCATCCCCATAAACCCTCAATTCGTCCGCAATCCAGAGAATTATGGGCGTACGGAACCTTTCAAAAGTCAGACGAGCTATCAGGTAGAAACTGGTCTGAAAACCGAGTTTTTTAACCAGCGCCTCTTTTCGTCTGTATCGTTCTACCATATTGAGCGTCAGAACATGCTCGTGAACACCGGACAAATTGCCGATAATGGCAACCCGATCTACAGACAAAATGGTAGGGTAAAATCTCAGGGTCTGGAGTTTGACCTGAAAGGCAACCTGTTCCCATTCTTAAACATCAGCGCCAACTACGCTTTCAACCTGGCAGAAGTGATGGAAAGTGACCTTAAATTGGAAAAAGGAATGGTGAATGCCAATGCGCCGAAACACCTGGCCGCGCTTTGGGCAAAATACACCCAACGCGATGGTGCCCTGCAAGGCTTAGGAATTGGTATTGGCGGACAATACGTAGGCAAAAAGAGAATGGAAAATACGGTGCAGCACATCCAGTCTGGAGAATTGGAATGGAAATTCTGGCCTTCCTATTTTATAGCAAATGCCGCCGTATATTACAAATTGGACAAAATGACTTTCTCTATCAATGCCAACAACCTGTTCGACAAATACTATTTTGTGGGTGGATTTGACTATACCAGAGCCTTTCCCGGAAGTCCGAGAAACTTGATGACCGCCATAAAATATACATTCTAAACATCTATTGGCCTGAAGGGATTTTTATCCTGAAAGGCCATTTTTTGCTCCTATATCCCCTCTTTAGCTCCCGGCAGGTGTTCCAGTTTCTTTTTCAAAACCAGATACTCCTTTTCTAAATGCCGGAAGGCCTTGGACTCAATTTTTCCTTCCGCATGATCTGTTATTTTATGGTGATAATCTGCCGCAACTTGTTCATATCGGGCTTTAACGGTTTTATAATTCTTTTTTTCTATTTTTTCTGTTTCAGTCTCCTCAAGGCCGTTCAGGTTTCCAACATAAGCACTATCGGAAATTAATGTCCCATTGGCAGATTTGAAGCAAATGTATACTTCCATCTGACTGTTCATCTTCGATTCGCTAAGTGGGATAAAACAGCTCCCATCCTTCCTTTTCGCTGCATTCAACAACATACTTGCCTTTTTTTTAGCTGGATGACTGACCATCACCATCAATATATCGTCCTCAGCACCATTCTCGGCAATACCCACATCCCAGCTTAAATTAATTCCTTCTTCGCCTTTGCTGATCCTCGATTCCTTTGTCATTTCCAGGCTTCCTTTGCTGAGGATAACTTTCGTATAATCGACCTGAATATTTGGATAAACGCCGGTTAAAGCCTGCTTTTTATTATAGGAAGTGGCCAGATTATGCGGATTTTTAGTCGTCCCTTCTGCTTCCAGTTGAAAGCTGACCTTAATAAAATCAGCCATCGGCCTCAAAAGGTCCATCGTTACCGACATTCCCTGGCGATTGGCCATTTGATTTAGAGTCGGTTTTCCTGCTCTGCCGATCAAACGACAGACCGGCTGACCATTTAAAGTATAAAAAACCAGTTTTCCTATTTTTCCAGAAGGGTGTCCATGAACACCAGCTGCACATATTGCCATATTTGAGCGTTAATTAAGCTGAATTAATTAATACTAATATACTATTAAATAAGGAGATAACACCTATCAAAACCTAATTGTGTTCGAATTTTATAAAGTTATTTTAGTGAGTTAAAAGAAAGCACCTGCGAGGTTGATTAGGCAAACTGACGGCCATAGGCCCTAGCAACCTACAGCAAAAACACAAGAAAAACTTACAAATAAGAAAAGACAATCAGGGTTCATCTAAGAAGTTTCCTCTGGACTTCCCCCAAGCACACTAAATGTCTACCAAACAATGGATTAGGTATTTAACAAACCATAAATTAAGTATTTACCCAACATAGTACTGACCAGCTCTAGTCCTCCATTTCATATTATTCCTAAGAATTTAGCCGTATAGTTATTATCTTCCCAAACTATTTAACGCATAACCATCAAATGTCTAACCTCCTTCTTGTGTTCCAATACCTCAGTAACCTCAAATTAAAAATCGCATTCTTTCTTTTTATCACTGTTTTATCCCTCAAAACTGAAAGCTCCATTGCTCAGCAAATTTATTCGAAAGCCTACGGTCAAAAAGGAAATCCAGCTTTAATATATGTTCACGGAGGCCCTCGAGGTAATTCCACCTTATTTGAAGGTACTACTGCAGCAGCGCTGGCTAAAAAAGGTTATTATGTCATCGTATATGATCGACGAGGCGAAGGCCGCTCTGCTGATCCTAACGCAAAACTGACATTTGAGGAAGCTGCTCTGGATCTGAATGGGCTAATCAAACAATATGGATTGAAAAAAGTGAGTATTTTAGGCCATAGTTTCGGTGGCCTTGTTTCCACTTTGTTTACAAACGCCAATCCGGAAAAAGTAGAACGGCTGATCTTAGTTGGAGCGCTGTTTTCGCAGCAGGAATCTTATGACCATATCCTGAACACCAGTCTAAAACTTGCAGAGCAAAAGAAGGACAGCGCTATCCTTCATAAGATTTCCACGATTAAATCCTTCGATAAGAAAAGTGAACAGTATCGGAAACAGACTTATGAGGTCGCCTCCCACTATGGTTTTTTCAAAATGCCAAGGCCTACTGAAGAATCAAAAAGAGTGAATGAGCAGTACGAAAACAGCAGCTTCTCTAAATCCAACATCCGCAATGATAAAGCGCCGACACTGTTTTATGAAAACGAATCACGTGTCAACATTGACACGAAATCCATTCTTAAAAACCTCTTGAATAAAAAGGTAAAGCTCTCCGCAATTTATGGACTTCAAGATGGTGTTTTCTCTAACAAACAATTATCCGATTTAAAAATGATCACAGGCGCTTCGAATTTTTATACCATAGACAATTGCTCCCACTATCCTTTTGTAGATCAACAGGAAAAGTTTTTGAATAGTGTTGCAGACATCATGAATAAATAATCAATTAAATGAAAAAAGTTTTACCATTTCTCCTATCCATATTGATGACCAGCTGCTATACTTTTGGTCAAAACAATGATTATTCCAGTCAAATAGATCGCTTAATTAAAACCACACATCCAAGAAGTTTCAATGGTGTAGTACTCCTCCAGCAAAATGGGAAAATAAAATATGCAAAGGCTTACGGTTATACTGATTTTAACCAAAAAACTCCAGTAAAAATTTCGGATAAATTTTCTACCATGTCGCTGGCAAAGCAATTCACTGCAACCTTGATTTTACAGGCAGTAGACAAAGGATTAATTGATTTACATACGCCAATCAGAAAGTATCTGCCAGATTTGAAATATTCCTGGGCAGACACGGTGACCATGCATCATCTACTCAACAATACTTCGGGACTGTATAGCGAAGATATGGACAAGCCATTGAAATTTAAACCCGGCACTGCATTCAGTTATTCCAACGCTGGTTATGCTGTAGCGGGATTGGTTCTTGAAAAACAAAGCCAGAAAACATTTAATCAGCTAGTCACCGAATTGTTTAAAAGCTGTGAAATGAAGAATAGTTTTTATCCATCAGCAGCTTCCAAAAAACAGTTAGTCAAAGGGCATACAGTAAAAAAAGACGGGACATTCAGCCTAAATGACCAGGTACGTTTTGAACCCGATCAATATTGGGGAAGTCATTTGATCGTTACAGCGCCCGATCTTGCAAAATGGAATGAATGCCTGCATAAAGGAAAATTGCTAAAGCCTGCCACTTATCAGCTGATGACCAGTTATGTGATCACCAATGTCCATCAGCTGTTTAGTGAAAAGCCTATTGGCTATGGCTACGGACTGCGCATAAATGACCAGGATCGAATACTGGAATTTGGACATACCGGTTTTCATCCAGCTGCAGGATTTACTGCTGTTAACCTGTACTATCCTAAAAGTAATACCAGCGTCATCGTGATGGAAAATCAAGCAAATGAAAATTTTGAGATCGCTTATTATTTTGAAAAGGAAATAAGAGAAATAGTGAAAAAAAGTTCGCTTTTGAATTAGACATTTGATGAAAAGCATTTCCTCAAAAAACAAAAAGGCGATTGGTACTTTACCATTCGCCTTTGCTATATTATCCTCCTGTTGATTTGCTCCAGCAAACTTAATTCCTGTTTTTAGGCATCTGCTCATATATATTCCCATAACAATTCACGATCTGTGAAGGATCCAACCTGAAATTGGCCAGGCTTACCGCAGCTCCATATTTTTGCTGCAGTGCTGGAAACAGCCGCCCGTCATAGGCAATCGCGATCTTATGGTCATCGATCATATAAATCGGCAGATGTCGGTTTCCCACATCAAAGCAAAATAGCCCTACCACCTCCAAATCATTGGAATGAAGGACCATACAGGTACAAGGTTTAATAAAAATCCGAATCACAACCGCATCATCCTGATAAATCAGGGTGCCTTGCTGAAGGACTGTTGAACTGGGTTTATCCAGATGAACTTTCCGGCCTGCCAGGGTTTCCCTTTTGATCAGCGTACGATTGACTTCATACCATTCCAGGATCAAACTGTCCTCTTCCTGCTGCCCCAAAGGCTGCAGAACAGGCAGTTTGTCGATCCTGATGATTTCTTTATTGAGCATGCTTCGTTTTCTTTGCGGCTACTTTGGCTTTCAACCAGTTGCACCATTCCTCCATTCCTGTATCCTGCAGACTGCTGATAGAGATCACGTCCAGGTTAGGGTTTACTTCTCTGGCATCTTTCGTTGCCGCTTCCACTGAAAAAGGAACGTAAGGCAGTAAATCTGCTTTAGATACCAACATCAATTCACTGGTTAAGAACATACGCGGGTATTTCTTCGGTTTATCGTCTCCTTCCGTAGAAGCCAGTACTGTTACCCTGTAATCTTCTCCAAGATCGAAAGCTGCCGGACAAACCAGGTTACCTACGTTCTCAATAAACAGCAAATCACAATCGGTCAGGTCGATATGGTCTAATGCCTGTAAAATCATTTGCGCTTCGATATGGCACATGCCGCCAGTTACGATCTGCAAAGCATTGATGCCAACTTCGCGCATGCGGATCGCATCTCTTTCAGTTTCAGGATCACCCACCAATACGGCGATTTTAAGGTCATTACCTAAGCGCTTACCCGTTTCCTGCATCAGGGTCGTCTTTCCAGAACCCGGAGAAGAACAGATGTTGATCACACAGATTCCAGGTATTTTATCACGAACTGCTTTAGCTACATAATCATTAGCTTTCAACAAATTCAAGGTAGTATTGTCGCATTGTACCGATCCTACCGGCATTTGATTACTTTTCGGTGTTGTTGTCATTTTATATGGTGATTTGAAGGTTAAATTATATGGTGATTTGATCGTTAAAAATTACTTGACTAATGCGAAGTTCTTCCCCCTGCACAATCTGATCTGAAGGTTGTCCGCAGCTACATACAAACTTGTGAAACCGCACTTCAAAGTTGGAAGTACAGCTTTTACAATACGCAATAATGGGCAGCAGTTCAATCTCCAGTTCCGTCTCCCTGAACCTCGATTCTTCTAAAACAAATGCCTCAAAGGCGTTTTGAATAAGAATCGGCTGGACATTACAGAGTAAGCCCGCCTGTATTTTTATTTTACTGATATTTTCATAAGTCTCTGGATACGCTTGCTCCAGTGTGCTAAAAATATCCTTCACTATGGCTATTTCATGCATAATAACTAGTTTTCGATGAGCTCCTCCGCTGCAGGCTTTTTATGCGCCAAAAAGTCCATGCAGATGTTAGCTACTGTTCTCATAAAATTATAAAGCAGGTCTCCGTTGTTTCCCAATGCCCGGAATAGTATCATTTGATTCGCGGCCATGGTAAATCCAAAGCTGATGTCTTCATATCCCCCGTTAAAGATTTCATCCAGCTCCTTCTTAAATTCTGCCGCATATTCAGACGCGATGATCAAGGTACTCTGATGGGTATATCCCTCATGAAAGAGCATTTTATCGATCGGCTGTGCGGCAGGAACGAGCACCTGGTTGTCGATGTAAACGATTTTGCCTGACCGGTAAATTTTGGTGGTACTGTGCAGTCTTGCATATTGGAAAATCTCCTCCCGCTGTACACGTCCTGCACAGATGATATCGCCCCAGATTAAGCTGGCTCCTTCTTCCAGGTACACCTCATTTACAGTATGGAATATCGAATCTTTAAAAGGAGTAATCGGATATGGGATGTATTGAAAAAATGCATCCTTACCTACCTTCACCAGCGTTTGCTGCGCAGCTCCGATTTTCATGGGATGCAGCTTATTATACGATTGGGAATAGAGGTGAAGGACGGCTTCATCTGCGATGTCAATATCTATTTTCAAATGATCTTCGTCCATAATCCCCGGTGAGGAACTCATGATGATCAGCTCTAAATGCTGATGTTCCCGCTGAGATCCATAAGGCACTACTTTGTAAGGCATATTGAAAAAGCTGTCTTTCATGACCGTTTTTCCCTCTTCTACGCAAACGCTGATTTTAATTGCACTATCCATGATTTCTCCCTCTTAATCTTCTAGCAAAGCATATTTTTTAATCCAGTCCTGTACCTGATCTAAACCTTGCAGGGTCATCATATTGGTCAGGATAAAAGGACGTTCTCCACGCATGCGTGTCGCATCGCGCTGCATCACGGATAAGTCGGCCCCTACATAAGGTGCAAGGTCAATCTTGTTGATCAGCAGCAAGTCTGACCTGGTAATTCCCGGGCCGCCTTTTCTTGGAATCTTCTCTCCTTCAGCCACATCAATCACAAAAATGGTCACATCGGCCAGATCCGGACTAAAAGTAGCGGTCAGGTTATCCCCTCCACTCTCTACAAAAATGATCTCCACATCAGGAAATTTCTCGGCAAGTTCTTCCACAGCCTCAATGTTCATGGAACAATCTTCCCGGATTGCCGTATGTGGACATCCGCCCGTTTCTACACCAGCAATTCTTTCTGCTGGCAGGGAGGAGTTTTTCTGAAGAAACTCCGCATCCTCACGGGTATAAATGTCATTGGTCACCACGCAGATGCTATAATCCTCACACATGGTTCTCGTTAATCTTTCAATTAATGCGGTCTTTCCCGACCCAACTGGTCCTGCGACCCCTATTTTCACATATTTTCTCTTTGCCATTTTATGTCATTATGAAATGTAAATCCGTGTATATAATTTTTCATGCTGCATACACCTGATGTCCTGAGCGATACAGCAGCTGCCTAATAATTCTTCAGGCATGCTTTCTTGTTTTTCCACCAGTTCGTCTATCAGGCCATGCAGGTTGTACAAAATCTTCTGTGCATCCATCTGGCTGATCGGCACCAGTTTAGCGCAATTGGTCACGATTCCGTTGAGCGTATTGTAGTAAAAAGCATGTAATGCGTCTTTCATGGGGATTTTAGCCGCATGCGCATACATCGCAAAAGCCATTGCATAATGCCCATGGAGCTCCCCGCTTTTGATCACCTGAAGGTATTTTGTACACCTCGGGATCGGCTTCAGGTTTTCCGTCACTTTCAGAAAACGAATGCCCAACTTCTTGCTGGCATCCCTGATTTCAAAAGGCGCTTTATAGGCGCTGATTAAATCATCCAGTTCCTGAACCCTGGCTTTTGTGGCATTGCTGTCGCACATCTTCCAGGCCATCATGAAAAATGCGGCATCATTGTAATAAAAGTTATGTTTCAGCATGGTTTCCGCATAAACTTTCACGGCTTTGCTGTCTTTCACAATCCCCATGCTGACATAGGTTTCCAGTCCGTACGACTGTGTAAAACTGCCGATTGGAAATGCGGAATCATTGATCTGTAATAAGGTCAGTAGTGCGTTCATGTTATTTACTTGCTAAAGAAATTACCTGCCCTGATGAACTCCATTTATGGATCATCAGGGTAGAGGTTCTTTCAATTATTCTATCTTCTTTGCGCGGTTTGAATCCCCCTCTTTTCAAAAACTGATACAAAGGTTCTTCGAATGCGATGATGACTTCTTTGTCTTTATTGATAAAGACCGGGATGTGCTTATTGCCAATTTCGAAACAGACGATCGCCATATCTTTAAAGCTGAGCGGCTGAAACACGATACAAGGGCCAGGGATGATCTGCACTACAATGATGTTTTTCCCCTCCTGATGCAGGATATCACCATGAAAAAGCTGATCCTGTGCCAGATGATGGATCGCGATTTCGCGTCCCCCATCCGTTAGCATGCGCAGGATTCGCTTTGTGGTATCATACCATTCCAATTGCAAAACGTCAATCTTACAGTTGGAGTAGCTTTTCGCATCGTCGTATAGGTTGGCAATTACCCGGTCTACTTTTATCATCTTAGAAAAGGAAATAACGTTGTGCCATAGGAAGTACTGCTAAAGGCTCGCAAGTGGCAATCACACCATCTACACGCACATCATAAGTTTCCGGATCTACAGTAATATTTGGCATCGCATCGTTGTGTACCATGTCTTTTTTCATGACCGTTCTACACCCTTTTACCGGTAAACTGGTACGGGCCAGGCCATAGTTGGCGATCGCTCCATTTTCTAAAGAGACCTTGGAAACAAAGTTGAAACAAATGTTAGACAAGGCTTTACCATGGTTACCGAACATCATTCTATAGATGATCGGCTGAGGTGTTGGAATAGAGGCGTTGGCATCTCCCATTTTAGCACCCAGGATCATTCCTCCTTTGATCACCAGCTCAGGTTTTACGCCAAACATTTCTGCTTTCCATAAAATCAGATCGGCAATTTTACCTGGCTCAATAGAACCTACATAAGTATCAATACCATGTGCTTTCGCTGGATTGATCGTATATTTAGAGATGTAACGTTTCACCCTGAAGTTGTCATTACCTTTTCCTTCATCTTCTTTTAATGGACCTCTTTGAATTCTCATTTTATGAGCGGTCTGGAAAGTACGGGAAATCACTTCACCTACTCTGCCCATGGCCTGGCTATCAGAGCTCATGATGCTGAATACCCCCATATCCTGTAGAATATCTTCTGCAGCGATGGTCTGAGGACGGATTCTGGAATCCGCAAAAGCCACATCTTCTTTCACATTCTTGTCTAAGTGATGGCATACCATCAGCATGTCTAAATGCTCTTCTGCAGTATTGATTGTGTAAGGTTTTGTTGGGTTGGTGGATGCTGGCAAAATGTTTGGATACATCGCGATCTTCATAATGTCTGGCGCGTGTCCTCCTCCCGCACCTTCGGTGTGGAAAGTATGGATTACACGGCCATCAATCGCACGCACGGTATCTTCCAAAAAACCAGCCTCGTTTAATGTATCAGAGTGGATGGCCACCTGAACATCGTATTTATCAGCCACTTTCAGGGCCATATCGATGGTCACTGGATTCGCACCCCAATCTTCATGGATCTTTACACCCAATGCACCAGCTTCTACCATTTCTTCGATAGGTGCCATGGTAGATACGTTTCCTTTACCGAATAAACCTACGTTGATCGGCAGGTTTTCAAATGCCTGCAGCATTTTCTCAATGTACCATTTACCCGAAGTTACGGTAGTTGCATGGGTACCATCTGCTGGTCCTGTACCACCACCGATGAAGGTCGTTACCCCACTGTATAAGGCTGTTTCTACTTGCTGTGGACTGATAAAGTGAATGTGGGTATCAATACCACCAGCCGTCAGGATCATTCCCACACCACTGTGTACTTCTGTAGAAGCACCAATGATCATGTTTTCCGTTACGCCATCCTGAACATCAGGATTTCCGGCTTTTCCTACTCCAACAATCTTTCCATTTTTGATCCCCACATCACCTTTCACAATTCCCCAATGGTCGATCACCATCACGTTTGTGATACAGAAATCCAATACGCCTTCATCTGCTAATGCACGTGCCGACTGCCCCATTCCATCACGAATGGTTTTACCGCCGCCAAACTTATTCTCTTCTCCGTATACGGCGAAATCTTTCTCGATTTCAATAAACAAATCCGTATCGGCCAATCTTACTTTATCACCTGTGGTAGGGCCAAAAAGCGCTACATATTTTGCTCTGGGAATGTAAAGTTCGCCATCTATATATTTAACGGAACCTGCATCCAGGCCAAGTTTGTCCAGTCCTAAAGACCTTAAACCCACTACACTGCCCATGGCAGTCATCCCAACTACTTTAATCCATTCTCTTCTATTCCAGTCTGCCATAATATCTTATCTTAATTTTACGGTTTTATACTTTTCTGCATTCATTTTTGCGATCGCCGCCGTTCTCACTTTTTCATCCGTGTACTTGCCGCTGGTTAAGCCATTAAATCCGTGGATTTCTTTGTTGCCGCCAATCTCTACGAGGATGATGTCTTTACTTTCTCCGGGTTCAAAACGGATTGCAGTGCTTGCAGGGATGTTTAATCTTTTCCCATAAGCGCGTTCTCTATCAAACTGTAAATGTCTGTTCACTTCAAAAAAATGATAATGAGAACCTATTTGTATCGGTCTATCTCCTGTATTGGTCACAGACAATGGCGATGTTTCATACCCAACATTGGCCTTGATGTCTTCTTTTCTTATAATGTATTCTCCTGGTATCATTGCTTATGATTTTAAAGATTAGCGAATAGGATTGTGAATGGTTACTAGTTTTGTTCCATCTGGAAAGGTCACTTCAATCTGCACATCGTGGATCATTTCCGGAACGCCTTCCATTACCTGTTTTCTACTCAACAACTTGGTTCCGTAATCCATTAGCGCGGATACAGTTCTTCCATCTCTTGCTTTCTCCATGATCTCTGCACTGATGTAGGCGATACATTCCGGGTAGTTCAGCTTCACGCCTCTTTTGAGACGCTTGCTGGCAAGCTCACCTGCAAGATGCAGCATCAATTTTTCGGTTTCTCTGGGTGTTAAACGCATAAAATATTATAGTATTAAATTTATTATCTGTTGGATCCCCGGTATTGGTTTTGCGAGGTCATGCTTCGCTCAATTGCCTTTTCCGGATCTTATTTATTGAAGATTACGCTCGCTGGATGGCTTTTGATTAAATCGCTTTCAGGTTGAAATAAGTACCCAGGATGAAACGGTTGTTTTTTTCCGAAGGCATTCCAAGTCGGTTTTTATAACTGATTTTATGGTCGATATATCCTGCGAAAAGTTTCCAGTCCTGATTGGCAATTGGCTTGTATTCCATAGCCGCATAGCCGGTCCAGTTTCTTCTGAAATCATGCCCTATCGCTTTGTCTTTGGATGCGCTTGCAGTCTCATAAGCCCCTTTTACAGATACACCCCAATGTGTGCTCAGCTGCTGATCAAATCTCAGCACTGCTGATTTATACACCACATCTTTGCGCATGATCCTATCTGCACCATTATTTCCGATAAACGCATGAATTGGATTGGAAGCCAGCATCGTATGGTCTACACCATAATCAGAATACTGAAGATCTAAATACACTTTTGTGTTTTTAGACTGGTACATATTGGCCAGGGAAATGGAATGGTTATCTGCTCCTGCAATCAGCTGGTTATAGTTATAAGACCATTTGGTATGGAATGCTTTATTGAAGAAATTTCCCTGCCAGGTGAAATAGGCACCCATCGGACGTTCAGATTGCTTGAACTCCCCTGCTCCGTATCCAGCAGTTTTAATCAGCTGATCGAAAGTTTCAGTGGAAGTATTATACACTTGCAATTGAAAATTATGGTTTGGATTTGCGGTGTAAGAGAAAGTAGCCCCAACCACGAACAGGTTCAGGATGCGGTCTACGTAATCAGTAAAAATATATTCATATACCGGGTTGTTGACAAACTCGTAGCTCCCCACAGCAGCAGCTTGCTTACCAAGAATCAGTTCCCAATCTTTCTGTTTACCGAAGCGGTAATTCAGCTGCGCATAATCCAGGGCCCTCGAACCATTGTCCTGGGTAGTGGTCGTGAAAGCTTTGTTTAGTCGGAAACGGACTTTATAAGACAGGTCTGGGTTTACATGGCCGCTTAGTAATAGCCGGGTTTCATCCATTCTGAAACCCGCATTTAAAGCACGTTCTTTATTTTGGCCGATGTTTAAAGAAGTACGGCCAAGGATATGGAGGTTAAAAATGGAAGGGCTCGCTTGTTTTGCAGTATCAAGGGAAATATTTTTTGTGGTATCGACTGGCGTTTGTGCCGAGGCTACTGCCGGACAAACTACACATAAAACTATACCTACACTGGTTCTGATTTTCATATCGCTATACTTAATCATACAAGTATAGGCGGCAGACCTAATAACGCGCTAAAGCGAATATTAACGCGATATTAGGAAAAAATAAGTGTGAGATTAGAGAACCGCTATAGGACAGGTTATAGTCACTACTGTGCCTTTTCCTTCCGTAGAATTGATCGTCAGACTAGCGTCATGAAGTTCAAAGATGTTTTTGGCAAGTACTAGTCCGAGGCCATTTCCATAAATACTGCCCACATTGGAGGCGCGGAAAAAGGATTCAAAAATATGCGGTTTATCCTGATCAGGAATCCCTATTCCCTGATCTACTACTCGTATAATGATCTTCGAATGGTCTACTTCAATACTCACTTTCACTTCCTTTTCATTGCCATACTTACAGGCGTTGGAAATGATATTGGAAAGCCCGATGAAAAACAGATCCTGGTTGACATATACGGTCAACAGGTTGCTGTCCTCCGGAATATTGGAGAAATCAAGAAATATCCGGTGGTTATCGTTCAGGTATCCTTCAGATTCCTTTACATTGTAAAGCAGTTCATCAATCCTGACATAGCTCATGTTTTGCACTTTGCCATCATAGCCTGTTCTGGAAAGCAGCAGCAGGTTGTTCACGATCAGGTTCATCCGATCCACTTCTCTGGACACCATTTCTAAAGAGTAATGGGCAGGATGTTTCGGATCCAGACTGTGCAGGGCGAGTTCAGATTCACCGCTGATGATGGTCATAGGGGTTCTCAAAGAATGTGAGGCATTGCTGATAAAGCTGCGCTGAGACTTCACTGCAATCTCCAGTCGGCTGAGCATATCGTTAATATTGGTGATCAAAACTTCAATCTCATCCTTTTCTTTTGTTTTCTTAGTGGATAGCCGCAGGTTCAGGTTACTGATATTGATCAATCCAATACGTTTATTGATGGAAGCGATGGGATTTAACAGTTTATCTGCAAAATAAAAAGAGATCAGAAAGATGAAGAATAAGAAAATCACGATGCCCGAAATCAGTGCGCGATTGAGGTCCTTGTGTTCTGCAATCCCAAAATCATCCACTGCTGAAGAAACCACCACCAGATTTTTATCGTGGTCTTTGTCTTCAAAAAATAGTGCTACATAAGCCGTATCACCCATCATGAGTTCGGCTTTTCCTTTTTCAATTGCTTCTTCAAAAAAAGCATTGCTCATCGGCAAAAGCGGTTCATAACGGGGCTGCTTCCTGTTTTTCTCTACCCGAACCAGGAAATTCCTGCCCAAAGAGAACTGGTTGATGAACTGATTGCTCAACTCATAATAACCTTTGTCTTTATAACTTTTCGAATTGAAGACATGCGTACCCAGCATCCGGGCATTTTCTTCTAAACGGATGTAAAATTTACTCTCCAGGGTTTTCGCCGTAAAATAAGAAACATAGACGGCAAAAGACACCAGGATCAAACTCCCGATTGCCGAAGACAGCAGGATAATTTTGGTTCTAATCTTCATGATTCTCCTGGACTCTGAGTACATAACCCATCCCTATCACGGTATGAATCAATTTAGGACTAAAATTCTTATCGATCTTTTTGCGGAGGTAATTCAGGTAAACATCCACCACATTGGTGCTGAGGTTGAAATTCATGCCCCAAACTTCTTCCAGAATATCCACACGGGTAATAATCCTGTTCATGTGCTGCATCAGGTATTCCAGCAGTCGATGTTCAGTAGCAGTCAGCACGATCACTTTTCCAGCCCTGGTCACTGATTTACTGTCTTTATCCAGCACTAAATCTGAGATGGTCAGGAGGTTTGCAGGCGTAGTACGAACGGTTCCCGTTTTACGCGATTTGCGAAACACACGGGCTTTTAATTCGTCAATTTTGAAGGGTTTAGTCAGGTATTCATCGGCATCCAGATTAAAAGCAGCCACAATATCTTCTGTCTGATTTAAGGCAGAAAGGATGATAATCGGTACATCAGGATCTGTTAACCTGATATTGCGACAAACTTCCAGTCCATCCATCCCAGGCAGCATAACGTCCAGAATGATCAGGTCAAACTGGTTCATTCCTGCCATTTTTAACCCGGTCAGGCCGTCCATGGCCACACTTATATCTAAGTCAACATTTTCATCCATTAAGCTTCTTTTGATCAAAGAAACTACCGCTATCTCATCCTCTATTAACAGTATCTTCATCTTAAAACCCCTATCGTTATAATTATTCCCTATCCTGCAAATTTACTTAAAATGGTCAGTGGAAATTTGCATAGCGCAAAAAAAGACATTGAAACAATAATGTGTTGTAAGGTAGTTAACCCCAAAATTAGCGTCGACAAGCAGTCGGGAGCAATACAGCTGAATGAAATGGACAAAGTTGAAATTGCCTGGATAACCGATAAGAAGTTTAGCACTGGAACCATCAAGCTTGAGCCCAGAGGAAAAGACAAATTTCAAGGCAGCTTTCCTGGAATTGCTTTTCATGGGCTTAATGACACCACTTATGAGGCGATTTACTTTCGGCCATTTAACTTTCGCAGTACAGGCCCGATCAGAAAATGCCATGCTGTACAATACATTGCCAACCTAAAATATGATTGGCCGAAACTTCGTGCTGAATTTCCAAATCAATATGAGCAGTCGGTGTGTTCAGACATCGACCCTAACCAATGGTTCTATGTAAAGATCGAGGTTAGTACAGACAAAATAAAAGTTTACCTGAATGAGCAGGCCATTCTGGAGCTGAAACCTCTGGTACAGACTACTGGAAAAATGATCGGTTATTGGGCTGGGGATGGCTCCGGAGGAGATTGGAAAAACCTAAAAATCTATTAAGTCAGCGGAAGAATGAACCCTGAATAAAAACATTTATCCCCATTTACCAGGCAGCCGTCTACTGGCACCTTGTAAATGGGGATATTTTAAAGCAATACGACTATAAATTCCTTACTTCTTAAATATAAAAAGCCCTTTTTCTCTAATGATATCGACTTTATTGAATTTAACATTCAGCATCTCGTACGGGTTGCAATGATTTTCAGGTTTTTTCACCGTATAAAACAAGGAATCTACTGGGGTATCTGCGATTTTAATCAGCAGGGTATCAATAGGCTTTTGATAATCAAAAGCAAGCGAAAATGCCAGAATGTCACCTCCAACAGGAGCTAAACGCAAAGGCTCCTTAAAGGTCTTATCTTTCGTTCTATAGACGTTAATTTCATTAATTTTATACTTTGCATGCTCACCAAAAAATAGGTTGGCACCGGAAGTTTTATCCAGGACTTGAAAAAACGCATTGGAACTGGGCGGATCACAGCCAGGATTGCGGTCATCGTTCATGGTTTCTTTGAGACAAGCCGACAGGGATGTAACACCTGCAATCATTAAAACATAAGCAGCGGATCTTTTCATCATAATTTGGAATTTGGTTGATTTAAACTAGGTTCTTACCTGTTATAACGAGAACCACCTGCTTTTCGCTACAGCTATAGAGGTTTAGTGGATACTTCTTGGCATATAGATGATGATGCAGGCGCCAACAAGTGCTATTGAAGCGCCAATAATGTCCCATTTATCAGGCTTAAAGCCATCCACTTTCCAGGCCCACAGTAAGGCCAGCACAATAAATACCCCACCATAAGTGGCGTATACCCTTCCAAAATTAGCAGTTTGCCAGGTTGCGACTATCCCATATCCTACGAGGATGATGGCGCCTACCAATCCATACCATAAAGGCTTTCCTTCTTTTAACCACAACCAGATCAGGTAACCTCCCCCAATTTCGCAAAGTCCAGCCAGTATAAAAATAGCCAGTGATTTAACTACATCCATGTTCTTCTTAAGATTTCAACGTCGAAATTCAAAAATGCGTTAATTTACATGGGAATCCAATACTTTCCTGATGACTGCAGCCTCTTTCTTAGACAACAGCTTAGGGCTGAATGTAATTGGTATTAAGGGTAAATCATGCTGATTCGTTGGCACTGAATTGATGGCATCTGCCACTTCCATTCCCGCTACAATTTCCCCGAATATCGTATAATCAAGGTCCAGACGAGGAATTCCTCCAATCTTTTTGTACGCTGTTCTTTCTGCGGCCGAGAACTGGTGGCCTTTCTTTTTCTCCATTGCATTCAGTTCTTCGTCTGTCTGCGGTTTTCCTGCGACCAGGTAAATCTGTGTCAGGTAAGAGCTGTGTTCTGGGTTGTCGTTTCTACCGGCACCTAATGCGCCTTTTTTATGAAAAAGCCCTGGAACAATCTCCGCAGGAATGCGTGCTAATGGTTTTTCAGGATGCAATTTTTCCCTATCCAGGATCGTCTCATCCAACTCTCCACCCTGACTCACAAAACCTTTGATCACCCGGTTAAAAGCAGCCTGATCATACAAACCTTGTCTAATGGTTTTTACAAAGGCATCCCTATGCTTAGGAGTCTGGTCATACAGCATCAGGGTAATATCTCCTTTGCTGGTTTCTAAACGTACAAACTTTGATTGTCCATAAGACATCAGGGCCATCAGTGCAAACCCGGCAGTGGTAAAAAGAAACTTCATATTTTAAATTTTCGGCAAGTTATAACCATTATGGTAGGCTGCCATTAAGTATTTACTATTAATTTGTTTGTCGGTAAATTGGTTTTTCTGGGCATCCCAGGTTAGTTTTTCTCCGCTTTTATACGCAATATTGCCCATTTGGGCGATACTGGCCACATGTGCTGCCGCCTGAATATCACAATTCAAGTCTTCTTTTTTCCTTGACCTGACACTGGCAAAAAAGTTCAGCATGTGGTTGTTAAGTCCATTATCTGAGGCTTTCACAAAAGGTTTACTCACTTTATTACCGCTTTGTCTTTCTTCAATGACTTCCCATCCTCCTCTATTCAGAATCAGCGTTCCATTGTTACCGATATAGGCGATGCCATGATCTCTGTTGTAAGAACCGTTATCGATGCCCATTGCAGAATCCCAAACCATATTAAATTTATCAAATTCATAAAGGGTAGTCAGGGTATCTGGTGTTTCCTCATATAAATCAGGGTAAGCAAAACGTCCGCCTAATGCAGAAATGCTTTTCGGAACTGGTGAGCCCATCCCCAATAAGCCATAGTCGATCAAATGTACGCCCCAATCTGTCATAAGTCCACCGGCATAATCCCAAAACCACCTAAAGTTAAAGTGATACCTGCTGGAATTGAAGGCACGTTTTTTTGCTGGCCCTAACCATAGATCATAATCTACTCCAGCAGGAACTGCGGTATCCGGAACTACGGGCCCAGGCTTCATCCAACCCTGATAACACCAGACTTTAACCGTCCTGATGTTCCCGAGCTGTCCGCCTTGTACAAAATCAACCGCATCTTTGAAATGCTGCTGACTCCGCTGCCATTGCCCTGCCTGCACTATTTTATTATATTTCTGCTGTGCAGCCACCATTGTCCGGCATTCCAGAATTGAATTCCCAACCGGCTTTTCTACATACACATCTTTACCTGCCTGACAAGCATGAATCATCATCAAAGCATGCCAATGATCCGGACTTCCAATGATCACCGCATCAATGTCTTTATTCTCCAATAAGGCACGATAATCTTTATACGCTTTCACCTTTGCAGCATCAATGTTGAAGCCTTTCAGCTCCCCCATCCTTTTGTCCAACACGTTCTGATCCGAATCACACAAGGCGATTAAAGTTACTCCCGGTACATTCAGCGCGGCTCTTAAATCCGACCAGCCCATTCCGTTGATCCCAATCACTCCGATATTGATCTGGTCGTTAGCCCCAATTGTTCGCTCATAAAGCGCATAAGCAGGATTATCGAGTGCAGAAAGCAGGATTGTACTACCTAATGCGCCAGCACTATTTCGGATAAAGTTTCTTCGGTTGAGCATCATTTTATTTCTTTAAAGGTTCATAACGATTGTAAAATACAAATAAATCATTAAGAATTGTAATCCGCTCAGGCTTTCTCCTCCATAGCAGATTTCGTATAATCTTCCAGAATTGATCAAAACACCAATCAGCTTATAGGCCATTATAAGCTAATTAAAAGCGGATTTCTTAAAAAATAGAAGTATTATTCATATTTATGATAGTAATACTATTACATTTGCAGTAAACACAGCTATTATGGATCAGCTACTCGCAAATATAAAAATCCAGGTGAACGACAAGATCTATGTGAAAGATCCGGAAACCACTACGCTTGGCAGGAAAATCATCAAGCATAGTCTGATCATCATGGATGAAATCGGCTTTGACAACTTCACCTTCAAAAAGCTTGGGGAACGCATCGGTTCAAATGAGAGTTCAATCTACCGTTACTTTGAAAACAAGCATAAATTACTGGTCTACTTCTCCTCCTGGTACTGGAGTTGGATAGAGTATAAAATGGTCTTTGCTACCGCCAACATTGCCGCTCCTTTAGACCAACTGCTCAAAGCGCTGGAACTCGTGACGGAGAAAATTGAGGACGACCTGAATACCCCTTACATCAATGAAGCCTTGCTGAATAAGGTCATCATTGCGGAATTTACCAAGACTTTTTTAACCAAAGAGGTAGATGAAGAAAACAAAGAGGGCTTCTTTTTGATTTACAAAAGAGTGATCAGCAGAATGGTAGGAATGGTGGTATTGATTGATCCGGCATATCCTTTCCCGAAGAGCTTAATTTCGAGCATCGTGGAAGGCGCATTACACCAGCATTTCCTGAAAGATCACTTCAAAACCATTACAGACTGCAATGAAAGCACCAGTCCTACTGCCTATTATACAGACCTTATCCAGCGCATATTAAGCCCAAAACCATGACCCCAGCAAAAAGATTCTTCAGTCTGCTCAAGCTTGACAAAAAAGATGTAACTCAAATATTTTTATACGCCATCATTGCCGGACTCATCAGTCTGTCGCTGCCATTAGGCATCCAGGCGATTGTAAATTTCCTGCAAAGCGGCAGGGTCAGCATTTCCTGGATCATCCTGGTGATCGGGGTAGTCACGGGGGTTGCTTTTGTAGGAATTCTATCGCTCATGCAATTGCGGATCACAGAAAACCTACAGCAGAAAATCTTTGTCCGTTCTTCTTTTGAATTTGCCTACCGACTTCCGAAAATCAAGTTCGATGAGTTGTACCATGAGCTTTATCCCCCGGAAATCGCCAATCGCTTCTTTGATACTTTGACCATTCAAAAGGGTGTTTCCAAGCTCATGCTGGATTACTCTTCAGCCCTGCTGCAAATAGGATTTGGGATCATTCTGCTGTCTTTATACCACCCTTCCTTCATCCTGTTTGGCGTATTACTAGTGGCTATGCTATACCTGATCTTTAAATTTTCTTATACCAAGGGACTGGATACCAGTTTGAGTGAATCCAAGTATAAATACCGCGCTGCAGAATGGCTGCAGGAGATTGCCAGGAACAAACACAGTTTCAAAAAAGCATTAAACTTCGACTTTGCCCTTCAGAAAAACAACAGCTTAACCAACAACTACCTGGATTACCGCGAAAAACACTTCAACGTCATCAAGCGGCAATATGCACAGCTGATCATCTTTAAAGTAATCATCACTGCCGGATTGCTCCTAATTGGAGGTTACCTGGTACTGAATCAGCAGATGAACATCGGTCAGTTTGTTGCCTCCGAGATCATCATTTTGTTGGTGATCAATTCGGTAGAGAAAATCGTACTGGGTCTGGAGACCTTCTACGATGTACTGACCGCTGTGGAAAAGATTGGAAAAGTGACGGATATGGAAATTGAAACCCTCTCGGAAACCGAAGGCAAGCCACTTTACGACCGCATTACCCTGGAAGCAGATCAGGTATCACTTCGATTCCCTGGCGCCGAAACCGATATGTTAAAAGACATCTCATTGAAAATTGAGCCCGGTGAAAAAATCATCCTGAATGGCGCAAATGGCTCTGGAAAAACCACGTTAATCCGTACGCTTTCCGGCTTATTAAAACCTACTTCAGGTGCATTATTTATCAATGACGATACCTTCCGCCAGATCGATATCAACCAATACCGCGCGCAGATTGGGATGATCATTCAAGGACAAAGCCCCTTTGAAGGCAGTATCCTGGAGAACATTACCTTCAATGACCCTTCTGTTTCTGCACAGGATCTCCGATGGGCATTAGATGCGGTACAGCTGAGCGCCTATATTAAAACCCTGCCTCAAGGGCTGGACACTAAAATATTCCCGGAAGGCAAGCAGCTTTCTTCATCCAATGCGCAGAAGATCATGCTGGCCAGAAGCATTATTCATAAACCGGCGATCCTGCTTTATGAAGACCCGACTGACCGTCTGGATCAAGATAGCGCAGATGCCATCATCGACTTCATTTGTGCTGAAAATCAGAAATGGACGGTGATTGTCTCCTCTGCAAACCCTACCTGGAAGTTGAAATCCAACAGGTCTATTACTATGAAAAACGGAAAAATCATCAACGACCTAAAGAAATAAGAACATGCTAAATTTATCTGATCAGAAAAATACGCAGCAGCATATATTAGACCGCTATAGTGCGGTTAAAAACCTCGGCAACCGACCTCATTATAAAATATTGAACCGCTTGATACTAGCGATATGCATCATTGGGATCATCGTTCTTTTTCTACCCTGGACACAAAACATTTCCGGCTCTGGTGCTGTAACGGCTTTAAAACCCAATCAGCGGCCGCAAACCATCAATACAGTCATCGCCGGAAGGATTGAAAAATGGTATGTACAAGAAGGAGATTATGTGAAAAAGGGCGATACCATCATCTTTATTTCTGAAGTAAAGGAAGATTATTTTGACCCAAACCTATTAGAAAACACGAAGAATCAAGTGGATGCCAAGAAAATGGCACTGGAGTCTTATCAAGGAAAAGTGGCTGCCCTAAATGCTCAGGTGAGCGCCTTAGAAGGTGAAAAAAGCTTAAAACACCAGCAGGCAAAGAATAAAATCAGGCAGTCTCTTTTGAAAATAGAAAGCGACAGTATGGATTTTGAAGCCGTTAAAATACAGCTTAAAATTGCCCAAACACAAGCAGAGCGTTCTATTCAGCTCCAAAAAGAAGGATTGAAACCGCTCACCGATGTGGAAGAAAAGCGATTAAAGCTACAAGATGTACAGGCAAAAGTAACTACTCAGGAAAACAAACTATTGACTTCCAGGAATGAGCTGATCAATGCCCGTCTGGAAGTGGAGCGTCTTTCTGCAGAATATGCAGAGAAAATATCTAAAGCCAATGGCGATAAATACACCACCCTTGGCAATCAGGCCGATGCTTCCGGGCAGCTGAGCAAATTGGAAAATCAATATGCAAATTACAGCATCCGAAATGGCATGTATTACATCAAAGCGCCACAGGATGGTTATGTAAACCGTGCCCTGCAATCTGGATTAGGCGAAACCGTAAAAGAAGGCGTGCCGATTGTGAGCATTATGCCGGCAAAATATGAGTTTGCGGTAGAGACATTTGTCAGCCCGATAGACATGATCCTTTTGAAAAAAGGTGAGAAGATCCGTGTATGGTTTGATGGCTGGCCAACAATCGTATTCTCCGGATGGCCAGACATGTCTTATGGTACTTTTGGTGGAAGAATTGTGGCCATAGAGAATTTTATCAGCCCAAATGGCAAGTACAGGGTATTGATCGCACCAGATCCGGAGGAAGACCCATGGCCAAAGCAATTGAGTATGGGTTCCGGCGCGGAAACCATTGCTTTGCTGGAAACCGTGCCTGTATGGTTCGAAATCTGGAGAACTTTAAATGGCTTCCCTCCCAACTATTATCAATCGGAAAAACCTGCTACGGATAAAAAGTAAGCGTATGAAAATCAAAATATTAATCCTGCTCAGCTGCCTTTTCTTCGCTTTGCCGGGCCTCGCACAGGAGCTCAAACCAGAAGTGCTGACTTTTACGGAGTTCCTGGGTTATGTAAAAAAGTACCATCCGGCAGTGAAGCAGGCAGATCTTTTGCTGAGTAAAGCGGAGACTGCCCTCATGATGGCTCGTGGTGGATTTGACCCTAAACTGGAAGTCGATTTCAGCAATAAACAGTTTAAAGGAACCGAGTATTATTCCTTATTTAACAGCAGTTTTAAAGTGCCCACTTGGTATGGCATAGAAGTGAAAGCGGGTTTCGACAGCAATGACGGCAATTACCTGAATCCACAAAACAGAACGCCAGACAACGGCCTGACAGCCTTAGGCATCACTGTTCCTTTAGCGCAGGGCTTATTGATTAACCAGCGGATGGCCGACATTCGGATTGCTAAAATCCAGCTCAAGCTGAGCAAATCTGAACGTCAGTTACAAGCGGTAAACATCCTTTACGATGCTTCTACTGCTTATATCAATTGGAAGAGAACCTATGATGAGGCCAAGCTTTACCAGGAGTACCTGACTTTTGCCGAGAAACGGGCAGAAGGGGTAAAAAAACTGATTAAGGCGGGAGATAAAGCAGCAGTAGACAGTATTGAGGCAGGAATTGTCATTAAAAACAGGCAGTTAAATTTAACAGAAGCCGAGTTAAAATTGGCTAAAGCGAAATTGGAGCTTTCCAATTACTTATGGATTGAAAACATTCCGATGGAATTAAAGGAAACGATGGTTCCGGAAGCAGAGCTGGAAAGCGACCTAAAACTCGCACTCAATTTTGATGCGCTGATCCCCGACAATGATGTTTTAGCCAGCCATCCCAAGCTGATGGCCATGCAGCAGAAAATAGAAATCCTAACTATTGAGCAGAAATTAAAGCGCAATATGTTATTGCCGAAATTAGATGTTGGCTACAGTTATTTATCTGATCCCTCCTATTTTAATGACTTTCAATTGGGCAATTATAAGTTTGAGTTGAAGTTTAGTGTACCGCTTTTCCTGAGAAAAGAAAGAGGTGCTTTGAAACTGGCAAAACTCAAAATATCCGACAGTCAGCTAGACCTCAATCTAGAGCGCTTACAGCTGAAGAACAAAATTACTGCGCAACAGACGGAAATCAAATCGATACAGCAGCAAATGGCGATTACCAATTCAATGGTCAGTGATTATGATCAGATGCTGCAGTTTGAAGAAAGGTTGTTTTTAATGGGAGAAAGTTCGGTATTTCTTTTAAACTCCAGGGAAAACAGCCTGGTGAACACCAGGCTGGCTAAAATTGCCCTGCAAAACAAGTTCTTAATCTCTAATGTTGATCTGTTCAGGATAAGGGCAAATACAGAATAGCGGGTCATTTATAATGGAACTGGACTCAGTAGATAAATGATCATTTATCTACTGAGTCCAGTTCTTCCACTAGTAGTGCATTTTGATCACCATATTGGTGCCCGGCTCTTGTTTAAACTTGGTATCCTCAAACTTTGGCGCAGACAATTTAGGAATGAAGTTTCTAGAGAAAGCGTAGCCTTCTTTAGGGATACCCAGCATATTCGTGTTACATTTTCCGTCCCCATTTTCATCATGATAAAGTGCCACCGCATATTCTCCGGCAGGTAAATCATTAAAAGTAAAAGTCTCTGTTCCTGCTTTCACCTCCTTGATCATGGTTTTATACTCTTTACCTGGCTTAATAAATGAAGCTTTACTGTTGTATAAGCTCAGTTGAATATTTCCTTCCAGATGATGGATATTGGTGACCGTTATTTTAAGTGGTCCGTTCTGTGCGTAGCCGAATTGAACGGCAAAAAGCAATGCAATTCCTATGATATGTTTCATATAAGTTTTCATTTTGTGATCATTCATTTAATTGATGTGCTGCCTCATGCCTATTAAAAGCAGCATTCTTTCTATAAATAGCGAACCTGTTCCCTGGTTAGCTATAATTCATTAAAAAACCGCGCAGACATCTTTTTGTCCTTATGCAGTAAAGCATGAAAAGGCTCTGATTTTTTCAGCAGATGACGTTTAATAGAACCTCTAAATACCGAGGCTATTGTTTTCTTTATGGGCGATACGGATTGCTTTAACTTTGTAAAATAATGTTCCAATGTATCCCTTCTGAAATGGAGCAATTCTTCCAATTCATCACCATCCGCATAATATCCACAGTGAAAATTCTTCTCTGCAAAAGCATTTGAAGGGAAATCCAGGGCACCTAAACCGAAGGCTTCAAAGGAGCGGCTAAGGAAATCCTGATAACTGATTCTGCAAAGCGCTCCGCCACCAAGATTAAAAGTCTTAGCAGATAATTCGTTGCGTTTTGCCAGTCCATTGACGAAAGCCCTGGCAGTATCTTCGGGTGTTAAAATCTCCATAGAAGTGGCCAGAGGCATGTGGAACATAATACCAGAGGGCTTGTGGTTACTTGTACCCATAATTGCAGCCAGTCTGAAAATACAAAAATCCAGTCCGCTGTTTCGAATGTGCTGTTCCGATTCTATTTTGGTGACTGCATAATGGTCTTCCCGACTTGGCGATAAAGGGTCTGAAGTTTTAATCCAGGGCGTATTTAAACGATCTCCATAAACTGAAATCGATGAGCTGTACATCAAAAACGCATCCGGAGAATATTGCTTTAAAGCCTGAACCAGGTACCTGGTTCCATTCACATTTACCTCATGGGCCAGCTCTGGTTGTTCATCTGCTAATGGTGGTATAATCGCCGCCAGATGAATCAGAAAATCCTTTTCTATACAAACTTCCGCGACCTCTTCTGCATTGGTTAGGTCTCCATAAACTACCTTTACCTGTTGCTCATAAGGAGACAATAGCTTAGCCGAGTTTTTTGTCTTTTGATCAAAGACGGTGATCTCATATTTATCTGCTTGCAGAACCAGTTGTTTTAATACTTCAAAACCTACAGTTCCTGATGCTCCTGTCAATAAAATTCTCTTTTTCACTTTCATAACCGCTAATTAATTTTGTAGACAAGAATTTATTTTTCATTCCTGATCATTTATTAATAAGCATTTATTATTCCAAAAAAATCAAAGCGCAAGCATAAGGGCTCATTTACGACTCAAAAACCAACGACCAACACGCTTAGCCCCAATCAGATACCACACCATAACACCTGTTAATAAATAATATGTCCATAATGAAGCAGGCCAAAGATTAAGCTCATTCCAATGATGATCAGCTGATTTACTTTATATTTTTTCATTAGGATCAAGGTGATGATCACCCAGATGATCGCGGCTATATCCAGGTTTTCAAATCTGACTCCTTCGGGAAATACCACATCTTTCCCCAGGAATAGCGTAAGGTTAAGAATCACTCCTACTACCGCAGCAGTAACGAAACTGAGGACATTGGTAATAGCAGTATTCCCATGCACTTTTTCAATGATCGGTCCGCCTACAAATATGAAAAGAAATGAAGGTAAAAAAGTGTGAAAGGTCGTCAGCAGTAAACCCAGAATCCCCATGGTAATGGAGGCCTCAAAATGATGGTATGCTGCCATAAACCCTACAAAAGCAACCACAATGATCAAGGGCCCAGGCGTACTTTCAGCCAATGCAAAACCATCTATCATTTGCATTTTACTGAGCCAATGGAGCTTGGTAACCGCATATTGCGCCACATAAGGCAGCACTGTATAAGAGCCTCCAATGGTCAGAAAAGCCGTTTTAGAGAAAAAGAAAGTCAGTTCTCTCCAAAAGGGAAAATCACTTGTAAAGTAGTATAAGAGAAAAGAAGGTGCCATCCAGATCAGTATAAATACCAGGATTTGCAGGACTGAACTTTTCCAATGAGTTCCAGTTCCAAGGGCTAATGAATTCTTGTTGAAATGGTACTCATTTTCGGGAACCAGCACTTGCTTTTCATTGATTTGCTCCTGACGAATTAAATCGGGCCATAAAAAGTTGAGGGCGATTGCCAATCCGATAGTTCCCAGAATGATAAATACCATAGAAGTATTAAAAAAGAAAATGCAGGAAAAAGCGATGGCTGCGAGCAGCACATGATAAGGTGTGCGCAGTGCTTTTTTTCCGATTCCCAGCAGCGCCACTATGATCATGGAAATTACGGCAGGTTTGAAGCCATCAAACATGGCAAACATCAACGGTTGATTGCCAAAATAAACATAGCATACGCTCAACAGCAGCAGGATCAATATGGCGGGCAGCACAAATAGGATTCCTGCTGCCAAACCACCTTTTTTACCATGAAGCTGCCAGCCCATATAGATGGCCAGCTGCTGCGCTTCCGGCCCGGGCAGCAGCATGCAAAGGTTCAGGGCATGAAAGAAACGACTGCTGCTGATCCATTTCTTTTGATCAACGAGGTAATCATGCATGATATTAATGTGGCCAACGGTTCCACCGAAGCTGATCCATCCTAATTTGAACCAAAATTTTAATGCGTCTTTGAATAAGGGTTTTACTGTCATAATAATTTTTCCGCCCATAGCAATGCCCATTCCCCCTATCAGGATTTTATAAACTGATGCTAAAATGAAGCAGGTTACTAAAAATAAAACTGAGCCACTATTTCCGGAATGAGCGGTAGTTTTAATTGATTATTTCTTGTTTATGGCTTGAAATTAGGCATAAACATTGGAATAAGGAAAGGATTCGGAAGGTATTTTTAGTTGGATTTTAAGGGCAGAATACGGCGTCACAAGACAACAACAGCGGCGTGTTTTACACCTGGATTACTCTAACCACATCAAGCCTTAGATCGCTTTAAAACGGTAGCCCAAAACCGGTTGATTTTGAGCTGCTGGAAGTTGGTTTTATTTATTCTGCTGCCATTTTTTTATGGAATGGACATCCAGTGATTGAATTTTCTTCTTTTTGTATCGCCATTGGTGTAGAAACCGGCCTTCTACGGTGTTGATCCTGTACCAGTGGGAAAGCAGAGGTAAAAAAATTAGAGCAGCCACCTGTCCTTACCCTCAGCAGGTTGTATTGTTCCGGCGAAACTACGTATTTAAATTAATCATTATTTCCCCTAAATAAACCGCGCACAACTATTATGTTTTAAAAATGAGTAGATCTACCTGTATTTTAAAGAAGGCAGCGTTTTCTGCTCTTCCGGAAGCTTTTTGAATTCCTTATAAGCGTCCATAATATATAATTTCAAACCATCAGGATCCATCTTTTCCAGCGCTTTGAAAGTTGGCCTGTACATCACCATAAAGCAATCCAATTGCGCGCCTGCTAATGGGCAGATTGCTTTCACTGAAAAATTATTGAAACGCTCGTCTATGGCCCTTTCATTCGGTTCTTTTTTCATCCGGCGAACGAATTTCCTGGCATACCTTCCTTTTTTGCTAAAATACGTTAAAGGGCTGAATGACAATGGGCGGTTCACATTGAGGCTGAAAGCTTTCGCAGCGCGATAGGCATCCGCATATTCCTCTTCTGGATTAAAGGCTGTTCCTCTGATTTCTATGGTCTGTAAATCGTATCTATTTTGCTGCAAATATCGTTTAACTGGTTTTAAATTGACCAGGAACAAAGTATCTGTCCGGTAACCCGGCTGCACAAAAACCAGGATATCATTTGGCATTGCAGGGATTTTAAACTCCCCTTTCTTATTGCTGACTGTCTTTTGATGGTTGCTGATATTAAATATTTCCACATATTCCTGTAATTCTCGGGTTTCCTGATCCGCAACTGTCCCATTAATTTCCTGCGCCAGTACGGAGTTTGTCAAAAGAACCAATAATGAGCTTGTCAAAAGAAAAGAAACTACGGAAAAAAAGAAAAATTGAGGACGCATAATAAGGGCTTTAATCTTTAAAAATTGGAATTGGTAAATTTAGTAGTATTTCCACCTCCAGTATTTCTTTTAACTTATTTTAACAGCGAGCGTCCTATTTTAACATAGGCAGCATTATATCATCTGTTTACCGAATTCACTTCTGGCTTGAATAAGTAAAAAATAAAGGAATTATATAATCTTCCACAAAACTGGTATATTCGTGGCAATTATGGGTTACGCAAAAGAAAGAGGAAAGCTGGAGAAGCTATCAGGAAAAATTGTTGGTCTGGATATTTATAATGAGAAAAACTTCGCTATTCTCGTTGACAGCCATGAAAAATACTCGCATACCATCAGGATTCTAAAAAATAAAGAACCTGAATTGTTTATGGATTTATATACCAATGAGCTTCAGCAAATCAAAGAAAGCAGAAAAGCAGTAAAAGAAAGTGAAACAGATGAAGCACGCCAGTCGACCTTCATTCAATATAGAGATACACTTGTAGCGGTG
The DNA here is from genome assembly GCF_001412655.1 of Pedobacter sp. PACM 27299. Classification (NCBI taxonomy): domain Bacteria; kingdom Pseudomonadati; phylum Bacteroidota; class Sphingobacteriia; order Sphingobacteriales; family Sphingobacteriaceae; genus Pedobacter; species Pedobacter sp. PACM 27299. The sequence goes on along the minus strand of NZ_CP012996.1, from coordinate 2,846,989 downwards.
ATGGAAAAAACCATTAACATTACAAAAGAGACCAATTAATTGGTTGAATGACCGTATAAGAAAGCCTCAGATTTCTCTGAGGCTTTCTTGTTTACAGGCCTAAATTCAGTCAGATACGGACCTGTCTTTCCGGGAAAAATTAACGGATAAGGTCTAAGGCTTCTTTTGTTACAAAGTAATTCAAATCATCACGGGCTGCCATTATTTGGCGTCCCCAGCATCAGCAGTAGGCCAGCCATAGAGTGGGCAACTATCATTAACGTTTTTAAATTTGAGGCGCTCAATATCATTCCTCGAACTGTTTAGGTTATTGATATCCCGTATTCTGACTGAATTCATCTTTATTACTCACTGCATCAATCTGAGTTCTTGAAATTGGCTTAACCAGGTTAAAATCCTTAATGTTCAGCGCATTTGGATTATATGCTTTTACACGTTCCAGAAGTTTTCCGGTTCTTTTCAAATCGAACCAGCGGATTTGTTCTCCTGCAAATTCCCTGGCACGTTCATCCAGGATAAAATCAAGCGTCATTTGTCCTGCAGACACCTGCATATCGGCTATCTTTCCTGGTTTCGCTGCTCTGGTTCTGAGCACATTAATATATTTAGCGGCATCTCCTGGGTTTTGCAATTGCAGGGAAGCTTCTGCAGCGATAAGGTATAATTCCGCGAGCCGAATCACAAAAACATCCCTGGCACTTTGGGCCTCGTTGATGCTGCTTCTGGTAGGGTCATCAAACTTGTTCAAGGTTACATAATGCAGTTGGTCTTTAACTGTACCATTTGCATTGTAAACGGCATTTCTGTCGTAGATTTTATATAATTTCCCTGTTGGTGCAAACACTTTCTTTGTTGCATAAATGGCCGTATCTCCCAATTTCATCCCGGCTGGCCTGGTGGTTCCATTGGCATACCATACGGTTTTAAATGAGCCATCATAACGGGCATCATCGTCAGTGTATAAATCCAGTAAAAAGCGGGTAGGCATATAGCGGTCAAAGGGTCTTCCATTTAAGATATCGCGCAGCATTCCTGGCTGGTCATCATATTTCATAGCAAATAACATGTGACTGCTGTTGCTGCCCCTGCTATGCCCTAAAGGATTTAAGATGGGATCTACCAGATCATTCAAAGAAAGATTTGTAGAATAATTAACGGCATAAATGACTTCTTTATTTTTCAGGTTCTGCATTTTCCAGAGGTCTGCATAAGCGGACAAAAGTGAGAAACCATAGGTTCCATCAATCACATTAAGTGCCATATCTTTTGCTTCCTGATATTTATTCTGCGTGAGGTACATCCTCGCCAGTAATGCTTGTGCGGCAGGTTTTGTCGCTCTGCCATAGTCTTTGGTGGTAGCTGGCAGATTGCTTACCGCAAATAATAAATCTTCAATAATCTGCTTATTAAATGTTGCTACCGGTGTTTTATTGGCGGTAGTAATGACGCCTTTGGTCTCTTCGAGTGTAAAATGTACGCCACCCCATGATTCCACAATGTGCCAGTTGTAAAAGGCCCGGAGAAATTTTAGTTCCCCCTCTCTGATGGCTCTTGTGGCAGGATCCAGACCAGCACCACCGATCCTGTTGATTCCTGCATTGCATAGATTTACAGCGGCATACAGCTGCTGCCATTCCGTGGTGACCGCCGCATTTGTCCCTTGAAGGTTGATGTATTGAGTTAGATCTGTGCTGACATCTCCTGCACCGCTCATCCATAAATCTGTTCCCATTTCGGCCATGCCATACCCTTCTTCTTTTCCATACCACCATCGCTGATAGGAATAGGCGGCATTGACCAGGGTTTCAAAGCCTGCTGGTGTCGTGAACACGCTTTCCGCTGTGATTCCGGAAAGATCTTTTTCTTCTAACATCTTTTTACAGGAAGACAGGGCTGTGAATCCGGTAAGCAGTATTAATCCTTTAATGATATAATTTTTCATGAGTTCTCTTTTCTTGATAATAATTCCTTTTAAAAGCTGGCATTCAGACCAAAGGTGTAGAGCTTCGTCATTGGTGCTCCTTCTGACCCTCCTCTTTCCGGATCATACTCCTTTAACAGGCTTGATTTGGTATAGGTAAGTGGGTTTCTTGCGGTGAAATACAGCCTTAAACTTTTGACAAAGCTTTTTTCCAATGTCTGTTTAGGGATGGAATAACCGAGGGTAATGTTTCTGACCCTCAGAAAAGAACCGTCTTCATAACCTAAACTCGAAGAGTATAAGGTAGAAGCCAATGAGGTGTTTTTATTTGGTCTCGGGTAGGCATTTGTTGGGTTTTCCGGCGTCCAGTAATCGATGATTGTAGAGCTGTTATTGACGCCCTGCGGATCATAGCGGCGAAGAAAATCAGCATATAGCATCTGTCCCATTCTGGCGTACACATAGATGTTTAAGTCCCATGCTTTGTAGGTAAACGTATTTTCTAATCCACCGCTCCAGCTTGGGCGATTGGTTCCTAATATTTTACGGTCGTTAGTACCGTCTATTTTACCGTCATCATTCAAATCTCTCACCCTGATATCGCCTGGTTTCTGTCCATATTTCAAGGCTTCAGCAGCCTGATCGGCTTGCCAGATTCCGATCTTTTCATAGTCGTAAAAAGACTGGATTGGAGAACCTACAAACCAGTTGTTCAGCACATCTGCCTGAGCGCCGCCAGCCAGTTCAATAATGCGCTCTTTATTTCTGCTAAAACTCAGACTGGTTGTCCATTGGAAATTTTCGCTGAGGATATTTTTTGAGGCGATATAGATTTCCAGTCCTCTGTTGCCCGTTTTGGCCACATTTTGAATCACACTGCCATTACCTGTAGAGGGCGGCAGACTTCTGTTCAGCAGCAAATCATAAGTTTTTGAATCATAGTAATCAACGGTTGCAGAGATCCTGTTTTTCAAGAAGGAAATCTCCAGCCCGAAGTCGCTGGTCTTTGTTTTTTCCCAGCTCAGCTGTTTATTCCCTGTTCTTGGCGTATAGGTGTAAGCTGGTGCCGCGGCATCATCATAGGCAAAGGCAATTTTCGACAAGCTGCTCTCTGTAGAATATGGACTGATGTTGTCACTTCCTGCGATCCCGTAACTGTATTTTAATTTCAGGTCAGAGATCACTTCATTGTCTTTCAAAAACTTTTCATCACTTACTCTCCAGGCAATCGCACCTGAAGGGAAAAACGCCCATTTGTTACCTTCAGCGAGCTTCGAAGAACCGTCTGTACGTCCGGTTAGGGTCAGCAGGTATTTTCCTTTGTAAGCATAGTTTAACCGCCCTGCGAAGGAAAGCAGGTTATTCATAGTGTAGGCAGTACTTACCGCCTGATTGATGGTATTTCCGAGCCCATAAAACAACTGCGATTTGAGCAGCTGATTCTCACCGGAGGCGCTCACATTATCGGCCCTATTGAACAGCATACTATTGATTCCAGTTAGGGTAAAGGCATGTTCTTTGATCTGCTTGTTATACGTCACAAAGTTTTCAATATTGATCAAATGTCCGTTGGAAGCCGCATAAGTTGCTTTAGGATTGGAGCCATTACGATCCAGGGAATAACGATCTGCATACGTCCCCAGGCGATCTGTGTTGAGGTTTGCACCCAGATTAGAGCGAATCACCAAGCCTTCTATTGGTTTCAGTTCCATGTATGCTGACAAGATTGTCCGGTTAATGACCGACTCACTGGTATAAATGTCTGGCTGTTCGTCCGCCAGTGGATTTACAAATGTGCCAAAAAGCGGATAGAACATAAAGCTGCCAGCATCGTCATAAATCGTTCCTAATGGAGGTACTTTATTGGCTTGATTTAAGGGATCCCTGCGGTTTTCTTGTTCATAATGGGTGAATTGCGCTTGTAATCCGGTGGTAAATATTTTCCCAATAGATTGATCTACGTTTAAACGTGCCGAATAGCGGTCGGATTTGTCTTTTTTTAACACGCCTTTTTCGTTCATATAGTCCAGGGAGAAGTAGACCTTTGTCTTTTCTGTTCCTGCACGCACACCGATCTGGTGGTCTTGCTGGTGGCCATCATGGAAAAGCAGGTCCTGGTAATCCAAAAACTGGTTATTTTGAATCGCATTAAATTCTGCTGTACTAAAAATTGAGGCATCATCTGCCGGGCTTTTCCAGGTTCCGGTATTGCGGTTGGCTTCTCTTTTCAATGCTATATACTGCTGTGCATCCATCACAGATGGGTATCTGGATACTTTCGAGACGCCATAATAAGAATTTAAAGAAATGGTCGCTTCGCCTGAGATTCCTTTTTTGGTGGTGATCAGAATCACTCCGTTTGCCCCTCTCGACCCATATATCGCTGTGGAGGAAGCATCTTTCAAAATGTCCATAGAAGCGATATCATTGGGATTTATATCCTGGATGCTGGAATACTGCACACCATCTACGATGATCAACGGTCCGTTTCCAGCAGTGATGGAGCGAGTTCCGCGGATATTGATATTTACACCTGAGGATGCTGCGCCGCTGCTTCTGGTGATGTCTACCCCAGGAACTTTTCCCTGAATAGATTCCAATGGATTGGCGGAAGGCACTTTTGCAATCTCATCTCCTTTGATGGACACTACAGAACCAGTTAAATCCCGTTTTTTCACGGTACCATAACCTACCACAACCACCTCATTCAGGTCGTTTTGCTCGGCTGTCATTTTAATATTGAGATTACTCTGCGTACCGACTTTTACTTCTTGTTTCAGAAAACCTACATAGTTTAGCAGGAGTATGGGATTGCTGATATTTGCGGGAATACTTAAGCTAAATTTGCCATTTGCATCGGTACTTGTTCCGCGGGAAGTTCCTTTGACCTGGACGGTTACGCCGATCAATGTTTCCCCATTTTTGGCATCAGACACCTGGCCAGAAATCTTCCGGTCCTGGGCGTAGACTGCGCTGCAAAACAGGCACAGCAGGGCCAGTGATAAATAGAATTTGCTCATATATTTGGTTAGGTTAATTTCTTTTGCCTTTAAACAAATCTACAAAGAATTAAACACCAAAATTTAAAATGAGCGATAAAAAACTGTGCAATCGTTCCCTAAACAGATGAAACAGAGCGATTTAAAGGATGTTTAGAAATTCAACAGCCATAACACAAGCGTTGAAGAGATTTACTTCTGGTAAAAAATACGGTAAATGCGTCTGATAAAAAAAACACCCAATAAGCATTGAAACTTATTGGGTGGCTAGTATTCTGGCGCTCTATGGGTACCAGGAAAGCTATCTTTTTTTAATAGCAGCGCTTTAAAATATTACTTTGATTTCTCTTTTAAAAGATTCAATTCTTTCTTCAAAAGCTCAATTTCTGCCTGCTGTTCTTTGATCGCTGCGACCAGTACAGGGATCAGATTTTCTGACTGTACCTCATTGTATTTTACTACTTTAGAATCATTTTTTCCGGCATTATATTGTTTGGACACTTCGGTTACCATTTGCGGAAATTCAGGGAGTACATTACTCACTAAAAAGCCATATTGACCACCTGTTGGCAGCTCCAGATAATTGAATTTTTTCGTGTCGTAGTTAAAAGTAACCGGCTCCAGATTCTTCAGCTGCTGTGTGGCAGTTGAGATTTTATCTACGTTTACTTTTAGCTCTTTTTCATTGATTTTTTGTGCGCTTACGCTCATTGCGCTTGTTGTTAAAACAAGTCCGAATACAGCGGTTTTCACTAAGATTTTATATTTCATGATATTAAAATTTTGGTAAAACAAGATGTTAATTCTCTAGTCCTACTCCCTCCTTTCTCCATTTGGATTAAGTAGGATATTTATTCTTCAGACCAATTTCTTGATCTTTCTACTGCTTTTTTCCAGTAGTGAAGGTAGTTTTTCGCCTGATCTTTTTCCATCGTTGGCTCAAATTTCTTTTCTATATTCCATTGTTTCTTGATCTCCTCTACGCTGCTCCAGTAACCAACGGCAAGACCAGCAAGATAAGCGGCGCCTAATGCTGTGGTTTCCAAAATCTTTGGTCTGACTACATCGCTGCCGAAAATATCTGCCTGAAACTGCATTAATGCATTGTTTTCTACTGCTCCACCATCTACTCTTAATTCTTTCGATTTCTTTCCGGAATCGGATTCCATACTTTTCAAAAGATCATTAACTTGGAAAGCGATTCCTTCCAATGCTGCGCGGGCGATGTGTGCTGCAGTCGTCCCTCTGGTGATGCCAAATATCGCACCACGTGCATATTGATCCCAGTATGGCGCACCTAAACCGGTCAGCGCTGGCACGAAATAAACACCGCCATTGTCTTTTACTGAAGCGGATAAAGTTTCACTTTCTGCCGAAGTTCTGATAATACCGAGACCATCACGCAGCCATTGAATCGCTGCACCACCTACAAAAACACTTCCTTCTAAAGCATAAGTGACTTTGCCATTAATTTTCCAGCCTACGGTAGTCAGCAAGTTGTTTTTTGAGAATACAGGTTTATGACCAGTGTTCATCAGCATAAAGCAACCAGTACCATACGTATTTTTAGTCATCCCTTCATCTACGCACATCTGGCCAAATAATGCAGCCTGCTGATCTCCTGCAATTCCAGAAATAGGAATTTTGGAAGCAAAAAGTGTGGTGACTGTATTTCCATATACTTCAGAGCTTTGTCTGACTTCTGGGAGCATGCTTTCCGGAATGGTCAGCAATTCCAATAGTTCTTTATCCCATTCCATGGTATTGATGTTGAACATCAACGTTCTGCTGGCATTGGAAACATCGGTGATGTGCATTGCCCCACGGGTAAATTTCCAAACCAACCAGCTATCCACGGTACCAAAACACAGATCTCCATGCTCGGCTCTTTCTCTTGCACCTTTCACATTGTCCAGAATCCATTTCACTTTAGTTCCGGAGAAATAGGCATCAATGACTAACCCTGTTTTTTCTTTTATTTTATCTGTCCAGCCTTGTTCTTTAAGCTCGTCGCAATATTTTGAGGTACGTCTGTCTTGCCAAACGATCGCATTATATACCGGAATTCCGGTTTCTCTATCCCATACAATCGTTGTTTCCCTTTGATTGGTGATACCGATTGCGGCAATATTCAATCCGTTTAAATCAGATTTGGCAATTACTTCAGCTGCGACAGAGGACTGTGAGTACCAGATTTCATTTGCATCATGTTCTACCCAACCTGGTTTCGGAAAGAATTGCTCAAATGGTTTCTGCGCTACGGCAACGATCTCCCCATCATGGTTAAAGATAATGGCTCGAGAACTTGTTGTCCCCTGATCGAGGGCTAGAATGAATTTTTGATCTGGCTCCATTTTATATGGTGTTATTGGAATTAATAAGTTTAAAATTATCTCTGGTATTGATTTAAAATATGGTGTAGGTTTTAGCGAGTTTCTTAAAGTCCTCCACTTCTTTCTCTACCCATATCTGATCGCGGTTTAACTCTTCAGCAATGATTCTGGCCACTTCCGGTGCTGCTGCAATGGCTGCTTTAACGTCCAGGAACAGCAGTCTGAAACGACGTCCCAGCACATCTTCTACCCTTCGCGCATATTCATTTCTAACGGCCCATACCACCATTGCTTTCGTATATGGATAGGCTGGAACCAATCTTTCCCCAAGTGCAGGATTTTCCTGTATCAGCTTTTGGATCCCTGCAAGATCAGTTCCATAAAAATGAAGTGGATCTGATTTATCTGGAGAAGCCACATACCCATGAATGTGAAGCTGTTCTGTTTTACAAGGTTTTGCTGGCAGATATCCTTTTTCAATCGCTTTGTCTACTGTATCCTGAGCCATCCTTCTAAAGGTAGTCCATTTACCACCGGTGATGGTGATCATTGCAGAGTCTGAAACGATGATTTTATGACTTCTGGAAATTTCTTTTGTTTTTGAGCCTTCCTGTTTTGGGGCTGCCAATGGACGTAAACCTGCAAAAACAGCAAGTACATCCGCACGGGTTGGTTTTTTCCTAAAGTATTTTGCTGCTGTAGAAAGGATAAATTCGATTTCCTGATCTAAGGCCTGAGGCTCTAGCTCCGGATGATCTCTTAGTGTATCTGTAGTTCCTACAATCAGTTTATCATGCCAAGGTACTGCAAATAGCACCCTTCCATCGTCAGTTTCAGGAATCATCAGCGCATTATCTCCTTCCATAAAAGAACGATCAAGCGTAATATGCACCCCCTGACTTGGGCGTACCAGATGTGGTGCTTCCGGTCTGTCCATTTGCAGAATATTATCTACATATACACCGGTTGCATTGATCACCACTTTTCCCAGGACATCGTAAGTATTTCCGGTTTCAATATCTTTCACTTTTACGCCGTTTACTTTCTTACTGTTGTCTTTCAGTAAACCTTCTACTTTCATGTAGTTGAGTACCGTTGCGCCATTTTCTATTGCAGTCTGTGCGATATTTAAGGCAAGTCGGGTGTCATCAAACTGACCGTCATGGTAAACCACTCCACCTTTTAATCCTTCTCTTTTAATAGAAGGTAATGCGGCAATGGTCTTTTCCTTATTGATATATTTTGAGGCACCAAGGCTGAGTTTACCTGCCAGCAGGTCGTAAAACTTCAATCCTATGGTATATTTAATATTGTCGAACCAGGTATAATTTGGAATGACGAATGATTCATTTTTAGTCAGATGAGGGGCATTTTTCAATAGCAAACCTCTTTCATGACAAGCTTCACGCACCAGGCCGAGATCTCCCTGAGCCATATAACGAACACCGCCGTGCACTAATTTGGTTGCTTTACTAGAGGTTCCTTTAGCAAAATCTGCCTGTTCCACTAATAACGTTTTATAACCACGTGTAGCCGCGTCCATTGCGATCCCCAAACCTGTAGCTCCCCCGCCAATGATGACCACGTCCCATTTTTCGCCGGTTGCTAGATTCTGTATCAATTTAAGTCTGTCCATAGTAGCGCTTTTAACAAAATGAAACTTTCAATTAGTTTCGTTTTCTTTCACAAATTTGTCTGTTTATAGTTTCATTTCCAAATTATTATCACGTTATTTTCTGGCAGAATGCGTTAATTCCTATCTAAATGAACAAAATGCGGGAAAATTTACCTGGGCTTTACATTCTTGATCAGCTCTGGATACGTATTAATTTAATATTGGCTAAGAAGATAATGAAGAAGAGTGGCAATTTGTTTGCAGTATTAGGTAATTTCCGGTCAATTATTTTCTAACAGGTATGTTTTTAGGGGTTGGAAAAGGTTGGAATGTAATTATTGTGTTTTAAACTTATGATTTTATCGGGGTGTATAAACAATGATTCAAGTCGACAGGAATTGTATTCTGCTCCTATTAGAAACAATTGGTCATTTGTTGTAAAAATATTTCAGCTGTATCTCAGTGCATTACGAAATTATTTTAATTTTAGTGCACTTTTTTAAGTGTAGCGTGTACTGATTTAGGAAAATTTTCTATCTTTGCACTCCCGAAACAAGGGAACAATAAATGATTCCGTAGCTCAGCTGGTAGAGCATTACACTTTTAATGTAGTGGTCCTGGGTTCGAATCCCAGCGGGATCACAAGATTCAAAATCAAAACGTACAAAAGGCTGTTAATCGCATGATTAACGGCTTTTTTACTTTTACGGGGGTACCAAAACTTGCACCGATTCTGATAAAAAATTGAGCGATTCGGTGAGTCATTTGGAAAATTCACCCTACTCACCGAACGGCACATATCCAACTACTGAACAGATAGTTACAGATTGAACATTTTGTAAGCGTTAAACTGCAAAGCTATTTTTGTTTCACCCTTAATCATTAAAAAACGAACTTCAGCCTGCTTTTCTATCTGAAAAAGCAAAAGAACTACATCAGTGGCAACACCCATATTTACACGAGAATTACGGTTGATTGTAAACGTGCAGAAATCACGACCTGAGGGATTGTAACCCCAGCCGTTGGAGCAAGAGATCCAACCGACTGATCGGAACTAAAGAAGATGTGAAAATGCTTAATTCATATTTGGATCAACTGCAAGGTTCCGTTTATCAGGCACATCAGGAGTTGGTAAGTTTCGGTATCATGATAACTTCAGATGCCATTAAATGCAGATACCTGGGTAAAATGGATGGCTCGCATACTTTACTAGAGCCGTCAAAGATCACAATGAAAAGATGAAGTCTTTGGTGGATAAAGAATTGTACAGAATCCAAATACAGCTAAAACATATATTTTTATCATTATTGATTACTTTACTCTTTAAATATTCAGCTTTTTTTGTTTTCTATTAACAAAAAAGTGGTGCTTGAGCTCAACAACCATTAAAAGTCATTTAAGTAGGGCTCAAAAAAGGGTGACATCATGCTATTAGCGATATGACAGATAAACCTGAAATTAAGTAAAAAATCAGACCATTATAGTTATTCATTTTATTGAGCGTTAGTATTGATTATGTTGGAATGCAATTTTTTTTATTAAACCAGACTATTTTGAAGATATATGGGATGATCTATATCAACCAGTATCAAATATCATTTACGCGCCTCGTGGAGCAGGAAAAACTGCTCAAAGAGTCATGATAGAGAAAAGAACGAAAGAGTTTAACGATATATTATCGATTTCTTATACAAATCATGATTTGTCCGCATTTAAAAATATAAATGAAATAAGTTTGCATCAGCTTGAGCGTTGAAGTATAGGCCACTTCGCCTTTTTGCTGGATCAATTTATCGTGAACAAAGCGCAGGGTCGATGGGCCGTCTTGCCATAGAACTTGCAAAAAATCAAATTCTGTTTTGGATGGACTATAAGTTACTGTAGGTTTTGAAGATCGCACAAGTAACATAACGTACTTTGCGAAGATTAAATGTATTTTTATTATAGCACCGGTAGAATAGCGTTATTTATTCCAGAGGACTTTTAGTGTCCGTCTATAATACCATATTTATATTGCCGTTGAGATTTTTGCGATTAATGGGGATTGTCGTGGGTGCTAGTCCCTTTATCTACAAGAGATCTAAAAATAGTAGGTGGTAATCCTGTTCATTTCATTCATTCATCTTTCAGTCAGACCAGCAAAAAGAAAAAACAGAAAGACAAATATTCCTTATTGTAAATAAATATTCATATTTATAAATTAAAAGATAAATTAAATAATTATCATATACTACTAAAAAAATAGAAGACCTTAATAGTTTATATTAAAAAATAATATTTTTTGCCTATTATTCATCGATAAGTATTAACCACATATTTTAGCTATTTATTACAATAATTTGAATTAAATTCGTTTCATAGCTCCTAATGTTATGACGCTCTCTCTCTTTTTTCACAGCGCAAGCTGTTTCTTCTTTCTGCTGTTTTCAATGCACCTTTTTCTCGCTAAACAGGGAAATAAGCTTTTAAACTACTTGCTTGCCATCCTTTTATTCTCCAAATTCGGTCAAGTATTCATCTCCTTATTGATCCATTCAGAACAACAGCAGCTGTTCCCAAACTTATACCAGTTTTTTACACCATTTTGGTACATTAGCCCTGCGTGCTTTTATTTATATACGACCAGCTTCATTCATGAAAACTCAAGGTTGTCGAAAGTCCAATGGTTACATTTAGTTCCGGCCGTTTTTGCAATTGTACATGTGTTCCCCTGGGGACAAAACACCACTACAAACTGGAGTTCTGTTGCAATTCAGATTGAAGGAAAAAAACAGCTTTTCATCACCGAAAGTACCGGGCTTTTCTCTGCAGCTTTTTACTACCTGGGCAAACCAGCGTTAACCATCATTTATTTAATATTGACCTGGTATGTAGTGTTAAAATCAAAAATCTTCCATACAGACCAGAACTGTCCCCGTAAAAAATGGTTGTTGTTTTTTCTAATGGTGGGTACTTTTTTTCAACTGATTAGTTTTCTCCCGCTCTTATTCTGGAATATGTCCCAGCCTGACATTAGCAGATCATTTATGCTGATGAGTGGCGTGGTCTTCTTGAGCATTATGATTTTCATCTTCCACCATCCAAAATTGCTTTATGGCTATCTTTTTGTGTCGGTGAGCCTGGATACTGTAATACCTGTTCGGAAAGAAACAGCAGAAGCGAAAATTAACGAGGAATTAGAAATTGAGCGAGAAGAAAAAGTTAAAACAGCAAAACCAGAGACAATTCAACTAAAAAAAATCAGCCTCTTACCTGATCAGTTGCTGCAGTATTCAAATGCAATGCGGGAAGTAATGGACATCGAGAAACCTTACCTGATGGAAGATTTTCAAATCATAGACCTGGCTGGAAAACTCAATATTCCTGTACACCATTGTTCATTTATCCTCAATAACCTCGTAGGTAAAAATTTCAGAGAATGGATCAATGAATACAGGATTCAGTTTTTTATGGATCAATATCCAATTAAGGCAGAAAGAATGAAAATTGGGTCTATTGCCAGGGAATGCGGATTTAAAAGTACTGCTACGTTTTATAATGCATTCAAGAAAGAAACTGGGTTAATGCCAACCGTTTATTTCGCTCAAAAAAAGGTCTCTTAAAAGCATATAATGATTTCTAACTATTCAATAGTTAGACAACTAGAACGTAAAAATAGCATTTTATTATATTAAACTAAATAATTTTATACAACATCAAGTATCAAAACAAATGATAAATCATTAATTCAAAGTAATTAATGAAATCTGAATAAGCGCTGAAAAACGTATAATCATCATATAAATTAATTACTCTTATCCATTTGTTATGAAAAAAGCAACTACTACTTTACTGGTATTATTACTAATTGTGTTCAACAGTTTTGCACAAACCCCACAAAAAATAAACTATCAGGCCGTCATTCGAAATGCGACCGGTCAGCCTGTACCCAACCAGGCTGTGGGCATGAGGCTGACCGTTCAAAATGGGCCCGTCGGTGCTGCATTATATTCAGAAACACAAACACCTACAACCAATGCATACGGACTTGTAAATCTACAAATAGGAACAGGAAGTGTAGTTACCGGTACATTTGCTACCATTCCATGGACCACAGGAAGTAAATACCTTAAGATTGAAGCGGACATCACAGGTGGATCGACATACACTGTGGTTGGTACAGTCGAACTGGTCAGTGTCCCTTATGCTTTAAACTCTTTAAGTGCAGAAACAAGCAAGGATAACCGATGGGCACTTACCGGCGCCAATATCTTAAACAACAATACGGGAGGTGTCGGAATTGGCGCTGGAACAGGAACTTTTCCTGCAAATGACGCGGTATTGGATATCTGGTCAAGTACCAAAGGGATTTTGATTCCAAGGGTAAGTTTAGCTTCATCAATCGCTACTCCAAGTGACGGTTTGCTGGTTTATCAGACGACTGCACCTAAAGGATTTTATTATTCTAAAACAGGAGCCTGGGTAAGACTTACCGATGCCAATGATAGCTCTGCTCCTGTAAATGGTGGGGCCATTATTCCATTTGCTTCTGGCTTACCATTGACTATGACTACAATTGCAGGAGGACTGGTTGGTACAACCGGTGTTGTTGGCTTTGGAAGTAGTGCCAGTGGTGTAAATCTGCTCAGTGGAACTATTGATTTGACAGGTGCAGCGGGAACGCTTTTAAACTTTGCCTTTTCTGCGCCGAGATCCGGTACAATAAAAAGTATGTCCGCTTTTTTTAGTACTACAGCTGCTTTATCATTAATTGGTACAACGGTATCCATCAACGCACAACTTTATCAAAGCACCACACCTAATAATTCTTTCACCGCTGTGCCTGGTGCTTTAGTGACTTTAGCCCCTCCATTAACGGGTATCATTTCTTTAGGTACAACAGCTAATGGAATCACAACTGGATTGAGTATCCCAGTAACGGCTCAAACACGCTATATATTGGTGTTTTCGGCTACAGCGTCAGGATTAAGTCTACTCAATACGGTAGTAGGTTATGCCAGTGCCGGACTTAGCATTGAATAAATCAGTTAAGCAGATCATTAAACTTATTATCATGAGATACCTTAAAACAATTATATTGTTATGGGTTGCGATTTTAGCTAGCTTAACTGCAAATGCTCAGTCTGCAAATAGCCATACGATTAGTTCCAGTGGCGGCACCTTCCCGTTGCCTGGTGGGAACACTATAAACTTCACGATTGGGGAGCCGGTCATTGAGACAATAGGCTCAAACCCCGTATTTACGCAGGGCTTACATCAAACTTTATTGTTTTTTTCAATAATTGATGTGAACTCTCCAAATACAGTTACGCTTTATAAAGCAGGAGCTGTCATCCCCATAACGGTTACGTTTAATCAGCCAGTCTTCGTAACAGGAACCCCAGAACTCGCTTTAAATAGTGGTGGAAAAGGGTTATATACCACTGGATCTGGGACTACGACACTTACCTTTAATTACACCGTTGGCCCTGGAGAAACTTCCGCTGATTTAGATTATGCCGCGATCGGCTCACTTACCCTTGCAGGCGGAACCATTCAGAATAGCCTTGGTGCGGCCGCTCCCCTGACTTTACCAGTACCGGGTACCGCAGGCTCATTAGGGGGAAATAAAGATTTCGTTATCGATACTACAGCCCCAGCAGCACCATCAACGCCTTCTTTAGCTACACTAAGTGACAGCGGTCCATCCAATAGCGATCACATTACCAATGTCACTACTCCAGTATTTACAGGTACTGCAGAAGCAGGATCAACAGTAACCCTTTACGATACCGATGGTACAACTGTGCTTGGAACTGGTGTTGCCACTGGAGGAAACTGGTCAATTACCGCAAGCACCTTAACCGAAGGTGTGCATACCATTACTGCAAATGCAACAGATGCAGCCGGGAATACAGGTCTTGCTTCAACCGGGCTTCCAGTTACCATAGATCTGACTTCACCTACGTTGGTCATCACCAGCAATGTAGCAACATTGAAAGCCAGTGAAACAGCCACCATTACCTTTACTTTCTCTGAAGATCCGGGAACCACATTTGCATGGGACGGAACAACCGGAGATGTGGTGGTAACGGGAGGTACACTAGCTGCAATTTCTGGTTCAGGATTAACACGTACGGCAACTTTTACGCCAACATCACTGGTAAACGGAGGTACAGCAAGTATCACCGTAGCAGCAGGTACGTATACAGATCTGGCAGGTAACAATGGTGGTGCAGGTACGACGCCTTCGCTGACTTACGATACCTTCCCTCCTGTTTCACCATCGACTCCTGATTTAGCAGCAGCAAGTGACAGTGGGATATCGAATAGTGACAACGTTACCAATGTCACTACCCCTGTACTTACTGGTACTGCGGAGGCAGGATCAACAGTTACGCTTTACGATACCGACGGCACCACTGTGCTTGGAACGGGTGCTGCTACTGGAGGAAACTGGTCGATTACCGCAAGCACTTTAACGGAAGGTGTACATACCATCACCGCAAAAGCAACAGACGCCGCTGGGAATACCAGTTTAGCTTCTACTGGCCTTGCCATCACGATTGATTTGACTTCGCCTACCCTGGCCATTACCAGTAATGCAGCGCAATTGAAATCTGGTGAAACAGCCACCATTACCTTTACTTTCTCTGAAGATCCGGGAACTACATTTGCATGGGATGGAACAACCGGAGATGTGGTGGTGACAGGTGGAACTTTAGCCGCAATTTCAGGTTCAGGACTAACACGTACGGCAACTTTTACCCCAGCTGCAGCAACAAATGCAGGTACAGCAAGCATCACTGTAGCAGCAGCTACTTATACAGATGCGGCAGGTAACAACGGCGGTGCAGGCACAACTCCGTTATTGAACTTTGATACTTCTACGCCTAACGCACCATCTGCTCCAGTTCTGGCAGCAGCAAGTGACAGCGGGGTATCTAACAGCGATAACCTGACCAACGTCACTACACCTGTATTTACAGGTACTGCAGAAGCAGGATCAACAGTAACCCTTTACGATACCGATGGTACAACTGTGCTTGGAACGGGTGCTGCTACTGGAGGAAACTGGTCAATTACCGCAAGCACATTGGCTGAAGGAATACATACCATCACCGCAAAAGCAACAGACGCCGCTGGTAATACCAGTTTAGCTTCTAGCGGCCTTGCCATCACGATTGATTTGACTTCCCCTACCCTGGCCATTACCAGTAATGTAGCGCAATTGAAATCTGGTGAAACAGCCACCATTACCTTTACTTTTTCTGAAGATCCGGGAACCACATTTGCATGGGACGGAACAACCGGAGATGTGGTGGTGACAGGTGGAACTTTAGCTGCAATTTCAGGTTCAGGACTAACACGTACGGCAACTTTTACGCCAACTGCAGGAACAAATGCAGGTGCAGCAAGCATCACTGTAGCAGCAGCTACTTATACAGATGCGGCAGGTAACAACGGCGGTGCAGGAACAACTCCGGTATTGAACTTTGATACTTCTGCGCCTAACGCACCATCTGCTCCAGTTCTGGCAGCAGCAAGTGACAGCGGGGTATCTAACAGCGATAACCTGACCAATGTAACTACACCTGTATTTACAGGTACTGCAGAAGCAGGATCAACAGTTACGCTTTACGATACCGACGGCACCACTGTACTTGGAACGGGTGTTGCTACTGGTGGAAACTGGTCAATTACTTTAAGCACATTGGCTGAAGGAATACATACCATCACCGCAAAAACAACAGACGCCGCTGGCAATACCAGTTTAGCTTCTACCGGTCTTGCCATCACGATTGATTTGACTTCCCCTACCCTGGCCATTACCAGTAATGTAGCGCAATTGAAATCTGGTGAAACAGCCACCATTACCTTTACTTTTTCTGAAGATCCGGGAACCACATTTGCATGGAACGGAACAACCGGAGATGTGGTGGTGACAGGTGGAACTTTAGCTGCAACTTCAGGTTCAGGACTAACACGTACGGCAACTTTTACGCCAACTGCAGGAACAAATGCAGGTACAGCAGGCATCACTGTAGCAGCAGCTACTTATACAGATGCGGCAGGTAACAACGGCGGTGCAGGCACAACTCCGGTATTGAACTTTGATACTTCTGCGCCTAACGCACCATCTGCTCCAGTTCTGGCAGCAGCAAGTGACAGTGGGGTATCTAACAGCGATAACATGACCAATGTAACTTCACCTGTATTTACAGGTACTGCAGAAGCAGGATCAACAGTAACCCTTTACGACACCGACGGCACCACTGTGCTTGGAACGGGTGTTGCTACTGGAGGAAACTGGTCGATTACTGCAAGCACATTGGCTGAAGGAATACATACCATCACTGCAAAAACAACAGATGCCGCTGGGAATACCAGTGTAGCTTCTACTGGTCTTGCCATCACGATTGATTTGACTTCGCCTACCCTGGCCATTACCAGTAATGCAGCGCAATTGAAATCTGGTGAAAATGCTACCATTACCTTTACTTTCTCTGAAGATCCGGGAACCACATTTGCATGGGACGGAACAACCGGAGATGTGGTGGTAACGGGAGGTACATTAGCCGCAATTTCAGGTTCAGGACTAACACGTACGGCAACTTTTACGCCAACTGCAGGAACAAATGCAGGTACAGCAGGCATCACTGTAGCAGCAGCTACTTATACAGATGCAGCAGGTAACAACGGCGGTGCAGGCACAACTCCGGTATTGAACTATGATACTTCTACGCCTAACGCACCATCTGCTCCAGTTCTGGCAGCAGCAAGTGACAGTGGGGTATCTAACAGCGATAACCTGACCAATGTAACTACACCTGTATTTACAGGTACTGCAGAAGCAGGATCAACAGTTACGCTTTACGATACCGACGGCACCACTGTGCTTGGAACGGGTGTTGCTACTGGTGGAAACTGGTCAATTACTGCAAGCACATTGGCTGAAGGAATACATACCATCACCGCAAAAACAACAGACGCCGCTGGCAATACCAGTGTAGCTTCTACCGGTCTTGCCATCACGATTGATTTGACTTCCCCTACCCTGGCCATTACCAGTAATGTAGCGCAATTGAAATCTGGTGAAACAGCCACCATTACCTTTACTTTCTCTGAAGATCCGGGAACCACATTTGCATGGAACGGAACAACCGGAGATGTAGTGGTAACTGGAGGTACACTAGCTGCAATTTCTGGTTCAGGACTAACACGTACGGCTATTTTTACGCCAACTGCAGGAACAAATGCAGGAACAGCAAGCATCACTGTAGCAGCAGCTACTTATACAGATGCAGCAGGTAACAACGGCGGCGCAGGCACAACTCCGGTATTGAACTTTGATACTTCTGCGCCTAATGCACCATCTGCTCCTGTTCTGGCAACAGCAAGTGACAGTGGGTTTTCGAATAGTGACAACCTAACCAATGTAACTACACCTGTATTTACAGGTACTGCAGAAGCAGGATCAACAGTAACCCTTTACGATACCGACGGCACCAATGTGCTTGGAACGGGTGTTGCTACTGGAGGAATCTGGTCGATTACTGCAAGCACATTGGCTGAAGGAATACATACCATCACCGCAAAAGCAACAGACGCCGCTGGTAATACCAGTTTAGCTTCTACTGGCCTTGCCATCACGATTGATCTGACTTCGCCTACCCTGGCCATTACCAGTAATGCAGCGCAATTGAAATCTGATGAAACAGCTACCATTACCTTTACTTTCTCTGAAGATCCGGGAACCACATTTGCATGGGACGGAACAACCGGAGATGTGGTGGTAACGGGAGGTACATTAGCCGCAATTTCAGGTTCAGGACTAACACGTACGGCAACTTTTACGCCAACTGCAGGAACAAATGCAGGTATAGCAAGCATCACTGTAGCAGCAGCTACTTATACAGATGCGGCAGGTAACAACGGAGGTGCAGGCACAACTCCGTTATTGAACTTTGATACTTCTGCGCCTAACGCACCATCTGCTCCGGTTCTGGCAGCAGCAAGTGACAGCGGGGTATCTAACAGCGATAACCTAACCAATGTAACTACACCTGTACTTACAGGTACTGCAGAAGCAGGATCAACAGTCACACTTTACGATACCGATGGTACAACTGTACTTGGAACCGGTGTTGCTACTGGTGGAAACTGGTCTATTACTACAAGTACTTTAACTGAAGGTGTACATACCATCACCGCAAAAGCAACAGATGCAGCTAGTAACAGCAGTATAGTTTCATCAGGATTAATAATCACCATTAACACCACAATTCCAACTGTAATTAGTATCGCGCTTGCAGATCCTAACCCGACACTGGCAACAAGTGTAAACTATACGGTAACTTTCACTAAAGACGTGTTTAATGTGGATGTAAATGATTTTGCGACTGTACTTTCAGGTACTACAGGAACAATTGCAAACATTGCCCATTCTGACAACAGAGTTTTCAGTGTAACGGTGAATTCCATCACCGGAGACGGAACAATCGGACTGAACCTGAACAACACTGGAACAGGAATTACCGATGTTGCCGGAAATAGTATTGCAGCAGGTTTCACTGGTGATTTTTACACCTTTGACCATAGCATACCTACTTTAGCCGGAGTAAATATTATATCCGATAACAGCAATCCGGTCTTCGCACAAGTTGGCAACACTGCAACTTTAACCTTTACTTCCAGTGAGACCATCCAAACTCCGGTAGTGACGATCGCTGGTCATAGTGTAACACCTGTTGCATCTGGAAATAACTGGACTGCAACTTACACTTTTACAGCGGCAGATCCAGAAGGTTTGGTGCCTTACCAGATCAGCTTCCAGGATTTGATTGGTAATGTTGGAACCCCGGTTTCTACAGGTTCAGGCTCGGTAACTTTAGATAAAGTTTTGCCTACTTTAACTAATGTCAACATCCTGTCTGACAATGCCATTCCTACAATTGCAAAGGCAGGAAACACGGCTACATTAACCTTTACAGCAAGTGAAGTGTTGCAAACTCCGGTTGTGACTATTGGAGGTCATGCTGTGGTGCCAACTGCTTCAGGAAGCAACTGGACGGCAACTTACACTTTCACTGCCGCAGATCCGGATGGCTTAGTGGCTTATAACATCAGCTTTAGTGATCTGGCAGGAAATGCAGGAACCCCGGTTTCTACAGGTACGGGTTCGGTAACATTAGACAGAACCGCACCGGCCATCCCGGCCAACCTTGCAGCAGTTTCCGGTGATACACAAATCATATTGAACTGGGCTGCAAATACGGAAAGTGACCTGGCTAAATACCGTATCTTTTATGGCACAAGTGCTGCGCCAACCACACTGCTCGCCGATATACCTGCAGGTACAACTAACTACACCAATATTGGGTTAACAAACGGCACCACTTACTATTACCGCATTCAGGCAGTCGATCAGGCTGGTAATTCAAGTGCATTAAGCACAGATGTTTCACAGGTTCCAAGAGGCAATCAAAGCATTACTTTCAATGCGATTGCTGCAAAAACTTACGGAGACATCGTCTTCAGCCTTGGAAATCTAAATTCATCAGCCGGTCTTCCAGTGATCTACACTGCGACTGACCCTTCCATTGTATCAATTACAGGCAATATGGCCACTATATTGAAATCAGGAAGTACAACGATTACTGCAAGTCAGCCTGGTAATACCATCTTTAATGCAGCAGCAAATGTGCAGCAAACATTAACCGTAAATACTGCAACGCTGACGATTGTGAACAATAACCGTTCTAAAGTCTATGGTGATGTACTCAACGGTCTTGACTTCACAGGAACGATTACCGGAATTCAAAACGGTGACAATATCACCATTACCAGGAATAGTCTTGGTGCACCGGCAGCCGCTGCAACAGGTACATATCCAACTGTTGCCACATTAATCGATCCGGATAACAGGTTAGCTAATTATACAGTTAATAATCCGGATGGCACACTGACCATTACACAGAAAGCACTGACCATCACCGCTTCAAATCTGAGTAAAGCCTATGGTGATTTACCTGTATTTACTGGTACTGAATTTACAGCTAATGGTCTGATTAATGGAGACGTCATTACCTCAGTAAGCCTAAACAGCCTTGGTGCAGCCGCAAATGCAAGTGTTGCAGGCTCTGATTATGACATTGTTGCTTCAGCAGCTGTTGGAACAGGTTTAAGCAGTTATAACATCGTTTATATCAAAGGTAAATTAACAGTGAACAGAAAGACTTTAACGATCATTGCTGATGAAAAAGAGAAGTTTTTGGCTGAAGTCAATCCAGCGCTTACCGCGACTTATTCAGGTCTGGCAAATGGAGAAAATAGTTCAGCACTCAGCAGCTCTCCTGTCTTGACTACTACGGCAACCACCAATAGCCCGGTTGGTACTTACGACATCAATATCAGTGGTGCTGCAGCAGACAATTATGCCATTACTTATCAAAAAGGAACGCTGACTGTTAAAACGGATGCGCCAACCACCATCAGCCTTGCCAGCGTACCATTGTACGAAAACGCCGCTGTGGGATCGGCTGCCGGAACACTAAGCAGTACATCTGATTATCCGGGTGCATTATTTACCTATTCATTAGTGACAGGTTCCGGGGATACAGATAATACTGCATTTGCCATCAATGGCAATCAGCTTCAGACCACTGCAATCCTGGATTTCGAAACAAAATCTGTTTACAAAGTGAGGGTACGTTCTACGACACAAAATAATACGTCGCTGGAAAAAGAACTGACCATTAATTTAACAGATGTGAACGAGTCCCCTACACTATCTGCCATAGGCGATCTTGCTTTGTGTGCCACAACAACCACACAAACTATTGCCTTAACAGGAATCAGCGCTGGTCCGGAAAGCAGTCAAACCACTACACTAACGGTTAATAGTACCAATTCAAGTCTTTTTGAAACGTTAAAAGTTGTGGGTAGCGGTGCTACAGGAACCTTAACTTACAAATTGAGAAACAGTGCATCAGGTGCAGCCACGGTGACTGTATTAGTGAAAGACAATGGAGGTACCGCAAATGGAGGAGTAGATACCTACAGTCGTTCATTTGTACTTACTGTCAATGCTTCACCTGCGATCTCTATCAGCAGTAATTTAGGTAATCAGGTAAGCAAAGGGGCAACAGTGCTCTTAACTGCAACAGGCGGAACAAATTATGTTTGGGCAAACAGTAATGGCATCCTGAATGGGCTAAATTCAGCAGTGCTTACAGTAAGGCCAAAGGAAACGACTACCTACACGGTAACTTCAACCAATGCCAATGGCTGTTCACAAACCCAAACATTTACCTTGGGTATACTGGACGATCTGGCGCTGATTAAAGGAACCAATATCATCACCCCTAACGGAGATGGTTATAATGACAAGTGGATTGTAGATAACATCGATTTCTATCCGAATAATGAAGTGAAGGTTTTTGACAAAGCTGGAAGAATTCTTTATACTAAAAAGGGATATGATAACAGCTGGGATGCCACGGTAAATGGCCATCCTTTAGAGGAAGGAACCTACTATTACATCATTGACTTCGGAACAAACAAGCTTAGATTCAAAGGCTTTATTACTGTTGTCAGAGAAAATTAATCTTTAAGAAGCCTGCATTAACCTTTCACAAAAGGCATGCAGGCTTCATAACAATTACGAAGAGACACATGAAAATCATACACAAAACATGCTTACTGATTACTTTTATAGCAGCAGTAAATACAGCAAAAGCCCAGCTAAATCCTTTGTCTTCCCAGTACTATACCAACCAGTATGTAATTAATCCGGCGTTTGCTGGTTATCAGGAAGGAATAAAAATCAATGGCTCCTACCGTAAACTTTGGGATAATGTTCCCGGTGCACCTGTTACCCAAAACCTGACGGTAGACTACGGTTTCAAAAAAGTCGGTCTTGGAATCACGGTCAGCCATGAAAGTGCCGGTCTCGAAAGACAGGTCAGGGCTGTAGGTTCGTATGCATATCACCTGAAATTAAATGAAAATTCAGATGCGTTACACTTCGGTATCTCGTTGGGTATTTTAAACCAACGGCTTGAAAACGCAGATATTTATGGTAACCCGAATGATCCCCTTGTTGGTCAGTACAATAATCGAAAAAGCTATTTAGACGGGGATTTCGGAGTTGCATATACCAGTAACGGATTGAATATCCAGGCGGCAATCCCTAACTTGAAAAGCTTTCTGAAAAAAGAAACGATTAAACTAGCGGATGTGGCTACTTTCTATTCCGCGATCAGTTACAAATTCCCGATCAGTAAGGGCCCGGAAGGATTTGACGCGGAACCTAAAGTGGCGTATCGTGGCGTCAAAGGATATAAGAACATCTGGGATGCGGGCGTGCAGGTCGGAATGATCAATCAGCAGTTATTCGCACTAGCGATGTACCACAGCTCCGAAAGTGCCACCTTCGGCATTGGTATGGATTTTAGAAATAAATACCTGATCAGTGGGTCGTATACTACGCAAACCTCAGCACTTAGTGCTTACACTAATGGGAGTTTTGAACTGAACCTAAGGCTTAGCCTGGGGCGTTAAAAGCGAATCTTAAAAGAAGCGGAAAAGCTTCACAGTACATTGCCCTCAAAAAGTGTAAAAACTATTTGGGGGCATTTTTATGCATCACCCTTTTCTTTCTCTAATCAGACTGATTTAAATAGTCAAAAAATAATCAAAAATGGCGTGATTTAGAAAATCATTACACGATCTTAAGCCCCATCAAAGCAAGGTTACATTTGCCTATATTAGCTGTAAGGAGATAATGGTCGGCATCAACCAGGAAATAGATTTGCAATTCTACAAAGCGCAAAATGAAATACAACAATAATTATCATAAAATTGGCCTTGGAGTAATGACCTTTTTATTGGTCTTTAACAATAGCGACCTCAACGCCCAATCCAGCAGCAAACCCTTATTCGGCAATTGGGGCGTACAAACACAGTTTATAAGTAGTAAAGTGCTGCCTGGAGATGATTTTTACAGATTTGTCAATGAAGGCTGGCTGTCAACTAATACCATCTCTCCAGGATCTTCTGGACTGAGTAATTATAGCGAGGTCAAAAAAATAGTGAGCGAAAGAATAGCGGATTTGATGATTAAGGAAGCCGATGAACAGCGTTCTTCTGGACCGCTTAAGCAAGTAAGTGCCCTTTACCAGGGTTATCTTGATACAGCTCAAATCGAGCGTATGGGGATTCAATCTATGGAGCAGGAAGTAAAAGGCATACTTTCCATTAAAAATCATGAAGGTGTTGCGAAGTTAATGGCAGATCCAAAATCCTTCTCTATTATCAGTATTCGTACTGAACCTGACATCAACAACAGAAGTAGATTCCTGGTAACTTTAAGTGAAAGTGGTATTGGTTTGCCTGCACCGGCTTATTATCAAAAGGAAGATGGCCCATATCCTGGCTATCGCAAGGCTTATAAGGAATACATCACGCAGGTATTTAATCTTGTTGGCATTACCGATGCAGAGCAGCGTGCAAATGATATTATTGATATAGAAACAAAGCTGGCTTCCCTACAATGGACACCTGCACAATTGCGCGACAGCAAGATCAACGCTCACAAGATGCCAACCGGGGAGCTAGCTTCCTACGCTCCAGGATTTCCATGGAAAGTATTCCTTGAAGAAAGAAAGGTAGCAAACGTGAAGGAAGTTGTATTACAAGCAGATCTCGCTATCATAGCAAAAGCTTCGCTATTTGCTGCTACTCCCGTAGAAGTCTGGACATCTTATCTTGCATTTCACTGGATAGTCAACCACTCCACCCTATTGCCATCAAAGTTCCGAAAAAGTCAATTTGATTTTTATTCGACTACGCTCAACGGGATATCAAAGGATATCTCCAGACCACAAAAAGCAGTGCTGTATGTCAACAATCGAGTAGGTCAGCTTGTGGGAAAACTATATGTAGAAAAGTATTTTCCAAATGAATATCTACAACATATACAAGAGCTGGTAAGATACGTTCGCAGCGCCTTTAAATCAAGGTTAGAGAGATTAAACTGGCTTGATGAAAGCAGCAGAACTGAGGCAATCGCCAAGCTTAATGCGGTTACGGTAAGAATTGGATATCCAGATCATTGGCGCGATTACTCGACCACTCGTTTTAACGAAGAAGATCCGATTGGCAATGAACGTCTCATCGCAAAGATAAATTGGGACTATGAACGCTCAATGCTTGAAAAAGTTTATACCAGTAAAGAATGGTATCAGGTTCCACAGACAGTGGACGCAACCAGCAGCAAACTCTACAACTCAATCGAGTTTCCAGCAGGCATATTGCAGCCTCCATTTTTTGACCCTTATGCCGATGCCGCAGTCAACTTTGGGGCTATCGGTGCAATTATAGGGCATGAACTTGGTCACTGCTTTGACGATGAAGGTTCAAAGTTTGATGGCAATGGCAAGATACGCGACTGGTGGACGGCAAATACACGATCGTCTTTTCAAGCACGTACCACCCAACTGATTGAGCAGTACAATTCCTTTTCTCCATTGGATGGGCTTCATGTGAATGGCAAGCAGACACTCGGAGAGAATATTGGCGATTTGACAGGTGCAACTGTAGCCTACGATGCCTATCAGCTCTATCTCAAAGACCATAAGGGAGCTGCTACTGTTCTGGATGGTTATACCGGCGATCAGCGGTTTTTCCTTTCACTGGCACAGATTAGCCGGACAATGTATACACCAGAAGCATACCGCATCACACTTGGAGAATATCATGCGCCCGCAGAGTATCGCGTAAATGGTGTGGTGAGGAATATTGACGCATGGTACAAGGCCTTTGACATTGATCCAAAAAACAAGCTCTTCTTACCTCCAAATGAACGCGTAAGAATATGGTAGAACTTTAATGGAATACACTGATGGCTCCAACTGAAATAGCTTTATAAATATGCTTTTAATGACATGGTCTAATTCTCGTCTATTCACTGTGCTTGGATCACGTCGTGATTTTATGTAATTATAGGACACCCATCTTCTTTCAGCCAGCTCTCTCATAAGATATTAGAAATTCGCCTATTTGTCCGATCGGGATTAAAGCAAGACCCAGATTTCTCTGCGTCTTGCTCCTATTAAAGCCGATTAAGCTTTCCGCAAAGTAGTTTCATACAAGTTTTCTCCGGTATGGGCGATAATCTTTGCATTTAACCGGTTCCCATCTATTGAAAAATACATAAAACCATATTCCGCAACTTCGAATTTGCTATAAGGCACTCCCGCAGTAACTGGTGTCACCTCAGATCCTGCACCAGAAATAAACTGCTGCGTAAAACCACCTGTACTCAGGTGCTGCAGGGAATGGTCGTGTCCAGAAAGGTAAACATCCACTTTGTTTCTTTCGAATATCTCAGAAAGCACCTTTCTTACGGCTAGTGTATCATAATTTTTAATCCTTGGGCCAACGGTATAGATCGGATGATGTCCCATCACCATTTTCCATTTCACATCCGGTCCGGCGTTTTTCAAGGTTTCATCTAACCATTTCAGCTGCTTTTCAGGATCCTGATCTTTGACCCATGGCTGGTACTGCTCGCTCTTGTGAAATTCAGGAATTAAAGGGCAGGTATCAATATACACCATCAGTACTTTTCCACCACCTTTTAAAGGTACTTCTTGCGAATAATACCTGGATGGCATCTTCCACCTTCTGCTGATCTTGCTGTATCTGACCTGTGCATCCGGATCAGAGATATAATCATGGTTTCCGAGGATTGGATACCAATCCCATTGCAATGAAAAGTCGGTATAAATGTTTTCAAAAGAATAATGCCACAGGGGATCATGCTCGCTGGTCACTCCTTTTGGGTAAAAGTTATCCCCTAGAGAGAGGATAAAATCATTGGGATGCTCGCTGGCCCATTTCCCCATTTGCGTGGCGACCTGCTTTTGATGATCGGCGCCATTGCGTCCCCAATCACCGACAGCCATAAAGTGTACTGAATAATCATCATTTAACTCACTTCTGGGCGCAATATCTTCAGTTTCCAGATGCGTTTCTGGTCTTTCTGCCAGTGATTGCAAAGGGGCGAGTACGCTCGCCCCTATTACACCTAATGCTGTCCCTTTTACA
This sequence comes from Pedobacter sp. PACM 27299, assembly GCF_001412655.1. Classification (NCBI taxonomy): domain Bacteria; kingdom Pseudomonadati; phylum Bacteroidota; class Sphingobacteriia; order Sphingobacteriales; family Sphingobacteriaceae; genus Pedobacter; species Pedobacter sp. PACM 27299. The sequence continues at coordinate 2,820,028 of NZ_CP012996.1, read as the reverse complement.
AAATCCCTTCTTCTCATCTTAATAACCAGTGTTTTGTGTTAAATTTTTATTGAGTACGAGCTCCGTGGCCGGAATCGGAAAGATGTCCCGGAATGCGCCTTCATTACCGGCTTTAAATCCCCATTTCCCCTGGTATTTCCCAAAGCGGATCAAATCGTTACGACGCCATCCTTCCCAGGCCAGCTCGCGTCCTCTTTCTTCCAGAATCTCCTCCAGTGTAACCGTGCTCAGCTCCGCAGCTTTTGCGCGAACCCTCACTTTATTTACCAATTTAAGGGCTTCATCTGGGGCTCCACCTGTCCTCAGCAATGCTTCCGCTTTCAAAAGATAGACGTCAGCAAGTCTGAAAATTGGCATGTCATTATTTTGAAAACGGGTACTGCTGTTTGTATTGGGATCCGGATAAAACTTGATCGAGCGCACCCCTCTTGATATGCCATTCAGCTCTGGGCCCACATCCATCGTCTCATTATTGGTCAATACGATTTCTGGTGTGAAGTTGAGCTGTACAGAACCGTTCAGAATGGGTGTAGTTCCATTTTCAAGAAGCTGTTTACCGGCAAGCCAGGTTGCGTTGCGGACATCTCCAGCCAGGTTAAAAGTATCGTAAAACTCCTTTAAGGTACACTGTGCATTACTCGGACTAAAAGGCAGGTTATATTTCGCCCTTAATGCGCTGTGCAGCGTAAAACGAGTCATGGCATTTCCTGGCGAATAATTCGCATCATATATCGCGGCAAAAATAGTTTCTGTATTGGCCCCATTTGTTGGCGAGAAAAGACTGTTGTAATCACTTACCAGTGCCATTGATGTCCCGTTGATGATCTTATTGCCGTAGGTGATGGATTCTTCATATTTAGGCTTTCCAATATACTGCAGGGCATTGATATACAGTTTCTGAAGCAATGCATAGGCCATCCATTTTGTAGGGCGACCATAAAACTGGGTAGTCACTGTCGCTGGAGCAGATAAACCCTCCGAAACCTCCAGCAATTCTTTCTCAATGTAAGCAAACACCTCTGCTCTGCTAGACTGTTTAGGACGTTCTGCAGTACCGAAACTCGTAATAGGAACATTGCCGTACATATCCATCACATAAAAATAATAGAGGGCCCGCATAGCACGGATCTCGTTTATAAACTGCGTTTTGGTTGGGCCATCCACAGATTTCTCCAGGATATTCAGCACCCTGTTGCAATCGCTGATCCCGGCATAACCCCATTCCCATGCCCCTTGAATAATTGGATGATCTGGTTGCCAGTTGTGTTTGTGCAGGGTTTGATACCTTCCCTGATCATAATATCCCCCATTTCTTGCAGTGATAATTACCTCATCACTACTCAATTCGTACATCCTCCAGATATCCACGCCGAAACCGGTATTGAATTTCTGATATACCGTACCTGTTGCCGCTAAAAATGCATCTGGGGTAACCGGAAAATTTCCGGTTGTCAATTGAGACTCAACGCCAACGTCAAGTTTCGTACAGCTTCCTAAGGTTAATGCGATCAGGGCTGTCGCTGTTATATATCGTTTCATTATTTTCGTTTTATAAATGGTTAAAGGTTGAAGTTCAGTCCAAAGATTGCCGAGCGTGTCTTAGGATAAAAATTACGGTAATCGATGCCAGGCGTCTGACCAGCCATACTGATTTCTGGATCTACACCCTTGTATTTTGTAATGATGAACAGGTTATTGCCGGAAGCATATACACGCAGGCTTCTGATCCCCTTTAGCTTAAAAGTATAACCCAATGTGGCGTTATCCAGCCGCAGGTAGGAACCACTTTCCAGGTAACGATCAGATACAAACTGTGCTTTATCGTCTTTGATAGATTCCGTCAGTGTTGACTTTGCAATATTGGTCTGAAAGGCATAGATCGGCGCATTCATATCGGCAAGGGTGGCATTCAGGATCTGGTTTCCATACACCCCACGGATGAAAAAGTTGAAATCAAATTGATTGTACTTAAAGCTATTGTTCCAGCCATATAATAATTTTGGCTGTGCGGACCCCGTTACCGTAAAATTCTCAAATCCCGTATTTGCCGTAGAGGCATTTCCGTTTTTATCGTAGAACATGGATTTGCCATCCGCATCTTTACCCGCATACCTTAAAGTATAGAAAGAGCCCAAAGGCAAACCTTCTTTGATGATCTGATAACCCAAAGCACCTGATTGACCTCTTCCACCAACATTAGCGGTATAGAATTCATTGATCTGGAATAAATCATTGGAGATCGAAGTAATTTCGTTCTTATTATGAGAGAAGTTAACAGCGGTGTTCCAGCTAAAATCCCTGGTCTTTACCGGACTGGTGTTTAGTGTAAATTCGATCCCCTTATTGGTCATTGCGCCCACATTTGCCGTCAGCACATTGAAAGGATGCTGTGTGGTAGACACCGAGTATGGCGCAATAAGATCCGTAGTCTTTTTGTTATATACATCAATTGAACCGGAAAGCTTGTTCTTGAAAAGGGCAAAGTCCAAACCGATATTCAAGGTTGCTGTACGCTCCCATTTCAGGTTAGGGTTGTCATTTTGAGTTGGGCCAATGGCGGTTAACCACTTTCCGTTCGAATAAAAATAATTCTGTGAACCATACACCAATCTTGCGGTGTAGGCATCAAAACCGATAGAATTTCCAGATACTCCGTAACCTGCACGCAGTTTCAGGCTATTGACAAAGGATACGTTTTCCATGAAGGTTTCGCGGTCTATGTTCCATGCGCCAGATACCGAAGGGAACATACCCCATCTGTTGTTGATCCCAAAAGCAGAGGAGCCGTCTCTTCTAACCGTAGCCTGTAACACATATTTCCCTTTATAGTCATAGATCGCCCTGCCATAAAATGAGATCAAACGCAAGGTAGAGATGTAAGTATTGCCATAGTTCACCACTGTGGAACCATTTCCATTGCCTAATCCCAGGTTATTCCATAATAAGTCATCGGAAACAAAGTTTTGTCCTGAAGTCTGGAAGCCATCACCATTGCGGTTTTCCTGCCAGGAATAACCTGCCAATAGCTTCAGCCCATGGTCGCCGAATTGATGATCATAATTGAAATAACCCTCAAATACCTTTTGCGTATTCTTTACCGATGATCGCTCTGCATAACCATTAAAACCTTGCTTTAACATCGAATATCTGTTGTTATAAAGATTTTCGCTGATCTGCTCATTTTGCATAGAAACCATCGCATTGAAATCAAGACCATCCAGGATATTCGCTTTAACCGCGCCGTTAATGAGGTATAGATTGGTCTTGCCTTGATAAGTATTGTTCTCCAATAGCGCTACCGGATTGTAGTATCCCCCGGTACCAGTAGTTCTGGAAGGGTCTTCGGAAAAACTGCCATCGGCCTTTCTTACGCCAACTGTAGGCAGATAGGTGAACATATTGTTATACACCTGACTCGCAATCCTGTCGTTCGTGGTATTGCTGTTGGTTAAGTTCAGGTTCAGCTTTAAGCGGTTGTTCAGTAAGCGCTGTTCCATATTCGCCCTGGCAATAAAGCGCTCCATTCCCGATTTCTTGATGATCCCCTCATTGTCGAAGTAATTCAAGCTTGCTCCATAAGAAGAGTTTTCCGACCCCCCATTAAAGTTAAGGTTATGGTTCTGAGAGAAACCGGTTCTGGTGACCTCTTTCAACCAATCGGTATTACTGCCATCGTCACTCACTTTATCTAAAGTTTTTCCATTATCCTTCAGGTATGTTCTCAATTCTTCGCCGCTCGCCATTTTTATGGTGTTTGAGATCCCCTCCACAGCTGCATAGGCATTGTAAGAAAGTTTACCCAAGCCTTTTCCGGAGTTTTTGGTGTTGATCATAATGACCCCATTCGCAGCCCTGGAACCATAGATAGCCGTCGAGGAAGCATCTTTCAGCACCTCCATGCTGATGATATCATCAGGTGCTACTAAATCAATAGAAGCACCAGGGACGCCGTCAATCACATAAAAAGGCTCTTGTGCACCTTCTCTAAAACTTGATGGGCCACGCAAAATCACTGCAGGCTTATCACTAGGATTTCCGGATCTGGTGATGTTCAGACCTGCCACTTTTCCCTGCAGCAACTGACCTGGAGAACTGACTACACCGCTGTTAAAATCTTCTGGTTTTATTGAGGTTACAGCTCCGGTGAGCTCATTCCTTTTACTCTTTCCGTAGCCAATCACGACTTCCTGCAGGTCATTGGATTGTTCATTGAGTTTGATGCTGAGTGCCACCTGCTGGCCTGGAACGATAGTATAGCCCGACAAGGTGTCCGTCTTATACCCCATTGAACTGAAAATAAAACGATAGGGACCACCGGGAGCAATCTTTGCAAAGCTAAATAAGCCTGTCCCTGAAGATGTGGTGACTATCGAATGGCGTGTTTTTTCGTTTTCTGCCTTTATGGTGACGCCTGGAATCCCCTGTCCGGAGACATCCAAAACGATCCCTTTTACAGGGAGTTCCTGGGCAAAAACTGGACTTGCCCAACCGATGATGCCAAGGCATATCATGGGTTTCAGCATTCTGAATCTTGTTGTAGACATCATAATTTGTATGAATTCTGGTTTGGTTTATTTATTGGTTTTTTGAATAATAAATTCTTCCTCGGATACCTTGGTCAGGGTCATCTCATTGATCAGGCAGATCAGTTTAAGGACATCTTCTGCCCGCTCTTTTCCGGTATCCACCTTGCCAGTAAAGCTGATCGTGCTTATCTCCGCTGGATAGGATTGAATACGAATGCCATAGCTCTCCTTTAAAAGATGGAGTACCTTTTGCAATGGAAGATTTTTCATCGTGATCATACTGCCTTCTCTTTTGAGTACTTCGGCAGGATAACTAGTCGGCTCAACGGCCTTTATGACCCTGGCAAGCTTTAAGGATGGATCGTAAAGCAGTGTACTTCCTACGCTGGAAATATAAGCCAGCGTCTTTTTGGTACTCGTGTTGGCCACCACAATCTTTCCAGTGTGGAGCTTCACAGAGATCTGATGTCCATTGGTATTGATTGTAAAGGAGGTGCCCAAAGCAGTGGTCTTCAATGCGCCTGAATACACACTGAAAGGTCTCATCGGATTTCGGTTCACCTTGAATCTGGCTTTACCTTTCAAGTAAACGTTTCTGAATTTCTGGTCAAATTGCCTGTCAAATCTGATGCTGGAACCTGGGTAAATGGTCAGCAGGGAGGAATCTGGCAATTGGTATTTCATAGCAAGTGTTCCTGTATTGGCTACCTCTTTCCAGACACTTTCCAAAGTAGAAGGGGAAAGATTCTTTTTTGCGGTAATAGGTATTGCTGAAGCTGCAGGAGAAACATCCTTAAAGTTCAGTACCAGTGCCCATCCGACTATTAAAATAACCGAGGCTGCTGAAAGGTATCGGGCTACCCCGATCAGTTTCAATTTTACCTGCTGCTTTCTTTCTAGTTTAGTGGTGATATTATCAATAACCAAACGCTGCATCTCCTCAGATTTCTCCTGAGGCAGCGCTTCTGGGGAATCAAAAGATTCCCATTCCTGATCACTAAAATTTTCCTGAATGAACGCTTTGCTGTTCAGCTTGCGTTGTCCTCCTTTGTTTGGCTTCATACTAGTATTACGTATGCCAGCGCCCTTGCCCTTATGGCTTAACAATTATTTAATATAGCTACATCAGGATCGTGTACATGTAGTGTTTTAAACGGGAGAGTACCTTGCCAATATGACTTTCTACCGTTTTGGTAGAGATTCCTAACATCTCGGCAATTTCGCTATAGGAAAGTCCGTTTTGCCGACTCAGGTTAAATACCATCTTCCGTATAGGGGGCATCGAATCAATTTCCTGCTCAAAATGTTTGAGCATGTCGCGGCTCTCAATCATCTTCATCAGGTTATCGGTAAATGGGTATTGGTTTGAACTGGTATTGTACTTCAAGCGTGTTGCCTCTTTTCTAAGCTCATCGATCATGACCTGACGGGCCATACCGAACAGCTGGACATTCAGTCCGAGTTCTTCATTCAGCGTTTTCCTTTTCTCCCATAACCGGATAAAGCACAGCTGAACCACTTCAGTAGCAATATATTCCGACTGTGTCTTCTTGAATACGAATTGATAAATCTGCTGATGATAGCTGGAATAAGCCATATTAAATGCCGACAGTTCAGCTGCCTTTATTCCAAACACAATGTCCTTGTCCATTGATGGACGAAATTACAGGCTTTAGGAGGCAATTAACTTAACTTAACATTATCAATATGTAAAGCTTTAGTTCATTCATTTCAACTCATCAGCTTTTTTTCTGCAATTTTATAGTTGTTTCATTAATCCTGGCCAGGTCTGATCATTTACAGGCATCGGATAACTATCAATTACTTTATTGTTGATTTTATCATATTTCAAATCCGATTTGTCTTTTTTTTTAAAAAAGAATTCGGATGACCAGTCGATGATGGTGCTAATTTTTGTAGCGTAAGGTTTTAATCCTGCCATCTCTGGTAAAAAATAAGCCTTAGTATCATCAACTTTTACAGCGGCAATAATTTCATTTTTGTAGGGCTCCAATCCAGGCCATGAAGTATCATTAATTCCTTTTGGGTAACCACTCTCTATTTTATTCTTTTCAAAATCATAGCGAATGTGCTTTCAGCAATTGGTTGAGCTTTTAGCTGTCCAGGCAGCTGCCTGTAATTGTTTTACAAAATCTTCGGTCTCTTTTGGATGTACATTTCTAAAGTTTGATTGATCACCCAGGGCCACATAGAGCTTGTCTACGGTTAGCGCGATACCTAATTCTTTTGCTTTCCTAATCAGGTCGCTCATTTGCGGATAAACCTGGGTGGTTGCAATTACCTTATGTCCTTTTTCTGCCAAATCAAATGCAGCGATTTTTCCAAAACCACTTGCAGCAACTGTAATTAAAATTGTCTTACTCATGTTTTTATGTTTTAAAATTATTCAATAAAACTGGTTTAATTACCGATAAATTTCATTACTGAACAGGTCAATTATATGTTGCTGAAAAGTTCAGATCGCCCATCGGATTAGGTGTTATGAAATTTCCAGAAAATCTCCAATTCAATGAATAATCATTTAATTTTGAGCAATTATTGGAACCACCATTACCCTTTTACTAAAGGCTTAAAAAAATAGCCGTTCTAATAGCCGGTAGTATAAATATTAAAAATATGATAAACTCTTTTTTGATGATAGGCCAGTCGAATATGGCAGGGCGAGGATATTTGAATGATGTAAAACAGATCTATGATGAAAAGATCAAAATGCTAGTGAATGGTCGCTGGCAAACAATGACAGAACCCATTAATTTTGACAGGCCTACTTCCGGTATAGGATTGGCTGCATCCTTTGCGGGGGCCTGGAGATTAAAAAATGATCCGGAAGAAATCGGTTTGATCCCCTGCGCAGACGGTGGCACCAGTCTGGACGACTGGGCTGTTGGAGGCGTACTCTTTGAAAACGCGGTATTCCAGGCGAAGCTTGCCCTCAGGACCAGCAAGTTGACTGGAATCCTATGGCATCAGGGTGAAAATGATAGTTTTGGCGGGCTTTCCGCGCTGTATTACGATAAACTGAGTGTAATCGTGGATGCATTTCGTCAGGAGCTCGACGCGGCAGATGTTCCTTTTATTACAGGTGGCCTTGGCGATTTTTTAATCGCTGGCAGGTACGGTAAATATTTTACTGAATATCAACAGGTGAATGATGCGCTTCAGAAATTCGCTGAAACAAAGCCGAACTGTTATTTTGTAACAGCGGATGGGTTAAGGGCTAACCAAGATGGACTTCATTTTGACGCAGTATCGCAGCGCAGATTTGGAATCCGGTATTTCAAATCATTCGATGAAAAGAAAAATATTCTGACCGCAGTTTCCACTGAGGATGAATTAATTGAAAGCATACAAAACAGGCCTTTAACTAAAAAAGAACAGGCAACATTGTTAGAGATTGATTTTGCCTCTGGTAAAATATCATTAGCTGATCTGGGGGAAAAGTTGAGCCTATTCAACGACTAATAAATCTGGTATAGGATCAATTCTAACTCCCTCTGCTAATAGATTTAAACTTTTTAGCTATCTTTAGCTTCATCATGAAACCCTGTTCTCAATTTACAAGATTGACAGCAGGGTTTCATGAGTTTCAGCCAGATATTACACCACATGATTATATTCCATAAAATTTCTATACCCTTGAAATTTTACCTCATTACCTTTTTACTTTTCTGCTTTAAGTTATAATTCGATGGTACAGCAGGCTGTAGACCTTGCCAAACATACCAGCAAATATATTATTATAAGCTATGGAGAGATTCAGTTGTTGGAAGATCCACATAGCCAATATCGAATCCAGAATGTGGTAAAGTAAGACCTGAGCAATCATTTTACACCTAGCCATGCGTTTTTACCTAAAAATTATAATGAACAAAGCACTTACTGGTTCTCCAACAAGCGCAAGACTATGGCCATCAGCGCTGGTAGATTAGTTTGGAAACCATACCGCATTTGGGTAAGTGGTATTCAGAATACAAGCCAAATCCAAAGATCAAAAGATAATACCTACCTTTTCAAGAAGTTCCGGAGTTATCCGGAACTTCTTGAAAATTCCGAAAATAACATTTCCGTAGTTGGAATTATAACAATAAATTGTAGTAAAATTCATCTGCAGGTACAATAGCAAATAAAAAATAATCCTCATGAGACGAATAATTTTAACCGCTTTTGTTGTGAGCATATGGAGCACCTTCAGTTATGGGCAGCAAACAGAAGCACTGATTAATGGACAGTTGAAGCAGACAGTTATCGGATTTTTAACCTGGTATAAGGACAAAGAAAATCATCTTATGACTGCCCCTATCGTCATTGGATTTAATGAGGATTCAATAAAAAGAGACAGCGTCGTTAGCATTAATATGCCAGCAGTTGATCAGTACCTTTCAAACTTAAAAAAATCGGGTTATCTATCCGATGTTTTCTTAAATGATTTGAGGAGAACCTATGCCAGTGTCTCCGACACCTTAAATAAATACCCACTGGTTGATTATTTTGGTCCTATTCCTGGCCTGGAATCCGATTTAATTTTTGGTTTTGAACCCGAAGCGATTTTAGACCATTTTGAGACGGGACGCTTCATTAAAATTTACAGCATTTACAATAAGGCGCTAGTTAAGTTCGACATTTCAGAGTTCAATCAATACCTCTTTATAATGACGAAAGTAAATAGCAAATGGTTGATCGATTATTTTGGGGAAGATTTAACCAACCTAGAAAAAATGGACGAGAAAACCAGCAGAGTTGCCGAATAGCATTTACTATTATAGCTTATTGCTGCCTATAGTTAGGCAGCAATAAAAAAACAGACAGCTTAAATACTGCGTAAATCTACTTTTTACTAAAGTCTTTTAACATTTGGAGCTTTTCCATGGTTTCTTCTACAACAGATTTATTTTCTATTGCTAAACCAATACCTGCGCCACAAGTTGGACAAGTAAATTTCGCACCCATAAGTAACTGTTTCGTGTCAAAAGGAATACTTCCATTGCATACCGGACAAGGGATGACTTGGTTTATTGCCATCATAATTTTATAATTTTGAGAGGTTTAACTTCGTATCTGGTGATGACACACCATTACATTAATTGCTCTAATTTATATATTTCCGCTAAGAATTATAATAATTTTGCTTAAATATTTCAGTAAGGAATCCTATCTTCCTTTCATCAGACCATTTTTTTGAAGAGATGGAAAAGTTTTAGGCATATTGATTTCTACTCCCATTTAATAAAATGGTATTCACATCTTTCGCCTCAACTTGCCAAAGAACATAACCCTGATCTGATTGGTCTGTGATCAGCTTTGGCTGGACTTTTCCATGTTTTGTCATGTAGTCCTTTTCCCAATTGTAAATGGCCAAAGGAAATGACTTGTTATCTCATCCTTTTTCATAAAATGAATAACCTTTTTGATGTGGAACTTTTTACATTTACCTTGAAAAGTAATTATAGGCTATAAGATACTGACCTTATTTAAAATGGGCAAGCGTACCATCAATCAGATGTGCTATTTCAAAAAAGTGATTGGCTAGTTTCAGAATCTGATCCTGGAGGTTTTCCTGGTCTATTTTTAGCCAACCCTCCATTAAGGTGAGTGGCCCATAATCTACCCTTACATTTTCCCATTGATGTTCGAAATCTTTAAAATCCGATCTAAAGATCGCTGCAAACTTCCTGCTCTCTATGGAATACCCTTTTAGCTTTCTAAGCTTAAGTGCATGAATATTGTACAGCAGCTTTTGTTCTTTTATTGCTGAATCACTGATCCAAACAGAAAAGAAGATTCTTGATTCAGCAGTTAATGGATCTTGAAATTGATTTGCCCATGATCTTTTATAGAGCTTCAAAACGACACAGTCCTCCCCAAACGTAACCACAGCAGTTTCAAGCCCCCTTTCCCTAAGGAGCTGTTGATCAATCTGGTCGGCCGCCATTTGAAACACTTTCAAATAATATAAAGTATCCAATTTATCCTTAGTTTATAGAGGTGGTTTGTTGATGTTTCATCTGCCTGTCAGCAGATTTTCACAGAATTCCATTGAATCTCCTGCTGCTCTAAAATAACCATAAGTATCGAGCTAAACAAAAAAGCCTTATAATGAAAAATACCCCCAAAATTGTCTGACCTTTTGTGGGCTGTGCAGACACTTATTGGGGGCATTTTACCTATTCACGAACTCCGTCATTAACAAGAACGGAACGCATCAAAAAGTGAATTAAAGACTAGATTGCCAAATATTGCCGATACCAAATTGAAAATTCGGCTGATCGCCTGCTGTGATTAGCAATTCTCCACCATCCCTAATTTCCTGATGGGTGATCCAGGTTCTATCCAGCAATTTCCCATTTAGAGAAACACTTTGAATATAGACCTGATTAGGCCCAAAATCCTTCACCTTAATTCTGAAATTTTTACTTCCTTTTCCAATCGTAACAGATTCAAAAAGCGGCACATTTAAATAATATACCGGAGCACCTACACATGCAGGCTGTATACCAATAGCGGCCAGTACAAACCAGCCTGACATGGCACCGGCATCATCATCCATCGTTCGGATATAAGCTTTTGGCTCATTTTTATAGATGCGGTCAATGAAGGAACCAATCCCTCTGCTATTGTCGTTAAAGTAATGTTGGATTACCGTATCTACTGCTAATTTATGCACCCAATATTGGTATTTCCAAGGCGTATTACTGGCCATGTATAAAGTCTGCGACTGTAGATCCGGTTCATTCGCTCTGTTAAAATAATCATGGTCAAAGAAATCGTCCAATTGCTTTGTAAAGGACTGCTGACCACCTGCGAGTTCCACCAAACCTTTCACATCAAAAGGCACTGCCCATCGGTACTGGCGGATCGTCCCCTGATATAAGCTCCTGGCACCCATTCTATCTACATCATTTCTCGACAGGTCTTTAAAATCCTTAAGCCAATATTTCTTATAATCCATTGCTTTACTGAGATAGGCTTTACTCCCCGTTTGATCTCCGAAAGATTGCAATAATCCAGCAACTGCCCATAGGTCGTAACTCGCTTCTAATGCCTTATCTGGCTTACTGAAATCGAGCCTGCTCATTTCTGCCAAAACAGAATCTTTGATGGCTGGGAAATCTACTTTATACCCTTTTTTCAGCCCATCCAGCAGTACCACTACTGCATGTTCCGACCTGACGGTATTTGAAGGCTCCTGGCCTCCGGCAAAATCTTTCTTCCCATAAGGATATAAATTGGCCATAGAGCTGAGCATATCGCCATATCTCTCCGGATATAAAACGGATAATAATGGCAGCTGTGTTTTATAATTGTCCCATATTGCCCAGCCATGATAACGTTTATCTTTTGATTTTTGCAGACTGCCATCTACTGCACGATAGGCCCCATCTGGTTCAGAAATGAGGTATGGAGACTGGATTGTTCTATAAAGCAGCGCGTAAAAAAGACGTTCTCTTTCTACCTCCCCTTTCACTTCCACCACGTTTAACAGTTCATCCCATGCTGCTGCACTGCTGCTTTTTGCATTTTCAAAAGACAACTTTACCTTTGATGATTTTACAGCATAATCTGTTGAAACGGAAGAAATATCCACTCGCAAATCAACCGATTCTGCTCCATCAGCAGGAATAGCAGCCAATTGGTGGTTACCGAGTTCTTTCCATTGCACCGGCTGGTTAAAAGACAGTTGATAATATACTTTATAATTACCCACATGGCAGGTGGTTTTGGCTTCAATCCAGCCCTTTATAGCCGTACCAGTAATCGTATGTGCTTCATTTACGAAGGCATTATTGAAAGTATGACCAAGGTCTATTGTAAAACCTTTTTTACCTTTTGGCAGCTCATAATGATGGATACCGCTTTGTTTGCTGACTGCGAAACTCGCATTTATGCCATTTTCCAATGCGATCTCATAAAAGCCAGGGCCGGCATGTTCTGATTTTTTGAGTAGTGGCCGATGGTCATCTTCTGCTCCTAAAAAGGGCTTCAGCAATAAAATACCGCCGCTGCCCTGACAGCCTACACCTTCAAAGCGGTTGTGAGTAAATCCAAATATCTCTTTGGCCAGGTGTTCATAACCTGTATGCGTGGCAGGATAGGTTTGTGGAGCGATGCTCAATGAACTAAAGGGATAAGAAGCGGCAGGCGACATTTGCCCATGGTCTCCGGAAGAGCCTAAAAAAACATTCACCAGCTTATCTTTTCCAGCTCTAGGCTGCTGGGCAAAAACTGCTCCTCCAAACCAGCTCAATAGGACCAGTGGTAAATAGGGTTTCATTAACTTCATACAATCATTTTTCAATTTATTTCTAGCTGTAGAGTATATCAGGGGCTATAATAGCCCCTGATGTACAAAATTTAATATCCTGGATTTTGAACCAGGTTTACATTATTCGCCATTTGACGGAAAGGAATTGGATAAATCTCTCTTCTGGCATCATTTGTTGGCGTGTGGTCCCACCATGTACCTTTTGTAAAGCGTCCAAAACGGATGATATCCGTACGACGTTTACCTTCAAATATAAACTCTCTGCCCTTTTCAGCAAGCAGTTCATCCATAGTTAGCGTGGCCGTGGTATATTTTGCCGCCTCCCAATCCTGATCGGTAAAAGCACGCTTACGACTGGCGTTGATCAAATCGACCGCTTCTTGAGTAGCGGTGTTACCATTTTTACGCATGATCGCCTCAGCTTTATCAAAATAAATCTCCGTCAGGCGATACACCATAAATTGATTTTCTTTATAATTTACATCGCTGAGTATACCAGATTTATATTTATTAAATCTTGCCCCGCTATTCTCCTCTCCTTTTGTCATTCCCCCATCACTGGTTAAATCGCCTTCACTTTCCCTTCTAATAGAGTTGACCAGAATAAATGGTTTTCCGCTATATTCTTCAGATCCCAGAATCGGAGTAGTGGTTCCATATTTATACTGAGGACCGAACAAAAACCATTCTTTTTTACGCAAGTCATTTGCAGCATAAGCATTAAAAGCAGGTGGTGTAACCACGTAAGCATTGTTCCCTTCATAGGAAACGTTCAGCGCATCGTTCATATAAGAAAAACCATGCAGTACAATCCATTGCCATTCAAAACCTCCCTTGCGACTATAAGCAAGTTGAAACAAAGCTTCTGTTGCGGTTCTATTGGTATTGGAGAAAGTTGAAGTTAAATTAGCAGCCAATTTAGGTGCACCGCCAAGTCCACCTGCAGTTCCAGCCATGATTTTATCACAGACTGCAATACACTGATCCCACATCGGCGTACCAGTCCACTTCTCTGCATTCAGGTATAGTTCAGCAAGCATGGCATAACCGCCAGTTTGTCCGATACGACCAATTAATGCTTCCGAATAAGGCGCCAGCTGAGGAACATAAGTTTCCAGTTCTGTTTTAATAAAGTCGAAAACCTCTTTACGAGAAGCCGTAGCAGGATTCTTAGGTTCCCCAACTTTAGTCGCAATTGGAATGTTACCCCAGGTATCTACTAATTTCAGGTAATGAAAACCCCTTAAAACGTGCAGTTCTGCAAGAATCATTTTTAGCTCAGCATCAGTCATTCCAACTTTAGTGGCGTCTAATTTTTCCAAATCTTCAATGGCAGCATTAACATAGCCAACACCTGTCCACATCCCTACCCAGGCATTATTTAAGCGGTTTTCATTGAGTGTCCAGGAGTGATAATGCTGACGAATATGATCTCCATTGTCATAAGCGTGACGACCTTTTTGAGGCCATGCCAACTGATCTGCAGACATCTCTGCATGGTAATAATAGCCATCACCGCGTATTGGTGCAATCCAGGATTGCAAATGTGTCATCGGACGTAATGCACTTTGAAGCACTTCAGTTTTATTTTTGTAGAAATTATCTTTATACAGCTCACTGTACAAATTTTCCTCTAGTTTAGTACAGGAGTTTAGTGTACTTATCCCAACTGTTAAACTTAACAGGCCTAAGGCCTTATGTATATATGATTTCATTCTTAATTTTTGTAATAATTAGCGATTAGACTCCTTAAAAACCGACACTTAAACCCGCTGTCCAGGACCTTGTTCTTGGATAGAAACCTCTTGAATCTATACCCGTATCAAATCCGGTATCCTGTAACTCAGGATCCAAGCCACTATAACCCGTAACTGTCAGCAAATTCCGGCCTGAAACAAAGACCCTAACCCGACGCAGGTATTTGCTATCCAGCTTGAAATTATAGCCCAGCGTTACGTTATCCAGTTTTACGAAATCACCTTTTTCCAGGTAATAATCAGAATACTGAGGGGCGGCTTTTAACTGACTATGTTTCCCAAAAGCACTATTAAATACGTTGTTGGGCAAGTAACTTTTGTTACCATAAAATATCTCTTTAAGGTTTAGAATATCAAAGGCAAATTTCCCTCTTAAAAATACCGTTAAATCGAAATTCTTATACTTGAAAGTCTGGTTCAGGCTCAATCCATATTTAGGAACACCATTTCCAATAATCGTCTTATCTTCCTCCGTCATTTGCGCAGCTTCGGCAATTGAGCCATCTTTTTTATAAAACTGCCAGGCACCTGCTTCCGTAAAACCAGCAAAGCGTTTTCCATAAAAATTACCAATCACTCCTCCCTCATCAATTCTGATTGCTGGACCCATCGCCCCTGGATTAGGAATATCCGCATAGAACAAAGAGGTCGCTTTAAACACATCATTCGTAAGGTAAGACAGCTTATTAAATTGAGAATTTGCGGTCAGGTCGATATTCCATTGGAAATTATTGTTTTTTACTGCAACTGCACTGATGAGCAATTCTACACCATGATTTTGGATGGCACCCACATTGGTATAAATATCACCGCGTACATAACTTGGCTGCTGCGCCACATAGTTCAGCAGCAAATCTTTGGTCTTCCTATTGTATACATCAATAGTTCCTGTAATTCTATTGTTCAGGATGGCATAATCCAAACCAAAGTTCCATTCTGCTTTGCGCTCCCAGCGAAGGTCCGGATTCGGGTTCCTACCTGCACCATAGGTTTGGTAATATTCCGTTCCCTGAGGATACAAACCGCCTGTTCCGAGTGTGATC
The DNA here is from genome assembly GCF_001412655.1 of Pedobacter sp. PACM 27299. Classification (NCBI taxonomy): domain Bacteria; kingdom Pseudomonadati; phylum Bacteroidota; class Sphingobacteriia; order Sphingobacteriales; family Sphingobacteriaceae; genus Pedobacter; species Pedobacter sp. PACM 27299. The sequence continues at coordinate 2,804,421 of NZ_CP012996.1, read as the reverse complement.
AGAGACTGGTAATTTCCTATCCCTGCATTACCTGTTACTCCATATCCCACTCTTAACTTCAAACTGTTAATCACAGGAATGTTTTTCATAAATGCTTCATCACTCAACATCCAGCCTGCAGACAATGCAGGAAAGCTGCCATATTTATTATTCGTTCCGAATTTTGAGGAACCTTCTCTTCTTAAAATAAATTGGGCGAAATACTTCCCTTTATAGGCATAATTTGCCCTTCCGAAAAAGGCAATTAAGGTATTATCTTCCTTAAAACTGCCGATTCCAGGTCTTGGTAAAGCCGTATTACTGATGGCCCCTCCAGCACCGAGGTTCCAATCCAGGAAACCATCTGTAGTTAGCCCGTTGTTGTTTACATTGAAACGTTCTGTAGTAGAATACTGGTAGCTGTATCCAAGTATGGCACTTACATTATGGTCTTCATGAATTGTTTTCTTGAAGTTTACAGTCGGCTCAAAAGTCTTTGTCCAGTCCAGCACATTTTCTTTACTTCCATAAGCCATACCGCGATAAGTAGAATTTAAACGCTGATCCCAGTCATTGATAGAACGGAATTGTCTGTTGTTATAATTGTCACGCTGATAAGAACCGAACAAAGAAAAGGAAAGGTCGTCAGACAAATCTACAGTTGCTCTGGCATCACCTGAAAAGGTTTGCTGATCTCTTTCACTGATTCTGTTGGCTAACCTCGAAAGTGGGTTGTATCCATCGTTGGGATTGTTAAAGGTACCGTCCGGCTTCATAATTGGAGCGGTTGGATTCCAGATCACAGCCTGTTCAAAATCACCGCTGCCACCGCCCAATAAATTGGCTTTATTAAAGTTGGCCACCATATTTACTTGCAAGGTCAACCTATCCTGAAGTCCTTTTTGATTGATGTTAATACGACCTCCCCACTGTTCTCTGCGGTTTGATTTTGCAATACCCTGAAAATCATTCATGTATCCGGAAGCCCTGTAATTGGTCTTTTCTCCGCCGCCATAAGCGGCAAAATTATGGTATTGACTCAGGTTATTCTTATTGATCAGCTCATTATACATGTCTGTGGCAGCACCCAGATCCTGTTGTGGCTTGATATCTCCGGAAGCAATCCGTTCTCTCCATTGTTCGGCCGACAAAAAGTCTGGCTTTTTATCTACAAAATCTTTTTGGAAGTAGTTGTTGTAATCAAATTCAGGATCTCCTGACCTGCCTTTTTTCGTGCTGATCAATATCACGCCTGCATTACCCCTGGTTCCATATATTGCGGCTGCAGATCCATCTCTAAGCACATCTATCGATTCAATATCATCCTGCTGCAGCAAATCCAAATTTCCACCTGGAATTCCATCTATCACAATCAGCGGCGACCTCGTTCCGGTAATTGAGGTGATACCGCGCAACTGTATAGAAGGACTTGAATTTGGATTATTCCCCTGTGTTCTGGTAATATTTAATCCCGGAACCTTCCCCTGGATTAAATCCATAGGTGACCTTGCTGCGCCTTTATTGAAGTCTTCCGCTTTAATCGAAGTAATTGCAGAGGTAATTTCTTTCCGTTTCTGTGTTCCATACCCGACCACTACCACTTCATCAAGCTTGCTCAATTCATCTTTGAGTGTGAAATTCAGGGTAACAGATTTACCTTCCGTCACGACCACCTCTGTCCTTCGCTGGGTGCTGAAAGAAATATAGCTCACTTCTACCGTATAAGTTCCAGGAGGAACATCCATCACAAAATAACCTGCTGCGTCTGCACTTACGCTGCGTTTAAGTTCTACAACTTTAACTCCTGCTCCGACCAATGGATTCCCACTTTCATCAAGGATCCTACCTTTTATCTTACCAGGTGTTTGCATCCTGGACAATATAATGGTGCCTCCTCTTTCTTTGAAACTGATCTTATTAGGTGTTAAAATCGCTTGCAATACCAATTCCAGCGCATTATTTCTGAAATTAATATTGGTCAGCACAATCTTCTCCAGGTTCAAATGGTCTGTAAAGGCAAAGTCGACCTTATTTTTCTTCTGAATGTCATTGATCAGATCGTAGAGCGTTGTTTTTTCATAAGATACATCCAGGTGCTTCTGAAGTACCTGTCCTCTGGATACACCCGCCCATAAGAACTGGGAAGCTGCAACAGTAATCAAACTGATGATAATTGTAATACGCATAAATTGCTGCAATAGCAGTATTTTTTGTTTCATTTATAGTTGGTTTTTATTCAAACCATGACCGCTCTGCGCTTTGATTCCAAGCCAGGGTTTCATAGATTTGAATAGTTAGTGATTATTTAATTGCTAATGCCGGCGGTGATCAGCGTCCAAACTAAATGCCGCCAGCACAAATCATCCGTCGAATCCGCTGTGGTTCGACGGTTTTTTCTAATATATAATTATCTCATTTTCGCCCTCCTGTTTATACTTTTTGTTTAACATGTTCATTAATAATTCCAATACTTCCTTTTGAGATTGGCTAGCGCGAAGCGTAACATTATACCTGAAAGACTTCACCTGCTTATCTGTAGTACTCAGTTTTAAACCGTACATATTGTGCATATCCTGTACAAGCTCAGGAAAGCTGGCTTTGACCAGGACTATTTTTCCATCCATCCAGGTATCTGTGACTGCTGCATTCTCCACTTTTGCCGCTCTGCTCAGCTTATCGTAGGACAAACTTGTTCCTTTAGTCAGCAGTGCCAAAGCATTTAAGTCGTCACTAACCTTTACTTTTCCCCGGCTCACACTCACCTTGATTTCATTCAGCTGTTCATAAGCGCGAACATTAAATGCGGTCCCCAGCACCCTTACCTTGATTTTACCAGCATCCACGATGAAAGGCCTCAACGTATCCCTGCGTACGTCGAAACTGGCTTCTCCTTTCAAAAAGAGCTTACGTTCTTTCTTTCCGAAATCACTGGTGATGCTGACATTGGAATTGGCATTTAACCAGATTACGGTACTGTCTGTTAAAAGGATTCTTTTAATTTCTTTCTGGCCGGTACTATAGACCGATGGCAGTTTTACGACCAGGGGTTCCTGGGTATGATTTGGGATAAAAAACAGCGCTATTCCGGAAATCAGTAAGCACAGGGCAGCGATCCGCAGCCAGGAGCTTCGGTACCAGTGTAGCCTGGGCTGCCGCCTGTCTATCCGATTCAGTATGCGCAGTCTTGTGGCATGCTTTTCTTCCTGATTCGATAAGCCTGGAATTTTCGCATCCAGGTCAGCATCAAAGGAATCATACCAGAGGTCAACAACAAATCGCTCTGCAGCATTCGCAGTATTGTTATTGTATTTTTTTATGAGTTTTTTAAAATATGAGTCTTCCACTATTCGTCTTTTACAACTACATAGTGTCCTCAGCAGAGGAAAAGTACTTCAAGAAAAGGTTATTTAATTGTTAACTTAATATTATCGCCGACAAGGCAATGAAAAACGACTGTTTGAGGTCAGGATGTTTAGCGGAAAGAATGACTTTAAGGCGTCGCAAAGCCTCTGCATTATTATTTTTAACCGTTTGTTCTGCCAATCCCAAGGCTTCGGCTATTTCCCGGATCGAATAACTCTCGGTACGAAGAATAAATACCTTCCGCATATTTTCTGGAAAAGTCTGAATGGCTTCATCCAAAGTATGCTTTACATCGGCAGCAGCAATCATTTCCAGAATACTGCTCTCCATTTCTTCCATTCTGTACAAAAGATGGGCTGAAGCGCGCTCATGAAGATTTTTACGTTCCAGCCATTTCATGATCTTATATTTCAGAGCCGTTTGAAGGTAGGCCTGAAATGAAGTATGAATTTCAATGCTGTGACGGCGGCTCCATATCGTTTCAAAAATATCCTGAACCATGTCTTCTGCTTCAGACTGATCCTGCAGCCTTCGGTAAGCTTTCTTATACAAATCTTCCCAATGCCTGTTAAACAGGTTTTCAAATGAACCCTGCTTATCAGATTTTAAACCAGTCAATAAATCTGTATCTATATCCATGAATGGAAAAAGTTTTAGAAGTCTATGTACATTTCAAAGGTATATATTTTTACATTCCAGCAAACTACAATTTTCAGGTAATTGCGCTGGCCACAATTAGGGCTTTCTCCAACAAAAAAATCATCCAGGCAACTCAGATGATCAGCGAAGAAATAAATATTTTCGTCAATTACCGCTCTGACAGCATTGGTATTGGCAGAACAAACCCTTCGCTATACAAATTATCAATAAAGAATTTTGCCAGTAACTTCCTACTGATCTGAAAAGGTTTTGGGCTACGGTCGTAACTGACCACTGATGTACCGAGGGTATCGTTGTCATTCAGACCGGCAGGTCTGGCGATTTTCCAGTCGGTTTCGGATGCCCTAATCAAATCTTCCTGGGCATTATGGTCGACAAAGATAACTTTGAAATTAGTCAGCTTCACCAGCAGCTTCACATACCATGGATTATATTTCTAGGAATCTCCCACTCCAACAGATGACAACGTTAAGATCCGTTTCACTCCGTAGGATTTCATGACCTGCAAAATATTAGCTATACTGGTTTCAAGCACAAGCGGAAGATTTATTTTCCGGGCAGAAATAGCTTCTCCCCTGGTTAAAGGATAATTCATTTCTTGCATATCCAGTAATTGTTTCCTCACCCTGAAGACAGCTTCGATATCGCTTTCATGTTTCAGAACAAAACGATTTGAATTGGCCTGTATATCTAAAGCTGAAAAAAGATTACTGCTGCTGTTGCTGCTGGAAAGTGACGACGATAAACTCAGCAGGTCTTACAATAGCCACTTTTACAACTGCTATTGCGGAAACAGAAAAGGTAAGGTATTATCTACAATGTAAACACCTGGGATCTGGTAATTTTCCATAAGAGCGTTAAGTTATAAATTCTAAATAATTGCGTTTAACATCAGTAATGCTAAGTTAATAAAACTTCTTTTTTAGTAAAAAAAATACGCTGATCAATCCGATGTTAAAGCCTTTTAGGACTTGTAACCTAGCTCATTCCCAAAGCGTCTGATATCCTCGACTCCTAAAATCAATAAATGATATGAATAAAATAAAGCTAAACCGATCATTACTACTGGTATTTATGCTCATTTATACCCCATTCATTAACGCTTTTGCACAAAGTTTTGAAACCAAAACAGATCGTATAATTCAAAGCGAATTCCGGGATAAAAATGGGCCAGGTGCCGTATTTATGGTGGCTAAAAATGGAAAGCCCATTTATCATAAAGCTTTCGGCAAAGCCAATTTAGAATTGGATGTAAATCTTAGCCCAGAAAATGTATTTCAATTGGGCTCCATGACCAAGCAGTTTACAGCGATCGCAGTGCTGATGCTGGAAGCGCAGGGAAAGTTAGCTACTCAGGATCCGATCAGCAAATACATCCCTGATTACCCGTCTGGAGATCAGATCACCGTACATCATTTACTAACGCATACCTCAGGCATCAAAGATTTCACCAAAATGAAAACACTATCTGAAATTGCACAAAAGGAAATGACCCCTAAAATGATGGTCGACTTCTTAAAAAACGAGCAGCCGGATTTTGCTCCCGGAGAAAAGTTCGAATATAATAATTCCGGTTATGTAGTATTGGGATACCTTATAGAATTGATCGCTGGAATTTCCTATGAGGATTTCATTAAGCATCATATATTTGAAAAAGCGGGCATGAACCACTCCTATTATGCCAGCGACAGGAAAATTATTGATAAAAAAGCCTATGGCTACCATGAAAAGGAATACGGATATGTCAATAAAACGATCATTAGTTTTAGCATTCCTTTTTCCTCCGGTGCTTTGATGTCTACGTCAGCGGATATGCTAAAATGGCAAAATGCATTAAACAGCAACCTACTGCTCAATGCCGAAGAAACAAAAAAAGCATTTACCACGTACAAATTAAATAATGGCGAAGCCTTTACTTATGGCTACGGCTGGCACCTGAAAGAAATCAATGGAATAGCGGTTAGAGAACATGGGGGCAGTATCTTTGGGTTTAAAACCATGGGAGTGTACATCCCCTCTAAGGACATTTATGTGATCGGGTTCAGTAATTGCGACTGTCATTCGCCCACACAAATTACCAGAGACATTGCTGCATTGGCGCTAAAGTTGCTGTAAAAAAAATCATCAATATTTATAAATTATGCGGATTCAGTCGTATGACATCATTTCTAATCTCCGGCCTTATGTGAAGCTGATCTGCACGATGGAATGCGATGAGGAGACAGATACCCGTCATGTGCGGGTACTTCCTGATACCTGTGTAGAATTGTTTCTGAATTATACCAGTACCCCAGTGGCAATTATTGGCGATGAACTGCATAAGGGCAGTATCATTAACGCTCGCATGAGTCGGCCGATGGAAGTGCAGATGCGCAAAGGAGCTGGTTGCCTCGCCATTTGTTTTCATCCAGGAATGGCCTATCAATTCTTCCAGATCCCCATGCACATTTTATCAGATACTACAGCAGCTTTATCTGATGTCTGGAATAACCTCGTAGAAGAAATAGAGGATCGGCTAGCTGCGGCGCCTAATCATGAAACAAGAGTATCCCTGGCACAAAATTATTTGATACAGCAATTGGCTTTGGATAAAAATGATGCACAATTGGGCTACTGCCTGCAGCAGGCACAACTTTCCGGTGGTTTGGCCGCTGTAAGTCAGCTGATAAATGACGCAGGCATTAGTCAGCGCCATCTTTCCAGAAAATTTCAGCAGCATATTGGTTTATCACCCAAAGAATACCTGCGGATTTGCCGGTTTTTACAGTCATTGCAGCACCTCAAAAACTACCCTATACTCTCGCTTACAGAAATCGCCTATAAAAGTGGTTATTATGACCAGTCGCATTTTAACCGCGACTATAAAGCTTACACTGGCTGTGCTCCTGCTCAGTTTACACAGGCAAATGACATTCTTTATTAATGTCCGATTTGTACAATTTTAGCTCCTCTAATCTTTCCAATTTTGCCTTACAAAAACATTAAGGATATGAGAAAATTAATATTAGGCCTAGCAGTCACATTGGATGGATATATTGAGGGCCGGAATGGTGAATATGACTGGTGTTTTACAGATCAGGATTATGGCTTAAACGAGTTCTTTGGCCGTATAGACAGCATTTTTATTGGCCGAAAAAGTTATGAAGCAGCACAGCAGCATGCCGAAAACAACAATGGGGAAATTGTTCCTGGAATGAAAGAATATGTGTTCTCTTCCAGCTTGAAAACAGTAAGAGATGGCGCGATATTGATCGCCGAAAATAGCATTATCGAGGCCCAAAAGATCAAAGAACAGCCGGGCAAAGATATCTGGTTATATGGTGGTGCGGAACTCAGTGACTCCTTCATGAAAGCAGCACTAGTTGATGAATTATGGCTCTCTGTTCATCCTATATTACTTGGCAGTGGTAAACCCCTATTCCGGGAGCAGGATAGTCGCCATAAACTGACACTTTTGGAAAGCCAAACTTATAAAACCGGTTTGGTATCCCTACGTTACAGCATTCATAAGACTGAACTGTAACCTATCACTAACCCCCTAGCACCAAGCCGCTATTACCAACCTGCTTCCAGCAGCGAAACCGCTTTTTCCAACAGCTCATCTTTACCCTCAGTTATACCTTTTACAGTTGGTTTAATCGGATAATCTATGCGTACTCCCACTCTTTGAGTGGGCTTACCATCTGGATAAAACACCCCAATTCCAGAAATCCATGAAGATATCCCACCTGGCAATACAATGGTAGAAACATTGCCATCAGCTCCTGCCGTCTGACTGCCAATTACTTTCACATTTGGAGAACTCTGGAAAGCCATTGTCGTGTACTCCGCATTACTCTGGCTTTCTGCATTTACAATCACCACCACCTTACCTTTATAGGCATCCTTATTCCCACCGTTCATCAGGTCTTTTCCAATCACAAAAGTCCCTGGTTGTGCAACACTGCCTGTGCTAAACTTTACAAAAGGTGTTTTGTCTTGTTTGATATATTCACCAAAGGTGAAAGGCATGAAATCTGAAGGATAACAACGCATATCTATCACTATCCCATTTGTATTTTCAAAAGCTTTTTGATGTCATTCAAATCAGTGTTTTTATATTTTGCAGGATAAACATAGCCAAGCTTGTCATTCAGCAGATGATAGCCCTTCGGCTTGGTGTAATCGATGTTTTTATACGTCAGGCGGATATTGACCATGGGTACTTCCAGATCAAAAGTTTCTTTTTCATTTTTAAATCCCAATGCCATCGTTGGCTTGCTGGTTCGCAATAAGAAAGCTTTCGGCAAATCCCTCAATTGCGTCTCGTAATTAGAGGCCGCGGTAACTGGTAAAAATTCCTGTACCAGATCGCCAACTTTTTTACCATTAATGGTCAGGATCTCATCACCAATTTTCAGCTTATTTTTAATGCCCAAAGTATCCAGGTAAAAACCCGTAATGATGAGTTTTTCCTCTATAAAAGTCGCTTTAAAAGGCGCAGTATTCATCCCTTTATATTGATCTAATATCCCATGCTTATTCCAAAGATTGGCATGTGTATCGCTAATTTTTGCAATCAATTTTAACGCGGCTAAGTTATACCCCAGGTCGTTTTCTGCAGACAGAAATTGGGGTACAAAATCATACAGCACTTTGTTCCAATCTTCATCCACCTGGTATTTATAGGGGAAAAAGTAATTGATCATGTTCCAATACCTATACAAACTTAAAATACGGTAACCAGCATCTGGATATTTCATGTCTTCATAATCCCGTTCGTTCTGAAATTTGGGATTGCCAACCCCATCGTTCATCGCGACATAATAATTTTCTTTAATGCTGGCATTTTTCAGAATATCGCTGAGCTTTTTGCTGATGGAAGGACTCAAGACTTTGCCCCTTAACAAATCGCCATAATTAGGTTTAGAGGTGCTAACCCGGCTTGTTTTGCTGCAAGATTTACAGGCTGCTATTGGAGGTAATTTGTCTAAATATTTTTCCAATGCAGTACTCAATTCTGCGTTGTTTTTCGCTGCAATTACCGAGGGCAGAAATCTGAATAATTCCCCATCCCAATTGTAATCTCCTTTAGCAATAGAAGGATGATGATATTTTAAAAAGCCCCAGAATTGACCCGCAACTGCGATGTTTTTAATCTGCTGCTGATTTGGAATAAATGATTGGATTTTTGAGCTTTTATTAAATTCGTTATCGCGCTCTGCAGCTGCTAAAGCACGTGGTTTTAGGGTCTCGATCTTTTTACCATCAATGTATATTTCCAGGTCATCAAACCAGGCTTTCCCCTCTCCAGCCAGCAGTCCGCCAAAATGAATGCTTCTCACATCCCCCTCATAAGGTAGTTTAATAAAATATTGTTTCCATTCATTTGTACCCGTTATCGCCTGCTGCTGCATGTTTTCTAGCTTCAGCGTCCGGCCGCCTTCACCGTCCAATCTTAACCATATACCAGCAAATCCTTTAGCTACGTCTTCAGTTTTCATATAGCCCACCAAATCAATCGTACCACCTTTATAGTTCTCTGAGATCACAGACTCAATGACACTATATCCTTCTCCATCTTCTTTCTTTTCAATAGAAACGCTATACTTTCCCTTTTTCTTAATCAGGCTGTCTAATTTAGTAGGATAAGTAGATTCCTGTGTTTTGTTAAAGCCGTAAGTCCAGCCCTTAGGCCTGCTTGTTTTAGCATCTATATTTTCAAAACTTCCATTGATATCAGTTTGTGCATTACTATGGTAACCACACACGAATAAGAAGAATGCCAGGAGGAAAGCGCGTTTATACATCATAATTTTTTGGTGAGTAAAGCTAATTATTTCCAAGATTGATAAGTGTTAAATATTGTTAATCAGGATCTTTTCTTTAAAGTAGGATTCTTTGGATCAGCAACCGTATTATGGAAAAAACATAGTGTAGGGATACGCTTTAAACCGGCGTATCCCTGAAGAAAAAACAATGGGTTCCTACAGAAAGATGAATGGTATTTCTGAGGAAGACTGAGAACATTCAGCAGATTTAAATCCCTAAAAATTTAAAAGGTTCTGCCGCTTTAAAATCCGGATTTGATAATCCATTTAAAGCTACTCCTTTACTCAAGGTCAACTTCATAGATTTCGCTCCTTCCTTTAAATCAAATTTATTAAGGTCTACCCAAAAAGTTCCAGGGGTCAGTACATTTTCAAAATAATAGACTTTGTTCTTTTGATCTGCTACAGATCTCCATCGGGTGGAAGAAATATTCGGTTCCGTTTCTGAGCTGATGCCAAATGGAACAGAACAATTGCGGATCACACTAAATACACTCGCCACAGCAACCCTGACATCCTCCGTTTGTGGAATTGCTTTGATATAATAAGAAGCTCTTACGAAACGATCAGCAGCACGGTTGGTGCCCGGCAACATAATTGTTCCAGGAATACCCGCCCAATACTTATCTAAAGCAAGCTGCTCATCGAATATCGGCGAATTGGTCATCACCGTATAAGCAGCATCATGATGAATCACTAATTTTCCATTGATGTATTCAAATATGGCATTATCACCAGCAGCATCAGAAATAGACAAATGAAGCGTAGTGAATTTTTTGGTCCCAGGTACATAATCGCTGACCACCACAAAAGGTTCATCCTTTAATGCCGTTACCGCTTCTTTTACACTACCAAAATTATCTAATACATATTGTGCCCAGGCCGAAATACTGATCCCTTTCTTTTTACCTTCAGGTTCAAATTTTGGATAACTGGACTCTACCAGCCACAATACATTGGCGACCAGTCCTTTTTCATTTAACCCATCTACTGTGGCAATGTCCCAGGCGCTGGAAATGACGCTGCCATACTTGGAAGTCCATTTTAAAGATTGCGGACCAACCTCTCCAGTCCGGGCAATTCCTCTGGGAAATACCCATAAGTTGGCAGAGATTTCATCTTTCCAATCCATACTTCGTGCAGTGAGCACCATTCCATTCGGACCTTTGTACACCACACGTGTACAAGCTAAAGCTTCTTTTTGAATAAAAAGAAATGCTACAAAAACAAAAGAGAAAAGATACTTCATATTGATAGATGTTAATTAATAAATAGCTTGATCCTATATTACTAAGTAATTGATATCGAAAAATAAAAATCCATTAGCCCGTTTTTAACACAACCGATACAAAATGGCAAAAGGATCTGATCAGACAGCTCAATACATAAACGCATTTACATAAAGCTAAGAAATTAAATCCTATAAGCTATTTTTTAAATCCATTTACATCTTTGAGAAATACTTTTAAGAAAAATAACCTAAAAATAGGCAATTGAAGCTAAGTACCCTTATACTAAAACAGCATATAAGTGCTAAACTGAATAGGATTACCACATAAAATATGATCGCCAAACAGAATATGAGATTTAATAAGAACCCTATTTCATATTGTATATATTTGGTTAACCAAATATATACAATATGAAATTGAACTTATCCCTCCTGACCCTCATCGCATTTTGCTACCTGAGTCTGGCTTGTAAAAAGAACATCGCACAAACTCCGCCGATAAAAAAAGAAGCTACAGCCATTTTAAATCCAGGTGTGACCTTAACTGCTGATGGTAAAACAGAAACCTATGCTTTGATCAATAAAGTTTTTGGAGGTACTGGTGATGTGGTTGAAGTTCCAGACTGCGGCCATGCGGCTTTCGGAAAACACATCCGACAAGTTTTTGACAAAGACCTCAATGCTTACGTATTTGTTTTTTTTCTCCATGTGACTCCAGATAACGACCGCTGCACCCCAAAAACGGACCGTCAGCGCATAGAGATCAAAACCTATGATAAATCACCGGATTCTCTGATTGCTGCATTGAACAATACCTTTACTTATAAATGGAAAATGAAACTGGATAAAGATTTTCAAGCCTCCCCTTCATTTTCTCACCTGCACCAAATTAAACCAGGCGATGGCGATGCAGACATGCCCATCATCACCCTGACGGCCAGAAATAAAAAAGCAGGCAATAAACTGGAGATCATTCACAATGGCGGTGGCAATGACCAAAGCAGTCTGGGAAAATTACACGAAGTATCCCTTAAAGATTTCGAAGGGCAATGGGTTGAATTTACAGAGACAGTCCTGTTTTCTGAACATGGCAGTTATGAGATTAAGGCCACCCGCCTTACTGACCAGCAGGAATTGCTTCATTTTAAAAAAGAAGACCTGAACCTTTGGCGCCAGGGAACCAGTTTCTGCAGACCTAAATGGGGCTTATACAGGAGCTTAAATGATAAAAGCTATTTAAGAGATGAGGAAATCCGGTTCAATGATTTCAGCATTCAAAAGGTAGGGAAATAAAAAGGATGAATATTTTGCTAATGTAATTATGTTTTATATATTTGGTTTACCAATTAATTGGTAAACCAAATATAACGTATGAAAGCTTTTATTGAAACGATTAAATCAATCGAGATAGAATCACCTGTGGACAAAATTATTGGCCAGCTGAAACTTCTGATTACTTCCGGACAATTACAACCTGGCGACAGGCTACCTGCTGAACGAATGCTTGCTGAAAAATTTGGCGTAGGCAGAAGCTATGTAAGAGAAGCCATCTTAAAACTTGAGTTCTATGGTTTATTACGCACTAACCCTCAAAGTGGCACCTATGTATCTGGATTAAGTATCAAAGTATTGGACAATATCATTACTGATATTATAAAATTCAATAAAGATGATTTTAATGCCCTACTCGAAGCCCGCTATTATTTAGAACTTGATGCAGTCAAACTGGCTGCCGAAAGAAGAACAGAACAAGACCTGATCAGTCTAAAAGAAGCCATGATCGATTATGAATCTAAAATCGACAGCGGGCAGAATGCCGTTGAAGAAGACATGATCTTCCACATTAAAATTGCAAGGGCCACTAAAAACCCGGTCATAGAATCTATGATTCTGATCCTTATCCCAGACCTCATTAAAAACATAGTAGAAAATAAGATATGCGGTGAAAATCGTGGCATTCAGGCAAAAAATGAGCACCGCTTAATTTTTAAAGCCATCGAAGACCAGGATATTGATGCTGCAGAAAATGCGATTGCGGCACATCTTGACGATATGTTCCAGATCAGCAGAGCAGGATTTGCTGCGCAAAAACTAATTCAGAAAATTTAAACCTATGATTTGATTCTTCTCCTGATTTATCAGGACCAATCTCTTCTTTAATTCATATTATGAACTGCTTTAAGAAGTTAGTATTAGGATGCTTGTGTCTATATTTTTCATTGCCTGCGGTCGCCCAGGTACATCCTGGTCTCATGATGACCAAAGGAAATGTACCTGCGATCAGGAAAGGTGTTTCGACCTATCCCATTTTAAAAAGCTCCTATGCAGTCGCTAAAACAGACGCTGATCTGGCCTTAAGTCAGCCAATCGTAGTCCCTACTCCCGCAGATGCCGGAGGAGGTTACACACACGAACAGCATAAAAAGAACTATACCCACATCTTAAATTGCGGAATCGCCTACCAAATTTCTGCGGAGAAAAAATATGCGGATTACATCAGCAATATCTTACTGAAATACGCAGAAGCGTATGAGAAATGGCCGCTCCACCCTAAACGTAAAGAAGGACACCAGGGTGGCAAAATATTCTGGCAGAGTTTAAATGATTTTGTCTGGCAGGTGTACACCATTCAAGGCTATGACCTTGCTTATGATGCAATTTCTGCGAAAGACAGGGGAACAATCGAAAAACATCTTTTTAAACCGATGATGACGTTTTTCACCGTCGATTGTAAAGAGACTTTTGATAAAATCCACAACCATGGCACCTGGGATATTGCTGCTGTGGGGATGACAGGATATGTTTTGAATCTCCCTGAATACGTTCAAATGGCAATTAAGGGATCTAAAAAAGACGGTAAAACTGGTTATTTAGCACAAGTAGATCAATTGTTTTCTCCAGATGGCTACTATACTGAAGGGCCTTATTACCAACGATATGCACTATTGCCATTTGTTATTTTTGCAAAGGCGATCAACAACTACCAACCAGAACTCCGAATCTTTGAATACCGCAATCAGCTGCTCGCAAAAGCAATTCAGACTTCACTGCAGCTCACCTATACCAATGGCGTCTTCTTTCCAATTAATGATGCCATTAAAGACAAAACTTATGAATCAGCAGAATTGGTTTACGGGGTGGATATTGCTTACGCTGACATTAAAGCGCAGCCTGAATTACTCGACATCGTTCAAAAACAAGGTCAGGTGGTCGTTTCAGATGCAGGTTTGAAAATAGCCGCAGCCCTGCAGGAGAATAAAACAAAACCTTTTGTTTATCAATCCCAATGGATTGGCGATGGCGCGAATGGACAGGATGGAGGTTTAGGAATCTTAAGGTATGGTAAAAACAGCGACCAGCAGTGTTTATTACTAAAAGCAGCTTCCCAGGGAATGGGACATGGACATTTTGACCGCTTAAACATTTTATACTACGACAATAACGTGGAGGTTTTCCCTGATTATGGTGCCGCACGTTTCATGAATATTGAAGCTAAAAAAGGTGGAGATTACCTTCCTGAGAACAAAACCTGGGCAAAACAAACCATTGCGCACAATACAATGGTAGTAGATCAGACTTCTAATTTCAAAGGAGACTGGCAGCAAGCACAGGAACATCCAGCGGTTAAACTTTTCTTTAATGATCAAAAAAACCAGCAGGTGGTCAGTGCAATGGAAGAAAACGCCTACCAGGGAGTCAACATGAAACGAACTTCAGCGCTGATCAAGGTACCGGCATTATCGAAACCACTGTTACTGGATATTTTCCAGGCCTTATCTTCAAAACCTCATCAATATGACCTTCCATTTTGGTACAAAGGGAATTTAATCGATGCTTCTTTTAAAATCAATGCCTATACCAACAATTTAAAAGCGCTGGGCAGCAAATATGGCTACGAGCATATCTGGCTGAATGCGGAACAAAATGTACCTGAAACTGGCGGATATATTAGCATACTCAACAACAAACGTTTTTACACCACACATTTTGCCACAGACTCCCCTATTCAGGTAAAACTGATCTCTCTGGGGGCCAATGATCCGGAGATGAATCTGGTAGAAAGCAAAGCATTTTTGCTTTCTCAAAAACAAGCCAGCAATCAAGTATTCTTTACCATCACCGAAGCGCATGGACAAACAAATCCAGTCAGCGAAACTACAGTCGGCGCTAAGAGTGTGGTCAGCGACTTGATGGTTAACAGCGCCGATGCGCAAAAAGTAGTGGTTTCATTTAAAGTTAAAGGGAAGGTTTATCACTATCAGATCAACTACCAGGATAAGGACAATTATATACAACTAACAAATGCAGATGATACAAAGTAATTTATTTCAGATTGAAGAAGAAACCACCTGGGAGGACCTGGGGAATGGTGTGACCAGGAAAGTTTATGGTTACGATGACAGAATCATGCTGGTAAAGGCAAGATTTGAAGCAGGGGCCGTTGGGGTTTTACATGAACATCACCATACACAGGTCACTTATGTAGACAGCGGTGTTTTCGAAATGACCATTGGTGATAATGTACGCATCATCAGAAAAGGTGATGGATACTATGTACCTCCTCATGAAATACATGGATGTACCTGTATTGAACCAGGAATATTAATAGATGTTTTCAGCCCACATCGCGAAGACTTTCTGAAATAAAGAAATAAATCAACTTACTTAAAATCAATAAATTATGAAAGCAATATTCATATTATGTGGACTACTATGCCTAAATTTCAAGGGCTATTCGCAAGAAATTGAGCTTAAAAAAGTTCAATATCCTAATGGATTTACGGAACAGCTAAATGTCGTTTATACCAAAGTTGGCGATTGGGAAGGCAAACTGGATCTTTATTTACCGGACATGAGCAAAGCCCCTAGCCCAGTGGTGATCAACGTACACGGTGGTGGCTGGAATAAAGGCACTAAAGAATCTCAAACTGGTTTTAGCCGCTTCTTCAAAAATGGCTATGCAGTGGCCAATATTGAATATCGCCTTACTGGGGTTGCTACTGCTCCGGCAGCTATTGAAGACACCAGATGTGCCTTAATTTACATCATCAACAATGCGAAAAAGCTAAACATCGATCCGAATAAGATCGTCATTATGGGCGGTTCCGCTGGTGGTCACCTGGCTTTAATGGCTGGACTTTTAGAAAACAACCCTGTATTTGACACCAATTGTAAATCGGCAACACCGGTAAAGGTAGCCGCCATTATTGACAAATACGGAATTACTGATGTCTGGGATTGGGCTTATGGACCGATTAAAACCAGTAAATCGGCCACAAGCTGGTTGGGCGCAAAAGCTAAAGATGATGCTTTTACCAAATCAGTATCCCCTTTATACCAGGTTAAAAAAACCAGTCCACCCACCTTTATTGTACATGGTGATGCAGATCCTACTGTCCCTTATCAGCAATCCATTGCTTTAAAAGAACAGTTTGACAAAATGGGCGTAAAAAGTGAATTGGTTATCGTAAAAGACGGTCTGCATGGCAAGTTTCCTAAAGAAGACAACAGCATGGTCGATACAAAAATAATGGCCTTCCTGAAGAGCTTAGGACTTTAACATACTCCAAAATTAGATTAAGAAATGAAGATCAAAGGATTAAGATGGTACATTATAGCGCTGATTGCCCTTGCAACGGTAATCAATTACATCGATAGAAGTGCCATTAATATTTTATGGCCTTACATCTATAAAGACTTCGGAATTACCGATGAAGACAATAAAAATGCACTCGCATTAATCACTACTTTTTTCATGATTGCGTATGCACTTGGGCAAACGTTTACGGGAAAAATGATGGATGCGCTGGGCACAAGGTTAGGAATGACCATTTCTATCCTGAGCTGGAGTGTTTCCATTGCTTTACATGCTTTTGCCAGAACCCTGTTTTCCTTCAACATCTTCCGCTTTATGCTGGGATTTAGTGAAGCTGGAAACTGGCCTGGGGCTACAAAAAGTAATGCAGAATGGTTTCCGGTTAAAGAGCGTGCAATTGCACAGGGGATTTTTGGTGCGGGAGCGGCCATGGGATCCGTGATCTCTGCACCGATTATCGCCCTGCTCTATATCGCTTTCGGATGGAAAACCACTTTCGTACTGATTGGCGCATTGGGTTTGATTTGGGTGATTCCATGGTGGTTTATCAACAAAGCCACCCCGGATAAGCACAGTTGGATCACAGAGAAAGAAAGGGTATATATCCTGGATGAAGACAGCAATGCTGCAGCAGCAACTGACCTCGCTCCTGTACTAACCTGGAAAGAATTATTGAAGTTCAGGAATACCTGGGGCATCCTGATGGGCAGGTTTTTCATTGACCCGGTCTGGTGGCTTTTTGTCACCTGGCTGCCGACCTTCTTAAAGGAGCAGTTTATGTTTGACATCAAGCAGATCGGTGCCTTTACCTGGCTGCCTTATTTATTCGCGGCAGTAGGCAGTTTAATGGGTGGTTATTATTCTTCATGGCGCATTAAAAGAGGTGTGAACGCAGTAAAAGCCAGAAAAGATGCCATTGCCATCGGCTGTGCCATTATGATCAGTGCATTGATTGCCATCGTCTATTTCCTGGCTACCCTCAAAGAAAACCCAACGCTGGCCATGCTGCTGATCGGTGCTACCCTATTCGGATTTCAATTTCTGATCGGCAATATCCAAACCCTGCCCAGCGATTATTTCCATGGAAAGAATGTGGGCACAGTAGCTGGAATGGGCGGAACAGCAGCCGTTGCCGGTACTTTATTAACCACATGGGCAGTACCCATTATTACAAAAACAAGCTATGAATCCTTCTTTGTACTGGCCGCTGTACTCGTGCCAATTACCTGGATTTGTATTAAATACATCACCTCAAAAAAAATAATCATTTCATAAATAAATTAATTATGCGTCTAAAAAATAAAGTAGCAATTGTAACTGGTGGATCAAGAGATATAGGTAGGGCAGTTTCTATCGGCTTAGCTGCACAAGGAGCCAAAGTAGTGATCAACTACCATGGCAGTGTAGAGAATGCGGAAGAAACCCTCAAACTGATACAAGAGGCAGGCGGAACAGCGATTATAGTGAAAGCCGATGTCACCAAATCTCCCGAAACCCTGGATCTTGTGGAACAGACCAAACAGGCCTTTGGCGAAGAAATCAATATTCTGGTGAATGTTGCCGGTGGAATGGTGGCCAGAAAAACAACTGCAGAACTAGATGAAGAATTCTGGGATAAAGTGATGGACCTCAACTTGAAAAGTGTATTCCTGATGTCGAAAGCAACTATTCCAGCAATGCCTGCCGGTTCTTCGATCATCAACTTATCTTCCCTTGCCGGTAGAGATGGCGGTGGTCCGGGTGCCAGTGCCTATGCCACTGCAAAAGGCGGTGTAATGACCTATACCCGTGCCCTTGCCAAAGAGTTAGGTGCAAGTGGGATTCGTGTGAATGCCGTTTTACCGGGTATGATTGCCACCACGTTCCATGATACTTTTAGCAAGCCTGAAGTGCGCGTGAATGTAGCCAAAGCCACCCTGATCAAACGTGAAGGGGAATCTAAGGAAGTAGCAGATCTGATCATTTACCTTGCTTCTGATGATTCCAGCTATATCACCGGAACAAATATTGACATTAACGGAGGATTATTCTTCTCCTAAATATTGAATGGTCAGCAATTAATTTGCTGACCATACTCGCAGTTTTCTACCAGCCCAAACTCAGGTAGACATCAGCAACTGACCTTCTAACCAAATAGAAACTAATATGAAAAAATTTTATTTGCAATCTATTCTGCTTGCAGTATTATTTACTTGCCTGCTGTTTATGAATACTGCTCTTGCTCAAACAAAAGTAAAGGTTCAGGGTGTGGTAAAAACTGAAACGGGAGAAACCTTACCAGGCGCTTCAGTAAAAGTAAAAGACGGGAAACAGGGCACCATGACCAATCCCAAAGGTGAATTTACCATTACTGTTGAAACCGGAAAATTGCTGGTATTTAACTACGTCGGTTACCAGCCGCAGGCCTATCCTGTGACAAAGGCGGAAAACGTGACCATCACGCTTCAGGAAATTAAGAACGTCATGGATGAGGTGGTGGTGATTGGTTATGGAAGCCAGAAAAAATCTTCTGTGACCGGTGCTGTCAGTAAATTGAAAAATGACAACCTGGATGAGATTCCTACCTCCAGACTAGACAATGCCCTGATCGGGAAAATTGCCGGGGTAACCATCCAAAATGTAAGCTCAGAAGTAGGCGCAGATCCTGTAGTCAGGGTGAGAGGATTCAGTTCCATCAGTGCAGGTTCTCAACCTCTGGTAGTAGTAGATGGCTATCCCGTTCCTGATGGACTTTCTTTCGTGAATCCACAGGATGTAGAGTCTATTGAAGTGCTTAAAGATGCAGCTTCCAGTGCTATTTATGGCTCCAGAGCAGCAAATGGGGTGATCTTAATTACCACCAAAAGCGGTGTTTCTGATAAACCCAGATACACTTTTAAAACTTATTACGGCTTTAAAAAACCTTACGAGCTGAACCCGATCATGAGCGTGACCGAATATACCAATCAGCTCTTTGCAGATGCTGCATTGCGGGAAAATGATCCGACAGTACCTGCTAATTTAAAAAATCTAATTACCCCTGCTGAACGGGCTGCTTATGTCATAGAAAATCAAATTGCAGGCGGCCCTACCGACTGGCAGCGTGAAGCGCTCCAGGAGGCTGCAATCAAAAATATTCAGCTGGGTATTTCCGGTGGTAAAAAAGACCTGAAATACTATTTGTCTGCCAGCGGACAAAAAGACGAAGCGGTATTAAAATACAGTGAAAATACCCGATTAAATGTAAAAGCAAAAGTAGACGGTGCGCTCAGCAAGAAAGTCACCTTCAGTTTCAACTTCAACCCATCCTATATAAAAACACAGCGACCAGCCGTTAATTTTACCGACTACTTTAGGTTTGGCTCCTTCCTTCCTGTGTATCATGATGATTTTACCGCAGCCTATGTGCAGCAAAATTCGCAATGGGCAAATATTAATGCAGGGGATTTTGTACAGGCAAGACATTTTAATGGCCTGAGTTATTCTGGCCTGATGCCAGATGGAACCACCTGGAACAGCAACGGTCCGGTTGAACCTTTTGCCACCAGCAACAATACCCCAGCCTCAATTGCAGGAAGAGAAAACAGATCGCAGGAAAACTATCGAATGCTGGGTGGTGGAGACCTAAGTATCAACATTTTAAAAGGACTGATCTTCAAGACTTCTGTAGGTGGATATTATACCAATCAGGAAAACTCCACCTTCACCCTATCCAATGCGCGTAAAGATGGAGACGTAAACGAAGCGACCATATACAACAAACAATACCTGGATTTTTTATGGGAGAATACCCTGAATTACACCTTAACAAAAGGCAATCACCATTTCACAGGATTGCTAGGTTATACCACCCAGCAAACTAAAATTAAGGAAAGTAATATGGTGGGCAGGAACTTCCCGACAGACAACTTTAAGACTTTAAATCAAGCCGGTCAAATTGATCAGGCACTAACGAAAACACTAGAAGACCGCGTTGGCTTAATTTCCTATCTGGGCAGGATGACCTACGATTATAAAAACAAATACCTTTTCTCTGCCAGTTTCAGAACTGATGGCAGTTCTTATTTTGCTAAGGGACAAAAATACGGTTCCTTCCCTGCGGTTTCTGCAGGCTGGGGCATTGGAAAAGAGAACTTCATGAAAAATGTGAACTGGGTGAGTAACCTGAAATTAAGGGCCAGTTACGGTGCCACAGGGAACAATAACATCCCAAGTTTCTCTTTTGTGAACCTGCTGTATCCGGGTAATTATTCATTTGGTTCTGGTACTGGATCGGTAGGTCTAGGACTATCTCCAAATAGCGATGTTTTAGCAAATCCAGACATTACCTGGGAAAGAACTTTTGAATTCAATTCAGGGATCGACTTTGGCTTCTTTAAAGACCGGTTTTCCCTTACTTTAGAGTACTATAACGCGGTGACCGACCGCCTGCTGTACAAACAATCTACACAGTCTTTCAGCGGATCATTTGAATACATTAACAATGCCGGAAAGATCAGGAATCAAGGTCTGGAGTTAGAATTCAGTGCCAACACGATAAAAAATAAAAATTTCAGCTGGACCACCAGCTTTAACATTGCAGGAAACAGAAACAAATTGCTGGAATTAGGCGGCGAGCCCTTCCAATACAATTATGGCGAGCGCAATGAAATCTATGCGGCTATTGTAGGCAAGCCAGCCATTCAGTTTTTCGGTTATCAAACAGATGGCATCTGGACTTCTCAGGAAGAAATCAATGCCGCTAAAGCCAGCGGACAAACCTCTACCCTTTCCAAATATTTCGCTGCCGGAGGTTTAAAATATGTAGATGCAAATGGCGATCAGAAAATTGATGTGAACGACCGTGTCATCATTGGCAGTCCCTTTCCAGATTTCACCTGGGGCATCAACAACTCTTTTAAATACAAAGGTTTTGACCTGAACATTATGATCCAGGGCGTACAAGGTGGAAGTGTCATTAATGGCGATGCCAACTATAATGAGTCCAGAAAATACAATAAGAATTTTACTGAAAACCGCTGGATTAGCGCCGCCTACCCTGGAGACGGCAAGACTCCTTATTATACCAATGGCGAGAACTGGCTGCTCACAGATTATGTGATCGAAGATGCTTCTTATGCGGCTTTACGGAACATTATCATTGGTTATTCCCTGCCCAATAAAATCGCTAAAAAAATGGGTGTAAACGGTGTAAGGCTCTACAGCTCCATTGATAATGTACTTTACCTGATGGGAAAAAGCTATAGGGGAATTAACCCGGAAGCCAGAACCACCAGCTCAGCCTATGCGTCGCCACTGGTGAGCGGCTACCAACGCGGTGCATTCCCAATCGCCAGAACTTACACTTTTGGATTAGATGTTAATTTCTAGGTATAAACCAATTAAAAAACTGACCATGAAACACTTAAAATATCTACTACCCTTTGTTGTCCTTGCTTTTTTCACAGGAGGCTGCAAAAAAATAATTGATATTGATCCCATCTCTAATTTAGGGGTGGAAACTTTTTACACCAATTATGACGAAACGAAAGTTGGACTCACCGGGAGTTATAATGGCCTGCAATTGCCATTAGAAACCGAATGGATGCTCACGGAATTGAGAAGCGACAATACAAAACAAGGGGTGCCCAATAGTTCGGCTTCCATCAATGTTGAGTTCAATGAGCTGGACATGTTTACCTTAAATTCTTCTCATGATAAGGTTTACAGATACTGGCTGCATACTTATAAAAACATCCGCTCCATCAATTATGTATTGAAAAGCCTGGGGGTATCGTATGAAAACGGCAATGTTCAAATTGGGGAAGGAACGGCAAAAATGACGGAAGCACAAAAAAACCAATTGGCGGGAGAAGCCTTGTTTTTAAGAGCTTACCATTACTTCAACCTGGTTAGATTGTACGGAGACGTGTTTTTAGTGACCACACCCGTGGATCCCAAACAATCTAAACAACTCAACAGAACTCCGGTACAGGAATGCTATAAACTGATTGTGGCCGATCTTTCTAAAGCAAAAGATCTGCTGTCTCCTGTTGCTTTTTCAGCGATTGCAGATGCGGATCGTGGCAGAGCAACCAGCTGGGCAGCAAAAGCGCTGCTGGCAAAAGTTTATTTGACTTTAAATCAGAAAAATCTGGCCTTAGCCCTATTGGATGATGTGCTGCAGAACAGCGG
Source organism: Pedobacter sp. PACM 27299 (assembly GCF_001412655.1). Classification (NCBI taxonomy): domain Bacteria; kingdom Pseudomonadati; phylum Bacteroidota; class Sphingobacteriia; order Sphingobacteriales; family Sphingobacteriaceae; genus Pedobacter; species Pedobacter sp. PACM 27299. The sequence goes on along the minus strand of NZ_CP012996.1, from coordinate 2,781,629 downwards.
TCATGGTTTACTGAACTCCTTTGCTGATGTGTTTTCCATCAACAATGAAATGAATAAAGAAATTCTTTTTTCAGTACGGTTTAAAGCTGGTGGTTTTGGACTCGGTAATAGCATGGGTAATTCCTTTGCCCCTACTTCCAGTGGCAGTGCAGTGATCAATGGCGATGGATTAGGCTATAATTTTCCGACAACAGAGTTGGATGGGCAGTATAAAATATTAGCCAGTGCTCCGGTTGATCAAAGAAAAGACGTGGCCATTGGCAAATATGGTGCAAAATTATATGTGAAGAAATTCATCTCTCCAGTGCTCGTGAAAAACGATGCGGAGAACGATTTTCCAGTGATCCGATTTTCTGATGTGCTGTTAATGAAAGCAGAAGCACTCGGTTTTGATGGCCCTTCCGGGACTGCTGTTGGCCTCATCAACCAGGTTAGAGCACGTTCAGGTGCAGTAGATTTTACCACAGGTGATTTCTCCAGTGGTTTTTATAAATACCCAACAGATGGTAGTCAGGCAAATGCGATAACCGATAACACCAGATTTTTAGCCGCACTTTTCAATGAAAGAAGGTTAGAATTTGCATTTGAAAACCAGCGTTTCTTTGATCTATTGCGCAGTGGACAGGCCATAGAAATCATTAAAGCCCATTTTTCAGCAGAATTCCCTACGCATTACAAGAACATCGTTCCAGCGATCACACTCGCTCAATTGCAAAGTAATGTGGTACAAGACCGAATGTTACTGCCAATTCCACAAAAGGAAATTGACAGCAATGATCAGCTTAAAATCACTCAAAATGATGGTTACTAATATCAAAATGATGGCTATTAAAAATTGTAATCAAATGAAACATAAGCTAAAATTAACGATGCTGATCCTTTGTATTTCCGCATTGTCGGCCTGCAAAAAGGAGGAAGTAGCAGGAAAAGGTACGGCTGTGGTGACAGCTAAAGAATTCAGCTTTAATATGGCGATAAAAGCAATTACACCTGATGAGGCTGTCAATGGCGATATCAGTTCTGGTACAGGAATTAAACAGATCTACGGTTATCTTGTTCGTTCAGGTAAGACCGATTCCTTGATTTATAGCGGTCCTCAGGAAGCGATGAATCAAACCAGTTTTCATTTCGTGATCCCCACCCAGAATTACGCTTCCGCAAATCTTGAAAAAGTGGCAGGGATCAAGTTAATGATCCGGGATATGGACAACGGCTCTTCTGAAGGTTTTGTGAAAGTGACCTCCTTTAGTCCGCCAATGCCTACCTTAAAAAATATCCCTGTGAAATTGCTGCCAGATGAAAATGGAAAGATCCGGATCACAGGAACCGCTGCATCCGAAAATGGGATTAAAGAAATCGCTATCTATGACGATTATCAAGGAATTGATGCCCTTGTTGAAAAGATCGACTTACCCAACCGGGAGAAAACTTATGAATTGAACTACACTTACACCTATCGTAAAAATGCATCCAGGGTAAAAGTGGTCATTACGGATCTTTACGGGCTCTCTGTAAGTTCAGTCATTAACATGCCATTACTGAGTTACAACAGTTTTAAAGGCATTGAAATGATGGCCAATGGTACCACAGCCATCCCATCAGCCAGCAGCTTTTTTACCGGTGAAACGGGTACGGCAATTGGCAGCTGTAACGTAAATGGACAGGAGCAAAAAATTGATTTTGTAGGCTACTGCACGAGTACTTTTGTCTACACACTTTATAGTCCTGCGAATACCAGTACCATCTCCAAAAACTTCAAATGCGGCAGTCTGATTTGGGAGCCAAACACTGCTGATTTAAAGGCCACGAAGTTCCGCGTATTGGTGCCAGGCACCGCAGCGGTAGATCAGGTTTACGCAGCATATAATGCCAACTTAATTACGGAGCTCAGCGATGCGTTCTTTAATGGCATTCCTGTTCCAGCCGGCAATACAGCAAAGTTTGATGCCATTGTTGCCAACCAATCCACTGCCATATTTAACCTGAGCAGTGCCTATTTGATCTGGATCCGGGTACCTAAAGCTGATGGTTTAACTTTCACTAATCAATTACTTAGGGTAAAAGAGGTTAACATCGCTGCAACAGCCGCATTATCAACTATAAAATTTGACATCTTAGTTTCTAAATGATGAGAAAATTCCTATTAATTTCCTTGATGTTTTATGCGATGAATTCCTTTGCCGGGATTGTAGTCGACAATCCAGAACAACTTCGGAAAGCAGTTCAAAAGGCAAAACCAGGTGATACCATTGTACTAAAAAATGGCACCTGGAAAGATGCTGCTTTAAACCTGGATGGCAAGGGTACGGCCCAAAAACCGATCGTGATAATGGCAGAAAGCCCTGGTGGAATGCTGCTGACAGGCAGTTCTTACCTGCAATTGGCCGGTGAATATTTAACGGTAAAAAACCTGCATTTTAACCAAGGTTTTACCCCTAAAAGAGCGGTAATTTCTTTTAGGGCGGACAGTAAAAACCTGGCCAATCATTGCCGGGTTACTGGTGTGGTGATTGAGAATTATAGTCAGCCGGAACGATTCAAAACGGATACCTGGGTGATATTTTATGGAAAATATAACCGGATAGATCATTCTACGTTTGTCGACAAGCTGAATTCCGGACCGGTGATTATTGTGGAGCTGGACGATGAAAGGAGTCAGCAGAATTACCATCGCATTGACAGCAATTATTTCAATGGCCGACCGCGTTTCGGTTCTAATGGTGCCGAAACCATCCGTGTAGGAGTTTCCAGGTATTCCCTCAGTCCTTCCAGAACCACCATCAGTCATAATTTCTTTGAACGCTGCAATGGAGAAGTGGAAATTATATCCATAAAATCTGGAGAAAACACGGTGAGTTTCAACACCTTTTTTGAAAGCGAAGGCGGAATGGTGTTAAGACATGGCTCAAACAACACGGTGGAAAGCAATTTCTTCAATGGGAATAACAAACCATTCACAGGTGGAGTCAGGATCATTAACCCTGGTCATAAGGTATTCAACAATGTGTTCTACCAGCTGAAAGGCAAACAATTCAGAGCGCCTTTAAGCATTATGAACGGTGTTCCCAATTCTTTAATCAACCGGTATTATCAGGTAAAAGATGTGAGGGTAGAAAAAAACACCTTTGTCGATTGTACCCCCTTTCTTTTTGGCGCTGGAAAAGATGCGGAAAGAACACTTTCTCCTCAGGAAGTCGCGTTCAAAAACAACTTGGTTCTCAGCAAGGATTCCTGCATTTATGAGAATTTAAATGACGACAATGGGATAAAAATCACGGACAATGGGCTCATCGAAGGGGCTAACACCCGCTCCAAAACCGTTGGGAATGCAGCTACAGGCTTTCATAAAATAAAGCCCAAATACCTGCGCATCAAAGGGCATGAACTTCCTTATGATGCCAAATACGGAGCAGACCTAAAGCAGCTTTCTTTTATTGAGGCAAAAAATACTGGAGCAGTCTGGTTTCAGCCAGCAGTAAAAACCACTGCCCGCAAAGCCAAAAGTTTTCAGCTGAGCAGTGCTCAGTCTGAAAACTTTAACCAGCTGATTCAGCAGGCCTTATCCGGTGACACCATTGTATTGATGGACACCGGTTATTATAAAATGAAGGAGCCAATTCAAATTAACAAAACACTGGTGATTATGGCGGCTAAAAACCTGCCTAAAAGACCTACTCTCGTGAATGCAAGTTTCAATAGCCTGCCTTCATTTTTGACCATAGAGAATGGCGGTCGCCTGACCGTTAAAAACATCGCATTTAAGGGAACGCTGGAAAGTTTTGGCGGTGTGGATGCAGGGATTAAATCTTCGGAATCACCCATGAACCAGTCCTATTATTTAAATGTAGCCGGCTGTGAATTTTACGATTTCAATGAAAGTTCACAGAGTGGTATTGCATGCGCAAAAGGGACATTAGCAGATACTTTAATAGTGAGCAATTCTATTTTCCACCACCTTTCTGGCACAGGCATAAACCTATCTTCAGAGAAAGACGACAAAGGTATTTACAATGCGGAATTTGTGAATATTACCAATTGCCTGTTTACAAATTTATTGGGAAGCGCGATCAACGTTTATCGCGGTGGAAATGACGAAAGCACATTAGGTCCTTTTGTCAGCATCGATTACTGCTCTTTTAACGAAGTTGAAAACAGAGAGCAGGGTGCGGTTGTGAAATTGATTGGCGTACAGCAGGCAAAAATTACCAACTCCAGTTTCTTAAATTCTGGGCAGGGCGGCCGTTCTATACAATTTCAGGAATACAGAACTGATCATATTTTGGTTGATTACTGTAATTTTTACAATTCTGGAAAGATTGAATCTTTTTATAATAACGCTGCCGGTCCACACATTTACCATGATGAGCCAGGATCAGTAAAAATGGCATCCGCATCAAATGATCAACAGGCACTTGGCGCAAAGTTTTAATAAATAGCAGTGATTCGGTGAGTAAGTCCTTCTGGAAAATCACTCACCGAATGAACTGTCTTTCTATCTTTCAGATTCCTGAACAAACCTACTCTTCAACGATGATTCGTTTAATCAGTCCATCCAATTCTGTTTTTGTCATTGGTTTGGAAGGATACAAATCCTTCCGCTTCACCCATTCATTTTCCATTTTGAAGTAATCCGGTTCAGCTGCATTTTTTGAACTCATCAACGCGATTTGCCATGCTATAAATTGCTCCCATCTCGACAAATAAATCGTGCTCAACAACCCAGACCATTCTTTATGCGCATAATCATGAAGATCCGTCTTAGGATTGTTATCGGGACCCCAGAAAATGATTTGCGTTTTGGCATTCAGTAAAGCATTCTCCTTATCTGATTTTGAAGCTCCAAAATCTAATGACTGCTGCAACCACCTATTGACCGAAAAATACTTACTCGTACTCAATAGGGAATCCTGCTGCAGCATCAAGTGCTTAAATTTTGCACTGCTGGATTTAAACTCCTCCAGGTTTTTGGTTTTTATTGCCCGCATCATTTTAGCATATACCTTATCCGCTCTATTCGCCTGGAGCTGTCGCACAAAATCAATCCGATCCGTCTGATAAGTCTCCAGACTTTCAAATTCTTTTCCAGCGGCCACAAACATCCTCACTCCTTCTTCAAATTTCGTAACATCATAGTTTCTTTTTCTGGTTCCCCAGGAGGAAACAGAGGGAATATCAATCGCGGGTCTGGCACAAAAAATAGATTCAGAAGGCCCTTCCTGATTTACTTCATGACTGCTGTAAGCCGTTTCTAAAAACAAAGACCAGGCCTTATCCATATTCGAACTCCGCTTTCCATAGCGGTAACTGGTATAACCGCTAATCCAGTTTTTAAGGTCCAGATGATCCTGATGCCAACCCAGTTCGAGCATCAAATCATAAGCAACAGGGTTGTTATAAATCCCTTCGGGAATAATCCCGATTCCTTTCAAAAAAGGACCGTAAGCACTATTTTTTGCACGGTATACCTCATCTGCGAAGCGTTGCAGCTTGCCATAAATCCCATTTTTCTCTCCGAAATTGCTCACATTACTCCAAACAAATGGTGTATTTTCATAACCATGACGTTTCTCCCAATTGTTGGTATTCTCGCCAAAAAGTTCAATCACGAGGGTTTTTTCTTTATTTAATCCTGCCAATAAAGCATCTGCAGGATTCTGCTGCCAACCTTGTAAAACCCAGGTTGCACCAGGATAATTTTGCTGCATGACTTGCTGAATGTGCTTACCAGAGGCTGCAAGATCCGCTCCCTTTGAAGAACCACCTTCATGAAAAGGATCTCCACCAAAGAAATGCAAATCAGCACCGTACAACTTTTTCATTTCTGAATAATAGATATTCGCCACTTTATCAAAGTAAGGATCTTCAGGCAGCAGAAAATCCGGACGTTTAAATCCTCCTGCCCATAATCCCTGATCAATTACTTTAATCGCTTGTTTATCTTTCAAATTAGAAGGAATCATCCCATAGAAACCATGCATTACCGGCTCCATACCCAGCTGTTTCATCCGTTTTATGATCTTTTGCTGCAACAAAACCTGCTGATCTATCGTCCGCTGACTTACTGGTCCGCCCCAGCCTTGCAGATTTCCCATTAACCACCAGGCACCAAACGCAGGACCTGCTACAAAATCAGTAATTTCCTTTTCATTATAACCCAATTTCCGAAGCGTATTTTGCCATACCGCTTCCATTCCTCCTGGTGCTAACATCAGGTTAACCCCATTTAAAGCCATCCAGTCTAACTCTCTTTCCCAATCTTTCCAGGTGTAAAAACTCATAGAATAACTGATGGTACAGTAATTCAGCGCATAGCGATATGGATAGGGAGAAACTATCCTTACCTTATTCTTGACTTCGGGAAGTTTGCCCTGATCATGCCCGCTTAGGTGATCGCCAAAATGCGACATGCTTCTGTGGCAATAATACTTCAGGTACCAGTTTAACCCCTCCGCCGCAGCATTTGCCGTACTGGCAGCAATGATAACCTTCCCTTTCTCGGAGCTCAATTCAAAAATCTCTTTTCCATTTTCCGCAGGAACTACCTGAAAAACCAAGGCTTTAGCCAGCCATGAAAACCTCCTGGAAGCTATGCCTTTTACCTCTTCATACGGCGCAGTCTTTGCGGTCAGGCCCGCGAGCATCAGCAAAAACAACATCAAACTTCTGTATCTTATCATATTTTTCATTACTTACCTTTTAGTGTTCTGATTTCCGCGAATAACTTTTTAAAAGTATTCACCGTCCCATCTTTGTCGGCCTGTTGACCATGGTAGGCTAGAATAAAATCCTTTGAATTCCCCCACATGGTATGAAACATTCCCTGCATTCTATTGGAAATAGTGGCTGAAAATTCCGTCCTGTTTCCATTCTTTCTGATCGCCCTGACCATTTCCAGCTGAGCCAATCCAACATCCGCCTTATTGGAAGGTGCAGCAAGAACATTGAAGCCCTTTATTGCGAAATAGGCAGGTGTTGGCGCTGCATCTTCATATTTCCAATCACAAATCATGATGTCTTTGGGGATGAGGTCAATTGCGCGGTGTGTGTTGTTCATACTGGCTTGCCAGGCCAATAAATTCGTAGTTTTCCCGTCAATTAAACGATCGCTCCACATCCACATTTCACATCCTTTTTGTTTCAGATGGTCATGTAAAGCGGTCACATACGCTGCAAAGATCTCCGCTTTGTCCAGCCCTCCGCAGCGCGGACATTTCTCATCACCAATGATCCATACTTCATCTAAACCTACATGGAAAGCACCAGCACCGCAAACATCGATCAACTCATCTATAACTGGAAATATTACTTTAAATAAATCCGGATGTTTAGGACATAAGCTTTTAGAATAAAAATCAAACATCGTGTTGGCCGGTTTCCATGGCACTGGAGGATTCAACGCTGGCGATTCATCAAACTGAGGATAGTTTTTCAGCAGTGGCAGCATAGACACATCTTCAGATTGATGCCCTAAAAGGTTCATTTTCGGAATGAACCGGATACCTGCCGTTTTACAGGCTTTAAGAATTTTCTGCAGGTTTTTCTTCGATAAGGCGTTATGCCCCGCCAGTTCGGGACGCGTCTCAAACTGATATTTATAATTGATGCGGAGCACCAGCGTATTTACCCCTTCTTTAGGTAAAACATCAGTAATGAAATCGCAGAACATGGGCACATCCTGGGGATCTGGAGTAGACAATAATAAAGCGCGGACAGGGAAAAGTTCGCTAACCGGCAAAACCTGCTGGGTAGCTTGCTGGGCAAATGCAGGGCTAAGCCCCGCAGCAAGCAGCAGGAACAGCAAAAGATATATTTTATTCATGATGATAACGTAAAAAAGGAGGTTGCTTATAGCAGAACCTCCTGATGAATATTGATCTAAAGTTTTTTTAGTGTTTCGGTCATTTGCGCTCCATATCCATAATAACTGTAATTATAGAACAAAACGAAGGTATTGGTCAATGGGTCAAAGCTGCTCGTGGTACCTTCCCTATTGGTTAAGAGATTACCTGCTTCCTCCAAATGCCCGGACACGATCACGGTATTGTCTACCGGATTCACTTTTAACCTGAACTGGTTACTGCAGCACCAAGGCCCAAGATTCGCAATCAGGTTGACCTCATAAATATGATTGCCAACTTTCGTAATGGTTTTCTTAACTTTTGTCGGATCGGTTCCATAACCATCCCCGTTTCTTATTCCGCTGGCCATATAGGTACCGCTAACAAAGTCAGGGACGGTTAGGCTCACCTGGTAATACGCCGTTTTTAGGGCCGATTTTACCGGAACATTCGGAACCGCATTTTTAATAGAGATTGGAATCAGGTACTTTCCTTCTTCCTTCAACAGTTTAGGATTAATCCCAAATTGAGGAATATCGCTGATCCGTTCATTCTTTCTGATCGTGGCTTTCATCGAGCCTTCCGTATAAGATCCAGCTGGAAGCAGTTCATAAGGCGCTCTTCCTGCCGCTTCCTCCAATGCATTTAAAGAATCCAGCTTTTGATGATCGATCATAAATTCAACCTGAACATCCTGTGCTGCAGGCTCTTTACCCTCCAAATACGCACTGTAGGGACGATAATATACCGTATCCTGCTGACCAGGTTCCCGGCTAATCACCTCCACCAAATTAAAAGGATTTCCCCGCGGAGCTTGGGGCATATATAATATGGGATCATTAGCAATTCCAGGCAAATTAATTTCTTTCTGACAGGCGCCGATCACTATGACCAGCACTACAAATAATAAAGTCAGTTGATGATTTCTATTTTTCATGGCTTTAAAATTTAATAACCTGGATTTTGACTGAACCCTGAACTTACTCCACCCAGCTTATCTATTTCCGACTGTGGGATCGGCAGAAAATACTGTTTCACCTTATCAAAGGTTCTCTTTTCAATGATCGGATAACGGTAAGTGGTATCACTGCCAGAAACGCTGATAGCAACCCCGCGCACGATCTTATTGTCGACCGTTTCTGCGATCTTCCACCTGCGCACATCCCAGAACCGCTGTCCTTCAAATGCCAGTTCAATCCTTCTTTCATGCCTGATTTTATCGCGCATTTCTTCTCTGCCCAATCCTACAGGCAATGGCGGCATTCCTACCCGCGCACGCACTGCATTTACGGCATCATAGACCTGTTTATCCGGGCCAATTGCTTCATTATATGCTTCTGCATAGTTGAGGTAAACTTCCGCTGTTCTCATCAACACCCATCTGCGTGGAGAATCTCCCGAACCATTGATTAGATTTACAGATTCCAGCAGATATTTTCTTTGCCAGTAATTGGTGGCTGTCTTTCCTGGTTCAGGGGCATCAATCCCTAAAGGATCAATTTTTCGGCCTTTCCATACGCTTCCAGGATATAAAACCGATTGATAAAACCGGGGATCACGCCCAGTATAAGGGTGATTTGGATCGTAACCGGAACCCGATTCATCCGGGCGTTTACCCGTTGCTTTAAGTTCATAATCGTCCACTAATTCCTGCAAAACGGTGACTCTTGCATAGCCGATATATCCTGTTGGATTCATTTCGCGATCAATTCCTGCATCACCAAATGCGCCCGGTGCCGGACGGCCCCAAATCACTTCCTGATTGGTAAACTGGGTGAAAATTTCCGAATATTTGGCATGCAGTAAATAGCCCGCGCCCAGAGCGGCGTCCAATGCTATTTTATTCGCATCTGCGGCATCTTTCCACCTCGTACTTACAGCTGAAGGATTAAACAAAGGACTGGCATAATACAATAACACACGTCCTTTTAACGCCAAAACAATCGTTTTAGAAGCCCTGCCAATTTCAGACTGCCGATCTGAATAATTTGCCGGCAGCAAGGTCTCGGCCTCCGAAAGGTCTTTTAATATCGAGGCCACCACTTCATCAACGGAGTTCCGTTTAAAGAAAATCGGGTCGTCCCCTAATGGATTCTGAATAGATTCGAACAATGGGACACCTCCCCAGCCACGTAATAATTCAAAATAGTAATACGCCCTCATGGTCAGCACTTCTCCTCTGAGCCTCTTTTTACGCTCCGGATAATTATTGTCTTCAGGAATTCTGGTATAATTTGCGAGGACAATATTACAGCGCCTGATCTGGGAAAAATAATCTTTCCAGCGTCCTCTTAATGGAAATGCCGAAGGTGTAAAAAACCCACTGTTGAAGTTCCCTGCATCTGCACCATCGGCGGTAATGGTGGCCTGGTCCTGACTCTGATCTGTTTCATCCGTTGCGCTGGACATCGGCCAGAAAGTACGGAACATATTGGGTACTGAATTGTAGATATTGTTCACAAACAACTCTGCATTTCCGATGTCAGAAAACACCTCTTCTTCTGATATTTTGGCATTCGGCAAACGGTCCAGGTAATCTTTTTTACAAGCCGCAAGCCCAATTACGACTAATACGAGTAAAATATATAGTTTTTTCATGGTCTTAATGATTAGAAGTTGACGGTTAGTCCTAGGTTATAGATGCTCTGAATGGGATAAGAAAGTCCTGAAAAAGACCCTCCAACATTCGATTCAGGATCTACATTGATGTCCTTTAAATGATCCCAGGAATAAAGATTCATCGCATTGACGAAAATTCTGGCAGTCTTGGTACCCACTTTTCGAGTCCAGGCAGAAGGCAGACGATACCCCAATTCCAGATTCTTTATTTTCAGATAATCCGTTTTGCGAACCCAGAAAGTAGAGTTGATGAAGTTATTTCCGTTCTTACTTTCATTACCATGCAATACTGGAAATTTCGCATTTACCGGATTTTCTGGTGTCCATCGGTCCAGGTGATGGGGCCTGATTCCATCGCGATAGGTGTATACAATCTGATCGGAATAAATTTGGCGTCCGCCCATAGCCCCCTGTAAAAGCACACTCAAGTCGATTCCTTTATAGCTTAAGCCAAAAGATGCGCCAAAAACCTGGTTAGGTACGTTTAGCGTGGGAATAGGAATCCGGTCTTCCGGCCCAATAGATCCATTCCCGCTGATGTCTCTGTATTTTAAATCGCCAGGGATTACGGTGGTAAAACTTTGTATTGGGCTATTGTTGATCTCTGTCTGATTCTGAAAGAAACCTAAAGCTTCATATCCTAAGGAATAACCAACGGGCAATCCGATCTGCGTTTGCCATGGATACTGTAGTTTAGGCTCGTCAATTTCCAGGATTTTATTCTTTGTGAAGGTATAATTCAGGTTAGAGAACAGGTAAACAGCTCCAATATTGGTATTCAGTTTCATTTCAATTTCAAATCCTCTGTTCAATACCGCGCCTTTATTTAAGCTGAGGGCCGCGTCAATTCCAAAATAATCAGGAATCAGGTTGGGGCCTGTCAGGATATCTTTTCGATGTTCGCGGAAAACATCAACTGTTAACCGGATCTGATCTTTTAAAAATCCTGCTTCCACACCGATATTACTCTTGGTGGCCTTCTCCCAGGTAATATTGGTATTTCCTACTCTGCTTTCCGAATATCCACCTACCCCTGTTGGATTATTGCCAAAAGTATAACCTCCGCTTCTAGCAAATTCAGAAACAAAAAGATAACGGCCATCCCCAATATTATCATTGCCGACCAAACCATGTGAGCCACGTAATTTCAAATAGCTGAACACCTTATTATCTTTCATAAATGGTTCTGCAGAAGCGAGCCATCCGGCAGAAACCGCAGGAAAGAATCCATATCTTTTGCCTTTAGGGAAGTTTTCCGAACCATTATAACCGGCATTAAATTCGAAGAAATAACGCTGGTCATAATTGTATTTCAGCTGTCCAACCAATCCTTGATATACTCTGGGCAAATCACCGGTTATGGTCCTATAATTTCTATTGAATAGCATTAATCCGCTGACGTTATGACTTTTGAAACTTCTATCGTACAGCAATTTCACGTCAAAATAGTTGTATCTGGTGGCATTTGTGGCGCCATCCTGACTTAAGGATGTTTTCGCATAATGCTGCACATAAATAGGTTTTCCGGTGATTTCGTCCTCTCCTTTATAGCGGAAAGATGCCGGCATTTGATATTGTGCAAAATCAATGCTGCCAAAAGTCTCAAAAGAGAATAAACTCTTAATTTTCAGCCCCGGGGTTATAAAATCCAGCTTTCTGGTGGCGGCAACATTTCCGAAAGTATTGGAGAAATTGGTGTCAGAATAGCCGTTCCTGGTGATGATTCCATAAGGGTTAATGAAATCTGCGCGAAGGTTTCCTGAGGCCAGGGAACCATCTGGATTAAACACAGGCGTTAAAGCATTGTGCATTTGCGAGAGCACCACAAAGAGATAACCGTTGTCATTTCTGTCTGCATGCGGCATGGTTCTGTTTTCTAATCTTGAAGCCAGATCCAACTGTAAATCCGTGTTTTTATCAAGCGTCACATCTATATTAGAACGGAAATTATACCGGTCATATTTGTATTTGACGCCGTAGATGTTTTCATCTGCAACTTTAAAATTTGTTTCTTGTCTGAGGTAAGATCCGGATACAAAATACTTCACCGCTTTAGTCCCGCCGTTCACATTTAAGTTCACTTGTCTCTGCGGCGTATAATCTCTGATCATTTCTTTGTACCAATCTACGTCTGGATACAAATAAGGGCTGGTTTGATCTTTAAAAAGTTGTAATTCCCGATCTGTATACACTGCTGCGATACCATCGTTTCTTGCGGCTTCATTTCTCAATAATCCGGAGTTATAGCTATCCAGAAACTTAGGGAAACGTCCTGGCTTCATCAGGGCACTCTGCGCATTGACCTGTATCGTTGGCGATCCATCTTCCCCTCTTTTTGTGGTGACTAAAATCACACCATTGGCTCCTTGTATCCCGTATAAGGAAGTCGAGGAAGCGTCTTTCAGGATCGATATTGATTCAATTTCATTCGGGTCAATGTCTCCGAAATTCTGGTCTCCCCGAGGCAGTCCATCGATGACCACCAGCGGCGCTGTATTCCCGGTATAAGTACTGATTCCACGGATAAAAAGTGAGGAAGCGTCGCTCCCTGGCCTGCCTGATCGCTGTGCGGTAACCAAACCTGGAATCCGTCCTGCGAGTGCATTACTGATGTTTGCTACCGGACTTTGCTTCAGTTCTTTTGTGGAAATGCTGGATATCGCACCCGTTAGACTGACTTTTGTTTGTTTCTGACCATAGCCTGTCACCACCACTTCCGAAAGTCCAGAAGTTTCCTGTTCCAGAAACACATCCAGTACCGCGCGCCCATTGATCGGGACTTCCAGTGTTTTAAATCCTATGCTGGTAAAAACAAGCAGGCCATCTTTAGGAACAGTGATTTTAAAGCTTCCGGAAGCATCTGTCAACACTGCTTTTTGTTTATCAGATTTCAGACTAACCGTTACTCCAGGTAATGGCCCGGTTTTATCGGCAACATTTCCCTTTACAGTGATCTCCTCCTGGGCATTTGAAACCAGGGATTTGACCGTGTTTTTGATTTCTTTGATCAGGACAATTTTACCCTGAATCTTATACGTCAGCCGCTGGTTGCGGAAACATATTTTGAGCGCTTCTTCCAGGCTCACCTCATTTACATGAATGGATACGCGGTTACTTTGTTCAATTAATCGCGTACTCGCCACAAAGTCATAGCCGCTTTGAAGCCGGATCTTCTCCAGCACTTCAACTAGTGGCGCATTCCGTTCCGCTAGGGAGATTTTCTGTGCAAATATGTTTGCATTGGCGGATATGACGAAAAACAGGATTAAGGCAATAGTTATTTTCATAACCAATAGGAGTTTTTGGGGACGCCATTTCCCCGGCTTGCCTGGGTTAAAAGCAATTAAATTCATACATTTGAATGATTTGGGTTAACGATTGATTCGATCTGTCGGTAATTTTTGTCCGGATCTTTCCGGATAGGGTTGGCTCAAATGATTAGACGTATTCCGACTGGTACTCGGAATGCGTTTTTTTTTAGCGCCCTGATTTGGTTTAGCAGCGTAAAATTTTCTTCATGTTTGGTTTGGTTGGGTTTAAAATCTATTTTTTAGTATTGGTTTCTTTTTGAAAATAGTGACGCTTTTACCGTTGATGGCATAGTCGAGGTCCTCAGTTTCTTTCAAATAGTTTAAAATCGAAGAAAGGTTGTTGTTGCGGGAAACAGCGCCCCAGAATTCCAGATCGCCTATATCTCCTTTGATCTGAACTTCTACCCCATACCACCTGGAAACTTTACGCATGATGCTGGTCAGTTTTTCATTTTTAAAGACAATTTTCCCCTTCATCCAGTCCATCGCTGCAGATTCATCTGCTTTTTGCACTTTCAGCTGCTGCCCTTTTAATACGGATTGTTGTCCTGGACTGAGCAATACCTTTCCTTTTGCGTTTAAGGAATGTACACGAACTGAGCCTTCCAATAAAGTGGTCGTGGTGGCCAGCTCATCTTCATAATTATTGATATTGAAATGGGTTCCTAAAACTTCTGTTTCCTGGCCTGCAGTTTTCACGATGAAAGGCCGTTTTTTATCTTTGGCAATCTCAAAATAAGCCTCGCCTTTCAACTCCACTACGCGTTTTCCCGCAGCAAATGTGGTTGGAAACTTGAGTTCAGAAGCAGCATTCAGCCAGATCTTACTGCCATCTGGCGTCACCAGTTCATACGTTCCTCCTTTAGGCGTAGTAATGGTATTGTAGGCGGTATCATTGTGGTCCTCAGACTGCAGCAGACAGGTTAATTTTCCCCCTAGGATTTTAGCATAGCTTTCTCCGTTTTTACTGACTACCTCACCATCGCTCGCATTTTCAAGGTCAATTGATTCCCCATTACTGAGTGTAAGCCTAGCCCTTGTACTTCCTGGACCAATATCTCCGGAAGCCAGGATTTTATTACCTGATAGTTGATGAGCTGAGTTTGCGCTAAAGAAATACCAGGAACATGCCGTGATCAGTCCGAGAACAGCAGCGGCTCTAAGGTAAATGCGCCATGATGATGGCTTTAGCACCAGTTCTTTATTGATTTTTTTATGGATTGATTCCCGGTTATGGTTTAGCACCAGGTTAACCGCTTCACTATCTTGCAGCTCATCTTCCAGCCCTTCCTCCGATTGCAATTGAGCGAGAATCAACTCGTTCAATTCTGTATCTTCCCCTTGTAAATGAAAATGATCCATTAACTCCTGAAGTTCCTCCCGGGTACATTGTTTTAAAAGGAATTTATGATATAGTTTTTTTAAATCATCCATCGTATTTAGCTTCGCTCTATAACACTATACGCTGCTAAAATGAAAAGTCTATGCGCTGATTTAATTTTTTTTGCTGAAGATCAGGGAAATTTCAAAGAAAGCTACAAGAAAAGTCTTCTAAGCATTTCTACGAGGCTGCTCATCATAAAAACCGACAGAAAAAAACGTTTTGAGTTGATGACTTCTGTCCGCACAAACTGTAAAGCTTTAGCCATATGGTCTTTGATGGTACCTACTGAAACGCCAAAATGCCAGGCGGCATTCTCATAGCTTTCATGTTCCATCTTTATGCGACGAAAAACGAGACCTCTTTGTTGGGGAAGTTTGCTGATGGCTTTCTCTAAGGCATGATTAGTTTCTTTTAAGGCGATGCTATCAGTAATCGGATCATGAAGCTCAGTCATCTGTAAAGCCAGCTGATCTGTCAGCTGCTTATCCCTTGCCGCTTTCCGATAAAAATCAATTGCGCAGTTTTTGGTGATATGGACTAAGAACCCTTCAAATGATCGCTCTGGATCCAGGTATTCCCGCTTATTCCATACTTTCAGAAAAACATCCTGATGCAATTCCGCGGCAATTTCAGGAAGGTGTACAAGTTTTTTCAGGTGATAATAAACCTTCCGTTCGTAAGCCTGATACAATACATTAAATGCCTTTTGATCTCCAGACCTTAGCTGTAACAGCAGTTCTTTCTCATCATCTTGAAGGATTTTAGGCATAAACAGGTCTATACTTGAGGGTTAGGTCTGAATCAAATATAATACAAATTTCATCAAAGCAATCAGCAGATTAATCATCGTTTTAATCATTCTGCAGTGTGCTACCAGATGACCTTATTATTTAATTTGATACAGAACAGTCACAAATAGACCCGTAAATAAGGGAATACCAATCAAGCAAAATGAAAAGAAATAATCATAAAATGTCCCTCTAACTAAATCTCCTCTTAAAATAAAAAGGAAGTTTTTATTAAAAATATTCCAGGATATTTTGCTGAAAAACAGCGCTAATAGCACGAACAATAATGGCATACATGTCATTGGTTTATTCGTCAACATTAATAAGCTGGACAGCCAGATATTGATCCACAGGTATTGCGAATCTTTATACAATTTTATATAATTCCTTCTTAACGGTCGTGATTTAAATGGGGTCAATAAATAAATCCAGTAAAGCAACGAAAAGACGGTAATGATGAATGATAAATTGAGCGTTTTTAGCATTTTCTCGTATCGCTATGATGTAGCTTAAAGATAGGTAAAAGAGCGCGAATAATATGCCTAAGCCTTACCATTTAAAGGCAAACTAAAATAGAATGTAGAACCCTTTCCTGGTTCGCTATCTACCCATATCCTACCATTATGACGCGCAATAATCTCTGCACTCAAATACAATCCGATCCCGAAACCTGAAATATGACTGTCACTTTTTACACGATAATATCTTTCAAAAAGTTTGTCAATATCCTGGGGCTGAATTCCGATTCCATAATCTTGAACGCTCACTTGTGCCATTTCATCTATTAGTTCGCACTTGACATCAATTTGTTTAGCTAAGGGCGCATATTTAACCGCATTACTTATTAAATTGGCAATTACACTACTAATTTTATCATAATCTGCATAAACCTGTAAATGATCGCAGCCATGAAAAATCATGTCCTTCTCATCTTCTATCATTCTGCTTTCTTCGACAGTCGATTCTACCAGATCACTCAATGAAAAATGTGTTGGAGAAAGTACAATTTTTCCGGATTCCAGGCGGGAAACATTTAGAAAACCATTGATCATTCCGGTCATTTTTTTCACCTGTTTACCGGCCAGTACTAAAGAGCTATGGACAAACTCATTACCAATACCATTTACCCTGCGCTGCAGAATTTGAATGTAGCCATTCAGTGAAGTCAGCGGTGTTTTGAGCTCATGGCTCACCATCGCAATAAAATCATTCTTACGCTGTTCATCCTTTTTAAACGGAGTAATGTCCATGACTACCCCAGTAAAGGAAGAAAAATCACCAGATTTATCTGCTTTTAAATTCCCAATGGCCCTCAGCCAGCGGAGTTTCTGATCATGAAATCCAATAACGGGATAGGATACATCATAATCCCCATCACCACTCAGTGCATTTTCCAATTTTTGCTGTACATACCCTCGGTATTCTTCAGTGATCTGCGCTAAGGCATCGTCAATTGTAATTTCCTGATCGGGATGAAAGCCAAAAAGCTCCCGGAGACGAGCGGAAGTCACAAATGCTCTGGTCACAGAATGGATGTGCCAGGTACCAAAATTAGCAGCTTCAATCGTGAGCCGTAAAGCAATCTCTTTATCTTCCAATTGATCAAAAGTCTCCTGCAAATGATCTTTAGCTTCCAAAAGTTCTTCATTGGAGGCCATCATTTCTTCATTAGCGGCATTTAACTCTTCATTAATCGCGGCCAGTTCATCCGAAATCTCGCGGTAACGCAACTCACTTTTAGACAAGTCTTTCACCCTCGCTTCTACCCTGGCCTCCAGTAATTGATTCATCAGACTAAGTTCTGTCTGACTTTGATCCAGTTCATCATTTACCGCTTTCAACTCTTCATTAGCCGCAGACAATTCTTCATTAAGCGCCTGCTCTCTCTCCAATGCCTGCTCTTTGGCATATACTTGCTGTATAATCTTACGGTTCATCACCCGATCCGTCACATCAGTGGCCAGATGCAGCACACAAATGACCTGACCTGAATCGTCCTTAATTGCTCGATATTCAAAATCAAAGTAAAAAGTTTTCACCTGACCATTTATTCTTAGGTCCGCAGCGGTTTCCGCCCCGGAAAGGGTGATCCCCTCCTGCCATACGCGTTTAAACATTTTGGCAAATGGCTGTCCTTTAAGCTCAGGAAGCGCTTCTTCTAAGCCCTTTCCAATCACAGAACTGTCTTTCCCCCAAATATCAAGCATGGCCTGATTTGCCACCTGAATTACTGCGTCCTCACCTATATGAATAGCGGTTGCCGTCTTGCCCTGACTCAAAACCGAAATGAGCTGATCCTTATTTAAGAGTTGTATCCCGTTCATATCAATAGGTGTTTTCCATTTAAATCCCCCCTATAACCATCATAAATGGTGATTTGTTTATAAACAGGATAAAAAAACTTAGGCAGATGCTGAAAGCCGGTCTATTTTTTTCTGGAATTTTACCAGATATTGATTCCATTCCAGTTCATTTTCATACAGCTTTTTTGCGTAGCTATAAACTGCCTCCTGGAAATGATGGCCCCAGATTTTATCGATGGTTGCTATGCCCGAATCCAATGCTTTCAAGAGTACGGTCTCCTTGGATACATTGGCAATTTTACAATATTTATCTAACCACAAACCTGGGCCTAATCTGACATAGTCGATCAGCAGTTCTTCCGTAATAAATTCGGGAGGCACGCTGCTCATCTGCGATTCATGATGATGAATGATCTCTTTAATCAGGTCTTTGTCCAGGTATTTCACAGGAACAAATGACAGGTAAGTTTGATGCTTTGCAGCGAGATAACAATGCGATTTAGTCAGCAAAGATTCAGGAATATACCTGATGTTGATGCCATTCTTTATTAAGGTCTGTTCAATTCGTTCCTGACTGATGAAACTTTCAGAAAAATAAGAGAAACACAGCGCTCCGTATTTTACATAGGCCTTTTCAAAAACCCGATGCGTTTTAAATTCCGCTGGAATCCGGTTTAAAATACTCCAGTTTTTATTTAGTTTTCGCAGCCAATAGTTCTCGTCTTTTAACGGTAACAGTGCTGCTGTCGCCAATACAAATTCACCTTCATTTAAATCGAAGATTAAATCTTCAAAGGTTGGTGTTGGATTGGCTAAAAGTTTGGTAAGCTGATCCGAACACAGCCAATCTCCGGCCTCATCTTCATAACAGTTATTTTCAGGAGGGTTTTCTCCGGTTTTATCATTGTAATAAAAAAGACTGGCTTGATGATCATTTAGAATGGTATAATGGTCGTTGATGATCAATACCGGGGCAGTGACCAGTCCATCAGCTCTAAAATATCCGTGGTTGTAATGACTGATAAATACTTCTTTTACAGTGACCTCTTTTTTAACATACATCACCGAGCCTCCAGCTACTAAACTCTGACAATTGATTTGACCGGATACATAAAGAAAAGCACCATAATCGCCCTCCTCATTCATCAGCGAGCCATTGATGTTCAGTTGACCAAAAACAATCAACCCTTCCACACGTTCATCGGACGATTGTAAAGGAAGATTCGGAAATTGTTCTTTCCATTTCTTATCGTGCATGGTCCAGCCATGGTCAATATCAAGTCTAAAGTGATCTGCAAAACTCACATCTCCATGGCTGATTATAAAAATGGCATCCTCCTCAAATTCTTCTCCTTGATATGGAGAAATAGCGTTCCAGGAATCCTGGAAATCCTGAATCGCCAGGAGTTCTTTAAATGTTATAAAATCGAAGTTATTCATATTAGCGCCCCAATATACTGCCCTTCCGGTAGAAATCACAATATCACCACATTCCTTTTGCCCTTTTTCTCTTCGCGCTGCCAAACACTTTCTATATCAGCAAGACTTACAATTTCCAAAGGCATGATCACTTTTCCTGCTGCAGCCCATTCATAAGCTTGAGGTAATTCCACTGCAAAATATTCCCGGACTTCCGTAAAGGAAATGCTACCAATTCCTGAGCCCAGCAATTCTATTTTCCTGCTGCGCAATAGTGCCGAAGGAAGGTTTATTGTAGCTCCAGCCATCTCTCCCACCGTCACAAATTTCACCTTAGCACTAGTGGTATCATGTAAAACTTTAAGGATCAGCTCTGCGGGACGCCCCCATAAATAATCAAGTACTACTTTCGGTTGATGCAGCTTTAGCGTTTCAGTAAGCTGTGATAGGAAAATTTCTTCTGGCTGTGCAGTATCAATTAAAATGTCTGCACCCAAATCGGACAGTTCAGAAAGTCCGGAAGCGAACCTACCTAAGGCAATCACACATTTAGCGCCGCGGTTTTTAGCCATTTGAATAGCGATTCTGCCAGTCGCCCCAGTAGCGCCATTGATGATGATGGCATCTCCTTGTTTAAATTCGCCGCGGTAAAGCATCGCCGCATCTGAACCGATTAAGGCATTAGGCAAAGCAGCTGCGAGTGGCAATGCCAATCCTTCCGGCACAAGCACCCAGCTGTTGGCAATTACCAGCGCCTTTTCTGCCATTGTTCCAGAAATGCCGGTGATATAAACTGCGCTCCCATCTTCCAGGCTGGCTACTCCATCCAATCCCACTACAGCAGGTAAAGATGGGTATTTCGTGTAATGT
This sequence comes from Pedobacter sp. PACM 27299, assembly GCF_001412655.1. Classification (NCBI taxonomy): domain Bacteria; kingdom Pseudomonadati; phylum Bacteroidota; class Sphingobacteriia; order Sphingobacteriales; family Sphingobacteriaceae; genus Pedobacter; species Pedobacter sp. PACM 27299. The sequence continues at coordinate 2,761,097 of NZ_CP012996.1, read as the reverse complement.
TTACCTGCCGCTTTTGACTTGTCAATCTGTTTTATGGAGGAAGCGACCATTTTCACCAACACTTCATTTGCATTGGGAATAGGATCAATCACCTCTGTGTATTTAGGACTTTCTCCGTATTGATTTAAAACTGCTGATTTCATGTTTTTAAGAATTTAAACAAATCTATGAGCAAGTTAATAGATCCCCGATAACAATTGTTAAGAAATAACAAATTTATCGGCTGATCCAATAGGCCTGCGTTTTAATCTGTTTCGGCAGCACCCCTTTAGACTTCAATGCCGTTCTAAACTTTTGAATAGAGGAGGCATTACCTGTGAGGTAAAAGATACCCTGACTAAATGCTTCAGTATAGTCCTGATGCAGGTTTTCCAGATAAGAAATCGCATTTTCAGCAGGATTTTCGGGAGATTTTAACACCCCATGAACAGCTAGTTTTAACTGATTAATCACCGCCATGTTATCAGGTTTTAACTCCAGAATACCCATATAATTCTGCTGGTTATTTACAATTGCTTTTGCAAAGAGTACCATTAACCCCAGGCTGGTTTCATCACCAAAAAAGAAATGATGCTGCTGCACTGTATTCAGCATTTTTCTCCCTCTGGGAACGATCATTTTCAGTTCTTCACCTACCCTCAGCTGCGTTGCAAAATCGCTTCCTGGTCCGCCTCCATGCAAATGAAAGATGACCTCAAAGTATCCTTCTTCTTCGTTGAATACTGACAGTGTATAATTTCGGAATTCAAAATCGCTGACGCGGAAAGCCACCGCATCTCCAGGATAGAATTCAGTATTGGAGAGATCCCCGGAGAAGCAGATGATTCTGATTTCAGGATTCAAATCTACAATCGAGCACACCTTAACTGGTAAATATTTTGAAGATAGCAAGCGTTCCATCGCATCACCAACCCATTTAGTTACTATTGACATACTTTGTATTTACAGTAAAATCTATTGGAACAAAGTAAAGGCAAACACGAAAAATGATCAATGAACAGAGCGCAGTAACTACTGCACTATTCGTGGTACTCACTGCTATCGATGGTGCTTTTTCCTAAATTGTAAAGGAGGAATGCCGGCAACTTTGGTAAACAGGCGAATAAAATAGGCAGGATCGGCATAGCCGAGATGATAGGCAATCTCTTTGACATTGCTATCAGAATAATAGAGCATCCTTTTGGCCTCCATGATAACTTCCTGATGTATCCAATAACTTACCGGATAACCGGCACATTCTTTAACTGCCTCATTCAGGTAAGCGGTCGATATGTTTAACGCAGCAGCATATTCAGATGGACTTTTCATCGTGCGGTAACTGTTCAGTAATAAACCTCTGAATTCCCGGGTAATGATGGTTGTCCGCAGATTAGGCGCAGCAGAGGAAGAAATTTGATTTTGATATTGACTTACGAATAGGCTAAGACAAACATCCAGCATAGACCGTTTGGTATAGTCCTCAAAATCCGGGTCCGACTGCGTATCAAACGTGTGGAGTAACTGTATAGATTTTTTAAATATTTTAGATGCTGCTGCATCTATTGCGACCAGCGGATTTTGGATACTGGCTTCCATTAAAACCATGCGAAAGGAATCCTGAATACCTACCGGATTTACTGCGATTACCCATGCAAGAGTTCCTTCGGTAGAAAGCCCACAATGTACCTGCCCAGGAAATATGCAGAAAATCGCTGGTCCTTCAATGGTGATTTCCTGGAAATCCAACATCATTCTGGTACAGCCACTTTCCTGGTACATCATCAAATGGTTATCGTCCCGATGTGCGGGATGCGAGGACGAATTATGCAATGCAGGATCTAGTTTTTTAACTTCAAACAAAGCAATTCCCCTTTCCTGGAGTTTATATAAAGGTATGGAGGAAGAATTATTCATGAGGAAATATATAGCAGCAGGTTAAAATTGTAAAGGAAGTCATATATCGCTATATAAAGATAGCACAAAAGACCGGAATCACTGGACGTTTCGCGGTATTCAGCAGCACACATCATTCCCCTGAGCATCAGTAATTTCAGGCATCTATCAGAAAATAATCCAGCAACCATTCAAACCAAAGCCCCTTCGATTTGTTCATAGACAAGAACATTAACTTATAAAATCTACATACTATGGGAAATCTACTTTATACCATCGCAGTCATCCTCGTTATCATTTGGGCTATCAGTTTCTTAGGAGGCTACTATACTGGAGGAATCATTCATATCCTGATTGTAATTGCTATTATAGCGGTTATTTTGGGCGTGATCAGAAGGGCATCTTAACACGAAGAGATTCATCTATAATCAGTGAGATGTTGTAAATTACATCCACTGATTATTTTAGCCTTGCACACTCTTTACCGACAAACCACAAATCAGACAAAAAGCACTGAATTACAATCAACTAAAGCAATATTAAGCTTTTTTCTTTCTATTTGGCGTTAAATTTTTGACAAATCAATCTCATTAACAGGCTTAAAAAATAGTTTTTCTTCCTGTTTTACACGGGTTGGCCCCTGATTTTAGACTAATTTCCCCGGTAGTTTTGCCAGCTTATCCTTTAAAACCAGGTATTCTTTTTCCAAATGCCGGAAGGCCTTAGATTCGACGAGTCCCTCCGCGTAATCCATTCTTTTTTGCTGATATTGAACGGCAATTAGGTCAAAACGTGCCTGAATCCGGTTGTATTTTTCCCTTTCTGCTATTTGCATTATGGTTTCGGTAACGCCGTTCAAGTTTCCCACATAAGTACTGTCGGAAATCAGCTTTCCATTAGCCGATTTAAAACAGACATAAATCTCCATCTGTTCAGCCATTTTCCAATCCCTGTTTAATGGGAGAAAGCAGCCTCCATCCGCCCTACGAGCAGCATTTAAATAGCTACTCGCCTTTTTTTGCATTGGATGGCAGACCATCACCATGACCGAATCATCTATATCACCATTTTCAAAAATCGTAGTATCCCATGTTAGATTAATCCCAGCCTCGCCCTTGCTGACATGGAGATGCTTTGCCATTTCCAGGCTTCCCTTACTCAGGACTACTTTCGCATAATCAACCGAAATATTGGGATAACTACCGGTTAAAGCCGCTTTCTTATTGTAGGAGGTCGCTATATTATGCGGGTTTTTAAATGTTCCTTCTGCCTCCAGTTTAAAGCTGACATTGATAAAATCGGCCATTGGATTTAACAGCTGCATCGTTACCGCCATTGCTTGACGGTTGGCCAGTTGTTTTAAGCTTGGTTTCCCCGGCTTTCCGATCGCGCGACAGACTAATTGTCCATTTAACATATAAAAGACTGAGTTTCCTATTTTCCCGGAAGGGTACCCAAAAGGGCCTGCAATGAATTTCGCCATGATAAAAGTGGTTATTTACGTGAATTAATAACTACTAAGTTACTGATAAACAAAGACCAACCCCCTTAGAATCAATATTGATACTGATTTTATTAGCACCCATCCAGTTAGTTAATACAGGACCGAGACCCCGTTTATAAGCAAAAAAGCCTCTAATAGCCCTAGCAACCACCACTTAAAATGCTTATAAAAACTATAAATCAAGGTTCAGTAAACAAAGACTTTTTCTTTATTAAATTCGTAATTTCATCACTTCTTCTCTACATTGGTTTTCTTCCTACAAAGCGGATTACAGCACCCTGACCAATATGATATTTTCCTTCTTCCAGCTCAACGATACGCTCTTCTAACAGCAATGGCTCGTAATTTTCAAAATCAGCCTTGATCTCTGCAATAGAAAACAACATATCTATTTCTTTAGGACCGCCAACTTTGGGATCTATCGCATTAAAATCCAGGTGTGCTTTACTGAAAGCCTCCATGATAATCAGCCCACCAGGTTTAAGATAACGCTGTAATTTCTTATGGAGCATTGATTTTCGATCTGAGGAAAAATGCGCGTAGATCAGAGCGATTATATCGAACGATACTAGCTCAAACTCTAATTTTTCCAGATCTCCTACAATGTAAGTAATGGACACCTGTTTTTCTTTTGCCAGTTCAAGGGCTTTTAATTTTCCTGCTTCACTTAAATCACATGCAGTCACCTCCCAATTTAATGTCGCAGCGTACACGCCATTGCGACCTTCCCCATCAGCAGGCATCAGAATAGTGCCTGGTGTTAATTTCTGCAGCCATTCTTTGAAAAAAATATTGGGCTCCTTTCCGTAAGCAAATCCACTTTCTTCATAACGGGTATCCCACCTATTTTTATCGGCTACATTCCATGATTCATTCATAATATTCTGTTTAAAACTGTATTACAAATTTCCGTTATAAAAGAAATTACGGAGTAGGACAAAATTTGAATTCTATAGGATGTCTGCTGAATTCAGCGATTATTTAAAGCTTTTTCTGAATGCTTCAGGTGAGTATCCAGTATGCTTTTTAAAGAACCTGACGAAGTAAGAAACATCTTCATAACCGAGTTGGGAGGCGATTTGATTCACTTGATTGGTAGTTGCTAAAAGGTATCTTTTAGCTTCCAATAGCAAGTGATCAATGATGAGTTCTGAACAAGTTTTGTGGAGTGTGGTTTTTGTGATGGCATTCAGCTGATAAGTAGTCAGGTTCAATTGCTCAGCGTAATAAGAGACCTGTTTAAACTGAGTTGCTGAAAGGGCAATCAGCTCCTGAAATGATTCCAGGCGCTCCTGCATGTAATCATCATTGTTATTGCCAGGGCTTTTAACTGGATCGCTTTCCCTTAAAAGCGAAATAAAAAAAATATCCAGATAAGACTGAATAGCTTCTCTATGTCTTTCTTGCTGGTCCTTATTTTCTTTATATATATTTTCCAGGATGAACTTTATACGGTTCATCTGCGCTGCGTTGAATTGATAGAAATTCCTGCGACTTACTTTCCTGAGTACCTCTTTAGCTGATACTGCCAATGGTGTATAAAAACCAGGGCTGAATTTCAGCAAATAGCCCGTACTGCCATTCTTTAAAACCAGCTCATGTACTTGTCCGGGACGCATAAAGAAAACGGAATAATTCTCGATTGGATAAGTTACAAAGTCGATGCGATGCTCCCCTTCTCCTTTCTCTAAAATCAATATATAAAAGAAACTATGCCGATGAAGTTCTTGTACCATATCCTTCCCAGCCAGAAATGCCTCCATATCCACTAGGTCAAAACTCCCGGAAAAAGCAGGTTCTTTAACTGAATCATTGAGGTGTCTTACCGGAATAGTTTCCATTATCGTTTTTTTAAATCTGTTTACTTTCCAACTACTGCCGGCAAAATATAATCTTCCATCATTTTATCAACCTGAGTATGTGCATAAGCAGTTCCATAAGCTGTCGCGGTGATCACTACCACCAATGGCTGGTCTTTAAAGACAAAAATCTTATTTCCTCCGTTTCCAGCACAATACGAAGTTTCATACGCTTTTCCATTCAGCTGGTAAGTTTTGTTCCAAAATAAGTAACCATAATACTCATCTTTTCGCCCTGTTACCTGAATTTGTCTGCTCAGTGATTTTTCTACCCATTGCTTTGGAAGTACTTGTTTTCCTTGCCAAAGTCCATTGTTTTTATACAGTTGTCCAAATTTAGCAAAATCCAAGGCATTCATACGAATTCCACCAGCCGTGTTTACAACATGCTGAGGGGTGTACTGCCACTTATAATTTGTGATATTCAAAGGCTTGAAAAGCTTTGCGTCTGCATATTTTTCGAGGTGTTCTGGTACCACCTTATCCAGTAAACTACCTACTAACATCGCACCAGCAGTAAAATAATGCCATTGTCCTTTGTACTTAACTGTATCTACAGGAAGGTCCAGTGTAAATTTCACCCAATCCTCCGTAGGATACATATTTTCTTCATTACCCGGTGAATCACCGTCACTGTCATCACCATCAAAATCAGCGCTCATGGTTAATAGATCTTTAATCGAAGTATTTAATTTTTTTAGAGAATAATGATCGTAAGCTTTGAGGTCATAAAATTCTCCTAGTGTTTGATTTTCCGATTTCAATAATCCATCTTTTATAGCGATCCCGGTTAAAGTAGAAGCAAAAGTTTTCCCCACAGAACGGACGTCGTGAAGACTATCGCGATTGGCATTGTTAAAGTATTCTTCCAGCAGGATTTTTCCATTTTTTATCACTACCACACTTGTGATGTGCTTAAAAACTCCCGCTTCAACATTTGCTTTTAAAGTTTTGATTTTATCCTGATCAAAAGATGCTTTAGAGACTGGAAGCCCATCATAAGCTTTTACAGGAGCTAATTTTAAATTGCCAATATCTACCAGTGGCTTTCGGTTGACCACCAAATTTAGTGTACCAGCAGCGATTACATTTCCTACAATTAAGGTGGTCGATTTGAGATATGGTCTGAGCTCTATTTTCAATACATGCTGGCCATCACTGAGTGCGCTGTCTCCCCCATTGAACATGAATCGGTTCCATGCCGACTGGCTCCAATAGGCGCCTTCATGCTCGTTATCGATTAAAGGTTTAGTCCAAACTGTGAAGGTATTTTGTTCGTTACTACGCGGTGCTCCAGGTAGTAGATTACTCTGGTAAACTAATTTTTGATCTATGTAAAAGGAGAATTGATAATTACCCGACTGCAGCAAGGTATTTGAATCCAGGGTTGGCGCAAGCTGTTTTAAATAGCTAGTCATGGTATTTCCTAAAAACACGGTAATAAAAAGATTGCTTTTGTTGGTCAGCTGATAATCATTCAGAAATTGCGCATTCCCTAGTTCAGTTAATTTGACGGGTTTAGCTGTGAAAGCAATTTTCCCGATATTTGATTTGTGAATAGGGTCCTGGATTAACGCCTGATTTTCAACCGCTGTCCCCTGTGCTTTTGTCGCAACATTAAAAAGTAGCATTGCGCATACGATTAATTTGAGCGATCGTACAATAGAAAAGTTTATCATTTTTTCTTTCAAAATTAGGGAGTGGTTCGTATCAAAAATAGAATAAAATTAACCTATCTGGGCTCAGAGAAAAGTTTTCTGTATGCGAATGGGGTAATTTGATGTAAGGATTTAAAGCTGCGTATAAAATGGCTTTGATCGGCGAATCCACAGTCTAAAGCGATAGCAGTTAAGGAAGATTCTCCTTTTACAATCATGGAAAGAGATTGCTGCACTCTTATTGCCCGAATATATTGTCCGATGCCACAGCCGAAATACTTTGAAAAATCCCTGGAAAGATGTACCGGATGAATATCCAGTTGTTTCGACAGGTTGTAAAGCGACCAGTCATAAGACAGATCGTCGTTGAGCAGCTCCCTAATTTTCATTACCCAATGAGGGACATTTCGGGAGAGGCGGTTTTCATTTTTATTGGCCTTGGTAAACAGCTCAATAAGTAAGGTGTCTATAGCCAGAGAACCTGTATTTTGCTTACTCTCCTTGAAGATGTTATACATCAAAGCTTTCAATTGCGGATTATAAAGGTTAATACTCCCCTGTAGGTTACTGATATTCAGATCAAAGTTTTGAAACCAGTCTGGCTTAAATTCAATATGAAAGCCTCTGGTGAAGCCTTTTGGTTTGATGTTGTAATGTGGTTCCTGCCAATTATGAAACAGTAATGCTCCCGCAGTACAGTGATAGATTTCCTTTTTATTCCCCTCCAGAACCCTCCCATCGAGGAGAAAAGTAAAATAAGCGTTTTCATGGTAATGCCAGTCGACCTTTTCCTGGGTGTACTCTGTATCAGTAAGCGTAAGACTCCCTAAAGTTTTGGTTTCATTAGTATTCCCGAAAAATTGGCCGGTTTGAAGGATCTTCATTGTTTAAATTTATAGTGTTTTTTGTTGTATTACTGCGTTGTTCTGGCTTTAATGGAAGTATTTCATGTAAAAGAGATGCTTGTCGATGGGATTTGTTACGTGTAATGAAAAATAACTGTAATTTTTTATAGCTATAAATCAATCGATTAAAGAGAAAAAGCGGATTAGAGCGAAATTAAACGGGTTTACAGTAGTAGAATCTGCATTATTTTAATACTTTTGCAATCCCGAAACAAGGGGACATAGTTGATTCCGTAGCTCAGCTGGTAGAGCATTACACTTTTAATGTAGTGGTCCTGGGTTCGAATCCCAGCGGGATCACAAGATTCAGTATCAAAACTTATAAACCCCTGTAAACGCTATGTTAACAGGGGTTTTGTCTTTCGGGGTACCAAAATTCACATATTTTATTATATAAAAAGTGAGTGATTAGGTGAGTAATTTTGAAATCTTTCCTACTCACCGAATAATTGCAACTATTTGTATGATAAATAATTAAGCCATTGTGCATCTTATACACATCTTAATATAAAGTTATTTTACATTCATTTATTGTTTTTTTAACAGCATGTATGTTTTATCATTCCAATTCCATAATAATGGTATAAAATATGATTCATTAACCATTGGGTATTTCGGAGTGATGGTGCCAGTGATTTCGGTCAAACCGTGCCACTTAAAAGATCATACAATTATATAAAAAAGCTGGGATTATTCCTTTTTCAATATTCCTTTTCTCATGGATTCACCTTTCAGGTCAATGCGGTGAGAGGAGTTTACAATCCGATCCAAGATGGCGTCTGCAATAGTTCCTTCACCACCAATGATTTCGTACCAGGCCGATACCGGTATTTGGGAGGAGATTATAGTTGATCTTTTACCGTGCCGATCGTCTATAATATCCATCAGCGTTTCCCTGTCCTGATTATCGAAAGCTTGCAAGCCAAAGTCATCCAGTATTAGCAGATCCATTCTAGTTAGTTTTTCCAGCTCCTTGAGGTAGGTTCCGTCAACTTTGCTCAATTTCAGCTTTTTGATCAGTCTGGCAGTTACTGTATAGAGTGTTTTTACTCCAGTAAGACATCCCTGATGCCCAAGAGCCTGTGATAGATAGCTTTTGCCTGTGCCGGAAGCACCACATATAATGATGTTTTCCTTTCTCATTGTAAAGTCCAGTGTACCAAGTCGTGCGAACATGTTCTTGTCCAGATTTCTTTCACTGGAATAGTTTATATCGGCAAGACTGGCGTTCTGCCTAAAGTTTGCCAGTTTCAGTAACCGATCAATTTTGTTGTTCTCGCGGTCTTCCCACTGATGGTCGGTCAGTAGTGCCAGGTATTCGTCGCATGTGATGCCTTCGAACCTGTTTTCCTTTACATACTGTTGGTGTAATTGAGCCATCGCCCCAAGGCGCATGTTACGTAGTTTTTCAACTGTCTGATTATTCATTGTTGTGATTTTTGATTGTCTTTATTGGTAAGCGGAAGCACCGCGTATGTTGCTGTGAAGAGGGATATGTGGTTTTATGGATTCGGGCTGTTCATCAATAGCGGGCAGTCTGTCCATATTATTTTTCAGGATGTTCTTTACACGCAGATAAGAGCAACTATCTGTAGCCAGAGCCCTTTTACAGGCATTATTGAGCCGCTCAGAGCCATAGGAACGGTTCAGATGAATAATGCCCAAAGAGCGCTTATAGCTTATTTCCGGGTAATCCTGCGAGGCCAGTACCTTTTCTATGCATGCCAAAACATATTCACCATGCGGCAATGCTTTTTTCCTGAAGAACTCAGGGCTCCAATCCGAGTAGAACTTATGTGTGCTGCTCAGATGATCTGTGATGGTGATATAGCTGCCCTTGTTCAGGTTGCGCTGATGCAGCGCAATCCTTTCATGGTTATAATAGATCTCAACACGGCTCCTGGTATAATGGATCATGGTCTCCTTGCCGATATACCGGTATGGAACACTATAGTAACACTTATCGGGAGAAAAATATGCGTAGCCCATCTTCTGCACCTTGGCCCTTTTATAGTCTTTCATTTCATAGGTACTGGACGGTAGCTCTTTGAGATACTGACGTTCAATACTCTGGAAGAGTTCAATACGGCTAGATTCTTTTCGTTTGAACAAAAGCTTGTTGTAACACTCCAATAAGACAGCAATTTCCCTGTTAAGATCTTCCAGAGAAAAGAAGGTCATTTCCCGTAAAGGATAATAAATACGCTGGTAGACCAAATGCACCGCATTCTCAACCAGCGCCTTGTCCTGGGGAGCGTAACTGCGGGTGGGGTTGATGACACAATTATAATGGCGGGCAAAGTCTTTAAAGCTACGGTTGATATCGGCTTCGTATTTACTCGATCTGTTAACTGCGGACTTTAGGTTATCCGATACAATCGCTTTAGGCGATCCGCCATAGAAACGTAAGGCATCAGCACAACACGACAGCATGTCCTCGCGTTTCTGACTCATACATGCCTGAACGTAAGTGTACTGGCTGCAGGGAAGTATGGCTACAAATACTTCCACGGGAACAATCTCTCCGGTCTGCTTATCGATGATCTGCAGCTTTTTACCGGCAAAGTCTATGAACATTTCTTCGCCAGCAAAGTGCTGAAGTTTCATTGACCCTTTTTCTTTAGGGTACTTGCGGCGGAAATGCTCAAGGAACTGTGTGTAACTATAAGGTTCTGCCGCCAGCTCAACATATTGCTGATAATGATACAAAAAGGTAAAACCCGGATGGTTCCGGGCCTTGTTTACACCCTCAAAATAAAGCATGAGCTCATTATGGCGAATGGTGTCCAGGGTCGTATGTGATGAGAACAGTTCGGATAAAGCAACTGTATCAAACCCCAGAAGCTCCTGACATGAATAGTCGCTACCAGCAAACAGTTGCATATAGGTATTGACAGTGTTACGGGAAATACCGAGAACAGAACCTATTTTACGGTTACTGTAACCCTCCAGATGTAATGTGAGTATTTGTTTTAAGTCCATCGGATCAAGTTTGTTGGCCATATCGCTGTATTTAAAAGCGATAAGGTAATTCTTTCTTGATCTTTTTAAAGTGGCACAATTCGAACCGTAAAACGGATAGATGGATAAAAACTAAACCACTAAAGTGGCATCATTTAAACCGTAATCGCTGGCACTAACAGACCGAAATAGCTGGCACTATTCGAACCGTAATATCCAACCATAAGGTATTTCGTAATCAATGTCTTAGAAGTAATGTAACTTCGTGATCATTTCCTTGATAAAAGTGATGGGTGTAAGAAGTTAATATGGGATTTAGATTTATACGGGGCACCAACTTATCTCGCAAACTATTGATTTAGTGACAGCTCCATTGATAGCGCTCCTGCGCTCCAATTTCTCAGCCTTCAAAGTATAAATCACCATTTAGTTATTAAAATCTGACTCAGATATACCAGCTGAATTAAAAGTGTTATCAGTCACACCAGAAATAACATCTAATTTCAAGCTAAAGCTCGGAATTTGATAGCCACTAACAGTTTCCTTTCGGTTGAAATCAAGAATATCTTCGCTTTTCTCATATTTTGCATCTGATAAAAATCGTCCTTCGCATATACGATTATTAGTTTTGGCGATCCATTGGTGCCCATACGCCATTTTTAAGTAATAACTATCTTCTGGTATATTTTTAATACTATATGTACTTCCGCTATTGATAAAAACATAACGGATACACCTTCCGGTCGTAACAGACATGACTTTAATTGCCAAATCAGTCCCACCACCAACAATAACTGCAAGTTCGTTTTCTACATCTCCAAATCTGGGAGTATAGTTATAGCAGTCTGGCATAATACCGTTATTAAATCCTACTTTCTCATACCCTTGCTCTGCTAGTATTTCTTCATTAGTTTTCGGAATTTCTACGGGAACTGTGGCCATTGGAGTTGGAGTTTTGGTTGGGGCATAGTACACTTCGCCATTAGGCTGTCTTTGATCAGAATAGGAAGTAGAACTAGATTGGCATCCAGCTGCTCCAATGCTGAGGAATAAAAATGATAATGGTATAAATCTTTTCATAGAATTTTAATTTTCGGACAGCATCTTAACCAATAATTTTCTGCAATAGCGGTTCAATATCAGACGGTAACTCAGCTCCATTCAGATAAAAGGTCTTGACGCCCATTGCTTTCAACCAGTCAGACCAGTATTGATTGATAATCCCCTCCTCGAAGGGATTTGTCTTTGAAGGGTTAATCCCAATGACAATTACCTCTAAGTCTTTCAGTCCGGTAGTAGCCGGAATAAAACCAATTTTATTCTTAACCATTTCAGACTTAAAGTTTATTGTATGCAACTTCTTGCTTTTGATATATGTAGGCGTAATGTAGGAACTTTGATTACCACTAACATATTTGCTATCCACATGATACATGTAACCGTCGGTAAGAATTACCAGAATATTTCTATGGTTATCGGATATACAATAGTTCTTTACCTTCTTTTGAAAAAAATTAAATATATCTGAACCAAAATACTTATTCGACTTAATAGCTGACAAATAGATTTTTTGAGGAATATCCGAGAAAGTTTTATCTATTGCGATCAGACTGGCTTTCGTTGTACTCTTATCAACTTTAACTTTGAGCGATTCACTAAAAGCATTAATGGCTGGATCCTGTGGTGTAGGATCAAAAAAGACCTGCATTTGCTCATTTAATTTTCTAATTTTTTTACTTTTGACATGGTTTACAAATGCTCTTTCAATAGACTTCATATATTCTACATCACGCTTGTAATACGGCATGGCTCCACTGGGGTTCTTTGCAGGACTAATTCTATCAGACAGATCCAGCAGAAAGCTGATATTGAGGTTTTGGGAATTGGATTTTTGAGCCTTAACACTATTTAAAGTTGATAGCAATAAGCTAACGGTCAGAAATGCTCGTATTGATCTAAATTTCATTGTAATCGGGTTTAGAGTGCAGATATATAAATTGCATTTTGAGAGTCTTCTCTAGCCCCCACACTTTCGCAATGCGTATTGTATGAGTCAATACAATTACCCACAAGATTTTCAGTCTCGGTTCTGGAAATAAACAATTTTTCATTGATAAACGTGATCCATCCTTGCATGTATTCTGAAGCATATAGTACATATTCTTTAGTAGGAATGATCACTGCATCAATAATACGCTGGAGTTCGGCTATCCTACCGAGCACCTTAGCAATGCTCTCTTTGATAAAATTCAGTTCACCAATTGCTACTTCTTTGTTTTTTTCAAGTTCGGTGATCCTTTCCTGATGAATCTTTATGTTCTTATTTCTAAGATCCTGTTCATGCTTAATTTTATCTCTTTCCTTATGCTCCTTCATGATGAAATCAAACACCAGGCCCCAGATGATATACACTACAAATCCGGCAAATATGATTCCCCAAAACTGAATTCTGGTAAATGCGATTGACAGATCAAATGGTGGAGAATCCATTGTCTTACTCAGATCATATATCTTGTCTTCAATTTGGTATGCCAGTATCGCATCAAATGCAAAAGTAATAAGTAGTAGAAGGGCCATTTTTACATAGCTCATGAAGTTCTTCACCTCACCGAACATATGGATAAGATATCCTAAGCCTATAAAAACAAAAGGGATAAGTGTCACAAAGCCCCCCTCTAAAGGCCCATTACGCCAGGCTACTTCGAATGCTTTGGGATCAAGGACATTCATCAAAATGTTACTATCCGGATCGAAGGTTTTGAAAAATGCAGAGTAGGAAGTAGAAATATAAAAAGTGAATAGATACAGGCTAATAAAAAACAGAATTATCAAACCAATCCAGAACTTGCTTGATGCACCTCTGATTGCATCAATATGGTATTTTTTTGGATCTCTTGGCAGGTCGTTAATTTCAAACTTCAGTTTTTCGATGACGTCTTTCACTGCACGGATCTGTTCATCGATTCTGACGATTTGCTCTTCCTTATTTTCTTTCGTGACTAATAATGCTTTTACTTCCGTTTCCTTATTGCGCTGCTCATTCATGTAGGGTTCCTTGATTTTTACCTGCTTACCTACAAGCTCTTTTTCTTCGTTTTGAAATTTAGCATAAATAGCCTTTAATGAGATAGAAAGCGCTTGCGGACTGCCGCTATTCCTGTTGCCATCACGGTAACCAATTTCGTGGTAAGTGCGTTTTCTCGTCTCTTCTAGCTCGGTAGTAGTTAAAGCCATCGAATCATCATCCATTAGCTTAGTTTCTAAAGCCACCATATCTGCACTGTTTTTAAGTCGCAAGAGATTTTTAATATGTCCAGTCATTTCCATCAGTTTTTGAATTCTTGTATAATGCTTTCTTTGGTCTTACCACTTTTGGTGGCTGCCAAAAAAAAATCAGCTATCTGTGGAATGTTTTCCTCCAAAAAGCCAAACATCTTAATATATTTTTCAAGTGCAGCCCGTTCATTCTCATCCACTACACCGTCAGCCCAAATCATCAATGACAAATCGTACAGGTACTCAATTTTTTCCTCAATCGATTCGGGAAAATGGTTTTTAGAGTTGATAGGTCGAAGAAGTATTTCATCAAGATTCTTGGCCGTTATTCCCCTATCTTCTGCAAAACTATAGAGCATTTTCAATTCGATCGCGCTAAAATCCTCATCACAGATTGCCATCTGGTATAATCTAAGAAAATGCGCCTTTAGTTTTTCTGGTATTTCTGCGTTCTGCATATCAATTGATGTCTTTATTTGTAATTATTACGTCGCGCACGCGCGCTTTAGCAGTAGCTCCGCTATATCTCCCAGATTCGGATTGCTCTCTTGGTTTTGTAGATTTCTGTAAAAACGCCAGATATAGAAATGCGAAGCCAGTAAGAATATCAAAGGGAATCCAAATAGCCTTTTTTTGAAGATAGATAGGTATTAAAGGATTAAAAAAGATGGTAATGATGACTAATATGTATGTGTGAAGCTTATTTTTCTGTTGATATATCATCGCAATAGCCAATACACTTCCTATAGTGACAATAATACGTAGGAATGTATAGTAACCAATTGATAATGGCAGCACCGCAACAAAGCACCAAACGGCGACAAATATAAATATCCACTTTAAAGCTTGAGGTGATAATCCCTTTAACATAAATCGGTGAGGTAAATTAATATTCCCTAGGCCATATTGATCCTAAGACAGATCAAAAGTACACACCCACGACAGCTATAATTTACGGGAAACCGTAAGATAAAATGTAATGTTCAGCCTATTTTTATGAAAATAATGTTGACAATGATTGATGAATATAAAATAGCTCTGTTGCAATTTTATAATGAAGAGAAAAATTCAAATAGGTTGTCTTCAGAGTTGGAGAATCCGAATAGAACGAAGCTTAAACAAGAATTCTTACGACTTTATAGGGTAAAAAACGAAAGATCAGATACTGAAATAATTAATAGATTTTTTGATCCTGAGCGTAAATATGAAGACCCGCTTGATAGTATTGCTAGAGTAGAATTAGACAAACTAAGGCCATTAATTACTTTTCTAACTAAAGGAAGTAAATTACAATATGATGAGCCTGTCCACGCGCTCGCCTGGTTATTAGGATTCACTGCTTATTCCGAATGGAAACTGGAATATTTGGCTAAGGGTACTCGCCCGGAAGTTGAACGAAAAGGAGAGAATGATGGAGGTCATGGGAATGGTGAAACAGGGGATAATGAAGATTCTTCTAGCAAAAGGTTCTCGCCTATGTATATGTCTGTAGGAATCATTGTATTGGTATGCTGTATCAGTCTTTGTTTGTTTTGGGGGCTTGGAATCCCCGGGAGAATCAACCAGCCGGCACTTAATGAAAAATGTATGTATTGGAATGGCAACTACTATGTGCCAATTGAATGCGATAAATATGCTATCAGTAAACCTACCCTCCCACTGAATATGCAGACACTGCATAATTTGAAAAAGGTGAGGTGGCCAGATCTTTTAACAAAAAATGATTTAGGAAAAGTTTGGTATGTTAAGAGAGATGGCAAACCTGAATTCTTCACTGACAGTGGACGATATCCTTTAGATCCACAAAAAAAATTAAAACCACTGACAATTTATATGTTGAGCCATTATGTCAATCAATATAGATTCTTACTCGAAAGTATGATTTGTTTTATAGTTTTAATTCTAGTGATTATGATTGTTTATGTTGTGTTAGAAAATGTCCTGCGCAAACACCAATTCAGATTCAAGACCTCATCCAACCCAAAAAAGCTGAATAAGGACCAGATAAATGTTAGCAGCTCATTGTCACCGTAAGTAGGTAAAATTGATATACAATTATAGCATTATAACTAAATTATAGGCATAAAGAAAGTGATCTTTTGTTAATTGCACTTCATTCATTAGCTTTGAGAATATACCTACCATTTACATCTACAACACATTTGCCTTAACCTAAGATTCTTAGAAGACCAGTCTTTATGCAGGAAAACATTTTACCAAAATTAGAAGCGTCGAGGAAAGAACTGCTTGATCTCGGCATGCGAAATCCCCTTTTGAACTACAGGACACCAAAGGCGAGGGGCCTTCACATCGTTCAGGAACAGTCAACCTCGATTTATAATATCCTCGTAAAGCAAAACAAGGCAATGACTTTTCTGGGAAGGCCTGGAAAAGATGATGATACAGAAGTATTTGATCTTCCTGAGCTCAGTGCCGAAGAATTGAAAGATGCATACAATGACACGCGACTGCAGACCAATGAAAATGAACAAAAGCTGCAAACAAAGATCCTCAATACCTACTATTTTGCTAAAACAAGCATAGAAGAACAGGGTGTAAACATCCTTTATCTTTCCCTTGGGATGCTCAATTGGTATGACAACGTGGAAACCGAAGAGCCGCGTACTGCGCCACTGGTACTCATCCCGGTTTCGTTGGAGAGATCTAGTGCAAGCGAACGTTTTAGGTTACGTTTCAACGGAGGAGATATCGGTGCTAACCTTTCCCTTCAGGCAAAGATGATGGCAGATTTCAATACTACCATCCCTGATCTTCCGGAGCCGGACGATTTTAATATCGAAAGCTATTTTAACAGTATTGAAGAAAGATTAGTACATCAGAAAGGCTGGAAAGTAGATCGGGATGCGATAGAGCTTGGTTTTTTCTCCTTTGGCAAGTTCATGATCTACCATGACCTGGATTCTGCCAAATGGCCCGTTAATGCAAAACCTTATGAACATCCTATTCTATCATCGTTGTTTGACGGTGGCTTCACCGATCCTCAGCCGACCGCAACAGAAGAACATAATTTAGATAAAGAAACAAAAGCACACGAATTATTTACGGTAGTTGATGCGGATAGTTCGCAGGTACTGGCCATGCTGGCTGTACATGAAGGACGAAACATGGTTATCCAGGGGCCTCCGGGCACAGGTAAAT
Organism: Pedobacter sp. PACM 27299; assembly: GCF_001412655.1. NCBI lineage: Bacteria > Pseudomonadati > Bacteroidota > Sphingobacteriia > Sphingobacteriales > Sphingobacteriaceae > Pedobacter > Pedobacter sp. PACM 27299. Next base: position 2,743,903 of record NZ_CP012996.1, on the reverse strand, counting down.
CACAAACTATCACTAATATCATCGCTAATGCTATAGGCCACGGTAAGAAAGTTTTATTTGTAGCTGAAAAGATGGCGGCACTTGACGTAGTAAAAAGACGTCTGGATTCAATTAATCTTGGCGAGGCTTGTCTGGAACTTCATAGCCATAAAGCTAACAAGAGAGATCTCCATGAGGAACTAAAAAGGGTTTTAGATCTTGGAAAACCAACCGTAACGCATCTGCAGGAAGAAATTGCACTGCTTGATGCTTACAAAGGCCAGCTGAATGGATACTGCAATTCCGTAAACAGGGCCATCGAGCAAAGTGGCTTATCGGCACAAAAGGTAATTGGTTTCCTGATGGAAATTAATGGGGAATACAAAGACCTTAAGCTTCCTTCAATCCCTATTCATAGAATTGAATCATGGGATGCAGATACCACGAGGCGTGCTTCTGCCCTGGCCGATTTGATTGAGACGAGGTTAAAAGACATCGGTATCCCTGCTCAGCTTCTCTTCCACGGTACTGTACTCACCTTATTTCTCCCACATGAAACAGATGTCACTAAAGGTATTATAGATAAGGCACTGGCTACTACCAAACACACGCAACAGCTGAGTACTGCTGCCGCGTCTTTTACCGGAACTACAGCGCCAGTCTCCTTGCAGGAGCTTACCTCTTTTATCAGCCTTCTTGATTTTCTATCTGTGGCACCAGTCTTGAATGACATCATGGTTAACGATCAGGCCTGGGTTCTCAACCATGAAGACATCAAAGAACTACTTGAAACCGGCAGGGAGCTCTCGGATCTTCGTACCAGATATGAAAACATATTGCATCCGGAAGCATGGGACCAGAATGTGCTGGAAATACGCCAGAATCTAATTGAACATGGCCAGAAATGGTATAAGTTTCTACTGGGAGATTACAAAAGAAGTGTGAAGCAGTTGGCTTCATTCTCCAGGATCCCCTTGCCTGAATCGCTGGATGCAAAAATCAGGTATACGGATGACATCTTACTGGCCAAGCGCTTAAGCAATAGCCTAGATGAAAACGCTCATCTCACTACGCCTCTTTTTGGAAACAGATGGAGGCTACTGAAAACAAACTGGACTGTTCTGGAAAATGTATTGGCATTCCTTTCAGGTTTACATCAGGATATCAGTACTGGTAAATACCCGGTGCAAATACTGGATTTTTTAGCGCGCCATGAAAATCCGGCAATGGTGAAAGATTACCTCCAGCGTCTTCAAGAAGCAGCTGATGACAGCCAGAAAAGCATTGCAGAAGTCCAGCAGAAACTCGGGTTTACGAATATATCCGCAGTTGCGAAGAATAATCTTGCTGGTTTAACATTTGAAGATCAGATCACGAGATTCCAGGAATGGGGTACACGACTGAATGAGATCCAGCATGCTATACAATGGAATAACCTGACTGAACAGGCAAGAAAGGAAGGATTTGAATTTCTAATTGACTCATCCCTGACTTGGGAAGGCGCATCTCAGTATCTGAAGATCTCTATGCAAAAGACCTGGTATGAGTATCTGGTCACAAAGGCAATGACAGACAGACCTCCCCTGCGTGGGTTCGAAAGAACAACCCATGAAGAAATCATCAATAAATTTATCCAACTGGATCTCCTGAACCTTCAATATAACCGGGCAAAGGTTGCATTGAAACATTATGAATCAGTACCCAAACTGGAAGGTGGCGGCCAGTGGAATATTTTACGCAGCGAATTCAATAAACGGGCGCGCCACATTCCCATCCGTAAGCTGATGGAACAGGCAGGAATCGCGATCCAGACCATTAAGCCGGTGTTGATGATGAGCCCCATGTCTATAGCAAACTTCCTGTCTCCAGAAAGCATTGATTTTGATCTGGTCATCTTTGACGAGGCAAGTCAAGTAAGACCGGTAGAAGCTTTAGGAGCAATACTACGAGGCAAACAACTGGTCGTAGTTGGAGACTCGAAGCAGTTACCCCCTACAAGTTTCTTCGACAAGATGAATGCTGAAACCGAAGATGAAGAAAACGTAACGGCCGACATACAGAGTATTCTGGGTATGTGTGATGGTCAGGGAGCACCTCAGAGGATGCTTCGCTGGCACTACCGCAGCAGGCACGAGTCATTGATCAGCCTTTCGAACAGGGAGTTTTACGAGAATAAACTGGTCATATTCCCCAGTCCTGGTTCTAAGTACAGGATGGGTTTGGCATTCCATCATCTGCAGAATGCGGTTTACGATAGAGGCAAGACACGTACCAACCCAATCGAAGCCGAAGAGGTTGCAAAGGCAGTGTTTGACCATGCCATAAAGAACCCTCGGCAGAGTCTTGGTGTGGTGGCGTTCAGTACCGCACAGATGCAGGCCATCCAGAATGCCATCGAGATCAAACGCAGACAGAACCCTGAATCTGAAGTGTTTTTCAGGAGCCATGCCCATGAACCTTTCTTTGTAAAGAACCTGGAGAACGTGCAGGGCGATGAGAGGGACGTGATTTTTATCAGTATCGGATATGGCAGAACAGAAGATGGAAAGGTACCGATGAGCTTTGGTCCGCTGAATAATGATGGCGGCGAACGCAGGTTAAATGTACTGATCACCCGGGCTAAATATCGCTGTGAAGTGTTTACAAACATTACATCGGAGGATATTAATCCAACAGCAACCACTAAGTTTGGAATCCGGGCGCTGAAGAACTTCCTCTACTTTGCCCAACACGGTACTTTTGAATCGGAACAGGATCTTCCGGTTCCTGATAAGCGGCCGTTTGAAGATATGCTGGCAGCACAGCTCACTTCATCAGGATATATCGTTCGTAAAAAAGTAGGCTCCGAAGGCTTTTATATTGACCTTGCAATCGTAGATCCGGAAAATCCAGGGCGTTATCTGCTGGGAATAGAATGTGACGGAAATTCGTACAGCACTGCGAAATCCGCCAGAGACCGCGACAGGCTGCGCGGACAGGTACTGGAGAATATCGGTTGGGATATCTTTAAGGTTTGGAGTGTAGAGTGGTACAGAAATCCTGAAAGAGAATTGCAGCGACTGGTTGCGGCAATTGAAAGTGCAAAAGCTCATGCTTTGGTTCAGGATCAGGCAGATGATGATCTTCAACAGGAAATGGCTGCATTATCAGAGGAAGCTATGGCAAAGGAAAAGAATGCATTACATCGCGAGGAAAAAGAAGAGATTATAGTAGCTGTTGAGAAATATATGCAAGCAGTTCTCCCTGCTGGTCTTCCAGCTCAGGAACTTCATCTAGTTCCGTTTGGGAAACTGGCAGAATGGATTAAGCAGGTGGTTGAGGTTGAAGGACCTGTACATTTCGAAGAGGTCGCCAGGCGTATTGCTGATGCTTCTGGCGCGTCTAAAATTGGGTCCCGGATCCGTTATACACTGAATGCAGCAACAGATTTTACAGTGAGCTCCAAGATTATTTCCCGACGGGGAGATTTCCTTTGGCACCCGGAGATGAATGCTCCTACGATTCGTGACCGCAGCAGTTTAACTGCAGGATCGCGCAGGATAAGTTTGATCCCCCCTGAAGAACTTGATCTGGCGGTAAAGAGTGTTGTAGAATCATCTATTGCTATTCAGCCAGAAACGGCTGTTCCATTGATTGCCAAATTGTTTGGTGTGAACAGGGTTACTGAAGATGTGCGCAGGGATTTAGGGATAGCAATTGAAATGAGTGTTACAAGAGGGGTTGTGATCAGGGATGGGGATTATTTGAAATCTCAATAGATGCCAGGAAATCCGTACCAAAAGAAATTCACCAGAGCAGAATTAAAACCTTGCAAATCAATAGATTGCAAGGCTTTTTGCTTTTACGGTGGCACCAAAACTTGCACCAATTCTCATATAAATTGAGCGATTAGGTGTGTCATTTGGAAAATTAATCCTACTCACCCAATTGCGCATATGCAGAAATCGCGACCAAAGGGATTGTAACTCTTACTGTTGAAATAGGCGTTCCAGCGGACAGGTCGGAAATAAAGACGATGTATTAAGGGCTCAATTAGGAGCCGAATTTTGCCAGACAATTCAAAATCATCTATCTGCATGGCATAAATAAAAGCAAGTATATTAAAAAGAATCGCCCAGTAAAACTGGGCGATATAACTAAGGGCATTCAGGTAAACTCAATAGATTATCAGGTGTATCATGATCGGCCTCGGTTTTCAGGTATTTCACACCGTTTCTAGTTGAAACAATCACATTCCTGACATGTCCGCCAACGCTTGTGTAGAACGAGCTGGTCTTGTTTTCGATGGCTAAGATTGCTGTGCTGAGACTTAGCTTCCATCTTAGTCCATTGTGCGTTCCTCCTACAGATGCAATTCTCTCGTAGGCACTACTACGATCATTCTTGTTAATGCAGGATATTTGTTTTCTTTCTGACATTTGAAAATGTTGTTTTTCTTCGCTCTGTACGAATCCACGGACTCTTCTATAATTACATGACATGCATCAGCAATATTTTTGTCCTTTAATATTTGCCGTCATGCAAGCTAATGATATCAGTAGCCCCCACCTTACGGGTTCCCATAATAACTCAATTGTGATCAAAATTGATATCTAAAAAATCTTTATGAAAGAATCTTCATCTTCCCTAAAAGCTATCCAGCCCCACCCTTAACAAATAACCTTTTTATCTTTTAATTCCTTAAAAGCATCTAAAAACACCTTAACACTGTCCCCATTCATCTCATTAAATCCAAACCTTCTCGCCTTATTGACATCAAGAAAAGCATCAACTTCCACATTAAACACAAAATCTCCAAAACCCCATTGAACTAGTGTGTCAAGGTCATGACTTTGAAGATTATATTTCCTGGTAATTTCTGCCCATAGATTTCTTTTTCCCGGCATATATTCCTGAAGTGAAAATGTCTGTGGTTCTGCCACTTCAACTCCAAAGAAATCCCCAATCTTTGGCCATACCTGCGACCATCGAAAAACATCACCATTCGTCACATTAAAAATCTCATTGGCTGCTTTTTCTTCCAGTGCTGCCCATTCCAGCGACTTGGAAAGGACTTCAGTTCCGGTAACATTAACCAATACCTCATACGCCTTAGGGGAACCAGGAAAACGCATAGGGATTCCCTCCTCTTTACACAATATTGCATAGGCGGCGATAAGATTGGCAAGGTTCATCGGCGTGCCCACTGTAAATCCAATAACAATATCCGGGCGTATTGCTGTCCAGGACCAATTCTTTCCTGCGGATTGCTTTCTTAGGTAGTCTTCCTGATCATAATAGAAATTCGGCGTAATGCTCCTCAGGTCTGTTTCATAAGCGGGTGTTTTATAAATTCCCAGATGAGCACCATAGGCTTTACCTCCTTGAATGAATAATATACGCTGAAGACCTGGAGCATTTTCTTCCAATAGCGGAACGAGGTTTGATAAAATATTCAAATTTGCTTCCGATTGTTCATAGGGTGTCTTCCTTTCGGTATAAGCATTAAAGAAGATATGAGTTACGGCCTTCAATTGATCCGCTGCACCAGCTAAACTTTCTTTATCCTCCAAATCTAGTGCAATAAAATCCGCTGTGGTTTCATAGTTTAATTTAGACCTTGCTGAAGCTAAAACATTCCATTTTCCGGAACTGTTGAGGTATTCGGTGAGGTGTCTGCCTACAATGCCATTTGCTCCAATAACCAGTGCTGTATTTGTTTTCATCGTTTTCTTTTTTTAATCTGATGCAAAATTCGAGATAATGAATGTATTATAACAATACTCATATCTATCACTATCTATTCATATTTTAATAGCTTTGTAACATGATAAATTTCGAATGGTACCGGACTTTCATTGCGATCTACCAGCGGGGCAACCTCACCAAAGCTGCACAGGAACTCAGTATATCGCAGCCTAATGCGAGTGTACACCTTGCTTCTTTGGAGCAATATGTTGGTGGGAAATTATTTGACCGGATGCCCAGGAAAATGGTTCCGACGGAGTTAGGCAAAAAGCTATATACTCAGGTCGTAGGCTCAGTTGAAAGTCTGGCCTCGGTAGAAACTACTTTCAAAAGAACCGCGCTCCGTCATCGTCCTGTGATCAGGCTAGGAAGTCCATTGGAATTATTTTTCTCTAAGATCAGCCCTCAATTAGAAAAAATCTCCTCTCCACTCAACGTTTCTTTTGGTGTAGCGAAAGACCTGATGCAACAGTTAGACGAAGGAAAACTAGATCTTGTAATCGCCAGTCAGAAAACCATCGACAGCAGAAATATCGTATACGAGCCCATTCTGACAGAAAACTTCGTCATCATTGGGAATAAGAATATTGATCTAAGTGATTTTAACCAACACCTGGAAAACCAAGACTTGAATGCTGTTGAGAAATGGCTTATTAATCAGGAATGGTACGCCTACAGCAATGACCTTGCCTTTATCCGTAGGTTCTGGTTGAAAAATTTCAGCAAACGACCGATCATCTCCCCAAAATACATCATCCCAAACCTGAACGTCATCATTAAATCTATCGCAAATGGCAGCGGAATAAGCATCGTATCGGATTACCTTGCACAAGAATTTGTTGATCAAGGAAGTATAACTGTAATCTGGAATGGAACAGGTGACACGGCTAACACCCTTTATCTCGCCTATGACAAAAGCAGGGTCTCCATTGAAAAAGTAGAAGAGATCAAACGGCTTACTCAAACCATTCGATCTCCCCATTTTTAAAACTTTATTCTTTACTTCTAAACCAAGAGGCTGGAACAATTTTCGGCTCCTCATTTCCGATGCTATATTTCAAATCCAGCCGGTTTCCGCCCCCACCATCAATATAATTAAGCTTAAAAGCATGCATCCCTTTTTCCAGCGCAATTTGTCCGCCTTTCTCTTTGGCAGGATGTAAACCATCATTATCAATTAAGAGTTGATCTCCGATATAAAGCACCCCACCATCATCACAATTTAAATAAAATGAATAAATCCCGGTTTCAGGCACCTCAATATATCCTTTAAATCTAAGTCCGAATTCATTGTATTTTACACTCGCAGGCACTTCAACTTTTAGCACCTTAAAAGTACTATCCGCTGTAGGTTTTATCTTGGTAGTCGCCGAAAAACTGCCTTTATAAAGTGCAGCATCAAGTCCCTCAGGCAGATTGCTAAGCGGTTCCTGTTTTCTATATTGCTGACCTACAAAATGCAGCGTGCTCACATCTCCCCGCCTACCTGACGGCGTAAACAAAGCCATTTTTAAGGTTAAATTCTGTTTAACAGAAAGCGGTTTATCCAGTGCTTTTGAACTGGCATGAGGTAAACTGCCATCCGTAGCATAACGAATGGTATAGTATTTCAAAGGTGCTGCTTTAAAGAACAACTTCTCTCCTACAAAAACGTTATTTTCGGCCACATCAATGATATCAGGCATCCTGTAATTTATATTCAAATCATCCAGACGAGGATAATGACTTTCTAATCTTTTCCTATAAGATGTATATAAGGGACGATAGGTCCAGCCGACTTCAGCAAGGGCAGTCATCCGGGGCATAATCATATAATCTGCGCGTTCTTCTGTTGGAATCATTTCAGTCCACAAGTTACCCTGAACACCCATAATATTTTCCTTTTCTGTGTCCGACAGCCTGTATTTTTCATCTAATGGATCGTAATTATAAACGTCCGCCAGCGTATTAATATCTGGCGTCGCATCAAAATAAAGTGGGCCGCTTGGCGACATAATCAGCTTGTTTTTATTCTTTGAGGCATGCATTGGGATAGCTCCAGCCCATGACCTCCAGAACATGACAACAGCTGCAGAATCAATGCCAGCCTCACTGATCTCATCCCAACCCACTAATGTTTTCCCCTTCGATTTGAAAAAAGTTTTCATCTGAGCAGTAAAATAACTTTGGATCTGATTGACATGAGTAAAACCCATTTCGCGCATAAAATCCTGACAAACAGGTGATTTCAGCCAATTACTTTTTTCTACTTCATCCCCTCCAATATGTAAATATTTAGAAGGAAATAAATCGGCAATCTCTGAATAAATATCTTTCGCAAACTGAAGCACCTGAGGATTACAAGGGCAAATAGGGTTTGTGAAACCAGGTCCACTGCCCACCGTGCTGTCGCAGGTTAAATAGCTATAAGCCTTTACCGCAGCCATCATGTGCCCGGGCATATCAATTTCCGGAATCACCTCTACATGCCGGCTTTGCGCATATTGAATAAATGAAGCCATTTGCTCCTGCGTATAAAACCCACCATACTTCAGCTTTCCATTCTGATTTACCAAATGCTGTTTATCCATTCTGAAATCAGTATTGCCCGTTTCTTTTTCAACCTTCATACAAGCAGTATCCTGATTGTTAAATTCCCTCCAGGCACCTTCCAAAGTGAGTTTAGGGTATTTTTTGATTTCTATTCTCCAGCCCTGGTCGTCTGTTAAATGAAGGTGGAGCTTGTTCATCTTATAAAGCGCCATCATATCCACATACTTCTTCAGATATTGGATGGAGAAGAAATGTCTGGACACATCCAGCATCATTCCCCTCCAAGGAAATTTCGGCTGATCTGCAATTTTCACCGATGAAATGGTTAACGAATTCCCCTTTCCCTTCTCCACATCCACAGGCAGTAGCTGCCTCAAGGTTTCCACTGCATAAAACATTCCTGCAGGTGTCCTGGCCCGTAGCGTTATCTGTTCTGGATTGACCATCAGCCGATAGCCCTCTGCTGCTTTTATTCCGGAGTCAAACCTCATAACGATCACATTACCCTTCTTTTTAGCGGGTAAATCTCCACCTAAATAGCCAGCAAGCATCTCCCGCAAAAACCGCTGCTCATTTTTAAACATCAGCTCCGGTGCTAGCACTGCGGTCTTTCTGTTAATGATGAAGCTCCCTTTTGCAGGTTCCAGAATGGAAGGATATGGAATTACCGGATACCGGTTACGTTTTTCTTGTGCATTTATATTTCCTAAAGTCATAGCACCTATCGCTATAACACTCAGAAAGAAAATAGTTCTTTGTTTGAACATAGTTGAAATTGATTTGATGTAAAATATAAGGCTTAGATGCTCTCCTTACCTGAAAAAGTGTAGGCTCCTGCTGGGACTTTAAATAACGAGTATCCATTTTTGGTTCCCACAGCCTTAGCCCATGAGGAAGAACACTTGATTTTTGAAGCATCTTCAGCGGGGAAATAAATCGTTGCGCTGCTATTGGGAGGAACAACAACCTTTAAAAACAGTTGTCCTTTTTCCCGCCTCCATTCCGTCTTAATCGTTCCCACATTAGATTCATAACCTGCTTTTGACCAGGTCAACTGCGCGGCCTTCAATAACGGCGGACGAACCACAAATTCTTTAAACCCTTTACTTTCTGTTTCTTTCCTGATTCCCGACATTCCATTGATGTACCAGGCACCAGGGTAAAGAAATGAGCTGTGTAACATGGAGTGTCCGGCTAAATCCTTCTCCCACATTTCCCAGAGGGAAGTTGCCCCATTAGCCTTCATATAGCCCCATCCCGGGTAACTGGTTTGAGAGGTCATGGAATAAATTAAATCATCCCGTCCTTCATTCCTTAACAGTTTAAAGAGTAAGGCCCCTCCGGTAATTCCAGCATGAATATGGCCCTTTCTATTTACCAAAATCTCTTTCTCCAGGCGTTTCATAACTGCTTCACGGAGCGGCGGCGGTGGAATTTCCGCCAGCAAAGCTACGGCCAGGTTTCCCATTGATCCATCGGCATAACTCTCATCTGAGGGGTTAAAATATTTCGCCTGAATTGCTTTCGCAGCGGCATCAGCCTGATTTTCCCATTGCTTGGCGTCCTCCTCATGCTTTAAGACCCTGGCAATTTTGGCTGCAGTACGCAGGTTGTAAACTCTGTAGGCATTGTTAAAGCAAATGTTCTCCGGCTTATCATTGTTCATTCCTTCCGCAGTTGCATTGGGCCACAGCCAGTCGCCGAGAAAATCCCAAGGGCCACCGAAACGTTGCATCAGGTTGTCTTTGGTATGACTATCCAGGAAGGCCAACCATTTCTTAATGAGGTTAAAGTTTTTCTCCAGTACCCGCTCATCTCCCTCCTGCTGATACATTAACCAAGGCAATACCACTACTATACCACCCCAAGCTGGGCCACCACCTCCCTGATAGGTTGGAGCAGTGTGCGGCAATATACCCTCATCTGCATGACCGCCATAGTTCAATTCGTCCATAGACTTTGTGCCCTGTACATCCCTCCAATCTTCCATCCAGCTGGTATAAAATGCACCCAGTTGATAATTAAACATTCCTGTTTCGGAAGTCGCATGGGCATCCCCACCATATCCTAACCGTTCTCTTTGTGGGCAGTCTACCACATAGCCCCCTAAAGATAGGTTCTCAAAATTCCAGCGTGTTTTCTCATATATCCAATTTTGTAAAGAATCGGAACTGGAAAAGGTAGCGGCCGATTCATACGCTGTGGTCACTACCCATCCTTCAATATCACTAAGCTTTGGTTTTTCCTTTAGACCTTTTATGGTAATCCAACGTCCGGAACTGTAGTTGAAACGGTTTTCAAACGTCCCCTTACCATCCTTTCCCAATATACAGGCGTTGCGGATGTTGAAGGTCATATCCTGACCCTCCCGCTCAGAGAACAGCATATCGATCCGCTGTCCGGGTTCACCACTTAGTTTAATTTTTGTCCAGCCGGCAAAGTTCATTCCCATATCCACCCGGTAGACGCCATCAGCACGTGTTTCAATAGACACAGGTTTGAGGTGTCTGGCCAGGCGATTAGGTTCTACCATTTGAGCGGTCAGCATGAGTCTTGGCTGATATTCCAGCGCCTGTTTCCAGTCACTTACCTCATACTCAGACAAATTCCATTTTTTATTTTCTTTATCGGCTTCCCACAGTTCGCCACCCATCTGGCCGGTTTCCCATCTTCCAATCAGAGAGTTGGGACTTGGGGCGGTTTTCCAGCTTTTATCAGTCTGGATGCGCAGGTAAGGCATGGCTCCAGGCTGATTCGAATCATAAATATCAGCCTGGGCAATAACGATTGGGGCCAAAGGCTTATCGCTGGTCCTATACGAGGAGAATAAAGACCAGGATGTGCCTAGCCACAGTGCTACAGTATTACTTCCCGATTTTAGCTGCGCACTGATGTCATAGGCAACATACCTGGCCCGTTTTGAGTGATCACTTACTGAAGGTGCCAAAACACCATTTCCTACCTTTTCACCATTTACATATAAGTTATGGTAACCCACAGAGGCGACAAATATCATAGCCCTTACAGGCTTCTTTTTGAGGTCAAATGTTTTGCGGAACCAGGGATCCGGCAAGTTTTTAGCATCCTGATTTTTCTGATCCTTTAAATCTCCGGTACCAATCCACTTTGCCGTCCAATCCTGTCGGTTAAACAAGCCTGTGCTCCAATGCGCCACTTTACTCCATGCCGATATTTTCTGGTTTTCATCCTTCACACAGACTTTCCAAAAATAGGTTCTGTCAGATTCCAATGCCTTGCCGCGGTATTGGATTTGGTTGGTTTGGTCGGAATTGATCCAACCCGAATCCCATGCTGCTGCAATACCATCAGTCAAGGCTTTTTCTGATTCGGCCACCATAATCCGATAAGCCCTTTGCCGCTGCCCAAAAGCTTTCGGGTCGTTCGCTTGTAATACCCAGCTCAACCTGGGCAAACGTTCATCTATCCCTTCTGGGTTCAGCAGGTACTCACAGCGCATACGGTCGATGCGAACACTGCTTTGTGCGCCCACATAAAACGGCAACAGCATCGCAAGCCAAATGGAAATTCTTTGTAAATTCAGTATCATGATCTAAAGTAAAATTAATAGCCGGGGTTTTGATTTCCGCTAAGTGCCACATTCCGTTCCATTTCAATTCTTGGAATTGGGAATATTAACCGGTTTGGTGTCACATTAAAAGCATTCGGGTTCGTGTTTGGTAGTAATATTTTCAATTCCACCCCATAAGCATTCATTACCGGAACTGCCTGGTTTGTCCTGACCAAATCTAGCCATCTTTTATTTTCGAAAGCGAATTCAATACGGCGCTCATGAGCAATAACGGTCCTTAATGTCGTTTGATCTGTTGAGGTGGCATCCAAAAGCCCTGCTCTATTGCGCACCTGGTTTAGAAAAGGCAAAGCTTCACCGGATTTATTCTGTTCATTTAAGGCCTCTGCCAGCATCAGCAAAACATCCGAATAACGATAAACCGGAAAATTTTCATCCGTATTTCCCGTAACGGCATGCGGGTGAAGAAACTTTTTAATCACTCTTCTGCCCGTTTTCCCAGGAGGCAAGGTATACCCCACAATGCTTTTTACACTTTCAGCGGTAAAAGTATTGCCAGAAAGTACGCCTTCCACAATCGCGATCGAAGCATCTAAACGCTGATCATTACTTTCATAAGCATGGATTAAGTTGATGGAAGGCACATTATACCCCCCGTTTGAATTCGGACTGTTCGGAAGAGATCCAGTCATAACGTTTACCCCAGCAGCTACTGGCAGCCAGTTGTAAATGAACCTGCTTTCCTGACCCAATCCCACTGTGCTCAGGTATTGTATTTCGAATATAGATTCCTTACTGTTCTTGTTGGCTGGTGAAAATGCAGTGGCATACGGCATGTTTAAACCATAGCCCATTTGTGTCACCTCTTTCAGTTGCTTTTCTGCCTGCGCATACTTTTTCTGTACGAGGTAAGCATGGGCTAAAAGCGTTTTTGCAGCTCCTGCAGTTGCCCTGCCAGATTGCGGAAAACCACTTACAGGTGATAAAGTTTCTGCGGCCTCTACTGCATCGGCTTCGATCTGTGCATATATACTTTCTACAGAAGATCTTGGCAATGACGCTTCACTTTCCTTGGTCACCTCATGTAACTGCAAAGGTACGCCACCATAATATTGAACGAGGTCCAGGTACCATAAGGCTCTTAGAAATTTAGCCTCTGCCAGGATCGGCGTTTTAAGGTTATTCTCAAAATTAGCTGCAGGTAAGCGGTCTATGATGGAATTTACTTTTGAAATCGCGCTGAAGTTAGCAATCCATTTGCTTTGCGTATTGCCATTCACCGCATCGTCAGTAAATTTTGAAACATCTTCCAGCTGCAAGGCACCAACGCCTCTGTTTTGCTCGTTAAGATCAAAATGCGTGTTATCCGAGCGCATTTCACCCATATCCCAGGCGCTACTGCTGGCGTTTCCGTGGGAGTTGCGCAAAATATCATATGCGCCGCTTAAAGCTTGCTGAAAATCAGACTCTGTTTTGAAAAAACTGGCGGTCGAATCTCTATCCGGTGGCGATAAATTTAAAAAGCCTTTCTTACAGGAGACCAGTCCGATAAGCAATAAACCGATTGTAAATATATGTTTCCTTTTCATGGTTGTTCTGTATTTAAATGATGCCTAAACTATAGCCCCACATTAAGGCCAAACGAAATGGTTCTTGGTACTGGATAAGCGCCATAATCAATCCCCTGACTAAGGCCGTTTAAGCCGTTGCCATTAACTTCAGGATTTGCTCCCGGATATCCGGTAATGATGAACGCCTGCTGAACACTGGTATATGCCCTCAGCCTCTTGATGTATTTGCTGTTGTTGATTTTGAAAGTATAACCTAAAGCAATATTTTTTGCCGTGAGGTAGGAACCATTATATACCCAGCTACTGTTGTTGATCCGATATAGGTTGGTGGTACCAGATAAAGTACGCGGCACTAAGCCATTTCCAGGGTTCTCTTCAGAACGCCAGCGGTTCAGCATTTCCCTGTCCATATTAAATACAGCGTCGATATTAGTCGTACTCTCCCGCTGGTAATTCAATATTTTACCACCCACACTACCGGCAAGAAGAATACTCAGGTCAAAGTTTTTATAAGCAAAATCATTAGTGATCCCAAAAATGAATTTAGGGTTGGGATTGCCAATTGTGGTGACATCGTTAAAATCGATCAGCCCATCCGGAACACCATTTGGTCCACCGATGTCTTTCATACGAACCGAGCCCACCGTTGATGTAATGTGTTTAGGCTGACTGTTAAACTCTTGCTGGTTCATATATACCCCATCAAAGATATAACCGATAAACTGTCCCATTTGCTGACCAACTTGGGTGATAAAACCGCCTGTAGGATTGGAAAAAGACCCCAGAGGTAAGTCATTGGTTCCTAATTTGTTGACGATATTTCTATTAAAAGTGAGGTTAAGGTTGGTATTCCATTTTAGCGCTCCTACTAAGTTTTTTGAAGTCACACTAAACTCATGTCCCCAGAATTCAAATTCTCCAATATTGGAATTGATCGAGCTGAATCCGGACGACAATGGCACGTCCACCTGGTACAATAGACCATTAGTGAGCTTACGATAATAATCATAAGAAAAAGTAATCCGATCCTTTAAAAAACCGATATCAACTCCTGCGTCAAACTGTTTCGTTTTTTCCCATGACAGCAATGTATTGCCAAGGCCTGCAATGACTTTGCCGGGAGACAATTTATTGCCAAACACATAGCTATAATCGTTACCTGCATTTAAGCCAGCAATAGAAGGATAGTTACCGCCGAATGCGTTATTTCCAACAAGACCATAACTCAACCTCAGCTTGAAATAACTCAATACTGGTACTGACTTCATAAAGTCCTCATCACTTACCATCCAGCTGGCTCCTACTGATGGAAAATATCCATACTTACTATCTGCACCAAATCTGGAGGAACCGTCTCTTCTGATCGTAGCTTGGAGGAAGTACCTGCTTTTGAAGCTATAATTCAACTTACCGATATAAGAGATCAGCGACCAATCGCTTGCACCGCTAGTTCCGTTTTTATTGATAGCGGCGTTCAGATAAGGTATTTTATCATCCGGAAAAGTGTTTCCATTCACTTGAGCAGTTTCCACATTGTACTTCTGAGCTGAATATCCGGCCAACATTTCAAAGCTATGTTCGCGATAATTCAACTGATAGTTCAAAGTGTTTTCCAGTAACCAGGAGTAGTAATTACTGGTATTGTAAGCACCTTCAGCCCTTCCATCTCCCGGCTCGTAGGTATTTCCTCTAGCCGTGGATGGCTCCCATTTGTAATTACTGAGGAGACCGATATCGGTATTTGCCGAAGTCTTAAAGGTAAGCCCCTTTACAAGATCTACCTCTGCAAAAGCGTTGGAAAGAATGCGGGTATTTTTATAATTATCAACATATTCCGACAATTTTCTATACCAATTTACGCTGTTGAATAAATTAAACGAGGTAGCCGTTAAAGGTATAGAGCCATCATCATTTATAGCTTTAGCGATTGGACTGGAAAGCATCGCCCCCATAATTCCTAAACGGTATCCATCAGTATTTGCACTTTCATGTGTATTGTGATCTATCGTCAGTGTAGGCGCGATATTAATTCCTATTCGAACCTTGTCGCCCAACTTTGTGACGTGGTTCAATCTACCCGAAAACCGCTGATATCCTGTATTGATCACTACCCCCTGTTGGTTGAAGTAACCCAAAACCGCTGCTGTAGAAGACTTTTCGGTCGCATTGGCAATCGAGATGCTATAATTTTGCGTGGGCGCATTGCGAAGTAATACATTGTACCAGTTTGTGCCTTCTCCATATTTAGTCGGATCCTGGTAGTCTGCAGGGATGCCACCGGTATAGCCCTCGTATTTAATTTTATCTTCAAAAAAGCCTTTCATAAAAGTAGCAAACTCAGTTCCGTTCATCATCTGCGGACGGCCCTTTTCCGGTACACTGGCTACCCCATACACACCATTTACCTCAATTTTGCTCTCTCCTGCTTTTGCTTTTTTTGTGGTGATCAGGATGACCCCTCCAGCAGCACGTGCACCATACAATGAACTGGAAGACGCATCTTTCAGCACACTAACAGATTCGATCTCATCTGGATTGATATTGGAAATATCACCCGTTACTGGTGCTCCGTCTACCACAAAAAGCGGTTGATTTCCTGCATTTATAGAGGCTGCACCACGAATGCGAAAGGACATCCCTTGTCCCGGACGCCCAGTGGATTGTACAATCTCCACACCAGAAAATTTACCCTGCAGTTTTTGTCCGAGTGTACCTACTGGCTGATCTTTAGTTTCCTGAAAATTCAACTGTGAGACGGCACCTACAAGTTCTCTTTTTTGCTGCTGACCATAACCCACCACAATGATTTCAGTCAGTGCTGTGGTTTCCTCTTCTAGTGTTACATTGACTGTATTGTTGCCATTAACAGGAACAGATTTGTTTACAAAACCGATATAAGAGAATACAAGCATTCCCGATTCTGAGGGCAAGCTGATCCTGAACTGGCCGCTTTCATTGGTACGGGTACTTGTATTGGTCCCAGAAACTTTTACTGCCACTCCTGGCATCGGTTTCCCTTTCGAATCGGAGACCTTACCAGTGATTTCAATTCCTGTAAAAACATTGCTGATGAGTTTTTTCAAGAATCCAGCTTCTTTTTTATTCACGGTAACGGCCTGGCCTACTATTTTATAGACCAGATCCTGCCCTTCAAAACACTTGTCGAGCACTTCCTCAATTGAGGCTTCTTTGACAGTTATGGTGATTTTTTTTGCCCCTTTGATCAGCGCCTGATTATAAAGAAATCATAGTTACTCTGACTACGGATTTCTTTAAATATTTTACTTAAGGACTCGTCCTTTTTGTCGAGTGTGATCTTTTGAGCATATATACTTGCCTGCAGCTGAAGTATATTTATCATCAAAAAAAAGATAATAAATTTCATTTTCAGTAGAAATTTAAATGGAACATGGTACCCCGTCCCATGTTTAAAAGATGAGAAAAAATTCATACATTTGGTTTGTTTGGATTAGTTGTAAAGTATTAATGCATAATGTTTTATCCGATTCTATCGGAAAATCTGATCCGAATATTTACCAAGGGTGTTCAAGCACCTTTGGTTTCTTGCCAGATTTTGTTTGGTCAGGTAATTTTATCTGCTTACGGTCACCCTCCTTCCTTCAACTTTAAAGTGTACATTTCCTGTTGATTGCATCAGCTTAAGTACTGATGATATATTTCTTGCGCGGGATATCTCTCCCTCAAATACCAAGGCATCGTCCGGTGCATCTTCATAGACGACTTCTATATCATACCAGCGACTGATTTTGGTCATAATGCTCCTTAGACTTTCATTAAACCTGAAATATCCATTCTTCCAGGCCACAGCATCAGCAACATCTACCTTAGACACACTCAGCTGACCTGAAACATATTCCGCCTGCTGTCCGGGAACCAGAACTTTAACATTGCTTTTATTTTCAACCTTTACAGATCCCTCCAGCAACGTCACTTTGCCTGACAGTTCATTTCCATAAGCCATGATATTGAAGTGAGTACCCAACACCTCTACAGTTTGCTCCCCGCTCTTTACCTTAAAAGGTTTGGACTTCTGGTGCATCACCTCAAAATAGCCTTCTCCTACCAGCTCCACTTTTCTTTCATGCGCACTGAATTGCACAGGAAAACGTAAGCTAGATTTTGAATTCAGCCATACTTTAGTGCCGTCAGGCAACCGTATCTGATACTGTCCGGCGGTCGGGACCAGGATGGTATTGAAAACTTCATCATTTGAAGCGTTCTTATTTCCATTGGTTCCAATGGTATAGATCAGCTCTCCATTCGCAGTTTTTTTTATACTTACGCCTGATTCGCTGGCGATTTCTCCATCCTGAGCTTCATTCAGACTTATTTTCCTACCATCTGCCAGAATTAGCGCTGCATCATTTCCACCAGGTTTGATGTCATTAGCATATTCCGAAATCGACTGGTTGTTATGGAAGGTCATCTCATAGAGATAAGATGCACTAAAGCAAAGAAGAATAGCAGCCGCAGCAGTCCACCAGATTTTCCGGATTTTCCCTTGTTTTACAACAGGTAATCCTTTTGCAGCGATCATTACATCCGCTCCCAATTCAGTTTCAGATAGATCATGGGCAGGCATATTCCCAAACATTATCCAGCTCTCTAATAAAGCTTGTTCTTCGGGTGTTGCCCTACCAGCTTTGTACCTTTTCAATATATCTTCCAGGTTTTTATTCTTCATTCAAAATGCAGTATTATTTCAGATTAAGGATAAGACGGCTAACTTGAACATCAGGGTTAAATAAATATTATTTATTTTAAAACCATCCGAATTCGATGCCTACAGAGGAGAGATCAGGATATACACAAATAAAATTCAAGCTATGCTCAAATAAAGAATAGATGGAGGAAAGACATCACAATAGAGACGATAGTGCCCAGTTTTAATTTTAATATTTTCAGCGCATGCTGTAAGTGACTTTTCACGGTTTGTTCAGAAAGTCCTAGTTCGGCGGCTATTTCCTTACGGTTATAACTCGACTTCCGACTGAATTCAAAAACCTGACGCATTTTTGGAGGTAACGCAGCAATCTCCTTTTCAATTAATGCCAGCAACTGGTTATGTCTCACCAAATGATCAGCAGAGTGATTTTCCGTGTTTGTGCAATAATTCTGAAAACTATTTACATACTTTGAAGATACTTTTTTGTGGGAGATTAGATCTAACATCCGGTTACGAATAGCAGTAAATAAATAGGTAGACATAGTTACGGTAACGCTCATCTCTGTTCTTTTTCGCCACAGGCAAAGAAATAGTTCATGTACCAGATCCCTTGCCTCTTCCCTATTGCCTAAACGCTTATACGCAAAAACACATAGTACAGCGCTATACCTATTATAGATCTCAGTGTAAGCAAGCGCATCACCTTCGGCAATTAAGATCGCCAATTCAGCATCAGTAAAAGCACTTAGGTTTTTTACACACCTTGAGTCCATAAATTGCTACTCCCCGTAATTGAATTATAAATGGTAGATTATAATTTCCTAATATTGGAGAAATAGATTTAATAACTGTCCTGCACCATCATGCCTACAATATATCTCAGTACATTCATTCTAGCTACACCTGCCATCGTATTTGATCTTTCCAGAAGTATCGATTTACACCAGGTTTCTACAAAGCAGACCCAGGAAAGAGTAATAGCAGGTAGGATATCTCCTTTAGGAATCTTAGGAAAAATTGCAGATCATCTGTTTTTAAAGAAATATATGGAAACGCTTTTGATGAACCGCAATCTCACTATAAAGCAGCATGCAGAAAGTACAGGTCAGAATATTTCTTAATCCCTAAACTTTTATCATGCTGGAACGTTAGTCTAATACCTGATGAATTTTCCTCAGATATAAAGAAAAGGCTAATGTGTTTTTCTGCTACAGCGAGTTTTACAGCAGGTGCTGGCCTGCTAGTGGTAGGCGGTATTGCCTTGATAAAAGCTAAAACAATCCCACAATATGTACTCGCTTGCATTCCGATCCTTTTTGCAGTGCAACAGGCTATGGAGGGATTCTTATGGCTGACACTTTCGCATGCGGCTTATGCACCCTGGACTGACCTTACCATGTACCTATTCCTGGGATTTGCCCAGACCGTCTGGCCCATATTGGTTCCCTTATCAATGCTGTTGTTTGAAAAAGATCCGGGTAGGAAGAAAATTTTGTTAGTCCTGTTAGCCACTGGGGTATTGGCAGCTTTATACCTTGGCTATTCGCTATTGAATTTTAAAGCTTCGGCTAGAATAGAGGAACACCACATCAGATACTCACTGGAATTTCCTTTCCAGAGCAAACTGCTCAGAGGCATTCCTTATATGTTGGCTACGGCAATTTCACCATTCTTCTCCAGTCATAAATTGCTCAGAATGTTGGGCTGGACACTTGTCATTTCCTATGTGGTCACGGCAATCTTTTATACCAACTACCTTACCTCTGTATGGTGCTTCTTCGGCTCGATATTGAGCATGCTGATTCTTTTCATCATCACAAGGCAGAATTCTGGAAATTTAAAACCTATACCCGTCGCTAAGTTGTTTACTAGGCCATAAGTATCAAAAAAGCCCCAGCTATATGCTGAGGCTTAAACAAATAACTGTAGAACTAATATTTCAGGCTCTACTGCAATGATTAAATTCCTTTGTCGCTATTAGGTTCAGCTGAAATACTATCTCTAGTGTTCTTCTGTACAGCAATAGAAGCGAAAATTGTCAGTAAGAATGCCATAGCATAAAATCCTTTTTCACTTAAAGCAAGTGTAGCATTCCATAAGCCTATTGCTAATAATGCGATAGAAAGAATTGTGCAGAACCATGCGATTCCATAATAAATATTAGTTACCGGGATGCCCTCTAATCGGTCACGAACGCATTTTTGTACAGAAATTGCGGCAAACACACCGAAAATAAGGATGGTAAAATAATACCCCTTTTCGTTCAATTGCATGGTCGCATTGAAAAGACCAATATTGTAAGCAGCAAATCCTGCCATTAAAGCGACCCAGGAGGCCCCAATAAATGCACTTGATGGTTTTTGATTCATTAATTTTTCAAATAGATAATGGTGGATGTTGATTGGTTAATTAGACAATTATAATTAATTATCTTTAAAACCAGTAAGATTCATTTTATTAAAAACTTCATCTGAGGCAAATCTTCCGATTTTTACACATATATAAAGTAGAAGTTCAGCAAAGGCACGGTACCCAGCCCAGCTCCTAAATTCTTTATGGATCTATTTAGGCTTCTTATCGTAATCCCTAAATAAGCGGCCATATCTTCTCTAGGTATTTCGATTTCTTGCTTGGACTGCAATTTCAGCAATTTTGCTAAAGTATATTCTGTGGTATACAATTGCTGATAGGATGCCCTACTGGAGGTATTCACAATACGCTCTGCAAAAACTTCGAGCAATAAATTGTTTAAAGCGATGTCCTTTTTAAGTAAAGCACGAAAGTAAGGGAGGGATATCGCATAAACAGTCACTGCTGTCATTGCTTCAATACTGCACAAACATGGAATTTTTGTCTTCCGTAAAGAAACATTTTGTAAATCCAAAAACTACTGAAACATTTAGATTGTAAGCTTTCAAATTTTTTAATGATAGGAAACGCTATAAGATCGGATATTCTGCCCGTATTGGAGATTGGTGGTTTCGCCGCTCATATTCCCTACCACGTGACCTGGACGCACGAACAGCAGGACCATAACTTGAAACACGATAATTTTATTGAGCTGAAAAGCATTGATGAAATCATTAAATTTTTAACACATTAAAGATCTGAATGCGCTATAAGTGTTTAAATTGATAGCAGTAGTTTCCAAGGCTAAAAAATTAGATCTTTTCAAAATACAGTCCTTTCAATTGATACTTGATTTTGCTTTTGGTCACTCGGCCGTCTGCATTGATCAGGGGAATCAGTATCGTCTTATCCTTCTGATCATACAGCATTTTCATATAATCCCTAGGTTCCACCCCGTCTTTTCTATCCCTGTTGGACGAGCTGGAAAGATCAATTTCGTAACCGATGACATTCTTGATCCCGGTCTTAGTTTTAATCAGTTTGGCATTTGGATTTAACTTTCCGCTTTCAACAGAGAAAATTTTTGCCTGGTAATAGTATAATGCGCTACTTCCAACACTGATGCTAGTGGTTAGATAATAACGTTTACCAGCAACTGTCAGGTCATTGATTTCCAAAAACCGGCATCCGTTATCTTCCTCGGGTGTATCACTCGTCATGGAATGCACTTTCCCAGCAACATTATACTGATAAACACTTCTAAAGTACTGCATAGTTCCACCTTCCATTGTATTCCAGGTATAGATTCTAAAAAGACCATCATTAGAAGTAAGTATATCCAATCCAACCTTTTCTTTGTCAAATTGATGACTTAACGTTTTAGGGTTATTAGCCGTAAATTTCAAAATCAACACTTCCAATTCCTTATTGTACTTAGCAAGCGAATCGTATGATTTTTCCTCCTGACTGTGACTCCATTTCTCCCTCTGCTGAGCTAAATGATGTAGTTTGTTCTCCAGAGATTTTATATCCTGAGCATAAACAGGCAATTTCAATAAGACGAAAAACAATAACAGTATACGGACCATCAAATGATAATTTTCCGCTAAAATAAGGATTTCAGAAAACAACTCCACATCAAAAATCACCATTATGTGATACGTTATTTTAATAAATACAATTTGTCAATAATACAATTGGTTGAAAAAGGTTGCTGTATAGCTCCTTCTTTTATACAAATCCTCCAATCAGCATCACCGTCAATTCGGCCATAGCGTCTTGGATGATACGTTTCCTCAACTTAGGGTTTAAATCCTTAAGCATGTTATCCAGCAAAACCTGTTTAGAGAGTTTCATGAATTTTAAATGTTGATTTTATGATTATTTATAATGCGAGACGATGGATCAAAAACATGACAACAAATTTTACTTTAAAAAAAAAGGCCTATAATCATACCAAAAACGTTTTTATTAAATAATAAAAAAACTATTTACAATAATTGATATAATTAAACTTAAATTGCACTACAATAAATATTAACAACTATATATTCAAGATTATGAAAAATGCTACGATTTTATGTGCAGCAGTACTTATGCTTGCAGGTTCATTAAGTGTTAGTGCAAATAATGAACTGAATCATAAGAAAAAGAATGAGCCACAAACCAAACT
Organism: Pedobacter sp. PACM 27299; assembly: GCF_001412655.1. Classification (NCBI taxonomy): domain Bacteria; kingdom Pseudomonadati; phylum Bacteroidota; class Sphingobacteriia; order Sphingobacteriales; family Sphingobacteriaceae; genus Pedobacter; species Pedobacter sp. PACM 27299. The sequence continues at coordinate 2,721,335 of NZ_CP012996.1, read as the reverse complement.
CATCAAGAACAAGAAAATGTTTGTTAATATGGCCGGCCCAAGCAGTATTAGTCTGTTGGGTACGGGTTATATTTATGAAGTTAAAATGATTCGTTTTGGAACAGACTTTAGATGGGAAATAAGGGGAGAAGGTGTTATTCAGGTAAGAAGTGCTGTCGAGCCGATCATAAACGGAAAAACTGCCATCTCTTTAGACGGTGAAGATTTTATAAAGCGTGGAACATTCACGCTATCCCTAGTTGGAGAGACTGAAGATGGAACTACTGTTATTGCCTCAAAAACCGTAACAGTTAACTAAAATATTGGAAAATGAATTAAACAGCTGAGCTTGATATTTGATCAGGTTCAGCTGTTTCAAAAATAAAGTATCTAGGAATATTGACGCCATATCCCAGCTTTTGTCATCAGTACCTTTCAAAAGCAGATCTTTTCCTTCATACAAACGATTTCTTAAAACTCTCCTTCCAGTTGATGCTAAGGTTTTGGTATCGCGCACAAAGAAATAAATGGTTGTAATTGGAACCATAACATGATCGATATGACTCCTCCTCCCATTTATTGCTGCTTTTAGAATTGTCATTCATCTAACATATAAACTCACATCACAATTAGCCGAAATACAGTTTGAAGCTCCGTAGGAAGCATTAAGTCCGTTAATGCTCATTTTTTTGTCAACTGCTGTTTTCATTGTAAAATCCTGTAACAATTAACCGTTTGTGACTCTAAGGTAATATTTGATAGATTGCAGAATAAAACTATATTTATCAAAAAAAACTATACAAGAATATCATTCCATGGGATTATTTAGCAAATTATTAGGTGAGTTTATAGATGTTATTGAGTGGGTAGACCATAGTCAGGACACCCTGGTTTGGAAATTCCCTCGTAATGACAACGCGATAAAAATGGGCGCTAAACTGACAGTACGTGAATCGCAGGTAGCAATTTTCATGAACGATGGTCGGATAGCGGATGTATTTCTTCCGGGTATGTACGAGCTTACTACGCAGAACATTCCTATTCTGACCACCTTGATGAGTTGGAAATATGGCTTCAACAGCCCATTTCAGGCAGACGTTTATTTTGTCAGCATGCGTACTTTTTTAAATCAAAAATGGGGCACTAAAAACCCGGTGATGATACGTGACGCAGAATTTGGTCCAGTTCGCCTGCGTGCTTTTGGTTCATTCAACTTTAAAGTACAGGATGCCAAAGTATTTCTTACTCAGATCTCTGCTACCAATCCCAACTTTAGCATTGACGACATTAACGAGCAGCTGCGCAATACCGTAGTTTCGCGTGCGATGGATACCATTGCAGAGTCCAAAATACCGGTACTTGACCTTGCTGCGAATTACAATGAAGTGGGCCTTCTGGTAACACAACATATACAGCCTGATTTTACCGAACTCGGACTTGAGCTCAGCAAATTATTTGTTGAAAACATATCCTTACCTCCTGAAGTAGAACAGGCACTAGACAAACGGAGTCAGATGGGCATCATCGGAAACCTGGGTGCTTATGCGCAGTTTCAGGCCGCAAATGCGATCGAAAAATCTGCGGAAAACACCATTGGTGGCAACCTTGGAGCAGCAGGTATGGGAATTGGCGTTGGCGCAGCGATGATGGGCCAGGTGGGCAATATCTTTCAGCAAAACCAGTTTGATCCCAATGCAAAAACTGCAGAGGCTCCCCCATCACTAAATGCGGTAGAATATCATTTCGCAAAAGATGGAAAACCTGATGGACCTCACAGCCTTGATTCTATTAAAACATTGATCGCCGCTAATGTGATCAATAAAGAAACTCAGGTTTGGAAAAAGGGAATGGCGGCATGGGCTCCTGCAGGGTCCTTGACCGAGTTATTTGACCATGAACCACCACCACTCATCTAATTTCATGAACAACACAGTACCACCCCTTGTCCTTAATTCTTCTCTAAAATGTAACGGTTGCGGTGCATTGCTACTTTTCGTACCCGGCAGCGGAAACCTCAAATGTGATCATTGCGGCGTCAGTAATCCAATAGCAACTGACCACAATGCCAGCACCATCAAATCGTTTGATTATGAGCTTTTTGTAGACCGCATCGATCAGAACAAAAAGACTGACGATCTTAAAATGGTGAAATGCAGCAGCTGTGGCTCAGAAACTGTGCTGAGCGCTTTTACCACCTCAGATCGGTGCTCGTTTTGCACAGCACCATTAGTGTTGAGTACGCAAAATGGGCAGCAATATGTGCCCCCGCATTATGTTTTGCCATTCGAGATCAGTAAAGATCAGGCCGTTTATTTCTTTCAAAACTGGCTCAATAAACTTTGGTGGGCACCAAGTGACCTGATCAAACAGGTCAAGTCCAGTACTTCATCCATTCAGGGAGTTTACCTACCCCACTGGTCTTTTGATACCACCACAACCAGCGCTTATACTGGAAATCGCGGCGATTATTATTACACCACGGAAAACTATACGGTAACGAAGGAGAATGGCAAAACGGAAAACAGGACAAGGCAAGTGCGCCATACCCGCTGGACTACAGTTACAGGCGAAGTCGAAAACATCTTTAATGACCTGATTGTACCTGCCAGTAAGTCTCTTCCTACTAAAACATTAAAGGAATTATCCCCCTGGAATTTTGACCTGCTGGTGAAGTTCGACGAACGCTATATGAGTGGCTTCCGTTCTGAAACTTATCAGGTTACCCCTGAACAGGGCTTTTCTTTAGCCTCAGACCAAACTAAAGATAGAATCAGGTTTACCATACAATCTAAGATTGGTGGAGATGAACAGCAGATTAGCGGTTTCTATACCGATTTCCATAAGAAAGCAATAAAGTATATCATGCTGCCGGTATGGCTGAGTGCTTATGTTTACAATAAGAAAATCTATCAGTTTACGGTCAACGCCAGCACCGGTGAAGTGATTGGTGAGCGTCCTTTAAGCTGGACCAAGATCATTCTATTTGTATTTATGGTATTGATTTTACTTTGTTTGGTAACTTTATTAGTTTAAATTCTACTGACATATAGCTGTCACCGGGCTAATTTATTTTTGTGCTAAAGTATTAAACAAAAGCATCATGAATTTAGCATCATTAAGAATCATCACGACAAACATCAAACAATTGGTACAGTTTTATGAAAAAATCACTGGTTTAACTGCGCATTGGTCAACAGCAGACTTCGCAGAGCTCCATCTCGGCAGCTTTAATTTAGCCATAGGAAGTACCCTGACCATGAGCTTGTTCGGAAAAGATTTCGCGGAGCCAGCAAGCAACAAAAGTGTCACTATAGAATTTCTTGTGAAGAATGTGGATGAAGATTACGATCGTATTAAAGACGCATTAGCTGAAATTGTTCAGGAGCCGACCACCATGCCTTGGGGAAATCGCTCCTTATTATTTCGTGATCCCGATGGTAATTTAATCAACTTCTTCAGCCCTGTCAGTCCGGAAGCGATCAAGAAATTCAGTTAACGAACCATTTTCTTCTCATGTTCATCCAATAAATCTACCTTTTAATACAGTCAGCTGTAAATTCCCAGACATGGACAGGAAAGGAATCAACAAAATCCTAATAGTACAAAAGAAGACTGTTAATCTCCTAATTAACAGTCTTCTTTTGTTTGATGCAATGCCACCCCTCCTACCAATCCCCTCTAAATCCTGGTATTCAACAGACCAACCACAGTATGGTTTCCTGTAAAAACAAAAATATTACCTAAATATTCAATTTAATAGCTTATTTTAGATATAGTTAATTTTAAATCACGAGTCACAGTAAAAAAAACAAACAATATCATAAAGATTAAATAAAGTTACCCTAGTTATTCCCCTGAACTGTAAATTACACTTTAGGATAGGAAATGAATATTTATTATTTAACCACTCTAAAACTCCGCTATGAAAAGAATCTATGCAGGTCACCCGGTTACCTTATCAATGCTTTTAATTTTCATAGCCATTATGGCCTCTTGTTCAAAAGCTAAAAATGAAGAGCAGGAGTTTATTCCGATTCCTGATGCTAAACAAATTTCGATTGCCTATGTAAAGGCTTTAAGCACGGCAGAATTAATAAAAATTAAGGACGAGGGTGTAATTAGAGGTGTTGTGATCTCGGATGCCAGTTCAAAAAATTTGGAGAACAATAGAACGCTGTTTCTACAGGAAGGTAATGGGAAGAGCGGGCTCATGATCGAGTTAAAAGCAGCTCATAATTTTATTTTAAATGACAGCCTGGAAATAAACATTTTCGATCAGACATTAACAAAATTGAATGGGACTGTAGTATTGCAGGATTTGGCTACTAATTTAGTAAAAAAGGTAGGTGTTGGTCACATTATCCCCCGGATAACTACTGTGAGAGAACTTCAGGCAAATAAAAAAGATTGGGAAGGTAGTTTAATACGCATTTCCCCATGCGAATTGAGCTCTGATAATGGGAACTATTCAGGGAAAATGAAAATAAGAGATGGAAAGGTGACCCTTGCTTCCTATATCCTGGCAGATGCGGTATTTAATAACCAGGAGCTGCCTCAGGAAATGATGAGCATTTTAGGGATTGTACGTTTAAATGGAAATGAAGTCCAGTTGGCCCCAGTTAATATGCGAGAAATCCTTCCATTAAAATATGTTGTAGATGAATTTACAAAATGGACAAACACAGGCATTAATTCTATTCCTTCAAGCACGGTGAACGTCATGCAGACCGAAGTTGCAGACTGGTATGGAGATCCGAAAGAAGGTGCAATCAAGCAGCTTGCAAATTCGGCAGATCTAGTTTTTACGAAGCCAGGAAAGATATATCCTTACTTGCCTAAAGATTCTATTGACGGTTTCCTCCGACTGCAGCGTTTTGATAAATTGAATTTAAAAGGGTTGAAAGTTATGGAAGTCACATTTGCCGCGAGTAAAAGTATGGGCATTACCATCTTTTCTGAAATGAGTGGCAATCAATCCATTAATTTAACACTTTTACCATTTAACACCGGCATCGACGAAGTGAATATAGGAATCAGCATAAAAATAGGCAATAGTGAGTCTTATCGCTTGACATCATTGTTAGCTCCTATTAAAGAAACCGGTAAATTTTATACGGCTAAATTTATAATCCCTTCCAGCCTGGAGGATTTAATCGCGATGGGTATTAGTGCAGGAAAAGGTCAGGAATGGCTGGAAAATCCAAAGCTAGACCTCATTAATCTGTCCTCAAGAAAAACACCCGGTATCAGCACTTATTATCGAGACCGTTATATCCCGATGATAATAGACAAGGTAAAAATGGGCTTCTAATTTTTCCCGTTTTCTGAAAAAACAAAAAAAATAACCCTGCTCCTGGTTTTCAAATCCGATGGGCAGGGTTATTTTTTTTATCCTAACCATTTTCACTGTTGCTTAAATTTTCTTATCGTCCGGTAAGTAGAAAGATATTTTATGACCACAACAGTCAGCGAACCTCGCAACATACTGCCCTACAGCGCTTTAGTTAACTTTCCTGATACTGTCTTTTTTTGACTCAATCAAAACAGCAGGATATAAAAAACGGGGCTTGCAGTAACTTAAAAAAGTTGACATATAATTTAAAAATTATTGTAAAATGGCATCAAAATTGAGCTCAAAAGAATACACACAAATATAAATCAAATGAAAAAAACAATGCTATTCATGGCAACTTTTGCCATCCTTGCTTCCTGCAAGAAAAATTCGGGAGAAAGCACGACACTTGAAGAAAAATTATCACCAGATATTGAACTGGTAGTTAAAGGAGCAACACAAGAAAGTAAGCCCTTGTATCCTTGGTCCAAGACTTATGATTTTTTAGGCTTTGGATATGATGTTACAGACAAGTTCAACGATGAAGCTTCGGTAAGGGCTAATGTAGTAGATGTTCCTGCTTTTGCTGCCAGTGAACCCCAAAGGGTGATTGTATCGAGAGGTACTGAAGGTTCCTGGAAAAATATTCAAGCCAATGATGCGGTAGGGCTTTCAGAAAAACTTTCCAATTCATTTACAGAAACAAAAGGATTGAAACTATTCGGAAATACTGTGGAAAACATTTTCCAAGGAACAGTCGCCACTGATAAAAAATATCTTTACGGATATTATTCTAATTACATGATCTGGAAAAGGTACAGTTTTTATGGACAAACCATAAATAACTTTTTAACAGCTGGTTTTAAGAGTGACATCACTACATTAAATGCAGAAGAACTCGTTCATAAATATGGAACGCACGTACTCACCCAGATAGAAATGGGTTCAAAATTTGACGTCATTTATCAGGCAGAAGCTACTGCGCAAAATAGAGGAGCCATTATTATGGAAGGCTTACGCTACGCGCTAAAACATACTTTTGGCTTGGCGAGCGGTTATTTGGATGAAGTAAACTTAAGAGACTTAAATGCAAACTCATCAGCTAAAATCCATTATAGTTCTATTGGCGGCGATATGAGTAAACTAAAACCTGAAATCGTAAATAATAAAATGACAGTAAATATTAACGATTGGCGTGCTTCTACGACCGAAGATAATGCAAGATTCATTGGTGTTTATAACAATGGCTTGATGCCTCTTGATAGTTTTATTGACGATGCCGCAAAAAAAGCGCAGGTAAAATCTTATCTCCAACAATATTTCGCTGCTAAAGCAGTGAAGCTGACAAATTAAATCTATTTGCAATTACATAATGCTTGAGAAGAGCCATCAAAATCAGATTTTGATGGCTCTTTTTTGTAAATAGAGATCTGATTCCTGTATCCCCTACTAAATAGAATAATTCTAAATAAATTTTGTTTGTAACTAAATAGATGCAATATTTGCCATCAATTAGAATTAATCTAAATAAAAACATGAATATACTTCGACTATTTAATTTAATATTCCTGCTCTCCTTATGCTCCATTGCAGGCAATGCCCAGCAAAAGAATAGCATTAAAGGGAAAATACTAACCGCTGATGGACAAGCCGCTGCTTACGTGAGTGTAGGCTTGAAGGGCAAAGGAATTGCAGTGACTACAGACGATAAAGGAGAATATAGCTTCGTAAAAATTAAAGATGGCCATTATATCATACGCGTTTCCGCGATAGGCTTAAAAAGTGCAGAAAAGACAGCAACTGTATCTGGAGATCAAACGATCTATATCAATTTCAGTTTATCAGAAAGTGCCGATGAATTAAAAGAGGTAGTCGTTTCTGGTAATAAAAGAAAATATAAAGTGGATGCTCCCTCCTCCTCATTGAGGTTGGATGAACCACTATTAGAGGTACCACAAAACATTCAAATCATTACTTCTTCCACTCTTGCCGACCAGCAGATTACCAGTATGAGTGATGGTGTGATCAGAAATGTTAGTGGGGTTACCAGATTAGAGCATTGGGGTGATCTATACACCCGCGTAAACACCCGTGGAGCAAGAGCAGCCGCTTTTAGAAATGGGATAAATTTAACCTCTGATTGGGGCCCGCTTACTGAAGACATGAGTTTTGTAGACCACATCGAATTTGTGAAAGGCCCATCTGGCTTTATGATGTCTAACGGTGAACCAAGTGGTATTTACAACGTGGTGACTAAAAAACCTACTGGAAGAGACTTTAATGGTGAAGCTTCTTTTACTTTAGGCAGCTATGATATGTACCGCAGCACGCTTGATCTGGATGGAAAACTGAACAAATCCGGAAAATTATCCTACCGCCTAAACTTAATGGGCCAAAGCAAAAACTCACACCGTGCTTATGAATATAACGACCGATATAGCATTGCTCCTGTGATTAGCTACCAGGTTGATGATCAAACCCTGATCACTGCGGAATATAATTATCAGCATGTGAAACTATCAGATCTAGGCTCAGCTTATGTTTTCGCTCCAGATGGCTATGCGACATTACCTAGAAATTTCACCATGTCTGAACCTGGTTTAGAACCTAACCTTGCGAAAGAGCATAGCCTGTTCTTAAACATGCAGCACCATTTTAATGCAAACTGGAAACTTACCGCGCAATTAGCGTATGTAAATTTCAGTCAGCAATCAAGTGATATATGGCCCGCATCTGTAGCTGCGAATGGCGATATCATTCGTGACCTTTACCTATTTGATGCCGCATTGAACTATAAATTCGGTCAGGTATTTTTAAATGGACAAGCAACCACCGGAAGCATCAGTCACCGTATTTTAGTAGGCCTGGATGTAGGTGATAAAGAGCGTTATTATGATTTTGGACAATCAGCTAAACTTGACAATGCTGCTAAACCGTTTAACATTTACAATCCAGTATATGGTGCTCCTGCAAATGGGATTCCTCAATTTGACCGCAGTAAGAGCTTATACCAAAGAGCTGCAAATAGCCGTGTAAATCAATCTTATACTGGCCTATACCTGCAGGACGAGCTTGGTTTTCTGGAAAACAAAATCCGCTTAACACTGGCCGGAAGATTCACCTACGTGAAACAATCTGAATATGGCGTAAACACAGAAGACAAAAGATTTACACCTAGAGTAGGTTTAAGTGTATCCATTGATAAAGAAACCTCTGTTTATGGGTTATTTGACCAGACTTTTATTCCGCAGACAGGTGCAATTAAAAGCGGAGCACAACCAAAACCGATCACCGGAAACAACATCGAATTTGGAATCAAGAAAGATTGGTTTGATGGCCGCTGGAACACGACCATTGCCGCTTATCGCATCCTTAAAAATAATGAATTGTCGCCAGACCCAACCAGTACACCTGCCTCCCCATACTCTTTACAATTGGGACAAAGCAGAACAAAAGGGATCGAATTTGACCTTCGTGGGGAGATCTTACCTGGATTAAACCTGATCGCCAACTATGCACTTACAGATTCCAGAGTAAGTAAGGCTACAGAAGTTTATGGGGAAATTATTGCTGTTGGAACTAAAATCGCAGGCTATGCCAAACATAATGCAAATGCCTGGCTGAGCTATAAAATTCAAGATGGCGACTTAAAAGGTGTTGGCGTAAGTGGTGGTTTCAGCTATCTGGCCGACCGCAGTTCATGGTCATGGGGAGGTGCAGGAACTCAGGAAATGCCTAGCTACTTTAAATTAGACGGCGGTGTATTTTGGGAAAAAGATAAAATCCGCTTAACAGGAAATGTATTCAACATCCTGGACAAATACCTATATAGCGGCGCTTCTTATGGCGATTATTACTACTGGCAAACTGAAGCACCAAGAAATTACAGACTGAGCATTGCTTACAAATTTTAATAAAATCAGTGTTGAACAATAAAAAAAAGACGTTCAAATATTGGACAGGACAATTGCACTTATGGCTCGGATTAACATCCGGGCTATTTGTGTGTTTCTTAGGGATTACCGGATGTATATTAGCCTTTGAACGTGAGATTGAAGACATTACACAGCCCTATCGGTTCACAAAAGTAGAGCAGCGTGCTTTGATGGCCCCCTCCTTACTTAAAAAAATTGCAGATGAAGCCTTGCCTGGTAAACATGCCCATAGTGTGGGTTATCAGCCAGGAAAATCTTCACAGGTGGTTTATTTTGCAGAAAGCCCATCTTATTATTGGATTGTATTTTTAAACCCTTACACCGCTGAGGTATTAAAGGTTAAAAATATGGAGGATGACTTTTTCAGGATCATGATCATGGGTCATTATTACCTCTGGCTTCCAGCACATATTGGTCAGCCGATCCTCGCCTCAGCCACCTTAATGTTTCTGTTTTTACTGATTTCAGGTCTGGTATTGTGGTGGCCGAAAAACAAAGCGGCGAGTAAGAAAAGATTCAGTATTAAATGGAATGCAAAATGGAAACGCGTCAACTACGACTTACATAATGTCATGGGCTTTTACATGACCTGGATCCTGATTTTTATAGCCATATCTGGCCTCGTAATGGGCTTTCAATGGTTTGCAAAATCGGTGTATTGGATTTCCTCGGGCGGAGACCAGATGAAACAGTTTGCGGAAAGTTACTCGGATACGACACAGGTAAATAGCTTTAAAGGGACACAGCCGGCAATGGACATTTTATGGGCAAAGACTTTAAAAGGCTTACCAGGTTACACTGGAGGACTGGAAGTACATGTTCCTGAAAATGCGAAGTCGGCCATAGAAGTCGCGATAAATCCAGATACGGACACGTATTGGAAAGCCGATTACCTTTACTACGATCAATATACGTTGATGGAAATGGAAGTAACACATAGTTTCGGAAAACTAAAAAATGCAAGTGTTGCTGATAAAATAACCAGAATGAACTACGACATCCATATTGGTGCGATAGCTGGCCTACCCGGTAAAATATTGGCCTTTCTAGCGAGTTTAATTGCGGCAAGTTTGCCTATTACAGGATTCCTGATCTGGCGTGGCCGTAAAAAGAAAAAAACCAGTCAAGCGTAAAAACTTATGAGCAATATTGGATGTTTTATAGCTATTATCTTTTATTAATTTTTAAATGAACACAGCTATGATCATCCAATATCTTAAATTGAATTTGAAAACGAAGTAAACAGTACACGTAAATTACTCCATGCGATTCCAGAAAAAGACCTTGGGTATAAACCTGCTGACATCTCCTGGACGATGGGCGAACTCGCTCAGCATATTGCCACCATTTATTACTGGTATGTAGGTGCATTAACAGAAGAGGTATATGACATGGCGAAAGCGACACTGGAGCGTGGAGATACCAATGATATTAATGCAATACTGGCACTTTTTGAACGCAATGTTGAAAAGGCCAGAGCGGCATTAGCCACGCTTACAGAACAAAAATTACAAGACAGCTGGACGATGAAAGTCGGTGAACGCACCATTCTTGGTCCAATGCCAAGAGGCATTGTAACTCGTGGATTTCTGTTCAATCATATTTACCACCACCGGGGTGAGCTGATCGTTTACCTGCGTGCAACTGGAAATAAAGTACCCAGTATTTATGGGCCTACCTATGAAGATAGCAGGAGCAGCTAAACTGGACGCAATGTCTTCTTCCGTTCCACAGTTATTTCTGAGCCCTCTATCAGCATGACTGATGCTGGGCTCTTCTCATTCAGAAACTTAAAATTCTCTCCGTAATTAAGTTCAAAGTCGACCACAATATTAAAACTGTTTACTTTATATTCCATCCACCGAGGATGCCTGACCTCATACTCATTCGTTACTGTATCCGTATACCTGGCATAACCCCAATAATGTTCTGTAATGAATTCAGCCTCAGTTCCCGCTTCAATTTCCGACAATGCCAGGGCAGCTTTCACTCCAAATGATTGCCATATATCATGATACTTCCACTGATATTCCACGCTAAGTTCTTGCTCAGTTTCAGAGAAACGATGTTTCATAGGCATGGACTCATAGTTTTCTTTATAAACTGTATTCGCAATGAATGCCAGTGCAAATTTTGGTACGATTTCTTTTATAAAACACACCCCTCTTTTCCAAACCCCTCCCTCCTGATACTTTACATAAAACCGCAAGTTCAGCTCTTCAAAATTAGCATAAAAAGGAACGCGAACTCCTAATAATCTCGTTTCTTTAAATAGAAAACCGACTAAACTCACATAGCAGTTTCCATTAAATAAATCGATCTCTGTTCCTGCTGGCAAATAAGGATAAAGGAGTTCCTTATCTACGACATAATTTGCCATAGCTAGTTTTCTCCATTCGGCTGTTAAAAAACTCATCCAGCAATTTACATAAAAACACCGGAGTCAATGCCCATTTAAATTGCTATAGTCCCAGTTGTTTCTTGATACTTTATGTATAAACACAAATCTCTTCAGTTTATTCAGGATCTGGTTTTCTATAAAGAAAATTTTCATTTGTTGTAAAGCTCAACTTACCGCTGAATGCTTTTATTTATAAATTTCTTAGATTAGAATAAAAAAACATGAAACTATTCATCACACTATTACTTTGCGGATTCGGATTGATCAGCAATGCGCAGACTTCTAAAGAACTGATTGGAAAATGGAAATTGGTAAAAGAGACTAAAGATGGTGTTGTAACCACACCAACGGACGTTTATCAGGTATTTATGGAGGATGGCATATTTCAAGGAATCAATGGCAGCAATTCCCGAAAAGGCAAATGGAAACTTTCGGACGATAATAAGGAGCTGACCATTAAGATCAGTATCATTTCTATTAAGTTCTCAGTAGATTATTTTGATGCAAAAAAGAGGACCATCAGCAGTGATAAAACAGGGAAATTAGAATATGTGAAAGTTGAATAATATGATCTGGATCAGCTAAATGAAAATGTCAAAATTACCAGCTGCTAAAACCTGCCGAAGATCAGTATAATCGATGTTTTCGCGCATTTTTTTGATCGGTATTCCAGGATAGATTTGTCCTAAATAAATATCAAAATTATGAAAAGGTTAAGTATACTTATGGTCCTGTTAATGACCGGATTTTACGGATTTTCACAAAGCAGCCAGCCTGCTGAAAAATGGAGGATTAGATTGAGAGGTGTGGCGGTAATGCCTCAGGAAAGTGCAGAAATCGGCGTAATTGGCGGCGATGCAAAGATTTCCAATTCTTTCATTCCTGAGCTGGATTTCACTTATTTCTTTAACAAAAATTTCGCGGCAGAGCTGATTCTGGGTACCACCAGACATAAAGTAAACACGGTAGGTTCCGACCTTAGTGCGATCGGTGCCTCCAAGTCAGCAGATGTAAATCTGGGAAAAGTATGGTTACTTCCTCCTACCCTGACCTTACAATATCATTACCCTGTTGGAAAGTTTAACCCATATCTTGGAGCTGGTATCAATTATACCATCTTTTATAGTGCAGATGCGGGGCCAACCGTAAAAGACATCAAATACAAAGATAAATTTGCCTTTGCAGCTCAAGCTGGTTTTGACTACGACATCAGTGATAAATTCTTTATTAATGTGGATTTGAAGAAGATTTTCCTTTCTACCACAGCAATTGTTGATGCTTCAAACCTGACACCAGCAGCAAGTCCGCAGCTGGCACCAGTACTCGGCAGCATCAATGCAGATGTGAAAATAAAATCGTGGTTATTAGGCGTAGGTTTAGGCTATAAGTTCTAATCTACACCAGGTTTAATCTAGGAAGCTAAATGTTTAATGCCCATCAATAGAAATGATGGGCATTAAACATTAGACCATTCTGCTCATCTCAAACTGTGCGATATGTTCGCAAAGCCCCTGAGCTTTTAAGAATTCCAAAGTAGAAGCCGCATTATGGTCTACATTGAAGACAAAAACTTCTTGCTGATCAACTACCTCATTGATATGAGCAAACAGCTCCGTACCAATTCCCTTATTTCGGTAATTTTTAGCAACGGCAAGCTGATTTATTTTTCTTGATGTCGGATTATAGACGGCATAACCGACCAATAAATCATCGCGATAAGCAGCCACAAACTGACAATTTTCTTTGCTATTTTCCAAGGACTGAACGGCATTCTGCCAGGAGGGTTTTGTATCCCAGAAAGACATCAACTCCTTCCATTCCACCGGATCAATTTCTTTCAATATGCTGACCGGACTGTTATTGTTGACCTGAATTTTTCCTCTATAACAATCTAGCGTTCTATGCACAGTATATCCCATTTTCTCATACGCTTTTATTGCAGGATGATTTCCAGTGATCACTTCCAATACCATATTCTTTACCTCTAGCTTTTTTAATTCCGGCAGCAGATGTTCATACATTTTTCGGACCAATCCTCTCCCTCTATGGCTTGGAATTACGCCTGTAGCACCATTGTACACTGTTAATCCTTCCTCCGTATCCCGTAATCCATGTAACATACAACCCAGCATTTCATCACCATCAAACACGCCCATAGATAATTCCATCTTGATGTCCTCTGCTTTAATCTTAGCTTTCAATATTTCTAAATTCAGCTGCAGGGGCACGATATAATCTGAAAATGATAAATTAATTACTGCCACTAATTTTTCAAGATCGATATTCTCTAAGTTTTTTACTTCCATATTCATTCACACTATAACATCATCATATTTCTTCCAGCAATCCTCTTCCAGCACACCTGCCTAAGCTACAATTTTTCAATTATAACCTGACTGGCTTTGAGTCTTGTTGCAATATTACTAGGAATATCGTTAAATTTGGAGCCCAAATGAGGCAAACGGTGCAGAAGGCCCGGAATACTTTAAATTATTACGTAGAACATCAATGGAAGAGAACGACTTTGTAGCCATCTGGCTGGAAGAAAGTGGAAACCCCGCTATAGAAGAATTAACACAGCTGAACCAGGATCTTGCCAGCAAAGCTTCAAAAATGTTAGCCGATCAGATTCTTTCAGAAAATGATCTAGCTGTGGCCTTGGATATCAATCCTGACGAAATTAAAAGATGGCTGATTGGCAGACATCCTTTTAGTCTAAAGACGATCAAAGAAATCTCTGGTACGCTAGCAGGTTATACTGCACAAAACTAGCATTGAGCTGATTTTCTGTCAACGTGTTTGCCAGAATCAGTTTCTTTATTGTTCCAAATATGCTAAGGCAAATTGCAGCCAATCCTGGACGCTTTTGTCCAGGAAAATGTCTGGTTGAATGCCAATATTATCAATTGGATAATCCGGCAGCCTTAAAGAACGGTAGGTTGGCAATTGCAGTAGATATTCAGGACAGCCAAAATTGAACATCCGTGCTGCTGCATAATCCAATCCTCCGGAACTGACCGTACCTGCTACCTTCAGCTTTTTACTTTGTTTCGCCATCATAGTGAAGCTTTCGGCAGCACTTCCAACTCTTTTATCGATCAGGATCAACACCTGCGCAGGGCTCTTTTCAGAGGGCACAACTTGTTGCATGGAGAAAGTGCTGTCTTTAAGATTTACAAATTTTCCCATATTTTCCTCAAAAAGACTGATCCATCTCCCTACCCGCTCCATTTCTCTTTGTCGCTCCTTATTTTCAGGCAAGTTTTTTAGATAACCTTTAAGTCCATCTACTAAAGTTGGTGTGGCCAGGTATTCTACCCCCATGTTTCTGATGGAATTGGTCATGATATAAGGCAATAATAGCTGATAAGCGTTATCTGTCCCCCCAGAATTACCCCTGAGATCGATGATTAAATTCTTACAAGTTTCAATTTGGGAACGGTTGTTTTTTACCAGGTCTTCAATGATTTCAACGAAAGGATAATCAAAAGATGGCAATGTGAGCAGCATGGTTTTATCGCTCAACTTTTTTGCCCCAAATCCATAGTATTCCCCAACTTTTCTTTTTACCTCTTCCTGTGTCAAATTTGATGCTGGTGATTCTTTTATAAAAACAGCTCTTACCTCCTTAAAATAGACAATACTTTGGTTGTAAATTTCATAAGTTCCGGTCTTCATCTTCTTATCGAAAGTGTAAAATTCGAACTTCCCATCAGGATAAAGCCTAAATTTCGTTTCTTTAGGTTTCCAAAAAGCAGAGCTGGAACTCATGACAAATCCGATCCATACCCCAGCCTTATTTTTGGTAATTCCAATTTCATAGAGCGCCCCTCCTGTCCATTCAAACTTGTTTTTCCAAATTCCGTCGACTGGATCAGCAGTCGTTTTGCTCCTTTTCCGGAATTTCTCGATATCAACATCGACCAGCGTGGTACTTACTGTTTCTTTTGAATTACTTATAGCCGTTGCTGGATTTATCCAGATATGACCATCCCGGAAGAAAGCCGTGTACTTTTTTAGCATAGCAAAGCAAGCTGATTTTTCAGTGAGATTTGCTTCGACTTTTAACTGTACTTTGAAACTTTCATATAATATCTTATCCTTCGTCTTTTCTTCAAATCCTGGATACTCAGTTTCAATTTTATGAATCAATCGTTCCAAAGTCTCCCCGCATTCGCAGGTACTTTGTGCATTAACCAGATTGGCTAGGAAAATCAGCGCTATAGACAGTATTATCTTCATCATTTACAATTTTATATCGTAAAGGAAAGTATTCCCGAAGATTAAAAATTGTATAAATCATGCAATCATTTTTTACTGTTACCAAATCTACGGGGGAAATAAGAAAATGATAACATAAAATACTGGGTTAAGGTATTCGTTCTGGTACTTGTGAGCATGGTGCCATCATTAATGATCACCATATTTTTGTTTTGCCGCAATAAATCCAGGGCTTCAAATCGCAGTTCAAAGTTCTTTTCCTCGGTAAAGCGCTGTGTTAAACCGGCATTCCAAATGGTAAAGCTGACCGCCTTACTGCTGGATGATTTATAATGATTAAAGTCAACATTGCTCGCAAAGGTCAGTCCTTTATAAAATGGAAAACTTAAGCGTCCTGTGGTCACTGAAGTAGTATTTACAAAGGCTGTCACCGCAGCCGGACTTCTGTTCTTCGCATTGGAATTACTGATTCTTTGTCCCAGGTTAATCAACAATTTGTCTTTAAATGAATAGCCGGCATCTAGATATCCGCTGGTAGAATTTTGCTGTACCAGGTTCTCAAGCCCATTGGTATAGCCAGGTCTCCTGGAAAAGTTATAGCTGACATTTAAACGTAACTGGACCTGATGAGAGGAAAATTTATAAGACCTGCTCATCTGGGAATTTAGTCCAGCACTTCTGTAGCCCATTACATTTACATATCCAATAGTTTGCCGACCTAATTCATCGTAAAAAACACTATCCGTGATATAATTATTGATCGCCTTATAGTGGGCTGATACCGTATAGTTTATCCCATCTTTTAGACTCGAAGGGACATGACTAAAATCAAAAACCAATTCATGGTGGTAGCTTTCCTTTAGTGCTGTATTACCACGATAAAAAATGTAAACATTGGAACTATCTACCAATGGCGCAAACTGCTGAATTTCTGGAACGGTGATGGAGCTGATATAGCTTAACCTGTAACTCTTACTGTAGCTCCCTGTCTGATAATCCTCATAATGGATGGATGCCAAGGGGACAAATGAACTGTAGTCGCGCTTTATATTTTGGAAAGCCTTCTCTGAGCGATGCTCTTGCCAGAGAAACTGGTTTTGAAGGTCTATGTTTAGCCTTAGATTTCTCTGGTATCGACCTGCTAAACTGCCCACATCATAACTGCGATTGATGTTCAAGCCTAATACATCAGTTGTTAAATTATATTTTGTTCGATTGCTCAAATAAGTATTGTCAGTATAGTTGTTTTGATCTGCATTTAAATCGCTGATCTGGTCAATACTTTGGTTTTGGCGAAGTTCTATTTTATTTCTTAAAGTAATACTTGGCCTCATTTTTCTCTTATCAAAAATAAAATCCTGCAAAGGCATAGAGCGCAGATTTATCATTTGATAATTGCTATTTGTATTTATAGCGTACTTACGATTAAAAGCTTTGTTTTGCGTAACATCCAAAGGCGATGTAAACTCAGTAATATTCGTTCTATCCTCATCATTTTTATGATTAGAAAAATCGAATGACAGGCTAAATATGGATGCCATATTATACTTGCCGCTGATCCCATAAAAGTTATATCGCTGGCTATTTATATTTTGGGATTCATTACTGCTTTGTTCTGTACCATCAGGCAAAAGAACAGTACTATTTGTAATGGAGTGATGGTCTGTAATGCTTTGAATGACTTTCGGCGCCAGCACCAATCCATTCTTAGAATCATTAGCTTGATAGTTCAGATTTAAATGCTGTCTAGTTACCGTATTACGATTGGAATTGGCATCAATTTTTCTGGTATCAATCCCCTGAGAGACCAATCTGTCTGTTACAATTTCCCTTTCGGTTTGATTGAAGTCTTTACTTGCGAAATAATCTCCTGTCAGCAAACGCGTTTCAAGCAGCGTCTTTTTACTCTCCATAAAATTATACTGGAACTGTGCGCCGCCCGCGTATTGACGGTTTAGCCCGGCCCTACTAAAATCAGAACTATACTCATTGCTCGTCCCCGCCCCCTTAAAGGAGGAATATTGCTGTAATCCAGATACGCTGCCAGCAACCTTATTCGTATTATTGAATGCAGTCAAAATCCCTAGCTGCAATTTTGGGGTAAAATGGCTGATGGAGGCATCCGCCCCATATCGCTGCGCTGTTCCATAGCCCGCAGACACTTTACCAAACAGCCCATTTTCCATCCCCTTTTTTAATTTGACATTCATTTGCAGGGTAGAATCCAATGGATTTTCATTATGACCATTATTGAAGACCTGTATCTTATCTACGATATTCTTTGGGAGGTTTTGCGTCGCAACTTTTATAGTACCACCAAAAAAAGGCTTGCCATTGACAGTGAGATTGTGAATAGGTTTACCATTATAAGTAATGCTGCCATCGCCCCATACCGTTAATCCGGCTAATTTCCTCAGCAGATCCTCCACTGTCGCACTTTTTTCAAGCGTATAGGCATCGGCTAAAAATTCCAGCGTATCCCTGTTCATTCTCACAGGAGGTAGTCCTATCGCCACTTCCTGCAGCATGACATCCTGGTTGCGCAGGTAGATGGTCTTAAAATCATATATTTTTTCGGCTAAGCTGATGGTAAAATATCGTCTTTGTCCTTTATAGCCCAGATAGGTAAAATCAGCATATAATGGCTTTCCTATTGGAATATTTTTAGCTACAAACTCCCCTAAGCGATTAGCCAGCTGATACATCAGCAATGAAGAATCTGCCTTGCTATAAATGGAGATGGTAGCAGATTGTAAACTAAAATTATGCAGGGAATCGCGAACTACCCCTTTGATCTGCCCGATAGCGGATGGATCTTTTTGCTGGGCATCTGCCTGCGCAGTGATCATCAATATGCAAATGAATAAAACTGCTTTGAACTTCAACCTAGAAATCACCTTTCAGCTTTAACCTAACCAGTACCGGATTACTCAAACGAGATGATTTTGCAAAGAAATCACTCAGCAATTTACTGTAAGCAGGATTTTTAGCGGACATATCCGTTTTGGATTGAAATAACTCTGCTGCGCTTAAAGTAGTATAGATATTTTGATGTGAAACTCCAACCAACCCTTCAAATAAGAATACAGGCAGGTAGGCATTTGAAGCATCACCCTGTACATGTCTCAATTCGATCGCGCTGGAAGTTTGTAAATTATACATGATCAGGTCATCATCATTCACATGATTCGCACTAAAAAAAAGCCAATTCTTTAGTTTATATAAATTTTGGAATCCATAAACTAAATCTTTGTTAGCGCTGGCCATTTGATAACGCTTTCCTTGATGAGCTTTGTTAGTCATAAAATCTGCAGGCAGTGTGTTTTTTAAAGGCAGCACAATGTTGTAAATGGCGTTAATACCCTTTTCATTGACATTGAAAACCTTATAGCTTGCTGTGTTGACGAATAAAAAAGCAGGATCCGTCACATCAATACCAGAGGGTCGATAAATGATATCATCCAGGTCCAAATTGAGAATAGCAGTATCTATTGGAAAATACTGTTTGATCATTTTCCCATCCTTATAAAAGGACAAATGAAAATTTGGGCGATCTTTTTTATTCAGGTCCCCGGATTGATAGTAGCTGCTTACTCCAGCAAAAATATTTTGGTTTATATAATAAAGGTCTCTACCTCCATGAGGTTGCTTTTTCGATCTCAAAAAGTTGCCATTCAGGTCAAAGTAAATTAAATTCAGGCCATCTATGGTAGAGAATACTTCGCTGATGATCTCATTTTTAGCTTCGTCCAGCCAAAGGTTCCGAAAACCATCTGCCGTCGTTTTCTTTCCAGGTATTTCCTTGATTTTTCGTACAAACTTCCCCTGCTTATCGAAAATAAATATTTTACCTGGTTTCTTTGTGTCAAGAATGAGGTAGTTATCCTTGGTCTCCAGCACCTTATCCACTCTGTTAACCTCGCTTTCTTTTGTATTTTCCAGTGGGATATATTCATTTTCAAGGAAAATCTCGGAAACTGTCCCACCATTCAAATTGGCAATATCAACCAACAGCTTCTTTTCCGGAATTTGCTGAGAAAAAACCGCTTGCGAAGCAATAATATTAAGGATAATAAAAAAGAAAACATTTTATTCTCCCTAAAGAAAATTTGAATCAGCACAATTAGTTTGAGGCGCATATATTATCATCAATAGAAAGCTATCGAATATAATAATATTTTACTTTAAACCCTTAAACTAAAAAGAAATACTAAAATGAACTGTTCATAATGGCCTTCATCTCAGGTCTGCCGGAATCGTCATCACCACTCTGCTCCTTTTGTTTCAATAACTCAATTTTCAT
Organism: Pedobacter sp. PACM 27299; assembly: GCF_001412655.1. NCBI lineage: Bacteria > Pseudomonadati > Bacteroidota > Sphingobacteriia > Sphingobacteriales > Sphingobacteriaceae > Pedobacter > Pedobacter sp. PACM 27299. Next base: position 2,701,164 of record NZ_CP012996.1, on the reverse strand, counting down.
CCTGGCGATCTGCTGTTTATAAGCTGGATCATTCATCGCATTGTGCAGCTCTTTTGGATCTTTTGAAAGGTCATAAAACTCCCAGGCAGCTGGACTGGATTCATTGGAAGCACCTTTCATTCCAAGGCCCTTTCCGTAGTAAAAAATGAGTTTATAACGCTGGTCTCTAATCCCAAAATGAGCGGGCCTGTCTTTACTATGTTCCCAATAACGGTAATACATAGATTTGCGCCAGTTTTTTGGAGTTTTACCTTTTAAATTATCCCTAAAGCTTTGCCCCTGGATGAAATCAGGTTTTTTTAAGCCTGCATAATCTGCAAAAAGTGCAGCAAAATCGATGTTTAGGATGATATCATTGACACGGCTGCCTCCTTTAATTTCCTTCGGATAACAAATCACAAAAGGCATCCTTGACGATTCCTCATACATCATCCGTTTATCAAAAAAGCCATGTTCCCCTAAAAAGTAACCTTGATCTGAGGTATATATCACAATGGTGTTTTCCGCCAGGCCATTACGCTTCAGGTAGTCCAGCAGCCTGCCAATATTGTCATCAATTGCGGCGGCACACCTCAGGTAATCTTTAACAAACTTCTGATAGATCTTCTTACGGGCCTGAATGCTGTCTAAACCTTCAATGGTAAAGGGCATCCCCGGATAAGTAGTCCAATATTTTTCAGGGTTTTTCTGATACTGTTCCCAGCGGCTTTCCAGGTCTTCTAGATCCTGTCCTTTAAAAGTCCGGCCATTGGTTTCTGGTCCGAAATCAAGTATAGATACCGGCTCAGGAATCGTCAGTCCTGCATACAGGTTATGGTATCTTTCCGGATATTCCCAGGGCTCATGAGTCGCTTTAAAATGTGTCATCATGAAGAACGGTTTGTTCTTATCCCGCTGATTCAGCCAATCTATGGAGTAGTCCGTCACCAGATCTGTATTGTATCCTTTATGCAGCACACCAGCAGCCTGGCCATCATCCTTCCAGTCTTTTTCTGTCTTAAACGTGGGGTTAAAATACACGCCCTGATCGTCCATCACCATGAAATGATCAAAGCCTGTGGGCTGCTTCTTTAAGTGCCATTTGCCGATTAATGCCGTTTGATAACCGTTTCCCTGTAGTACTTTAGCAATGTTTGGATGAGCTGGATCTAAAGCATCACCTAAGGTATACACGTTATTTTTCTGACTGTACTGACCAGTCATAATGGTCGCCCTGCTGGGTACACAGATAGAATTTGTACAAAAAGCGTTGTTTAAAACAGCCCCCTCAGCTGCCATCCTTTTTATATTCTTATTGACTACATAATCTTTCAATATGCCACCATAAATTCCCCAGGATTGGGAAGTATGGTCGTCGGCCATAATGAAAATAATATTAGGTTTTACCGCTGGCTTAACCCTTTGCGTTTGGGCAAATACAGTGCTAGAGGCAAGAAAAAAACTGGCAAGCAGGAAGCATTTTTTAAAGCGTTTCAACATATTGTTTTACATATTTTCTAAAGAGCTCTGGCGATTTTTCAAAGCACTGATACTAATGAAAACAAATATAATCACTGCAACTACATAACAGGCATACACTATTGATTCCGGACCATTGTTCTTTCCATTGGAGACTGCAATCGCGATTAATGCCCAAATACCAACCGACGCGTATTCTCGCATATTTCGCAGCCTCACCATCACAATATTGATCAATCCAGCTGCGACAATCATTATAATAGTCCAGCTGACTGCAGAAATCCCCCAGCCACTCCACTGGATTTTAGTCAGGTAAGCCGCTATATTCGCAATAAAAGCAACAGAAATCCATCCGGAATACAGTGCAAAAGGCCAATAAACAAAAAGGTAACTTTTAAACGGATGCGCATCTAATTCCATACGGGTATTGATGATGATCTTACACAAAGAAATCAACAATACTGCCATCAGCAGAACCGATAAGGCGGTATAATCAGATAACCAGGCCAGTACCCAAAGAGAATTCGCCAGACAAGAAAGTACAAACCACCAGCCTATTTTCAGCACGATGGAATCTTCTTCTTTCTTTTTAGAAAAGTCTCGCCATGTGTAAAATACAAAAGCGATCAAGCCAATATAAATAAGCCCCCAAATGGAAAACGCATACCCTGCAGGAGTGAAATAATTAAAATAACGATCTGATATCGTTTTCATGGTATTGCCATTCAACAATCCTGAATTAGAGAGATAGTTGACCAAAATTGTGACCAATAAAGCAATGCCATTGGCGAAAGGAAGTATTTTCTTCATATTGTTTTGTATTAAATAGCACTATTATAGCAGATGTCCGTATCTTTCAATATGACCGCTATATCTGAATAACAGCCTCAGTGTAAATTTGTTCCAAGCAATATTAGTATATTATTATACTTTTTACAGCACACAAAACTAAATTAATTTATTTATTAGTACAATTTAATACTATATTAGCTTAATTATTCGCCTACCTGATTCTAAAAATATGCATTACGATTTAATAAAGGACCTGATCAGTTTAGTTAAGATTTACGAAGAGGAGTCTGATCAGCATCCCCAGGATGTACATTCATTTGGGCAATGGCTAAATGAATATTCCAGAAAGGAAGGTTTGCTGATTCCTTCAGAACCTGAATGGGAAGGAAAATCGAAAGGTCGATCGGCTGATAGTGTCATTAATACTTCATTAGTGCACTTGTCCAGGTATGCGAAATTACAGGCAAAGGTGGCGATTGCCAACACTGCATTTTCCACTCCTGATGATTTCATTTATTTAATCAGTCTGGTTGCATTTGGGAGCATGACAAAAACCGTGCTGATAAAATTGAATGTTCATGAAAAATCTGCAGGGATACAAATCATCAACAGATTGATTAGTATGGAATTGGTAACACAAACTACGATTGACACAGACAAAAGGAATAGAATGATCCACATTACTTCAAAAGGAACTCAGCTTCTCAATGAAAGTATGGAAAATATAAGGGCCGCCACAAAGAATGTTACTGAACCATTATCTCAGGAAGAAAAAATGCAATTGATCACAATACTGACCAAGCTGGAAGATTTTCATAAGGCAAAGGCAAGAGGATAGTCATCAACTCATCAAAAGAAACCACCAGCATGTCAACTACAACAAATAAAGCTCAAACTAAAATCGCCATCATTGGTGCAGGTTTTGCCGGAATCAGTGCAGCAGCTTACCTGTCAAAACAAGGTTACCAGGTGGATGTTTATGAAAAAAACGCAGACATTGGGGGAAGGGCACGTCAGCTGATTACGGAGAACGGCTACCTGTTTGACATGGGGCCAAGCTGGTATTGGATGCCCGAAGTATTTGAAAAGTTCTTCAATGATTTCGGCTATAAAGCAGAAGATTTTTATGAGCTGCAATTGCTTGATCCTGGCTTTAGTGTAGTTTTCGGCGCTGATGACGTATTAAATATTCCGGCAAATTTCGAAGAATTGTGCGCGTTATTTGAATCCATAGAAACTGGCAGTGCTAAAAAACTAAAGGAATTTTTAGCTGAAGCCGCCTATAAATACAACATTGGAATGGGCAAACTGGTGTACAAACCCGGACTTTCCTTAATGGAATTTGCCGATGTAGACCTGATCAAAGGCTTGTTTAAACTACAGGTATTTACCTCTTTTAGTGCGCACGTTAAAAAATATTTCAAAGATCCCCGGCTCATTGCCTTAATGGAATTCCCGGTGCTGTTTCTTGGCGCAATGCCGGAAGATACTCCAGCACTATACAGTCTGATGAACTATGCAGGGCTGAAATTAGGCACCTGGTACCCAAAAGGTGGCTTTGGAAAAGTGATCAAAGCCATGAAGACCATTGCGGAGATGCAGGGTGCTAAATTTCATACCAATGCCGCCGTATCCGCAATTGATGTGGAGGAAAACCAAGTAGTCAGTTTAACTACGGAAAGCGGGACTCATCATTATGATGGCCTGATCGCTGCTGCAGACTACCATCATGTGGAAGAAAAACTGCTAAATGCTGCACAGAGAAATTATTCAGAAAAATATTGGGACAACCGAGTACTTGCGCCCTCCTGCCTCATCTTCTATTTAGGGGTAAACACTAAGGTCGCGCGCTTAAATCACCATACTTTATTCTTTGACGAGGATTTAAAAAAGCATTCACGAGAGATCTATAAACAAGCGCAATGGCCCACAAAACCATTATTCTATGTCTGCTGTCCAAGTGTCACCGATCCATCGGTAGCCCCAGCTGGTCATGAAAACTTATTTGTATTGATGCCGCTTGCCACGGATATCAAAGATCCTGAAGCCATCCGTGAACAATACTTTGATTTAATTATGGACCGCCTGGAAGCTTATACCGGAACACCAATACGCAAACACCTGGATTATAAAAAAAGCTACTGTGTCAGTGATTTTATTACCGATTACAATTCTTTTAAAGGAAATGCGTACGGCTTAGCGAACACGCTGATGCAGACTGCAAACCTGAAACCAACCCTTAAAAATAAAAAAATCAACAATCTTTTTTATGCCGGACAACTTACTGTGCCCGGACCAGGAGTTCCGCCATCGATTATTTCTGGAAACCTTGCCGCCCAACAATTGATAAAGCACCTAAACAAATAGCCATGAAAGAGATATACGATAAGCTGTCAGCAGCCTGCAGCGAAATGATCACCAAGCGTTACAGTACCAGCTTTTCTTTAGGCATCTATTTTTTAGAGGAAAAACTGCGTCATCCGATATATGCCATTTATGGTTTTGTAAGGCTGGCGGATGAAATTGTAGATAGCTTCCATGATTATGATAAGCCTATTTTACTCTCTAAATTTAAAAGAGATTGCTTTGAAGCGATTGAAGATGGAATTAGCCTAAACCCTATTCTCAACTCTTTCCAGCAAGTAGTGAACAAATATGACATTGATAAAGAGCTGATAGAATTGTTTCTTAGAAGTATGGAAATGGACCTGGAACAAGCACTTTACACCCCCGAAAAATACAATGAATACATCCTTGGATCAGCTCAGGTAGTTGGCCTAATGTGCTTACAAGTTTTTACAGAAGGTGATAAATTACAATATGAAAAACTAAAAGATTCGGCAATGCAGCTCGGTTCTGCCTTTCAAAAGGTAAATTTCCTGAGGGATATTAACGCAGATTATTATACCTTAAGCCGCAGCTATTTCCCTAATGTAAACTTATCGGCCTTCTCCAACACGGAAAAAAAGCTGATTGAAGAGGAAATAGAAGAAGAGTTCAAACGGGCATTGATTGGCATCCGACAACTACCGGCCTCCTCAAGAAACGGTGTTTACCTGGCTTATGTTTATTATAAAAAACTGTTTCAGAAGATTAAATCCAGTACTGCTGAGAAAGTGATGTCGCAAAGGATTAGAATTTCCAATGCCCATAAATTTGGATTGATGTTCGACTCCATCATCCGTTACAAAACGAATACGATATGAAGAAAATAGTCTTTTTGATGTTCATGCTGCTGTTGAGCAAAGTTTATGCAGCAGAACCAGAAATTCAGGAAGTAAAAAGTCTATTCCAGGCCTCCGCGAAAAGTAAAACCGCAGCAGATCAGCTTTTAAAGCTGCTGGCAGAGGTTACGGAGTCCTCCAGCCCGCTGTTAATTGGCTATAAAGGAGCTGCAGAAATGATGCAGGCCAAGTATGCATGGAGTCCGATCAGTAAAGTTAAGCGTTTTAACAACGGGAAACACCTGATAGAAACAGCGGTCAAAAAAGCACCGGATCATTTGGAAATAAGATTCTTAAGACTGGCCATTCAAACGAATCTGCCCGCTTTTCTGAACTACAACGACGACATCCAAAATGATAAGAAGTTTGTGCTGGCTAATTTAAAAAACAGCAAAGACAAAACACTAAAGCAAAACATAGTAAAATACTTGTCGACTTCTAAGTATTGTACTGCAGAAGAAAAGAAAGAATTAAATTTGGAACTATTAAAGCATAACCATGGATAACTGGATGATTTATTTATTGATTACCATAGGTACTTTTATCTTCATGGAAGGAGTGGCATGGTTTACACACAAATATGTCATGCACGGACTATTGTGGGTATTGCATAAAGACCACCATCAGAAAAAACCACATTTCTTTGAAAAGAACGACGCCTTTTTCATAATATTTGCTACACCTAGTATTTTATTGTTCTTTTTCGGTGCGGAAAAGGGGTTCAACTGGTTGTTTTATATAGGATTAGGAATTTTACTTTATGGTATCGCCTATTTCATGATCCATGATGTGGTGATCCATCAACGTTTCAAGTGGTTTTCAAGGAGCGATAACAAGTATATAAAAACGATCAAAAGAGCCCATAAAATGCACCATAAGCACCTGGACAGGCATCATGGAGAATCCTTTGGCATGTTGTTCGCAGCAAGAAAATATTGGCAGCACTCTCAAAAGAACAAACATGGAGCACTTTGATTACATCATCGCCGGAGGCGGATGTGCTGGACGAAGCCTTGCAGTACGGATACTCCCCTATATCCAGGCCAGCAATAAACGCGTACTGCTCGTAGACTATGAGGAGAAAAAATCCAACGACAGAACCTGGTGTTTTTGGGAAGAACATCCGGATGTATTTGAACCTGCCGTATATCGGAAATGGGACCGCTTATCATTTGCCAGCAAATTCCTTCATCAAGAATTAGACATCAAGCCCTATCAATATAAAATGATCCGTGGACTGGATTTCTATGCACATACGGATCAATTATTAGCAGATCAGCCGCAGTTGATCCGCTTACAAGGAAAGGTAGAAAAGCAGTACACGGAAAAAGATCAGGCTTATGTAGTGATTGATGGGAAGACTTTCAGCGCTGATTATGTGTTCAGCAGTATTCCCCAGGTCCAGGAGAAAAAACCTGATCGTTACCAATATTTCCTGCAGCATTTTGAAGGCTGGCTGATAGAAACTGAAGGCAATACCTTTGACCAGGAATGTGCGACATTGATGGACTTTAACACCTCACAGCAAGCAGGCACCTCATTTGTTTATGTATTGCCGCTCAGCTCAAATCGCGCTTTAGTGGAATACACGATCTTTTCTAAGCAAGAATTAGCTCCAGAAGATTATAGCGCCGCATTGCAGCAATACATCCAAGAGCAGCTAAAATGCATGCAATATACCATCATAGAAAAGGAACATGGTGTAATTCCAATGACTGATCATCCCATCAAAAGGCAGCAGGAGCGTATTATTTATCTAGGTACTGCAGGAGGATTTACAAAAGGCTCTACCGGTTATACCTTTAGATTTATCCAGAAACATACCGCAGCAATTGTGAAACAATTGATGGAGTCCGGGCATCCCAATCTTCCAGCAATTTCATCACCAAGGTTTGCCCTCTATGATGCCACGCTTTTACATTTGCTCGATTCTGAACGCATTTCAGGTGAGGAGATCTTCTCCAGGATGTTCGAGAAAAACAGCGCCAGGAAAATCCTGAAATTCCTGGACAATGAATCTACTCTTTTAGAAGAAGTACAGATTTTCAGTACGCTGCAGAAAACAGAGTTTGCAATGGCTTTATTGAACCGTACTATAAAAATAATGAGCAACAGTTAGCCCATCTATCGTATGGCCATTAGATAACTCTTATATTCGGTTTTCATGCAATGTCCGCAGGGTCGAAAACCATGCTTAACTGCTGCTTCCTGAGAACTAAAGAAAACCCTGTTCTCTTTTTTCATTCGCTTACCAGATTTACACATTAACGTTCCGTATATTTTCAGTTTGCTGTTTCCAGCGAAACAAACCTCTTTTTGTCGTAATTTCCTTCTTAAATCAGGGTCATTAACCTCAGTATGTCTGATCATCTTTTAACTCAAAGCATCGTGAAAAATGATACCCAGCGTATGGCGTGCTCCCGTATGAACTTCACTTACTCCGTGTTTCATATTGACGCGATAATACCCTTTGCTCCCACGTACTGGTCTGAAGTTCGTGGTAAAGATCAACAGATCCCCTTTTTTGGGTTGTAGTACAATCGCTTTTGATTGTGCTCTAGGTATTTGTTCTGTTAACACAGACTCGCCGCCAGTAAAATCCTGTGCTGGTTCATTTAAAAACATCACACATTGGATTGGAAAATAGACCTCCCCATACAAATCCTGATGCAAAGTATTGAATCCACCTGGACCATATTTTAAAATCAGTACTGTTGCTTTGGTTTGATTATTTTCGTTGCACTGCTGTATCAGCTCCTGATGTTCGGCTGGAAAAACTGTCGCAATATTCAGCACTTTCATCCAGGCATTTGCAATGACTGCCAGCTTTGGATATAGCGCTGTTCTCATGTGCTGGATAAGGTCAGGTAATGGATAATTGAAATATTTATACTCACCAAGGCCAAAACGATAGCGTTCCATCAGCACTGTTTTTCGGTAAGCATCCGGCTGATGATAACCATCGATCAATTCCCCGCATTGTTCGGCGGAAAGGAATGCAGGAACCAGCGCAAATCCTTTTTCATGCATTTCCTCCGTTACGGTAGGCCAATCTACCGGATTCCTCACTATGGTTTCTTTATTTTGCAGCTTTTCCATTTCCTTTGTTTTTTAAATTCAAAACAAAGGTCAGATAAACCTGATTTTCATAAAACCCGAAACTTGCTAAGCAGCATTATTTTTGATGACTTTCCTGATATTTTTCAAAAGCATCTTTGCTCACCTTATCTCCAAGCAGGTAATAGCTTTCAAAAAGGACAGTTCCATCAGGTTTGTACATATAAGAAACACCGTGTCTTTTGCCATTTTCGTAGGTAGAAGCCATGCTCTTTTTACCAGAAAGGTAGGTGCTCGACAAACCGTGCTGTAAGTCGTCTTTGTAATTATTTTCTGTGATGATCTGGCCATTCTGGTACACCCGATAAAGGCCATTCCTTTTGTCATTCTCATAATTGGCTTCGGTACTCAGCTGATCACCAGAATAGGTTAAAGACTGACCGTCTTTTTTACCCGCCTTATAGCTTGATTTATTAATGACTTTACCGCTTCTGTACATTTCGCTGATGCCATCCTGCTTGCCATCTTTATATTCCTGACGCAGCCAAACCTGATCATCATTGTCGTAATTTTCCTTTAAACCATTACGTACGCCATCTTTAAAATGCAGTTTACACTCCATCCTTCCACCCTGCGTATACCAAAAAGCTTCGCCTGTAATCTTCCCTTTTTTAATCGTATACAAAGCAAAACCTCCTTCATCTGAAGGGATCTTATACTGGCCTTCCAATAGTTTATTATTCAGGGAAAGCACCATTTCAGTACTATCCTGGTTATAGGTCTTCAGCAAATGTTTCCAGCTGATTTCTTCCGGCAGCTGCGCGAAAAGATTTGTACTTAGCAAAAGAAAAGAGCAGCTGAGCTTTAGCGCAAGATTTTGAGGGAGGTTCATGGTTTCAATTATTTCATGAAGATAGGGATTTTCCTTCCTTAATAGTTGGCAACCCTTTGCCCGTAGTGATTAAACTTTGTAGACTATCCAAAATATAATGATTCCAGGAACTGAAACAGATCTCGTAACATTCATAATCAGGAACCAGACCTACCTGCGTAAATTGCAGCTGCGTATGACCGCCTTTTTCAGTAATCTCAAAAATCATTTGATCGCCTGTCCATTCCTCTTGATCCTTGGTAAAATTGAACCTATTTTCCATCACATACCAAACTATTTTCTTGTTAGGCAGCACCTCTATCAGCTTAATTTTTGTGCGGTGTATGTCTTCATAATGATACTTAAATACATCATTTAAGTTTTCGGTACCTCCTTCAATATTCTCTGACCACCATCCACGTACATTTTTAACGGCATTGAACACTTGTTCCGGAGTTTGATCGACCAATAGTGTCGCAGTAAAGTTTTTACTTTCCATAGCTTGTTTCATTGTAGGTTTAACTGTTATTAATTCATTTATCGAAAAGAACAACTCAAATATTGAGGAGTACAACTCAAAGTTACGGGACATCCCCCTTGCTAATGTGGTACCAATTGGACTTTTCCAGGGGTTGATTTAGACGCAGATTTCCCTTATTTTTATTAAAAAGAAAGCGATGAAACACATCACGATTTTAATTCCTGGTGGAAAAACCAATATCAACAGCATGGCCTGCATCATAGGCGCTTATGAAATACTGACGGCGGCAAATGATTACTGGGTAGGAAATGGAAAACAGCCCTTATATGAAATTGAAATGGCGGGGCTTTCCCCTCGTGCGGAACTCATGAAAGGTTTACTCACCTTAAAAACAGAAAAGAACATCTCTGCTATACAAAAGACAGACCTGATTCTGATTCCTTCCCTCAACCATAAAGAAGACGAAAACGATAACGAAAGTCAGGCAATGCTGGATTGGATCAACGCACATTATCGCAAAGGCGCCGAAATAGCCAGCATGTGCAGTGCGGCATTTGTATTGGCAGCAGCAGGTTTGTTAGATGGGAAAAAATGTGCGACGCATTGGTGTTTCGCGGATGCTTTTCAGAAAAAATTCCCTAAAGTAAACCTGCAAGTTGAGCAGTTAATTACGGATGAACATCGAATTTATACCAATGGTGGTGGCTATTCCTTTCTCAATCTGGTCATCTACCTGGTAGAAAAATATTACGACCGACAAACTGCTATTTATTGCTCTAAAATCTTCCAGATTGAAATAGACCGACAAAGTCAGTCGGCATTTATCATATTTGCCGGACAAAAGCACCACAGCGATGAAATGGTAAAAAAAGCACAAGCCTATATTGAAAGCAACCTGGAGGATAAAATTTCGATGGAAGCTTTGTCTTCCAGATTCGCTATAGGGAGAAGAAACTTCGACAGGAGGTTCATAAAAGCGACCGGCAATACCCCAGTGGAGTATACACAGCGCGTCAAGATGGAATTTGCAAAAAAAGAATTTGAAACTACCCGGAAAACAATTAATGAAATCATGTATGCGGTTGGTTACTCAGACACAAAGGCATTCCGGGAAGTCTTTAGGAAAATCACAGGAATCTCCCCACTGGAGTACCGTGGCAAGTACAATAAAGAGGCAGCGATCCGGGCCTAGCTTAATCCTCGATCGCCTCAATCCCGAGCTCCTTCATTTATTGAACATGATCCTTCATCGCTTTTAAGCTTTAGCTGGATACATGAAATTAGTAAAATGTAGAAATTTTAACAAGCGCATTGGATTTGCTCGCCAGCATCACCTGCTTTTGTCCCCGCTGTTGCATAGCCATCAAGCTTCCACCATTCCAGTCCACCAATCAGTTCTTTGACCTTAAAACCAAGTCTGGTCATATTTAAAGCGCCTTTTGTGGAAGCATTGCAGCCAATTCCATCGCAATAGGTGACATAGGTAAAATCCTTATCCAGATGTTTTGTACTTTCTAGATTCATCTCCCTATGGGGAATATTGATGGCACCAGGAATATGCTCTGCTTCAAATCCAAAGACCTTCCTGGCATCCATCGCAATTACTTTTTCACCGTTCTTTAGGGCTTCAAACAAATCTGAAGGATCCATTTCAAAAGCCAGCTTGTTTTCATAATGTTTAATTTGTGCATCCATCCTGAGTTGATTTTCCATCTTGAGTCGATTTATAATTAAAACTTATCCGGAATACTTCCGTCATTTAACAGGCATTCCTCCTAGCGCTGATACTAATATAAAAACCATCACGCTTATTTGATCAGGTTAAATTCTTTACTAAAGGAATTTCGGTATTTCTTAATATAATCAGAAGGATTCATCCCATACAATTTCTTGAATTGCAGCCTGAAAAACTTGATGTCATAAATCCCCACCTGAAATGCGGCTTCGTTCACATTGGTATTGGTGCTCAGCATCAACAATGCCGCCTTACGCAACCGAATAGACCGTATAAATGCATTTAAAGAAAGGCCGGAAATGGATTTCACTTTTTTGTAGAGGATAGAATAACTCAAATTACAAGACCTGGCCAGCCATTGCGCATTGAAATCTTCATTGCTTAAATTCTCCTCCACAATGGCAATACATTTCTCCAGAAAAGCTTTATAGGTCGCAGATATTTTCTGATTGTTATTCCGGAGGGTAATGTTGTCTCTAAAATATTGGTGCAAGGTATCCCTGTTGTCTAATACCGCATTGATTTTAGCCAGCAGCAAGTCCTTGTCAAACGGCTTAATGATGTAATCATCTGCCCCACTTTCAATCCCCTTCAATTTACTTTCCGCAGAGCTGAGGCCAGATAAAAGAATCACAGGAATATGGTTCAGCATAGGCTCAGTTTTTATCTTTTTACAGAGCTCCACCCCATTTCCTTCTTCCATCAGCACATCACTGATCACCAGATCAGGCACCAGTTTTTGTGCCAGTTCAAAGCCTGCCAGACCGTTCTCCGCTTCATATACTACAAACTGCGGACTAAAGATCTTTTTCAGGTACTGCCGCAGTTCCATGTTATCATCGACAATCAGTAATGATCTTTTTTCAGTGATCTCCAGTGTATTGATATTGGGAACCTCAGTAATTTCTTCGGCTGGAATCTGCTCTGGGCGCTGCAGCAGCTTATTTTCCAGTGGCACTGCTGCCGGGGTAGCGGGATCAAACCACATTCCTTTTTTCAGTTTGATTTGAAATGAAGTCCCTGTACCCGGCTCGCTGGAATAGCTCAATTCTCCCTGATGACAATCAATAAATTGCTTTGCCAGATACAAACCAATGCCAAATCCGATCTCCTTATTCTTTGCGCTATTTTTTCCCTGGTAATACTTTTCAAAGAGTTTATTCTTCACATTTTCATTGATCCCACATCCGGTGTCGTTGATAAAAACGCTAACCTCAGTTTCATTTTCTTCCACCTTAAACAAGATACTGCCATTGGAAGGCGTAAATTTAAAAGCATTGGAAAGGAGGTTAAAAAAGATAATTTCCAGCTTCTCATAGTCCCCAAAAATCATCAGGTCATGATTTGCACATTCAAACTCATAATGAATATGCTTGCTCAAAGCAATTTTCTGATAGCTTTCAAAAGTATCTTTACACAGCTGGTAAAAATTCAATTCACTGAGCTGAACCTTAGCCGTTTCCTGATCCGTTGTCCTGAACAGCATCAGCTGGTCCACTAAAGTCAATAAACGGCTCGCATTTCTATAGATCACCGTCAATTCCTTTTTTAACGTATCTTCTGTTTTACCTATCAGTTCCTTAACCGGGTTCACAATTAAAGTGAGCGGAGTTCTCAATTCATGGGTGATGTTTGTAAAAAAGGAAAGCTTCTTCTCATTGAGTTCTTTTTCTTTTTCAGTTTCCATTTGTGCCAGACGCACTTTATAGTTCAGGTCGAGCTGCTGACGCTTATACCTGACATACAAATAAACGCCCAGCCCAATCACCAAAGCATACAAAGCATAAGCCCACCAGGTTCGCTGCCAGGGTGGCAGCACCACAATGCTGACTAATTGTTCATCCCCCCATTCCCCTTCGCTATTGCTTGCTTTGATATGAAACGTATATGTTCCTTCTTTTAACCTGCTGTAATTTGCGGTCCTTACTTTTCCTGCATTGATCCAGTTGTTATCCCATCCTTCCAAAAAATAGGCATAATTAATCTTATCAGGTTTAGAATACTCCAGACTAATAAAGCCAAAAGACAGCGATGCCTTATGGTAAGGGATCAGGAGCTGATCGATGACTCCGGCCGTTGTTTTCTTAACAAACTCCGCATTTAAACTCTCGCTTACAGGCTTATTATCTATACTTACCTCCGTCAGCAAGATCTGCTGTTTATCCCTGGAGAAGCTGATTTTCTCTGCTGAGAACACATTAAAACCTTTGATCCCTCCGAATATCAATTCTCCGGATTTCAATTTGGCCGCTGCCAGGTAACTGAACTGATTGCTTTGCAAGCCATCAGAGGCAAAGAAATTATGAAACTTTTTAGTGGTCGGATTGAATTTCGAAAGCCCATAAAAAGTACTCAGCCAAAGCGCGCCCTCCTGATCAGGCAAGATATTCAATACCGCATTATTCGGCAATCCATCGCTTTCTGTAAATCGCCTGTACTTCTTGCTGCTGGTATTTAGTGAAAGCAATCCACCGCCCTCCGTTCCAAGCCATAAAATAGCTCCTTTATCCTCCAGAATAGCCCTTACCCGATGTCCAATATGATAAACCAGGTGTTTTTTCAAGCGCCTGTCGATGCGGATTAACTTACTATCCGTTCCCGCCCATAAATCGCCTTTACGATCCTCCATAAAGCAAAGGATATTGCCAATCGCATCATCAAATAACTCAAAACGTTTCAGCGCTGGATTGAACTTGTACAATCCGCCATTGTCGAACGTACTTGCCCATAAATTGTGTTGTTTGTCCTCGTATAATTTCCATACATTTTTAAACTCTAAACCACTGACAGGATGGATACAGCTAAAATGCTCAAAAGTCCCTGCTGACTTCTGGAAACGATGGATTCCCCCGCCCCAGGTAGCCAGCCAAATGGTATTTTGATGGTCATTTAAAATGGTCGTGATGTTGTTGCTTGTCAAGCCATTCCTGGCTTCCTTTTTATAGTTTACATATATATTCCTTTTGCGGTCCCAGCGGTCCAGTCCATTCCCATCCGTCCCTATCCAAATGTTATTGGCAGCATCCTCAGCGAATGAAGAAATAAAATAGTTATGGTAACTGTTCTTTTCTAAAGGATCAGGATTAAGGGTTTTAAATCGGTATCGCTGATTGTCTATGACATTGATTCCCCCTCTTAATGTGGCCACCCAGACCCTGCCCTGATGGTCTCTTAACATTCCTTTTATCGCCGTGCTGGTAAAAAGTTCCTTTTCATTCAGCCTAAAAGGCTGGGTCATCTTTTCTTCATTGATGTTGATCATGAAAATCCCCCCGCCATCTGTGGTGATGCAAAGCTGATCAGACTGATCGAAATACAAACTGGTTACTGGTCGGGGCAATGGCCTGAAAGAGAATGTTCGGTCAGCAATCCTATAGTTATAGATCCCCGAACTTGTACCCAGCCACAGGTTGCCCAAAGTATCTGCCTGAATACAGGAGACATTTTTTAAGGTATTACTCAAGAGACTAACCGTTTGTGTTTTTCTATCGTATTTACACAAACCCAGGCCTTCAATAAACAACCAAACCTGGTTATTTTTATCCCTTTCTATGGCCGTTACCTGATACGAAACACGTTTTGAAGAACCGGATACGAACGGAATCTGGATGGTCTTTCCTGTTGCTGCCATATACAGCAGTAAGCCGTCCTTAGCAGTCCCGATCAGCATATCATTTTTTCCTTCTCTTTTTAATACCGTGGTATTGTCCACCAGCTGCTTTCCTTTTTTCGAAAGTGCATTAAAATACAGCGTATTAAACTTCTCCTTCGCCGCATTATAAATGGATACCCCGCCCATCGTGCCAATCCACAGATTTCCAGCCTCATCTTCCGCAAGACATTGGATCCTGTTGTTGATCAGTGAATTTCCATCTTTCAGCTTCTTTCTGAAGATCTTGAAACTGTAGCCATCATAACGGTTCAATCCATCAAAAGTACCAAACCACATGAAACCATCCCTGCTCTGAAAAAGACAATTTACCTCATTGTTAGAAAGGCCATTTTCAATACCTAAATAGAATACCGAAGAAAAGTCAATTGCAGCTGAAGGTAAGGTGATCCATAATAATGAAACAGTGATCGCAAGAGTTCTAAAAGGATTAAACATGTGGAGGTAAGGGAATATGATATCTAGGGTTGAATGTAAGTATTATTTGTGTTTTAAACATGGAACCTATCGAGTTTACCCCCCTTTTTTAACTACTTCACCCCCTTTTCAGGCTGCTATTCCTATATACCTTAGCAAAGCGGTTCACCACATCTTATCGCCAATTGCTTCACCTAAACCAAATATTATGAAAACACTGGCCTTGTCATGCGCTGTTTTATTCTGAGCCAAACAAGGCTTCGCATAAAAACAGAGCTCAAAAAACCGAAAGCTCCTGCAGGAGCAGGTTTCATCCTTATCAACTCCCAAAACAACCTATTTCTTTAAACAAAAACCAAATTAATGATGATCAAACGATTACACCTTTCTTATTTTTTTAAACACTCGATCGCCCTCCGACTCTTACTGCTCCTGGTCTGTTCCGGCTTTACCACCGCCTATGCCCAGCAGGTCATTACTGGAAAAGTCAGCAATGAAGGTGCCCCTTTACCTGGGGTTGTGGTAAGAGTAAAAGGAGCTTCCTTATCTACACAAACAAACCCTGATGGTAAATTCTCTATCAATGCGCCTGCAGATGCCACACTAGTGTTCAATTATGTGGGCATGAAAGAAAAGCAAGTGCCTGTAAACAACCAAAAAGTAATCAATGTAAATTTAGAATCCGATGTACAAACGCTGGAAGCCGTTGCCGTAATTGGTTATGGTACGCAAAAACGTAAAGACCTGACCGGATCTGTGGCCACCCTAAAATCAGACACGTATAAAGATCAGCCTGTACTTAATGCAGCCAATGCATTACAGGGAAGAGTAGCAGGTGTTGCGGTTACCCAAAGCTCTGGTGCACCTGGTGGACAGGCAAAAATCAGGATCAGAGGGGCCAATTCCATAGGTGGCAGCAATGAGCCTTTATATATTGTAGATGGTGTAGCGCTGGGCAGTATCGGTATTCAGGACCTCAATGTAAATGATATTGAAGCGATGGATGTGTTAAAAGATGCCTCAGCTACTGCAATCTACGGTTCGAGAGGTGCAAATGGCGTAGTGATTATAACCACTAAAAAAGGGAGATCTGGCGCCGTAACAGTGGCCTACAATAGTTTCGTCAACTTCAGCAGTCCAATGAAAAGATACAAACTGATGGATGCAGTGACTTATGCAAACATGGCCAACCTTTCCGCAGGTTCTCCGGTGATTCCTAACCCGGAATCCTATGCTGGAAAAACAACAGATTGGCAAGACCTCCTTTTTAAAGATGCCATCACCCAGAATCACCAGCTTTCTGCAAGTGGAGGAACTGAAAATGCGAAATATTATGTTTCCGGTTTTTATACCGATCAGGATGGATTACTAGTCAACACCAACCAAA
Source organism: Pedobacter sp. PACM 27299 (assembly GCF_001412655.1). Taxonomy (NCBI): domain Bacteria; kingdom Pseudomonadati; phylum Bacteroidota; class Sphingobacteriia; order Sphingobacteriales; family Sphingobacteriaceae; genus Pedobacter; species Pedobacter sp. PACM 27299. Next base: position 2,684,072 of record NZ_CP012996.1, on the reverse strand, counting down.
AGAAATTTGGTATCCGTACCAACCTGGAGGCCAAATTAAACAGTAAAATCTCCTTAGGAATTAACCTGTTTGCACAGCGCATCAATTCAAAAAATAATGGGCTGCAAACTTCAAAAGCAAATCCTGTGATGGCTTCGATTGCCTGGGCACCTACAGAACCAGTGTATGATGACGAAGCGACCAAACAATATAACCGAAACGGATTGTCTCCGATCTGGCCAAATCCATACATGACCAGTATGGAAAGCGACAATAATGTGTTTGCTAATGTGGCTACTATGAATGCCAACCTGAAGTATAACATTACAGACTGGCTAACCTTTACCTCTACTTTTGGATTAGACCTGAACCTGTCAAAAGCAGCTTCTCTTACCAACAACTGGATTTCCCCAGGTAACATGAAATCCGCACAGAGCTTCTCTGAAAATTACAACTTTCAGAACAACAATGTCCTGACCTTCCATAAAGTCATTAATGAAAAACATGACCTTACCATCACCGCTGTGGAAGAGAGCACACAAAACACCTCCAATAGCTTTAGTGCAAACGGATCCGGTTTAAGCACTACTTCCAACGGCTATTATAACCTGGGTTTGAACACCGCTCAAAGTATTTCATCCGGCTATTCCCAATGGTCCATCCTGTCTTTTATGGGTAGAGCAGCCTACAGTTATGATGGGAAATACATGGCTACAGTAACCATCAGAAGAGATGGATCTTCCAAATTTCAGGGAGACAATAAATGGAGTAATTTCCCTTCAGCAAGTTTAGGCTGGAACTTATCAGAAGAATCCTTCATCAAGAAACTGAATGTTTTTTCTGCGCTTAAACTTAGAGCAGGCTGGGGAGTAACTGGAAATCAATCTATTGCCCCTTACAGTACTTTGGGTTTATTGAGTCCGGCAAATTATTCTTACGGCAGTACCACCTCTTTTCAGGGTTATACGCTGGGTAATCCAAATACCCCAGATATCAAATGGGAAACGACAAAACAGACTGATATTGGTGTGGACATGAGCTTTTTCAACAGGAGATTGAACATCACAGCAGATTATTACAATAAAAACACGACAGATTTACTCTTATTCACCCCAATCGACAATTATCTTGGCGGCGGCACCCTATTAAAAAACATCGGTGCAGTGAACAACAGAGGTTTTGAATTTATGGTAGATTTCAATGCCATTGACCATACCGACTTCAAATGGAATACCAGCTTTAATGCCGCTCTGAATAAGAATAAGGTAGTCAGCCTTGGTGAGCAAACCATGATCAGACGGAACCAAATCGGTGGTGGTTTAATTAATTCCCCTATCCAGGTGATTCAGGTGGGACAGCCATTAGGTTCATTTTACCTGATTCCATGGGAAGGTGTGTACCAAAATGACGAGAATGGACATAAAGCAGGTGATTATAAATACACTGATGTGAGTGGAAACGGGACGATTGGCTTTGAAGACATGGTGATCTCAGGAAATGCCATGCCTAAAGTACAATGGGGTTTCAACAATAATTTTAACTATAAGAATCTTGAATTAAATGTATTTATTCAAGGTGCTTATGGACATAAAATGTTCAATGCTACCTATGCAGCATCAGCAATTGCCACCAGCGATGTAGCCTATCCAACACTTGCCGCAGCAGCCGATTACTGGACACCTCAAAATACAGGTTCCCTATGGGCAAATCCAACCAGTACCGCAAAAGAATATATCGAGTCTACTCAATTCCTGCAAAATGCAGCTTATGCCAGACTCAAAAACGTCAGCTTATCCTATAAGCTACCTAAAAGCATGATAAAGTTTGGCAATGCAAAACTTACCCTAAGTGGTCAAAACCTATTTACCATCACCAAATACAAAGGATTTGACCCTGAAGCCAGTTCAACTGCGGCAAATAATGACTCAGATGCCGGCATTGATTTAGGGGCCTACCCTTCTCCAAAAACCTTCACCATTATGCTTAACCTAACCTTTTAAACCATTCCAATGAAAAAATATATTGTTACCCTCCTGATACCTGCGATGCTTGTCTCCTCCTGCAAGAAAGATTTCTTAAAGGAAGACCCTAAAGGCAGCATCACTCCTCAAACTTTTTACAAGACTGCCGAAGACCTGAATTCTGCCACACTTGGTATTTCATTAACGTATAACCTGGCCTGGAATCAAACCGGCGGATTGGCCACCACCTTTGGCAGTGATGACATTACCACGCATGCCGGAGGAAACAAAATGGGCTTCTCCAATTTCGATACCTTTCAAGCCAACTCTTCCAACGACAGGATGACCATCTGGTGGAACTATTTCTATAAAACCATCAAATCTTCCAATTCTTTGATTGAGAATTACCCAAAAGCAACGGATGCCACTGAGGTACAGCGCAGCAACTCCGCCGGTGTAGGTTATTTTTATCGTGCCATTTCCTATTTTTTCCTGACCCGTACCTGGGGTGCGGTACCAATGCCACTGCAGGCAAATCTAGAGGCGCAGAACAATGCTTCCCCACAGGAAATCTATAATCTGGTGATTGCAGATCTGCAGAAAGCAGAAATGATGCTGCCTGATGCCTGGTCTGGCCCTAGACGACAAGGCAGCACGGATATTCTGCCAACAAGAGGTTCCGCGAAAGCATTGCTGGCCAATGTATACCTGACTATGGCGGGCTGGCCATTGAAACAAACCGACAAATATGACCTCGCCGCTAAAAAAGCCAAAGAAGTGATAGATGGCAAAGCGACCTGGGGTTATGGATTGGTAAACGGTTATGCGGAACTTTGGGATAAAGATTCCAGGTTTAATAAAGAAGCTGTTTTTGCCTGTTATTACAATAAAAACATGCCAAGTATCTGGGATTATGGAGACAACTGGGGTAATGGCAGTCAGATGGGACCTCCCAACTTTGCTCCTGGTGAAGAAGGTGGATGGGACGAGGCTTTCGGAGAGATCGCATTTTACAATAAATTCCCTGCTGGCCCAAGAAAAGAGGCCACTTACCAAATGGTTTATTTCTTAGGTAACGATCCAGCTAAAGCGGTAGATTATACCAAACTGACGCACAAACATCCTTATTTCTTAAAATATAGAGATGATGAATCCTATGATCCGGTTACCCATAAACTGAACGACTGGTGGGGAAGTGCAACGGTATACATGATCCGCTATGCAGAAGTACTCTTAACCTACGCAGAAGCAAAAGCCATGTCCGCTGGCGGACCAGATGAAACCGCTTACCAGGCCGTCAATGAGGTTAGAAACAGAGCTGGATTAGGAGAATTGGCAAAAGGTTTGAATCAAACGGATTTTAGAAATGCAGTAATTGCAGAAAAAGGCTGGGAATTTGCCGGACCAGAACCTGCAGCAAGATGGTTTGACCTGATCAGAACGGAAACTGTAGCCAAAGCCACGGAAGACCGCGATCCTTCAGAACTTCCATTGAAAGGGAAACCAAATGATGCGACACATGAATTTTACTGGTCCCCATTGCCTATCATTAAATAAACCATAAATCAATATAAACCCTAAACCAAGAATTATGAAAATGATGAACCTCCTGATGGGCAGCTCCATCCTACTGTTTTCCTGTTCAAAAGCGCTGCAGCAAAGTCCGGATCTACCCGCCAGTAAAAGCCAGGCAAGTAGTGTTGCTGTACAAAACACAGCAGCACTGGCTACCCTGAGCTCTTCCTGGGACCTTGTTTTTTCTGATGAATTCAACAGCACCGGAAGTTTTGATGCCAGCAAATGGACGTATAGTCCTAGGTGGTCTCCAGCATGGGCAAAATACCTGACCTCAACCTCAGATTATGTGGCTCAAAATGGAACCGATCTGGTATTAAGAATGGATAATGCGGTGATCGCCGGCGATCCGGTTCCCTACCATTCAGGAGGTATTCAGACTTCCACAAAGTTCAGCTTCTTATATGGAAAAGTGGAAGTCAGGGCAAAGTTTAAACAAGGACAAGGTTCATGGCCAGCGATCTGGATGATGCCAGAAACGCCGGTTTCTTATGGCGACTGGCCAAACAGTGGTGAAATAGACATCATGGAACATGTAAACTATGAGAATTCAGTTCACCAAACGATTCACAATGGATCAGTTACCGGACCATCAGGCGGCAGTTCCGCAACCAAAACGACGGCTTACAACACTGCAGATTACAACATTTACGGCATCATCTGGAGCCCTTCGGCCATTCAGTTTTATGTAAACAATGTCCTGCAATACACCTATAACAGAGCTGCCGCTGCGACCTCTTCACAATGGCCGTTCGACAAGCCCTTTTACCTGATCTTAAACCAATCTGGTGGTGCAGGATGGCCTGGAGCAATTACCAATGCCGACCTTCCTTTTAACATGAATGTGGATTATATCAGGGTGTATAAGGAAGTACCAGTATTGGGTAATCCAGGTTTTGAGGATGCTGCATTGACCCCATGGGGCAACTGGAATCCAGCAGGTAATACCGCGGTAGTGACGACCAATTTCAGATCTGGGGCAAAAGCAATCAGACAGCAAGGCGGCGAGACTTCATTGGAACAAGTCATTACCGGTCTGAGTCCTAATACCACCTATGTTTTTGGAGGTTATGGAAAGGTAAGTACCGCTGGAGAATCGGCAATGTTCGGCGTTAAAAACTATGGTGGTGCTGCCGTAAACACTGCAATTAACGCTACGAGCTATACCAATTCTTCCGTGACTTTCAGTACAGGTGCCACCAATTCATCAGTCACCGTTTACATGTATAAACCTGTTGCCGGAACCGCTTACGGCGATGACTTTTACTTTAATAAATTATAATTCAATAGCGTTAAACACACACAAATGAACAAATTCCTTCTTTGCCTTTTTACATTGCTGCTGTTAAAAGCAGAACTACATGCCCAATTTAATATCATCCCTCAACCCCTGGAAGTCAATAGTACTTCCAAGGGTTCTTTTAATTTGTCTGACAAAACTCAGGTGGTCTTTAAGCAGCAAGGTTTAGAAAAATCAGCTTCCTTTTTAAACACTTATTTAAGCCAGTTTTATGGTTTTAGTTTGAAACAAAGTAAGACAAGTGCCACACAAGGGATCTACCTTTCGCTGAACAATAAAACCGGCAAAACTACTGAGAGCAGCAAAATTACTGAAAGCAGTAAACCTGCTGAAACCAATCAGACTACTGGAAATTATTCCCTTGAAGTAAAAAAGGAAGGTATTTTCATTAGCGCTGCCACCGAGGAAGGTGTTTTTTACGGTGTTCAGACCTTGATTCAGCTGCTGGATCCGAACGGAAAAGACAAAACCTTAGCGGTTCCTTTTGTGAAAATCAAAGATGAGCCAAGATTCCAATACCGTGGAATGCACCTGGATGTAGCCCGTCATTTTTCTACAGTGTCTTTTGTAAAAAAATACATTGATTACCTGGCGCTCCACAAAATGAACTATTTCCACTGGCATTTAACAGACGATCAGGGCTGGAGAATTGAAATTAAAAAGTACCCAAAATTGACAGAAATTGGCTCGAAACGTAAAGGAACCATCACCGGATTCCTGCCAGGCAATGGAAATACCAATATCCCTCATGGAGGATTCTACACCCAAGAGGAAATCAAAGCAGTGGTTAAATATGCTGCTGACCGATACATTACTGTGATTCCTGAAATTGAAATGCCCGGTCATGCTTCCGCAGCATTAACCGCTTACAGTTATTTAGGATGTACCGGCGGACCATACAAAGTTCAGGAAACCTTTGGTGTTTTTGACGAGGTTTTCTGTGCAGGAAATGAGCAGACTTTTACCTTCTTTCAGGATGTCATAGACGAAGTAGCAGCGCTTTTCCCAGCCAAATACATTCACATCGGTGGTGATGAATGTCCGAAAACCAGCTGGAAGAAATGTCCGAAATGTCAGCAGCGCATGAAAGACCATCAGCTGAAAGATGAGCATGAATTACAAAGCTATTTTGTACAGCGCATGGAGAAATACATCAATAAAAAAGGGAAAAGCATTATTGGCTGGGACGAGATTTTAGAAGGCGGCCTCGCTCCTAATGCGACGGTGATGAGCTGGCGCGGTGAAGAAGGAGGAATTGAAGCCGCAAAACAAAACCATTATGCGATCATGACTCCCGGAAACTATATGTATTTTGATTACGCCCAAACGGCTAAAAGAGATTCCTTAACAATGCCAGGTCTGACTACTTTAGAAAAGGTATACAGCTATGAACCTATTCCTGCTGCTCTGCCAGCTGAATCCAGAAAATATATTCTTGGTGCACAAGCCAATGTGTGGACAGAGTATATGAACAACCCTTCCAAAATAGAGTATATGATCTTCCCAAGGATGTCCGCTTTAAGTGAAGTAGTTTGGAGCAGCAAAGAAAGCAGAGATTGGACCTCATTTCAAAGTCGCTTGAAACAGCAGTTTAACCGTTATCAACTGTGGAACGCAAATTATTACAAAGACGCACTCGAAAACTCAAGTAAAGCAAAATAATTACCGCTATTTTAAAACGAGTATTATTTTGCCAATGCCCCTGGAAAGTTAACTGCTTTCCGGGGGCATTTTTTTTCTGCTCTCTCCTCAGCTTGATGTCGCATTTTGCGACTTCAAGTTTACAAACTACGATTCAAAGAACTGGCGAATAGCTACATTGTATCATTCAGTCAAATAATTATTGTTTTTGAAAAACCCTCACATAATCTACCATCATCTTTTGAGGGAATGAGGTAGCTGAATCAGGGCTTCCCGGCCATCTTCCACCCACTGCCACGTTCAGCAGGATAAAAAACGGCTCATGAAATTCGTTAAATGTAGCAGCGGTAATGTCCTGCGTATAAAAGGCCACATCATCCACCAACCAGGTTAGTTTGGTTTCATCCCACAACAATGAAAACACATGGAACTTTTCAGAGAAATCACCTTTAGGTAAAATATAAGATTTGGTCACATGTGCATAGGTCCCATCATTGTCATAATGAATTGTACCATACACCGTATTGTCTTTTCCTGGTCCTCCGCCCACTAATTCCATAATGTCAATTTCGCCGGAGTACGGCCATTTTTTCTCGTCAATATTGGCACCCAGCATCCAGATTGCAGGCCAGATCCCCTGCCCTTTTGGAAGCTTTGCGCGGATGTCTAATCTTCCGTATTTAAAGCTCTTATTGTACTGCGTTTTCAATCTTGAAGAAGTATACTGAGAACCAGCAAAAGCCTCTTTTTTCGCAGTAATTGTCAGGTAACCATCGGCAACATTAGCATTTTCCTTGCGGTAATACTGCAATTCTGCATTGCCCCAGCCATCTGTTCCATTGCCAATTTCCGCAGTCCAATCTGCAGTATTTAATGCGCTGCCATTAAACTCATCCTTCCAGGACAACTTCATTCCAGGATAGCTTTCTGGGGTAACATAACCTGCATCGTCGTTGGCAACCACTACATTAATGTTTTTTGTAACTACAGCAGAGCTGTTATTCGGACCATAAGCAGTCACCTTTACCACATAAGCACCACTGGCTGTATAGGTAAAACTGGCTTTCCCATCGGTCGTACGAACCGCTTCTTCATTATCGCTAATGCCGAAGCTGAAATAATAGCGGTCTGCCTGCTCCGCAGTAGCACTTACTTTAACCAGGCCAGATCCATCATTCTGCAGCTCCACCGACAACTGCAAGTTGGACAAAACAACAGGTTTCTCTGGCTTTTTACAATACACCATCAAAGGAATCAGGAAGACCAGCAGCCAGCTGTATTTATTTAATAAAGGTTTCATACGCTTAAAATTTAATAGTTTATTAGTTGACGTAAAAAGGAATATTTGCGGTACCTACATTATTGTGTCCATCGGTCACATAGACAAAAAGACGATAAGCGCCTTTCCCGGCAGGTGCAGTCAGCTGAACCTTTCCATTTTCCAGTGGTTTAAGTCCAGCGGAAACTGCAGCAGGTCTTTCTTCATAATCCCCGCCTTCTCCTACTTTTGTCGCCTCTGGCAACATTTCAAAGCGGTAAGTCAGTTGATCATTGTCGGGATCTATGGCATCCACTACTGCTTCATAACTTCCGCCAGCCTTTAAATGCACACTGTTCAGCGCCATCTGGCCATCCAATTGAAAAGCATAAATATGAGGCGCTTTGTTTGCAGGATAATGCCCCGACCACAGGAATTGCATCACATCTACCACCTCCGATTCTTCTCCTTTTTCAGTAAAAACACCATACCAGGTCGGTGTTCTTTCCTGCTTCTGTCCCCATAAAAATACGTAAGAGCCTAAGCATTTATCTTTGTCATTTGCGATCCCGTACAAATACTTTCTTTTATAAACCGCTGCTTTCTCGCTGCTCGATTCCTCTATAGGTGCTTTCCAGGAAGTCTCTAAACCTTCCCAATGACCAGTCGGTCCCCATTCTGTCACCATATACGGACCTTCCCAACCCAGCTTAGCAATTTGCTGAGGCAATTCTGTCAGGCCAGCATAAGTATTGATTGATAAAATGTCAACCGCTTTGGCATTCGCTTTAATATAGTCCACTTCTTTTTTATTGATACCCGCCAACACGGTACTGGCCGGGTGATTTGGATCTTCTTTATGGATCATTTCAGCGATCTCATTCACTGCATCCCAAACCTTCAGGTTTTTGTAAGAAAGGTTCAGCTCATTGCCAATCCCCCAGGCCAGTAATGCCGGATGATCTTTAAATTTGAGCACTTCTGCACGAACCTTTTCAAACTGCTTTTTTACCGCCGCCGGATCATCGTAATTAAAACCGTGGCGCTCTGCCGCAACCGGCAAACCCATCAAAACGGTAAGCCCGTATTTCTGTGCAGAATCTAAAATCTGCTTTCCGTTTTTCGTATCCCAGGTCCGTACAGAGTTCCCTCCGTAAGCGGCAATGCGGCTCATATAACCCGTTCCCCCTGCTCCTTTAATATAATACGGTTTCCCGTCACGCATCAGCTGATATCCAGCTCCTTCCTTTTTCACTGCCACTTTAATCGCAGCCCCGGATTTTACATCCTGAGCTACGACGATAAAGGGGAAAGCGAAGCACAATACAACAGCTAATCTCTTTCTAAACATGGTATTCAATTAATAGTTAATAATCTTTATTCTGCACCAATTTCCTGTTTCTCTCCAATTCTATCTGAGGGATTGGCAGCAGGTTATAGTGCTCTTTAAATTGTCTGTTTTCCAAGACCTCATCTGTATACACAAAGCTGCCATCATTATTTTTAATGATTTTCACTTTTCTTACTGGCTGATTGAAATAGGTAGCACCCAATTTCCATCTGCGGACATCATAAAAACGGTGTTCTTCAAATGCCAGTTCCACTCTTCTTTCATTGATGATTTTATCCCTCATCTGAGTTTTTCCCATTGCGGTTAAATCAGGCTGACCCGCTCTTTTTCTCACTTTGTTGATCGCTTCCAGCACCGTTCCATCCGGACCTACGGCTTCATTCTGTGCTTCTGCATAAATCAATAGGATCTCTGCATAACGCATAAATATCCAGTCATTATCAGCACCTTGGTACACATCAGCAGCAGTCACATACTTCTCATCAATAAATTTCTTCAAGCCATAACCGGTTTTGGTACGGTCGCCGTTAGATACTTTATTGGCATTTCCACCTTCAAACGTTTCTACAGTTACGCCTTTCCAGCTCGATCCATTTCTCAATATTGATTTGTCCAAACGGCTATCGCGATCCTTATATGGGTCATTTTTCACATAGTTGCTGGAAGGATCATTGATCGATTTACCATCTTTCATCTCATAGCAATCCACCAGGTTTTGTGTCGCATGAAAACCACCCCAGGCACCACCAATTACCGAAGGTGCTTCAATACTCATCGCCAGTTTCCAGGCAGTTTCATGAATCCTGCCCGGTCTGCCGTATTTCTTGGCAAAAATCACTTCCTTGTTGCCTTGCTTGTCCATAAAAAGACGATAGAAATCAGGATAGGTGTCATAAACATTCAGATTCATGACATCTTTTGCTGCTTTAGCCGCATCTGCCCAACGCGTCTGGTCGTTAGAAGGGTTGTTCAGTGGACTTGCATAATACAATAAAACCCTTGCTTTAAGTGCCAATGCAGCACCTTTAGTGGCACGGCCCAGGTCAGATTCGCCATAGATAGGCAGCAAATCAGCAGCTGCAGCATCACATTCTGCCACTATAAATTTCACACATTCTTCATAAGAATTTCTCGGTACTTCCAGGTCCTCAGAGATCTTCTGCTCCGTGATAATTAAAGGTACACCACCAAATGCTTTGATCAATTCTGCATAACCAAAGGCACGCAGGAAACGTCCCTCAGCCTTTAATCTTGCTTTCAATGCCGTCTCTGTAGTGGGCACCGCATCAATCCTGGCCAATAAAATATTTGCCTTTCTGATCAGGACATAATTGGCCTGCCACATTTCTGTAGAGAAGTTAAAATTAGAACTGTTCAAATCTCCGGTCTGGATCAGGTTTACATTCAGAGAAGCATGGGCTTCAATGTCATCGGTTGCCATATCCAGCAAACCAAAGCCAACGGACCAATCCTGTCCCAATCCAGCATCCCGACGGTCGAAACCGCTCAATAAACTTGAATAAATATTGGTAACGAACTGATTGGTTAAAGTAATGTCTTTGAAAACTGCTTCATCAGACACGAAATTGGTAGGCTTTACGTCTAATACATTTTTACAGGAATAGGCTACTGAAGCGACAAATGCGAAGCAGATTAGCCATTTTATTTTTTTAGTCATCATAATATATGCTGATTTAATATGAATTAATAATTATACCGCAGGGCTTAGAACTGAACATTTAAACCAAAATTGAAGATCTTTTGCTGTGGATAGTACCATCCCAACGAGCTGGTGTTTTCAGGATCCACATTCTTCATATCCGTGATGGTAAACAGGTTTTGTCCATTTGCATACACCCTTACTCCGGTTAATTTCAGCTTCGCTAAAAACTCATTTTTGAAGGTATAAGCAACTTCAACGTTCTTTAACCTCAGGTAACTTGCATTTTTTAACCAGAAGCTGCTGGTGACATAATTGTTTCCATTCGCATTAAGCCCCAACCTTGGTAAGCTGGCATTGGTATTGTCTGGTGTCCATCTGTCCAGCCATTCTTCCGTTACCGTTCCGCTATTGTAAAATGCCCATGCAGAATTTTGGGTCAGCATCTGCTGAGATCTTGCAGCACCCTGTAATAAAAAGTTGACCTCAAAACCTTTGTAATTCACACCTCCACTGATACCATACATGATTTCAGGTAGAGAACCACCACCTAAATACGTCACATCAAAATCGTCAATGATGCCGTCTGGAACACCATTCGGACCACTGATGTCCTGATATTTGATGTCGCCAGGCCCGGTCGAAGACATAAAAGCACTGGTTTTAGGAGAGTTGTTGTAATCGTCCATATCTTTAAAAATGCCAATTGCTTTATAGCCATACTGACCACCGTTCGGACGACCAGTGATTTTCTTCCCTGGAGGAACATTAGAAGCTTCCGCAGCTTCGATAATCTTATTCTTCGCATAAGTCAAATTCCCGCTCAGGAAATAAGACCAATTATTAGAAAGCCTGTTGTTATGGCTCAACACCAATTCCACACCCCTATTTCGCACTTTCCCAATGTTCTCCGTTGGCAGATTTGCACCGAAAGACAAGGGTACTGATAAGCTTCTTGTAGCCAGAATGTTTTTACGCTCTTCATTGAAATAAGTGAAATCTAAACCGATCAGGTTGTTCAGGAATTTAGTTTCAAAACCAATATCTGTTTTAGTGGAAGTCTCCCAGGTTACATCTGCATTGGCTACTGCGCCTGGCATTAAACCATTGGATAAAGTACCGCCAAAAGGATAGTTATTTGGCACTAAATCATACCTGTTGTAATAACCAAAGCGACTAGGGATACGATCACTGCCCAGCTGACCATAAGATCCCCTGATTTTCAAATAATCAATCACTTTAACCCCTTTCATGAAATCCTCTGCGGTCACTAACCAACCTGCGGAAACTGCCGGAAAATAACCTGTTCTTTTACCCGGAGCAAAGTTTTCAGACTCATCGCGTCTTAAACTACCCTGGATAAAGTACTTATTGTCATAATCATAATTCACACGTACTGCAGCACTTCTTAAACCGGTTTTATCTTCGCGATCTGAAAGCACTTCATTCTCTGCCGGACCAAAATTGATCAGCTCCAATGCAGAACTGGTATAAGAGTTTCTGGCACCATGCAAACCGCTGCTCTGATTTTCCTTTTGCAGGAATAAAGCTAAAGCAGAAATCCCATGTTTACCGAAACGGTTTTCATAGTTTAAATGTGCCTGAAATTCTAATGCCTGTCCCTCACCAAAATCTTTAGAAAGAGAAGATTTTGAAGGTGCAGAACTCTCAAAAGTTCCGTCTGCATTTTTCACATATAAAGGCACCCAGGCATTCCAGGTTTTGTTGTAGCTGAAATTACGGTCAAATGCCATCACCCCTTTTACAGACAATCCTTTTACGCCAGGAATGTCCTGAACCAATTGGAAATTGCTCAGCAGGTAATTGCTGGATGTTCTGTTGTAACCGCTTTCTTCAGAGATCATCGCCAATGGATTTGGGTAAGAACCCGGACTTGCTAAACGACCATCGGCAAATTTTGCCAGGTAAATAGGCGGATTACGCAAGGTATGCTCAAATATTCCTCCTGAAGGTGGCGCCTGTCTGTTCTCCATTCTGCCGGATAAATCCACCGAGAAACGAGTCGTATTGGTCACCTGAATATCTAAGTTAGAACGTACATTGTACCGTTTGTAATTCAATGATTTATACAAACCATCTTCATTCAAATAACCCAATGAAGTGAAATATTTCACCTTTTCTGTACCACCGCTCAGGGAAACATTGTGCTGCATTCTTGGTGCAGTTCCACCCAATACCAGGTCCATCCAATTGGTATTCGGATACAATTCAGGGTCGGCACCAGTTCTGAAACCGTCTAATCGCTCTAAAGAAAACTCTGGAGTCGCGTTTGGGTTGTCATTCAGTTTTGCCTCATTAAACAATACCGCATACTCATAAGAACCCAGGTTTTTAGGCAATCTGGTTACTTGAGAAACCCCGTAATTCATGGTGTAACTGGCACTCACTTTACCTATTTTACCACGTTTAGTGGTGACTAACACCACCCCATTCGCACCTTTCACACCGAAAATTGCGGCAGAAGAAGCGTCTTTTAAGACGTTCACCGATTCTATTTCATTCGCATCCATCTGTGAAAAATCACGGAAGGAACGTACAATACCATCGATCACGAATAAAGGCTCCATTGTGGCATTACCGAAAGTGGCGTTACCTCTGATGTAAATCTGTGCTGCATCTGCACCAGGCTCACCTGCTGGCTGCTTGGTAATTACCCCCGGAACACGCCCGGCTAATGCATTACTTAAATCGCCCACCGGACTTTGTAATAATTCCTTATCATTCAGTGTGGAGATAGATCCGGTTACACTTGATTTCCGCTGACTGCCATAACCGACTACCACCAATTCATTCAGGTCATTTGCGGCATCTTCCATCGTCACATTATACACCCCTGCTTTTGAAACCGCCACTTCTTTGGTTTTCGAGCCAATATAGCTGAATACCAGCACGGAACTTTTTTCAGGAATACTTAGGGTATAGCTGCCATTTCCATCGGATAAAGTGGCTACAGTTGAGCCTTTCAGCAATACAGATACACCGGGCATAGGAACGCCGGTTGGATCGGTTACCTTTCCAGATACAGACCAACGCTGCGCATTAGCCTCCTGCAAAAAACAGGTACCGATCAAAAAGACTATTAATTGTATAATTCTTCTCATTTCTTTATTTTTAAAACTTAAACAAAAGGGTTTATTGCGTCACAAAGCGGAACTGAAACACAGTTTCATTCGCTTTTCCTCCTCTAAGGACCATTTCTGTGTCTGTGATCGAGATGATCCTGTAGTTGTTAGAACTCACATCGGTTACGCCGATAAATTGAGTAGGAACAGCTCCCGGAAGGGTGATCGTCGCTAAACCAGCACCTGCAACTACCGTAGAATAGTTAAAGGAAACATTGCTGTAAGAACGGTCAGCACCACAGGCATAATTCGGCTGCACATTTCCCGCATTAAAGGTTGCCCCATTCGCATTGTAAGTAATCTTGAAATCATTGTTTACAAAAGAGAAAGTATAGACATCATCTGCCTGACAAGCCGCTAATGAACCACCACCAAAATACTCTGCAGGATTATTCTCTGTACCTACCGTAATTGGTGCCAGGGAATTGGGATCTAATTTCCAGGAATGAGCGATTAGTTTTTTAAAGGTCTCACTGTTTAAAATTGGAGAAAGGTCATCATTAGCCACCGTAACTTTTGCCGTAGCGATATCATAACCACCCTGACCATAAGCATAGAGTTTTACATTATAATCACCCTTTTTCAGGAAGTAAGCTTCCTTATTTACGGTACCTGCCGAAAGCCCCTGTCCATCGCCCAGATCCCATTGATAACGGTAAGCGTTTTCTGAAGTACTTTGCAGTAAAAAGGTATTCGCTTTGCCTGTAACCTGAGTCACCTTAAAGGAAGCTTTTGCCGCTTCGCCAAGTTCTCCCTCTTTTTTCTTACAGCCGAAAATTAAAAATGAAGCCAGCAAAACCGGCAGGTACAAGGTCTTCACCTGGTACGAAGATTTTAGAAATTTCATAAAGTTTATATTTGGTTTGTTAAAGGGTAAAGGTATTAAGTGTTCCTTTCCACAGTGTTTTTAGGGGTACATCAATACTACATCATACCTCGATAAAATAGCTAGAAACAAGGTTTTTTTTGATAAACCAAGAAAACTCTACAATTTATAGCTATTTTTATTTCGACCATTATGACCAAACTAAACCAGCTATTCACTTTCCTTTTTTTTCTTTTCAGCAGCTTTTCATTCGGGCAAAATCCAATTGGACTGCCGGATATCAGCCATTATGAAAAAACGGCTTACAGTGCCGGTACACAAAACTGGGCGATCCAGGAGGACCGGAATGGCATGCTCTATTTTGCAAATAATGAAGGGCTGCTCAGCTTTGATGGAACTTATTGGAAAACCTATCCTATCTCCAATAAAACGATCGTCCGCTCTCTGGCCATTGCAGATGATCATAAAATATATGTTGGGGCACAAGGTGATTTCGGTTACTTCTCTCCTGCGGAGAATGGAAAACTGCAATACCATAGCCTGATTGATAAAATCCCTATTGCCTACCGATCTTTTGCCGACATCTGGGACATCGTAGCCTTAAATAATGAAGTATTCTTCCGTTCCGGAAAACGAATCTTTAAACTAGCTGATCATAAGATCACTGTCTACCCGAATGAATCAGAATGGATCTTTCTGGGCATGGCCAATAAAACCATCATTGCGCAGGATAAACAGAAAGGATTGCTGCAATATAAAGACAAGCAATGGCTTCCATTTTTAAACCATCCTATTCCCGGAGGCGGATTTCGGGCCACCTCCATATCTCCCTATCATGCAGATACCTTGTTGTTATCTACTTGGCAAGACGGACTGTACACCCTCAGCAATAACACTTTAAGTAAATTACCCGGTTATCAGTCGGAAAAATACAGCAACAAACAAGTATCCAAAGCCTTCCGCTTAAATGACGATATGCTGGTAGTGGCGACCAATATCAGCGGCTGTTACATCGTCAATAAAAAAGGCGACATTGTGTATAATTTTTCCCGGAGACTAGGCCTCCAGAGCAATGTAGTCTTGAGCATGCTGAAAGACAAGCAGCAAAACCTTTGGCTCGGACTGAACAATGGCATTGATTTCATCGCAAATAATGATGCCATCAGGCACCTCAATCCAGAAGTTTTCAATGAAGGTGTGGGCCATACTTCTATGCTGTACCACAACGAGCTTTACCTTGGCCTTTCCGGTGCACTTTTTAAAATTCCGGTAAAACCAGGTGCCGACATCAGTTTGCTGCAAGACAATTTTAAATATGTCACGAACACCGAGGGACAAGCATGGGGCATGAATATCCTGAACGATCGACTGCTGCTTGGAAAACACGAAGGTGCTTTTGAAGTCAAAGGCAATAGCGCGGTTAAATTTGCGGAAGGCAAAGGTTACTGGAACTTTTTAAGCTACCAGCTTCAAGGAAAACCGGTCATATTAGCGGGCAATTACAATGGCATAGACATTTTTAATGAAGCCTTATCCCCGATCGGAAAAATTGAAGGTTTTAATGAATCAGCAAGGTTTACTACGGTAGATAAAGATCAGGTGATCTGGGCTTCCCAACCCTATAAAGGCGTTTATCGAATTGACCTGAGCACAGCAAATGCGCCTAAAATCAGGTTGTATACCCAAGCCGATCAGCTCCCTTCTACTTATAATAACCACGTTTACCAGGTGAAAGGACGCGTAGTAGTCAGCACAGAAAAAGGCATTTATGAATATCATAAGAAAAGCGACCGTTTTGAACCCTCCCCATTGTTTAATTCCGTTTTCGGCGATTTATACATCCGCTATTTAAAAGAAGATCCGGATGGGAATGTCTGGTTTGTACAGGACAAGAAATTAGGGGTCTGTGATTTCTCTTCCGGCAAGCCGAAGCTCATCTATATTCCGGAAATGAATGGGAAACTGGTGAGCGGATTTGAGCATATCAACCCAATCAATAAAAACAATATTCTGGTGGGTGCCCAGAAAGGATTTTACCACATTAATTATGAAAAGTACTTAAAAGGCCTCAGTCAGCCCGTAGTCCGTATCAATGTGGTAAAAGCTATTGGCAAGACCGACAGCCTGCTTTTTGCCGGTTATTACGGAGAAGTGAACGACCTGAACTCACAGCAGCAGATCCCGGAAATTAAATACAGTTCCAATTCCTTCCATTTTGAATTTGCAGCGGTATTGCAGAAAAACCAGACCAATATTACCTACAGTTATTACCTGAAAGGATTCGATAGTAAATGGTCTGAATATAGTAGAAAAACGGAAAAAGACTATACTAACCTACCCTATGGCAGCTATACTTTTCAGGTAAAGGCCCGGAATAATTTCGGGGAAGAATCTGCGGTTACGAACTACGAATTTGTAATCCTCCCACCCTGGTATCAAACCATTTATGCCAACTTATTTTACGCGGTACTTACGGTATGGCTGATCTATTTAATCTATAAAAGACAGCAGAAGAAGTTTGTAAAACAGCGGGAGGAATTCCTGAAGGAACAGGACAGAATGAAATACCTGCACCAGTTGGAAATCGATAAATCTGAGCAGGAAATTATTAAACTTAAAAATGAAAGGCTGATCACGGAAATAGAGATCAAAAACTCAGAGCTGGCTTCTACTTCTATGCACCTGGTTCAAAAGCAGGAACTGATCACGAAAATCAAAAACGACCTCAGTAAATTAAATACCAATATTCCTTCTGATGAGAACCTTTATAATTTAAGAAAGATCATCAGGCTGCTGTCTACTGAAGAAAAAAACGGAGAAAGCTGGGAGCAGTTCTCTATCTACTTTGATAAGGTACATGCCAACTTCCTGGAGGACTTGAAAGCGGAATACAGCAACCTGACCAATAACGACCTGAAATTAGCGGCGTATTTAAAATTGGGCCTGTCTACCAAGGAAATTGCACAGCTGATGAAGATTTCGCCAAGAGGTGTTGAAATCAGTCGCTACCGACTAAGAAAGAAGCTTCAGATTCCAGCAGAGGTCACGCTGTTCGACTTTCTATCTGAGTTTCGGAACTAGTGTAAAAACCAGCCGTTTTAAATCAAATCCTTTTAATTTCTATATTAGCCTCATAAACCTTTATATCAATGCAGCGTAAACCATTATCCTTAATTTTTTCTTCCCTTCTTTTACTCTCTTTTTTTAGCACAGATCTTACTGCACAAACTAAAACTTCAAAACCGAAAGCACCGATTATGGGCTGGTCCAGCTGGAATAATTTTCGTGTAGCGATTGATGAAAAGATCATCAAGGCACAGGCTGATTTCATGATCTCCACCGGACTTAAAGCAGCAGGATATAATTTTGTAAATATTGACGATGGTTTTTTCGGAGGCAGAAATGAAAAAGGAGAGTTATTGGTTCATTCCGGACGTTTTCCTAATGGCATGAAAACAGTTGCCGACTATATCCATAGCAAGGGTTTAAAAGCAGGAATTTATGCGGAGGCAGGGATAAACACCTGTGCGTCCATCTGGGATAAAGATACCGTAGGCGTAGGTTCAGGATTGTATGGTCATGATGAACGGGATTTAAACCTGATGCTGAACACCTGGGGTTATGATTTTATCAAAATCGATTGGTGTGGTGGAGAGCAGTTGAAATTAAATGAAGAGATCCGCTACACACAAATTGCAAACCATATTAAAAGTATAAAACCTGAGGTTATTTTTAACATCTGCCGCTGGCAGTTTCCAGGAATCTGGGCAGTGAATATCGCGGATTCATGGCGTATTTCTGGAGATATTGACAATAAGTTTGAATCCATTCTACATATTATCGATAAAAATGCAGACTTATGGAAGTACAGTTCTGCGGGGCATGTCAATGATATGGATATGCTGCAGGTGGGTCGCGGCATGAGCGCGGAAGAAGACAAATCGCACTTTACCATGTGGTGTATCCTCAACTCTCCCCTATTATTAGGGAATGATTTAAGAACGATGTCTAAAGAAAGTCTGAAACTCGTAACGAATAAGGAGATCATCGCGCTCAATCAGGATCCACTAGGTTATCAATCCCGCAGGTTGAAAAAAACAGGAGATCTGGAAGTCTGGGCAAAGCCCTTGATTTCTACCATGAGCGGAGAAGTTGCGGTGACCTTGTTCAACAGATCAAAACAGTCGGCAAACATTAGCTTTGAACCGGATAGTTTAGGAATCGATACTTCGAAACCTTATCAGATCCGTGATTTATGGAAACACCAGGATTTAACAACAGCTAAATCCAAACAATTGAGTTTTGAAGTTCCGGCACATGGCGTAGTGACTTTAAAACTAAAAGGCAGGTCTATCCCATTTAATGTTTTTCAATCCGCTCCGTAAGAATAAGCCATAGGCCTTACAAGTTACTGTGGTGAAATTGGCTTCCTATAGACAGAATTCAACTGATTATAGCCCGACTACCTGTACAATCAGGCTATATAGCAGTACATTCCTGCCAAACTGGAAATCCATATTCCTCAATAACATATATTTGCTGAACTAAATTCAGCCCTATGAACAGAGAACACTTGTATGAGCCTTTTGAAGTCATTTACAAAAAGCTGGATGAATGCCCTAAAGCGGCGCACAAGCATTTGTTTTTTGAACTGGTTTATGTGTTATCTGGAACAGGGATGCAGTGTATCAACAATAACAAGTTCCAATACCAGGCAGATCAGATGTTTCTGATCACCCCGGAAGACTGTCATTCTTTTGAAATCGAAACCACCACAGAGTTTTTCTTTTTACGCTTCGGTAATGTATATATCCGCTCTAACGATTTTCATACGGAAGATATCAGAAGAATGGAATATATATTGAACAATGCGAGTCACCAACCGGGTTGTATTCTCAAAAACTTCTCCGACAAAGTTTTGATCCGTTCGCTGATCCAGGCTATAATCGCTGAATATGTGAACAGAGATCTCTATAATAAAGAGCTGGTCGCTAAAATGGTGGACACGATGATAGTGCTGGTCGCCCGCAATATTGCCAAATATATGCCAGCAGCAGTCAGGGAGGATTCGGAAGAGAAGGCATTAGAGATTTTAAACTATATACAGGCCAATATTTACAGTCCTGAAAAGCTGAGGGCAGAAAGTCTAAGCAGCCATTTTGGGATCTCTGAGCATTATTTCAGCAAGTATTTTAAGAAACATGCCCATGAAACCCTGCAGCAATATATTGCTCAGCTTCGGATCAGACTGGTCGAAGCCCGACTGCGTTTCAGCGACATGCGCATCACCGAAATAGCCAATGAGCTGGGCTTTGCAGATGAAAGTCACCTGAACAAATTCTTTAAATCGCAGAAAGGGATCAGCCCTAAAGCCTTCAGGGCAACGATGAATAGCTAAGCGTATCGCTAATTAATACCTCAGGCTTAATATCTTCCCCCAAACAGGGCTTTTCCAATCACTGGAATTTTGCTGATGATGGAAGTCAGGTACATACAGATCACAATCATCACGACCGACAATGCCAGCGTATACCCAAAAGTATAGAGGTAATCATTCATCGTAGTCACCGGAGCGAAAATGTCTATTCCTTGAAATAGAATGGTTTGGATGATGTAAATCCCTAAACTCAAGGTACCCATTTTAGTAATAAAGGTAACTTTTGGAAAATAAAGCAGCCTCCTTAAAATCGTTACGACCACGACCATACCTGTAAATCCAATCACATATCGCTTCAAGGAAATCAGGACTACCTTGAGTACTTCTGGCTTGTATAATGACATGCCACTTTGATAGATCAGGTCCTCTTTAGACCAAAAGAAGAACAATAAAACAGGAAAGACCACAAAACTCAAATAAGTCAGCGGCTTTTCCCAGGCTACAAATTTCTCGCGGTACAAGTTGTAGAAATATCCAAATAGAAAGTATGGATACATAAATTTAATGTACATCAGGCCAAAACGATCCGTTAAACACAGTAGCAACCCAAATACTAGAATATGTAAGGTGACCCTATCCTTAAACTTACTGGCGATCACTGAAACTAATATGGAAATCACAAAAAGCGCCCATAAAAACCATAGATAGTAAGGAAGAATACTGATATAAGATTTAATAAAAAGGAGGACACTATGTTTCAGATCAGCGGAAAACAGCTCTTTATAATAGGAAAGCACGACCATAAGAATTGCCCAGCTGAATACAGGGATCAACAACTGAGTCGCTTTTGTCTTTACCATCAGCTCCAGCTCCTTCCTTTTCTTACTAAAAGCGAATAGATAGCCGCTGATCGTCATGAATAAAGGCATGTGGAAGGAATAAATGAACATAAACAAGCCATTCTCCGAAGTCTCGTAACCTGTACTAAAATGCTGTATGGAGTGGCCCCAGACCACTAAAAATATGGCTATGCCCTTTAAATAATCTAAAAAATGACTTCTGTTCATTTGATTGCGCTAATCGTTAATTTACGAGAAATCAATATTATACATAATTTAGGAATAAATCATTGTCGAAATTATTCTTCTTCCAAAATGCTTTTCAACATCAGTACTGCTGCTTCCATGAGCTGAATGCTAAATCCGGTAAAGCCAATAATCAAGGCTTTCGGATGCTTAAAATCTATCGCCAGCTCATCCACAGCATAGATAAATACACCGCTGGCTCTTGCTTTTAGTGCGATAGCTGTGGCATCCTGATCGCTCATCAACCAGGCCACCAGGTGCATTCCAGCTTCTGCTGCTGCAATCCGAAGCTGATTTCCGAGATGTTCTTTTAGCAATAGAATCAGTTCTTCCTGTGCTTTTCGATACACCAGCCTCATCCTTCGTAAATGCCTGGTGTAATGTCCTCCGAGAATAAACTCGGTTAAAATGGCCTGATCAATAACCGGACTCTGGCGATCAATCACTGCTTTGGCAATGGTAAATTGCTGTGCAATAGCTGCTGAAGGCAGCACCATATATCCGATTCTTAGTGCAGGAAATAAGGTCTTGTTAAAGGTACCCACATAGATCACTTTCCCGAAAGTATCCAGGCCTTTGAGTGCGGGTATCGGTCTATTTAAATATCGGAATTCACTTTCATAATCATCTTCTATCACCCACATATCCTTTTGTGCAGCCCATTTCAGGAGTTTTATCCTTACCATTAAAGGCATGGTCTCCCCCAGCGGATATTGATGGGAAGGCGTCACATACGCTAATTTTGCTGCCGGAAAATGCTGCATGGCATAGTCCAGATCCATGCCTGAATCTTTTATAGGAACCGGACAAATTTGAGCACCGAAACGGGCAAAAGCAGATTTTGCACGTAGAAAGCCCGGGTCTTCCATCCAGCACTGGTCTTCTTTTTTCAACAGCAGTTCTGCGATGAGCTGCATCGCCTGACTAGAGCCATTGACCAGCACAATCTGATCCGCAGTACAGCTGATCGAGCGGTTCATCCGAAGATAATCTGTGAGGGCTTCCCTCAGCGGAAGATAACCCTGTGCACTATCGTAGCCCAAATGTAACTGATGAATATTCCGGTACACATTGGCCGCAATTCTCGCCCAGATCTGGAATGGAAAATCAACCAGCGAAGGTGTAGAGGGTTGAAATGGCAGCATCGCTTCCTGACCCACATAATTGACCACATATTTTGTATGTGAAGGAAGATCAGTCATTTCAATTGGTTTCAATACCTTTTCTTCCGGAGATAAGTCTTTCTTGGATTTCCTGTTATCGAGTTTTAGTTCATTGACTTGTTCAGAAACGTAAGTACCATTTCCCGTTTTACCGTTTAGAAATCCTTCCAGTGTCAGCTGCTCAAAAGCCAGTAACACACAATTTCTGGAAATACTAAATTCTGCCGCCAGACTTCTGGTAGATGGCATTCGGTCGCCATGCTTCAGCATGCCATCAAATACGCCTTGTTTCATCGCATCATACAACTGAATGTAAAGCGGTGTTTTAAGTTTTCGATCCAGATGGATGAAAGTCAGCAGGATTTCAGGTGATATTTTACCCATAAATTGGCACTATGAATTACTTATATAATGGCTCTTTTTACAGAACCAATGTAAGCTTAGTTTTGTAGAATACAAACGAATATTTAACCATGCAAAAACGAAATCTGCAGCCACTGCTCATTACGCTTACACTAGGTATTTTAACAGCCATAGGATCTATTTCCATCGACATGTATTTACCTGCTTTTAGCGTGATGTCTTCGTATTTTAAGGTACCGATAGTGCGGATGGAAACGACCGTAACGCTATTTCTTTTCGGGATGTCTTTTGGTCAGTTGTTCATTGGCCCACTATCTGATGTATGGGGCAGAAAATTACCTTTAAAATTAGGGCTGTCGATTTACATATTATGCAGTGTGGCTTGTATGCTGACCAGCTCTTTCACGCTGTTACTGGCCTTAAGGTTCATACAGGGCCTGGCTGGAAGTGCTTGTCAGGTGATCTCCAGAGCATTGGTAAATGACCTCTATAAGGGCAATCGTGCGGCACATGTTTTTACACTTCTGCAAATATTGATGGGGGTCTCACCCATTCTTGCGCCAATGGTTGGCGGCATGCTCTCCGATCAATCTACCTGGAAGTACTTGTTCTTGATTATGGCGATACTTTCGGGAATGGGTTTATTAGGCTGTTTAACGGTGCTGCCAGATGGGAAACCCGGTACAGCCGTCAAGAAACTAAATTTCAAAGGTATCAGAAACGCTTACAGCCAATGTATAAAAAGCCCTTCCTTTGTGAATTATGCTTTAGTCAGAGCAGTGAGTAACAGTGCTGCATTTGCGATGATTACCGGTTCTCCATTCGTATTTACTCAGCTCTATGCGGTTAGCCAGAAGCAATTTGGATTTATATTTTCCATGCTGGCCGTAGGAATTATTTTCACAGGCATCATCAACACCCGATTACTGAAACACTTTGAAGTTAAAGTCATTACCAAATATGCACTGATTTTTCAATTGATTACCGGCGCAGGAATGATCTTAGTGATTTACTTTAATGGCCCTTTCTATCTGCTCCTGACTTTTGCTTTTCTGTTCCTGTCGATGCTTGGTCCTATTTTACCAAATACAACCGCTTTATATCTGGCTACACTTCCCGCATTTTCAGGTTCTGCCTCGGCCTTGATCGGTTCCTTAAGTTATTTATCAGCATTTCTAATTACTTCGGTTTTAAGTTTACTTCATAACAACACCGCTTATCCGATGGTATTCACGATGTGGACCTGTACGATCGTTGCTCTGAGCTGTTTACTTTTCAGGAGAAGAAATCATGATGATCAGGTGATGAAATAATTACCTTTGTGTATGACGATTCTCGAACTGCTGGTATTGATTATCGCATTCTTTTCTTTGGTTTATGGTACTGTCAAAGCTGTAAAAAATAAAACGCTTAGCCTTCTGGATAAAATTGTCTGGATCGCTATCATTATATGACTTCCAATTTTAGGGACCACCGCTTATTTAAGATCAACATTTAAAACCAGAGCATAAGCATCACCTATAAATTTCAGGAAGGTTTTCCCGGCAGGGATTTCAGTTTCTGTTTCAGCATTTCGTATTCTTTTGCTATATGCCGGAAAGCTTTGGTGCCGATCCTTCCCTCTTTATGGGCTATTATTTTTTGATGATAATCTGCTTCAACCCGGTCAAAACGAACTTTAACTACCATATAATGTTTCTTTTCTACTTGTTCTTTATTACTTTCTGCAAGGCCATTCAGGTTCCCCACATAAGCACTATCAGAAATTAATTCCCCATTCGCAGATTTAAAACAAACATAAACTTCCGTTTGTCCATTCCTCATCCATTCCGACTGAAGCGGGATAAAACAGCTTCCATTTCCTCTTTTGCCCGCATTTAGAAAACTGCTGCACGAGCATGATCCGGGTGACGGTTACCCGGCTGGTACCCATGCGGGCCTGCACAAAATATTGCCATGATGGGAGCGGTTAACAAGCTGAAATTAATTCAGACCAATATGATATTAAACAAGAGATAACCAACACACCTAAAGAATTAAAAATGAAATCTATAATATGTTTTAAACTCGTTAAAAAGAAATAACAAAAGAGGTTGCAGGGGTCATTTAACCTGAAAAATCCCTAGCAACCTAATTCCAATACTTAAGAAAAACTCATAAGTATGATGCCTGCTATAGCGCTTCTCCAGATGAATCCCGAATAAAACAGGGGGCCAAATCCTAAGCAGTATGGCAAATCCTAAGCAATATGATAAAGCCCCCTTTCCGATGTTGTTAATTAATTTTGATACTCAATCCTTTGATCGTTTGCCAGCCTTCCTTATCTGTCAGTCTAATCATAAAATGATAATCTCCGGGATCCACATCTGCGGGAACCTCGATTTCGGCATTAACCTCATAAGATTTCAGCCCGGCAGGAATAGCTATATTTTTGATCAGCAAAAATGGTTTTACCGCTTGTTTTATGGGTGCCATTTCACATTCTTCCAGTTCTGTACTGTGGGTATGGTGGTCAAAATTATGGTGGATATCGACACTTACAGAACCCAATTGAGCGTTATCAGTTAACAATGCTTTAAACACGAACTTCTCTCCTCTTTTCAATACACTGCATTGCTTTGGAAATGCCTGCGCCACATCCGTATTAATTTCCGGATAAGTGGTATCAATCGGCTCAGCCTTATCTTTACTGCAATTGCTCAGGGCTACCACCAGTAATAAACAGCAGACTAATACTTTCAGTTTCTTCATCTTATTTATAATCTATGGTGATTGGAATCACCTTGTACACACTTCTGTTATAGCTGGTATTTTTATATAAAATTACCAGGTTATACTTGCCGGACTCCCATGCTTTTTGTCCGCTGATAGGGTTTGAGACTGGCTCATTACCATCTTTATCTGCTCCGATGACAATTTTCTCCCCACCATAAACACCATTTACCTGTTTTAGTGTAGTAATTTTTGAAGCCGCAGGTAAGTCCTTATGTTCTACTTTTGAAATCACAATTGCTTTATTAAAATCAAGTTTATCAATAGATTCCGGGTAATAATTAGCGCTTTTCTTAATCAATAAAGTATATAAAACTCCGTCGCCTTTTAGCTGGGAAACCTGAGCATGAGCAGTCATTTCATCCCCTTTTTTGAAGGTCAATTCTTGCTCGACCCAAGTATCCATGTAATAGATCATGGTCTCATTTCGGGAGATCATATCACGGCCGATTACAGGATCTACCGGCATATTTGCAGGATCGGCAATGGTAATTTCTTCCTTAATTTCCAGCTGCGTTCCGTTCTCATCGAGTACAATAAAATAGAAATCATACTTTCCATCAGGTGCATCCGCAGGCATGGTAAAATGCTTGTGCACATTCGTATTTTTTGCACCAATATATTCCTGCCAGTCGAATTCCAGTTTCCAGGTTTTGCTATAAGTTTCGGTGCTTTTCTGCAGGATTCGAAGCTGTATCCCCTTTATTTTGCTGGCAGCAACCACGTCGGCATTGAAATGGAAATCTCTTCCTTTTAAAGCTTGTTTATTATTCGCAGTACCGATCTCAATGTTATCGGCTGTTGGCTTTGCCAATTCTATCCGCTCCTCCTTTTTACATGCCGAAAAAGCAGTGAAAAATAAAAGCAGAACGGTCATCATTCTAGCTGTTTTCATGTTTAATAATTTGTTGTTGTTTAAGATTTTGTTGCTGTTCATCTGTTGTTTTTATAATGGGGATTATGGTGATTTTATGAATTGAGGGTATGGCGATTTTATGATTTCTTCAATGGGATCTGGAAAGGAACTTTTATCGAAAGGATCAGGTTCCTGCCGGATTCAGGCAGCCCGATTAACCGGTAAAAACTGGTATGATTTAAGTACCGCGTGTTCATCAGGTTTTGAGCCTGCAGACTGATCAGTAGGGCTTGTTT
The DNA here is from genome assembly GCF_001412655.1 of Pedobacter sp. PACM 27299. Classification (NCBI taxonomy): domain Bacteria; kingdom Pseudomonadati; phylum Bacteroidota; class Sphingobacteriia; order Sphingobacteriales; family Sphingobacteriaceae; genus Pedobacter; species Pedobacter sp. PACM 27299. The sequence goes on along the minus strand of NZ_CP012996.1, from coordinate 2,657,466 downwards.
CTGAAAGTTTAGTTCCGTACCAATCTGCAGATCAATCAAGCCATAACCTGGCGTTTTCTTTTCTGGTGGTACGATGTTATTCTGACTGGAAGTCAGCCTGTAGTCTATAGAAAAATAGGTTTTCTGGAACTTCTCATTGATGACCGGCGACCAGCTCAGGTTAAATAACGCGGAAGCTGGCGGAGAAAATGGCAAAGTATAGCCCTTCTTATCCCCCGACAACTGTCGGGCATACAAATACTCCCCGGAAAAGGAAGTACTCAGGCTTTCCAGCAATTTCAATTTAAGCTGCAATTCTCCTCCGTAACGCATCACCTTACTCTGCGCATATTGAAAAATCTGGTTGCCGGCACCATAGTAATCATCATGCCCGGAAGTCGGATTTAAGTAAATGTAATTCGGGAAATAATTATAAAATGGACTGAGTAAAACAGACCAGCGATCCGCAGTCCAGCCCAGACTTAAATCTGCCTGATAAGACTGCTCCGCATTCAATGACGGATCTCCTTTTTCGAAGCTGAAATAATGGTAATTTACCCCGTTAGCACCGAGCTCCTTTGCGATCGGCATCCGAAAACTTTTACCCACATTGGCTTTCAAGGAAAATTGCTCCAGGTTGTAGTTCAATCCGGCCGACCAAACCAGGCTGTTGAATGACCGGTTCAGGTCTTCCGAACGCACCAGTTTTTCAAAAGCAGCAGTACTTTCATTACCTACAGCAGTCATGTTCGTACCCCGCTCAGATTCGAACCAATCTGTATATTTGAACATCCTGATATGGCTGAAATCGTACCTTAACGCGGCATGAAGCAATAGATTTTCGTTTACCCTGTATTTATCATAGGCAAAGAGCCCTGCAGAAACCTGCTTAAAAGAAGGTACTAAAAACGTCCATCCATTGATGGTATTTTGCTGATATTCTCCACTTAAACCTGCGGTGATTTCGTGTTTACCCAATAGGATTTTATCCCTTAAGTTAAAGCTGTACACGTGTTTATCAAACTCCCTTTCCAGATTCGGAGAAACCGACATGGTATCTGGATACACAGGCGGCATAAAACCATGATTCACATACTGGCTAAACTCTTGTCGGAAGTTGCGCTGATAACCTAGATCTAAGGCCAGTTGATGTGCATTGACCTGATATTCCGTACGACTGATCAGCTTAAAATGATTCACTTCCTGACTGGGCATCTGGATGTCCCTACTGGAAGCATCATGTATTTTTTCATCGACATTTCTCGGCTCTAAACCATGTGCATTGGCAAAAAAACCACTTTTGCTGTACACATTACTCAGGTAAACCAGGGATTTAAAACGCTTCCCGATATAGCCTGTGGTATAGTGCAGGGCTGTTTCCCTACCCGCAGTATTGCGCAATTGCCGGTTATGTAATTTTACCGCATAATCGTACACGAATATCGTGTCTACAGGCACCCGATAATCGCCATAATTCTGATAGGTTATACGGGCATCAAAAAACCAGTTTTCCTGACGTCCGTACAAATTAACCGAACTTCCGTACAAGTCATTGTTACTCTTGCCCAGCAGATTTACCGATCCGCCAAAAGAGTTTTTAGCGGGAATGAGCTGAGGTTTAAGGTCGATGACACCGGCTATCGCATCGGATCCATACCTAAATGAAGCGGCACCTTTGATCAGTTCCACTTCGCCAATGGCAAATTGATCGATCTCTAACCCATGATCCGCACCCCATTGCTGCCCTTCATGTTTCAAGCCCTGATCTACTACCAATACCCGGTTAAATCCTAGTCCGCGGATCAATGGTTTAGACTGTCCAGAGCCTATGCCAATAGTTTGAATGCCCGGTAATCGCTCCAGAGATTTCATTAAACTCCCACCCAGGTTTCGCTGTATAAAACTGCTATTCACAATTTCTATATTTAAGGCCTCTTCTTCCTTGCGTAATTGTGGTCTGCGGTCTTTAATGACGACTTCTTTAAGCTGTTTTGGCGAGGATTTTTTAGGCTGAAGTGTAGTATCTTGAACAGCCGGATTGCTTTGCCCGAAAACCGGTGCACTGCAAATTAAAAGGCAAAAGGATAGCCTGTAGGATTTATTCATTGAATTGAAAATGTTGGAAAAAAGGAACGCACAAAGTCTTAGAACCCAGTAAAGAGCCCATAGAAATCATCATCCGGATGGTGTAAAATTTGGGTGTAAAAACGACCGCATAGCAAACGGTCAAGAGCTTAAAAAGCTGGAGGTGGCCCTTTATTCGTGAAACCCTGAACCGTAATTTTATAGTTTCCGGTTAGCAGATGCGGACTCGTACTGATTACTTTTGAGAAAATTGCAGGAAGCTCCAAAAGGTAATGGGAAAAGATTTGCTTGCCCTGGATATGGTGGTAATAATCACAAACGGAACATTTATCTGACCGCTGCAATTGTTCTTGCGTACCAGACTGTTCTGCTGCCCAGTTGTATAGTTCTGCAGTGCTATAACCTACCTGCGTAACATACATTTCTGATCCTTTGTGTTGTTCCTGAGCATTCCTATGCCCATCGTTGTGATCGTCTAAAACCGGGGCTGCAGCAATGCTTAAAAACAGCAAGACCAACAGGAAGGATGCCCCCTGCTTTAATCTGATCTGTATTTGTTTTTTGCTTCTCTTCACAACTGCATCAAAGTTGCATTATTATTTCCTAACAAACAAGGTAAATGCAACAAAGTTGCCAAATTTAACATAGGGCCTTTAAAAAGAAAGATTGTCTATAAAAAAAATGGCTGTTCCTCTTACGATGAACAGCCGTTATACTTGAAAGGAGTATCAATCCTTTAAATGAATATTACTTCAGAAATACTTTCCTGATCGCCTTATTCTCGGCATCAAGGATGTAAATAATTCCATTTTTATCGATGGCCATATCATCCATTGAACCGATTTTCGCATCAGAGAATGCACCGTCCGCAAAACCAGATCTTAGTTTGACTACGGTTGAAACCTTTTTATTGGCAACATCAACCTCTCTTAAGGCATAATTGTACCTATCACCGGCGATTAGTTTACCGGTACCATATAAGGCCAATCCACCAGCAATACTGTTGAATCTTGCAGCGAAGCCTATTCCGTCATCAAATCCTGAATCAGAAGAGCCCACAAAATAGCCTTCATTTCCACCTCCAACAGGGATTCTTGAAATCGCATTGTTACTGCTTGAGCCAGAATCTACATAATAAAGATTTCCATTTGCATCTACCACAGGCTTAGACATTGGCCATGATGGACCACTTACTTTGGTCGCAATGCCGGCTGTATTTACCTTGTACATCCCTCCGTAAGCAGCTACCACGTTAATATAAAGATTTCCTGCGTTGTCAAATGTCATTAATCCTGGTGCAAAACCAGCAACATACACCGTATTTTGTCCTGATGGCGTAATTTTTCTAACCTGATTACGGCCAATATCTGATACATAAATATTATCCTGTTTATCGATCACAATTCCATAAGGTGTATCAAAGAGAATATTGGCCCCATTGGATTGTAAAACACTTACTGTACCTGTTGGCGTCACCTTTTTGACCACTTGATTCATTCTGTCTGCGATGTAAACGTTGCCACTATTGTCGACCGCGATACCCACATTAAAACGTCCGAATGTATCACTGTTAGGACCACCAGCGAGCGTAGACATTCCTGCTCTTCTAAAATCCTGCGGCGCCAATGCTTCCTGACCGTCTACTACTACTTTTAAATCACCAGTACTTAATCCTGATGGCGCATCCAGTACCAAAGTATTTTCTGTCGCGGTTTTCACTGTGGCCAGCAAACCATTAAAGTATACCTTGTTATTCGCAGCGCTGGCACTAAAGCCAGATCCTTTAATCGTTACGGTTGTTCCTGCAATCCCATTATCCGGACTTACGGAAATAATCCCAAGCGTCTGGTCTTTAAACTGAGGCCCGTTGGTCGCCTGATCATTTACCACCACTTTTACCAATCCGCTTCCGGTACCTCCTGGCACCAATAGCTTGATCTGGCTTTCAGTTGCGGATTGAACATCAACAGATACGCCATTGATGAACACCTTATTCTCGTCTAGCACCGCACTGAACTGAACACCAGAAATTGTCATCTCCGCTCCTTTCGGACCGCTTAATGGCGTTACCACTTGAATCATTGGTGCCGCCACGACCGTAAATACCGGACCTGCAATTTTTTGCCCGTTGATGTTTACAGAAAGAGGACCTGTATTGACACCATCAGGTGCCTGTACGATCAGCTTCTCCTTTGTTGCTTCCAGAACAATAGCGCTGGTTCCATTAAAATCAATCAGGTTACCTTCCGCTAATTCTTCAAAACCAACACCGTTGATCGTCACTTTTGTGTTTTTACCACCGCTTAAAGGTTTGATGCTGCTGATGGCCTGGTACGTGAAATTCTGACCTTTGGCTTCTTTGCCATCCACCTTCACCGTAACCGGGCCAAAACCAGCCTCTTCTGGCACTTCAGCTACGATAATTTCATCAGACACACTCACTACCAATGCTGGTTTTCCATTGATGAAAACCGTCGCCGGCCCAGTGGTGCTACTGAAACCAGCTCCGGTAATCCTGATTTGAGAACCTGCAGGGCCATTTGCAGGGAATACCGTTTTCACACTTAATGCCTGATAAGTATATGATCCAAGGTCATAATTTCTGGAATCATAATTTATCGACAATACGCCAGTTACCCCAGCTTCAGGCATGCGGACTACAATCGTATTTTCTGTGGCACTGATCACTTCTGCGGCTTTCCCTGAAATGCTTGCCGAATACTTAGCAAGCTCAGTTCCAAAACCCTCCCCAACGATGGAAACCAGGGTTCCTGCATTCCCACTATTCGGGTAATAGCTGTTTATTTTGAAAGGCACATCTGGTATGGCTACCTTATCCTTTTTACAAGCACCAATAAACAGCAGGAAGCACAGCATAATGCCAATACTAAAATTCCATTTGTGTTGAATATTCATCTTTTTTATGACTTAATTTCTAATCTATATGAACTAAAAGCTATACCTCAATCCCAGCTGCATCTGCGCTCTCGATCCAAAATAATCGATGCTGTATGGCTGACCAGGATTATTAAAAGTAAAGACAGGATAATTATCGGCGTTTTGCTGCGGCGGGAATAACGAAGGTGTTAAGCCCACACTGCTGGTAGAATTAAAGGTGTTTGGCGAAAAATACTGCACACCCCAGGTCTTGCTGATCAGGTTGGTGACATTCATCACATCCACCGTAAAGCTTAAAGACTGAGATTTCGCAGCGTTAACAAACAGCTCATGGGAAAGGTGTAAATCTGCCTGAACATTCCATGGCGTTCTTCCTTTATTTCGCTCTGTATATCTGCCTCTTCTACTGCTCAGGTATTCATTTCCATCAATAAACTCATTAAATGCTGCTGCCTGCTGCGCCGCAGTTGCCGTTGAAATGTCTTTGAAATAACGGATCGCTTCCTCTCTCATTGGGATGTAGGTTAAACTCACCTGCTGTGGCAAGCCCTGGATATTTCCATTCACAATTCCATAGGTAAATGGACTGCCGGATTGTGCGCTGAAGAATAAACTGATGTTCGTTTTACCCGCTCTGCTCCATTCGTAGTTATAACTAATGGTGGACACAATGCGGTGGCGAATGTCAAAATTACTGGCACTCAGTGTTGGGTTGTTCGGAATCAAAGCCTGGTTTAATTGCCAGTTACTTTCCATAGAGTTACGCACCCCATTACTTAAATCTTTTGATTGTCCGTAGGTATAAGAAGTACTCACATTTAAAGCGTTCATAAATGTTCTGGCAATGGTACCAGTTAAGCTGTAGCGGTAGCCTTCTTTGGTATTGCTCAGCAAGTAAATATTAGAGAAACGCGGATCTACTGTGCCACCATAAACTGGCTGTTGTTTCTCTTTGTCGTAACCATAATATAGTGGATTGTCTTTGGTATTCAACTGCTGGAACAACACATCTTTTAAGTTTTTCGTATACATTCCTTCTACGGTAAAGCGCCAGTTGTTTTCAGTTTCGTAATCGATCCCTAAACTTCCGCGCAATACCTGCGGCATTTCAAAACCGTTATCTACCAGGTCGACTTGTGTACGACCGCTATTTGGGTTGTTGATCACCGTACCGTTTTGTTCAATAAATCCGCCAATACCATTCGGGCTTGGTTTAATCGGATCTGTACCTGGTAAGAACGGCTGTTGATCAGCTCTCTGATCGATCGCTCCAAAAGTATTTCCGGTATTGTAATACGCATAAGCTAACCATGCGAAAGGAATCCGACCGGTAAACATCCCCACACCTCCTCTTAAAATTAACTTTTGATCACCCAGTGCATCGTATCTGAAACCTAAACGCGGCGACAATTGCACTTTGTTTAAGAACTTGTTGTTGATACGGTTCAATGGTGTATACGTGTAGGTATTTCCAAAATTTGGATCTGCGAAAATGTCGCGGACTTTATCACTTAAAGTCGGCATGGTCGGTAAATTCACGAAATCTGCACGTAATCCTGGCGTAATGCGTAATTTATCACTGATTCTGATTTCATCCTGCACATATAAACTGTACATGTTGACGTTGAAATCTGCTGCCGGATTGGCCAATAGGTAATCTCTGCTGTTATTGAAATAATTGTAACTGCCTCTTACTCGGTAAGGATTGTTGTTGGTGAAATCTTCGATACTCTGATAATCCACACGACCATTCCAGGAGTTGACGAAACCATATTGAATGTTGTACAACTCGTTATGCGTACCGATTAAGAACTTATGACGTCCTTTTGTCCAGTTTAAATTTGCGGTAAATTCCCAGGTTTTCTGTTTCATATTGAAAATACTCGCCTCGCGATCTGTACCTAAATAAATGGTCGTTCCTGGTGTGCGTCCCATAATCTGCACTTGCGGCAAGGTAGGGTCACTTAATGGATCTCTGTTGTCGTTTACATGGGTAAAGCCGACTAACAAATTACCAGACAGCTCATTATTGAACCTGCTTTTCAGCTCAGCAACCGTACTCGTCTGGTTGTTTTCCTGTAGGAAAGCCATGCTGCTGAAACGGAAATCCTGCTGATCACGGTCCATGTGTGTGGCTTTACTGAAAATCGTATTGTTCCTGATCGCCAGCTGGTGTTTATCATTGATGTTCCAGTCTAAGCGGTTAAAGAATTTCTGCGATTTACTCCAGTTGGTATATACATCGGCAGTACCTGCATCGAAGATACTTCCGTACCTGGTTTTCACTGTATTGGCAATTGACTGCGCATCTGCTACACTGAAAATAGCATCCGTTTCTGCTGTACCTACCGATAATTGTGTAGGGTCCTGGCGACGGGTGATTTCCTCGTTGCTAAAAAAGAAAAGCTTGTTTTTAATGATTGGGAAACCGACGCGGAAACCAGCCTGATAATCATAAAAATCGGAGTTCATTTTACCCAAACCACCTACGCGGTCCTTGCTGGTTAATGCGGCGTTTCTTCCTAATCCGTACACCGAACCTGTGACCGTATTGGTACCACTGCGGGTAACGGCATTGACCGATCCACCGGTAAAGTTTCCGATTTTCACATCAAACGGTGCCAGGTAAACCTGCATGTCTTCAATGGCGTCCAAAGAAACCGGGTTGGTCCTTGTACTGCTGCCATTCATGCCTGAAGTACCGGTTTGTCCGCCTTGTGAAGGACTAAAACCAATGGCATCGTTGTTTACAGCACCATCAATAGTCACGTTATTGTACCTGAAATTGGTACCGCCAAAACTATTGTCCCGGCTACCCTGAGGCGTTAAACGGGTGATGTCAGTAATGCTTCTGCTAATTGTTGGCATGTTTTTCACCTGCTCGGAGCTGATGTTTTTTCCTGTTCCGTAGCTGTCGGCTTTTTGGCGGACGGTTTTCCTTGCGGATACTTCTACTCCTTTCAGCTCCTGTGCATTTTCTAACAGCACAAAGTTGAGCTGCTGACTACCGCCCAGACGAACTGCAATGTCGTTCCGCACTGCATTCTGCATCCCCATAGTGGAAACGGTCACCAGATAAGGGGCTCCAATGCGGAGATTGTTTAGGAAATAACGGCCATCTTTATCCGCCGACATGGCGTAACGGGTACCCGATGGCGTGTGGATAGCCACCACTGTAGCACCAGGGATCGCTAAACCTTTGGCATCTTTCACCTGTCCGGTTAAAGAACCACTTGTTTCTTGCGCCATGCTATAAAACGACACCAATATCAGGGCGCAAAGCATAACGACTGCATATATTTTCTTCATTTTTTAAGTTTAATTGTTTTACGAAGCCTTATTGGGTAATTCGCAAAGCGCCATCAATAATATGTAATACCCCATTTCCAGAAAGGATGTCTTGTTTCAGCAGGTTGATCTGGTTTGTATTTCCGATTCCCTTCAGGGTAATTCCTTTAAAACTTCCTTCGATGTTTTCATCTGGTACCAGGTACATTGTTACAGAATTACCATCCAGCATGGCTTGTAAACTCATATTGGAAGGCCCGGTACTTAAAATATAATCGTAGATAAAGCGCCTGTCTTTTACCACATGGTAGTTTACGAAACGCTTCAGCTCTGCCGGATCGGTATGGCTGATTTGTTCAATACTTCCATAACCCATTTGCTGCATGGCGTTATTATCGGGGGCAAAAATCGTGTAAGGACCTGCTCCATCGATGGTTTGCAGCAGACCAGAACTTCTTAAAGCTTGGGCAAAAAGTGTGGTACTGGCTTCTGCAGCGATGGCATCGCCCAATAGATCATGTAAGTACGGGCTCAATACCCGGTTTACCACCTGGATCAATCCATTGGAAGCCGGGATATTCTGCGAAATCACTCTGGAGCCATTCAGGGTCAGGATGGTGTCCTGTCCTTTGATCCAGTGTGTGGCATATAACTTACCTCCGCGGGAGCGTAATTCCTGATTAAACAGGAAAGGGAGCTTGTTCAGTTCATACTTTCCATCCAGCGTATGGTAGTTCGCAATCCGCGAAATGAGGGTTGGATTGGCGGTCATCACCCCTACTGGTCCTTCGTAACCCGCAGTACTAAAGGCAGCATCTGAAGGTACCAATGCCGTATAAGGCCCGGCACCCTGCTGTAAGGATTTATCTAAACCACTACGTTTTAACACCGCGCTGAATGTCGAAAGGTTAAAGTTATCGGCGATTACCAGGTTGATCTTGTTATTATCGTATTCGCTATTTTGCTGGTCATCTTTACTGCATGACGTACCCAAAATGGTCATCAGCATCAAAGAAAATAAGGCGTTCTTTTTATATAAATGTGCCATGTTTAGTTTAGTTTAAATCCTTTAGGAAAAATCAGGCGGTCAACCACATGGATGGGTCCGTTTAAGGTGTTGATATCGGTCTCTGTTACCGTTGCTGCCGGATAGCTGGAACCTTTTGCCTTCAGCTGAACGCTGTTATTGGATGATGAAAATTCGATTGGCATTTTATAGGCAAATTCTGCAGGCGCATTTCCGCCCACATTCACCATGTATTCGTTCAGTGCAGCATTGAGCACATTGCCATAAAACACGGTGGTATTCGCGATCGCTTTATCTCCACCCGTGGTCAGTCGCTGGAACATCCTTCCCCAATCACGGTGAAAATTGTATACGGTATCCATTGGAAAGCCACCCACTCCGGTAAACAAATTCTCATCAAAATAAATTGTGCTGGCACCGCGTTCATTAAACTTCATGACTTCGGCGAGGGTTTGAAATCCTGCGTTATGAAAAGCCTCATCTGTTGGTGCAAAGAGTGTAGATATGGTAATATTTGGTCCTATGTATCCCTGATAAATTGGCGCATTGATGCCCCATCCAACGGTGTACAGCTTTCTGCCGGTAATATATGGCAGCACTTCTTCCGGCTCAGGTCTGTAACCGAAAAGCGGCTCCATACCATTGATCATCGTTTCGATATAACTTTCATCTGCCAGGCGCTGAGATTCCAGGAATATGGTAAATCTGCCATCTGCGGTTAAAGCTTCTAAAATGGTTTTGGTTGGCTTTTCTATGGCTTTTTCCAAGAGGTAAAGCCCACCATCTACCGCAGGGATATAATTCAGTTTCCCTAGGTTCTTGCCATTCACCAGCAGGGACTCTCCTTTTACACCTACATAGTTTTTAAAGTAATAAAGGTCGTATTGTCTTGATGCTGTATTTTCATAATAAGGCAGGTAAAGCCCAGGTTTCTGCAGCAGGGTTTTCACCACAAAATTGTCGCTTCGCTGTTTCAGTTCTGTCTGCGTAACGAATCCAAGCGTGGTATAAAACATCATTAAGCTATCTAATTTTGCGACAGGCATCTGCCCGATTGCAGCGGCAGTTAAACCCGCAGCCTGCATTGCCGCATCATTCGGGGCAAAAACGGTATACACCAATTTGCTGCTTTTTGCTTTCAGGATCGTCTTGATATTACTTTTTTGCCAGGCGCTGTAGTAAAGTTTTGCCGGAGATGCGGCTAATAATTCTTCTACAGTTTGTGTGGCTTCAGGTTGAAAAGGAACCTGGCTTCCTGCCGGGTCAGGTATAAATTCGCTTTTGGTACAAGCGGCAAACAGCAGCAGACCTGAGCATAAAATCACTGACCTTAAATTTCTCATATTCATCATGATATCTTATTTTTTTATCGCTTGTTCTGGTTTAACCATTCCATCAGCCAGGTGATGCACAAGCCCATTGCTACATAAATTGTCATTTTTCGCGACGATGGTGCTGGTCGCTGAGTTGATAAGACTACCTGTTGGTCCATCATTACGTAAGCTTATTCCATAACCCAGTTTAAAAGTGGGATATAGTTTTCCGCCTCCGAAGGTCATATAATAGCTGCTGTTCTTTAGATAGTAGTCAAATGAGGCATTCGAATTGATCCTGGCGAACACCTGAGTATCGGACACAAAAAAGTGTCTGTCGTATAAAAGGTAAACTCCAAAAAGCAGCTCTCCCTGGTATTTGCTGACATCCATTGCATTTAAGGAAGCAGCGGTAATGCCTACATTTTTAAGGGCTTCATTATTGGGCGCAAAAACGGTGAATTCTGCTGTTCCGGCGAGCTGATCCCATAAGTTAAACTTCTTTAAACCGCTTACAAACACGCTGTAATCCGGATGTCCGGCCAGCCAGGCTTGTACGGTTTTATTGAAATTAGGTTTCATCACGTTGTCCAGCACATGCAGGGTTCCATTGGCCAGCACCACATCTTGTCGCAGCACCTCAGATCCAGAAAAATACAGTTCATTTTCTGCACCTCCATTTGGGTTGGTTGAAGCTCTGGAAACATACAGGTCGCTGCCAGCTAAAGTGGCATAACGCACATCAATTCCATTATTTGGAATATCGCTCACCCTCAATTTCCGAGGCATCAAATGGTACCCAATCACCTTTTTCAGGCTATCCTGGTTCATTTTATCAAAATCTGAAGGGCTATAAACCCCCATCCTATTGAAGGCTTCATCGGTAGGTGCCAATATGGTAAAAGGCCCTGTTCCATTGAGCTCATCCACATAGCCTGCTTTTTTAATGGCCGCATAAAACAAGCGCATTTCATAGTTGTTCTTAACAAAATCTGCTGCCGGACGGATGTTTTCGTTCGGTTCAGCAATCGTTAAATCATCATGCTTACAGGAAGCCAGCAATAAGATTTGCATTCCTATGGCCAGTATCATCAGCGTTTTATTCCTATATTTTCTTTTTTCCTTGAAAATCATATTCTTAATAAATTGGCGGTGCATATTTCCTTTGAATGGTGGTTAAATAAACCTTACCATTTACTACTTCAATGGTGTTTACGGTAGCGAATGTGGCCGGATTGTTCTTGCCAGAGTGGATGTTGACCAATACGTTAGGCAGTATTGCCGCATTATCATTGCTTGTCATCCTGATTTTACCGTTTTGCAGACAATTCACAGAAACCCAGTTTCCACCATTATCCGTAGAACCGCCATAGTATGGATTGGTGGTGATGTCCATTCCCGGCACAAAAAAGTCGAACCTAGGCCAGATGTTGGTGGTGATGCCATTGGATGATTTACTGGCCCAGATCGGGAAGCTGGAATAAGGGCTCACTGCTGGACTTTCCGTATTTAGCTTCACATTGGCGAAGTATTTCCCTTTGTAGCCTGTTACGGTGGCCCCTTGGGTACTCAATATATTCTGATTTTCGAAAAGCGAAAGGTAAACGTTCATGTCGTCTTTCATTCCCCATTGAAAACTTGCCAATAAGAAATTGTCTTCTTTAAGGGACTTTTCTGCCTGCCAGTATCCTTTTGCGCTCATGTTATAGAAATTCACATAAGCCAGTGAGTCGGACAATGGGAGTTTATGGAAGATCTCCTGACGCAGTAATACCCCTGTTTTCTTGCTGACAAAGTCTTTCTGCAGCAGGTGCAGCGTATAGACTTCCTGATTGGTCAAATTGATGGTGGTATCGATCAGGATGTCCTTTTTAAGGTGGGTTTCTAATTGAAAGAAGGGCACCGTATTTTTAGGTCGGTAAGCAAACATGATGCGTACTTTTCCAGATGGCACCTGTGCCCAGCTGCTCAGATCAAAACCGTTTAAAATCGGACCTACCAATACATTCTCTTTTCCAGGGTATTCCGGGTTATTTACCGAAGTACTGGTTCCAATATGAGATGGATATGGCGGTGCATAAGCATCCCGCTGGTCCAGGAAATCACCTACAATTTCTGCACTTACGGGCATCCCGCTGGCATCCACTACCGGATTGATGAACATACAGAAATACGGTACTTTATTGTCTTTACTGCCCAGCGTTTGCACGTAGTTCAGGTTGTTGAACACGCGCAGGTACGCAGGCTCCTTAATTTTACTGTATTCGACCTTTACACAGCCGGAGGTCAGCAGCAGGAAATTACAAGCGACCAGCCAGACGAATGTTTTGTTCATTAGAAATAATCTATTCTTTTTCATCAGATGATATTTTTTAATAGCGTATGAAGCGATCATTAGCGGATTCATAAGGGCTTTTGCTGCTTTCATTATTTGTTATGTTTGATAATGATCATTTTTGCTTTGGTGGCTGGTACGCTTCCCGTTCCAGATTGCCCAATTAAGCTAACCGTATAAATACCAGGCTCATGGACAGGCAATTCCCTTCCTGGCCTCAGGTATAGGTCTTTGTTGGCGATAAAAGCATCGCTTTTCAGCACCTGTATATCGCTTGCCCAAACCCCAGGAACCACGTTAGGCTTAGAACGGTAGGCCATTACCTCATAAGAATTTGAGGCGTAATCACTGCTCACATAAGGACGTTCAAACAAAGGCATCCCCGGCTGAAGGTTGACCCCAGCATTAGGATTGTCCTCGCCGCTGGAAATAGGCTGACCGTTATCCAGCGTGAAAGTGAGATAAGGATTGCCGGCCGACAGGTTTAAAAACCTTTTAAAGAAGAAGTAGCGGTACTGATTTCTAGCATAAGTAGCATCTTCCTGTTCAGGGCCACCGGTATAAGTTGCACCGCTCAAATCGTTGGCAACGATTAACAATTTAGCTGCTCCTGCAGCATCTGGCGATAACCAAGCCGTATAATTCTGCGCAGAACGAAGTACTTGTGATCCTGAAGCAATGACCTTCCCTGAAGCATCTACCGCTTCAATGGTATGTGTGCCCTGTATGAAATTACTATAGTCGCCGGATGCGCCAAAACCAAGACCGCTGGCAATCGTTTTACCATCTACTCTGAAACTTACTTTTTCAGTGTTCAAAGCATTCACACCTTGTACTCGGAAATAGCTATTGTTAACAGGAGCGGTATTGTCATTCAATATCTGGAATGAATTCTGGTAAGTATCAGCGGTTTCCGAATTCTCATTGATTAAATAATTAAAGCGCTGTGGAGCGATTAAGATCGTGTAAATCCCTCCAGGCTGATAGGTTTGAATCGGTGCATAAACTAAAGCAGTAGAATTGCTGATCGTTCTTGGAATCGTAGAAGTTGGCGGGTCTAATATGGTATACTGGTTCAATTCAGCACCTAGGGCAGGCATTTGTCGGCCGTCCGCCATCAGTACTTTAAACTGGTAGGTGCCATAAGGCAGCTCTACATATTCAGAAGCCACATCAACGGAATTCATGTTGCTGGTTCGCGTATTCACAAGCGTACCATCTGAGTAAGCCAGGGATACGCGGCCCGTTAAATCTTCCAGGGCTCCACTGCTGTTGAAAGCAGGGTTCTTAATTTTACCGGAAAGGTTGACGATCCTGATTTTAAAGTGATCAGGTTTTGAAGGTGCCGAGACCCCTCTTTTCACAGGAACTACATCCGGCTGTCCTTCCATCGCAAAAGTTGGCATCAGGAAATAATCCATTGGATTGCTGTAATCGTTTTTGATCTCTGTTTTAATATCAGTACCTAATGTGGGCTGATAAGACCGGGTCATGAAGTCTAATTTTACGGTTTCCTGTGCATTGAAAAGGTTTTGCGGGATGTACCAGCTCTTAGTCAAATAGCCATTCACAGGGAAATACGAAGTTCCCGGTAATTTTGGAGGCGATCCTGGAGTTGGAACTGGGGTTAGAAAACTGGTCAGGCTATCACCATTGGCGATCACCTGATTGTAAAGCGAAAGATTGATCACCCTGGCCGTAGAATTCACACGGTTCTCTGTTAAAACGCGGTTATCAGCCTCAAAATTCAGCTTATCCTTTTTACAAGCCTGAAATAAGAGCATTGCCGTCAGGAAAAACAGGGGGAGGAATTTATATTTTAGCTTGTTCATTATTTAAGAAGGTTATAGGTAAAGCCCAGCATAATTTCTGCACCACGGGTAAAACTGCGGTTGATGTATTCGTTACCGTACCATTTACCACCAGTCTGAGGATTTGCATAAACGGTTTTGATGGCCGGATTCAGGATGTTCTTCGCATATCCTTTAAATTTCACGCTCTTAGTGATGCGCTGACTGAATACAAAATCTAATACCGGTACCGGCTGGGTGTACAAATCAGGCTCACCGGTCAGGTTAATCTGTACCAAACGCTCTCCTACCATGTTAAAAGTCATGGTTAAATCAGAGCCGGATTTTGGGTTTTCATAGTTTAACCAAAGGTTGATGGAATAAGGTGCCTGCTCAAACAGCGGAGAGTTTTTTGGCGTATAACGATCCAGTGAACGGATGGCTTCATAACGTTCCGGTGTTTTTTTGATGTCACTCTGTGCGAGTAATAGGTTAGAGCCGAAGTAGAAATTCTTCAAAGGATCATATAAAGCACCCAGACTTTTCACTACTTCTAGCTCCAATCCCCATACCCTACCAACGTTAGGATCGTTCTGGAACTGGATGGTTGGAAACTCCGGATAAGTGGCCGCTAAACCTGCAGTTTGCAGACTGAACACCTTTACCAATTGGTTTTCAATACGTTTGCCGAAGGCGGAAACCGCAAGCACCTCCCCTTTATCCGGGAACCATTCCCATCTGAAGTCCAGGTTTTGCGTAGATTGGTTTTTCAGGTTTGGATTACCGACTACCAATCCCATCTGGAAAGCGTCGAACTCAAACACATTGGTGATTTCCCTTAACTCCGGACGGGCCAGCGTAGTGTTGTAAGCCGTACGGAAATTCATGTTGTCGTTTAAGGTATAAGTGGCGTTGACCGAATAATACGGCTTGAAACCAGTTTTATAAACGGAATTCGGGTTGATTGGATTCAATGGAATCCTTCCACCGCTGGCACCTCCTGCAGTTAAGGAAGGGTCTAAGAATACCCCTGCCGTATCTACTTTGGATCCGATATTAGTGGTTTCGAAACGGACACCACCTGCTACACGAAGCTTTTCCGTGATTTTCAAATCCACCATCCCGTACAGGGCATTGGTTTCAAAGTAGCCGGTGTAGTTGTTCGGAGATTTTTGTGTGTTGTACAAGAAACCACCGATAGGCATCATGCCCTCGCCCTGATTGGCTGCAGGTGCCTTTACACCGATGATCTGATTGCTCACCAGTCGGTTTAAGTTGCCTTCCACATCATACAATGGGATAGATTTATTCGAGGTAAAGTTTGAGCCCGGCAAGAACAGCTGATTCTCTGTAAATGAACGGTCACGGAACAAATAGTTGATCCCTGTTTTAAACTGCTGGGTCTGTCCGAATAGTTTAAAAGGGATGCTCAAGTCTGCTTTATAGTTGTAATTCTTCTCATCCAGGTTACGCCATCTGCGTCCGTTTGGTTCTGCCTGCATGATGCCATAAGGACCAAATCCATTCACATAACCGGAGGTTAAAGCGTAAAGATGTTTGGTATAAGTTAGGCCTTCAGTAGTACTTCCTGCACCAATTCCCGGTCTTGAATACCAGCCACCGCCTCTAGGCATATAGTCTACTAAGCTGGCGAAACGGAAATCCGGATCGTTTTGTTTAGACCTGGAGCTGGCCACATTATAGCTTAAACGAGGCGACATTTCGTTATCCAGAAATTTATGCTCTCCCTGTAAATTGAAGGTATTCAGGTTACGGAAGGTCTGTTTCAGAGAATAAGTAGTCGTGTATACATCGCCCGGTAAGCCGGTATATTCATAACGACCGTATAGGTTGGTCGCCTTGCTTTCTCCACCCCAGCTGCCCAGATATTGCATACTGATTTCGTTTCTGCTGTTGAAACGATAGGTTAAACCGGCTAAAGTACCGTAGTTTAGCGTTTCTATACCTGTATTTTCTTTATAGGTCTGGTATTTACCCATATACAGACTGTTTGGCGTGATGTAGTTTGGAATATTCCGCGGACTGTATACATCGGTATTACCAGTCACCACCCCTTGATAGATACTGTATTGGGTTAAATCTCCCCCGGAAATATCAGTGATGCGTCGGTAGTAATTCCCGCCCAGGATCAAGCCTATTTTATGTTTTTTAAATACATCAAAGCTATTTCCATAGGTCGCCGAATACAGCTGATTTAAGGGTGCTTTTTTGTATTGCGTAGTCATCACCGGATCAAAAGACTGCATGATGCTATTGATGCGGTTGACTTCCTGATAAGCACTTGGGCTATAATTGCTGTTGGCAATCATGTTTTGTATAGAACCCAATCCGTCTGGATATTGCTTGGCCAGGTTTTTAAAATCATTGCTCAGGTTCTTGTCCTTGATCTTTCCACCGAAAGTCCCCATGTCACTGTTCCAGAAGCTATTGTACTGACCACCTAAACCTACATTTGAATTTAATCCGCTTTGCGCGATGATTTCAAAAGTCTCCTTTTCAGGAACAGATTTAGTTTTCAGTTCCACAATACCCGCTGCTGCATCTGCAGGTTTATCCGGCGTTACGGTTTTATAAATGGTGATGTTGTCTAATAAGGAAGCGGGTACTAAATCTAGTGGGATCGTACTGCGGTCTGGATCTGAGGAAGCTAAACGAACGCCATTCAGCTGTCCGATAACACTTCTATCGCCCAAACCACGGATCGCTACATATTTATCATCGGTTACCGTTACCCCTGATACGCGCTGTAAGGCCTGCGTAGTGGTGATACTTCCGGTACGTTCTATCAATTGAGAAGAAATCGCGTCCTGGATCACGGAAGATTTTTTTCTTTCGTCCAATACGGCAACTTCTGTATTCGCTTTTCTTCTGGCCTGCACAGTCACCTCATTTAAGGCATTGCTGGAAGCCGTCATGGCGATATTCAGGTTAGCGCTGTTTTTATCCACTTTTACCGTTCTGGTGTTGTAGCCCATGTAACTGAATACCAGGGTCACCTCGGGTTCCGTAATTGTGAGGCTAAAATTACCGTCTACATCTGTGGAGGTTCCGCGCTGCTGGCCTTTGATCTGGATAGATACGCCTGGTAAACTTTCTTTGTTTGCCGCGTCAGTTACCCTGCCCGTGATCCGCTGCTGAACCGGGATGGCTTCAATCACTACATAATGCTCCACCACTTTATACCTTAAACCGGAATTGGAAAGCACATTTTTAATGGCTTCCGCAACGGTCATATCATTTGTGGTCAGGTTTACTTTTTTGGTACTGATGTCCAGCACCTTCTGTGGAAGCAGAAACTTTACGCCAGTCTTGGCTTCTATATGTAGCAGGCTTTCTTTTACCCCAACTCCTTCCAGTTTCAGATCCACCTTTCGGTTCAGATCCTGGCCAGTTACGGTGTTGGCATACAGCATGCCTACCATGGTCAGCTTAGTAAACAACAGGACAAATGAACATCTCATCAGCAAATAAATTATTCTTAAAAATCTGGAACCACCGGGTTCCTCCAAAAGTGAAGGATTAGCTATTGATCCTTTTTGCATATATTTGAATGTTATACGTGTTAAAATGCCCTTTGGGCGAATAATAGGTGTATGAGCCGGTTTTCCGGCTGCCATTTCAACCTGCCTATGTGTCGTCGAAAACATGGAAGGCAGGACGAATTTTAATGAAGCGTTCCCTTTAGCCTGCCAGGGCCATTGGGAACGTTTTTTTTTGAGTAACTAATCCGTCATAACCGCCTTTCCTTATTTAATAATGATGTTTTTACCTTGTATCTGATATTTGAAATGTGCGCCGGCACTTAAAACCCGCAGCGTTTCATTTAAAGGAATGTTGTCCTGAAGGGTGACCGTCAGCACAGCTGCTGCTTTTTGCGGAGATTTGAATGTAAAGCGAACATCGTAGGAACGCTCCAGCTGCTCCGCGATTTCCTGAATGGTCTGGTCTTTGAAAACCAGTCTTGAATTTCTCCATCCCTGAATATCTGCAACGGCAATTTCGCTGGAAACCGCCCGGTCATTTAAGGTTTTTAAACTCAGCTGCTGTCCTGGGGTCAAGATGGCGAGTTCCTCTCTTTGGCCTTCTTTTATACGATCTACTCTTACCTTTCCGGTAGCCACCTGCACTTGAAAGGGTTTTCCAGTGATGGCGTTTACTTTAAAGGAAGTTCCCAATACCTGGGTGCGAATGTTTTCTGTCTGGATGATGAAGGGCTGTGCAGGATTCTTTGCGACTTCGAAAAATGCTTCTCCTTTTAAGGATACACTTCTGATCGAATCTTTAAATTGCTCAGGATAGGCTAAAGTACTGCCCGCTCCCATGTAAACGATGGTTCCATCGGTTAAGGTGATCTTTGCACGCTGCCCCTTTACCGTAGTAAAAGTTTTCATGGACAATTGAATTGCTGCTTTAGGAAGTTCTTTTTCCTGGGAGCTGTTCAATGTATAGATCCCTATTCCTAAAATGACCGTACTCAATACCGCAGCATATTTTAGAAAGTTGTTCCTGCTGAAAAAGCCTTTAATGATTTTTGGGCTATGGCCTGATGATACGGCTTTACGCTGTTCAAATTTAGACTGCCATCTGATCAGCTGTTCATCAAGTTCTACAGGCGCATTCGTGGCGCACTCCCATTCTGCGGCTGATTCTTCAGCGATCAGTTCCTGTAAAATCGCCTCGGTACTTGGTCTGCCTAAATACCCGCGTACAACTTCCAGCTCGCTGGGGGTACAAGTATCCTTCAGGTATTTTTTTAGTAGTTCTTTATCTATGGGGTGTTGCATATCCTATCTCCTTCAATAGGTATAGCGCAGAAAATTAGTGGTAGGGTGAATGGGTTTGAAAAAATAATTGAATTATTTTATGAACCAGCAGAAAAGCGCAATTACAGAGGTAACATCCAGGTATTCATGTAAACTTTTACGCAGGTGATTCAAAGAATAGCTCATGTGACTTTTCACTGTGTTTGCAGAAAGGTTCAATTGATGGGCGATCTGCGGGTAGGTCAGCTCTTCCTCCCTGCTCATTTCATAAACTTTGCGTCGCTGTGGACTCAGTTCATTCAGTTTTTCCTGGAAGCAGGCTTCAATTTCTGTATAGATCTGGTTGTGATCCGCATGTCTGGAATCCGGCATGGTTTCTTCATGGTAATCTTCCAGTGGCTGGGTAGCTAAAGTCTTTTTGCGGAAGAAGCTGATCACGCTGTTGCGTATCGCCCTAAATAAATACGCTTTCAGGTTTCCATCGGGACAAAAGTCGAGCTGTCTTTTTTCCCATACCCACAGCATCAGGTCCATTGCCAATTCTTCGGCAACTTCCGGATCACGCACATATTTTAAAGAGAGCGAGTAGAGTGGTTTGAAATATCGCTGAAAGAGCAGATCAAATGCTTTATCATTTCCATTGCGACAAGATTTCAACAACTGATGGTCTGATAATTCACTTAATTCTTTCATAATCTTCCTGAATCTAACGGTGGCAAACCTAGCAGGAAGAAATAAGCTTATAGTTAATGTGGAGTTATGTGATTGTTAAGGCGCAAAATAAAAGCGGTATCTTTAAAAAGCGCGTCACAACCGGGAAGGTCATAGAAATTGTTCTTTTTCATCTCCGCTAGGTACGCTGGCTGGTTCAGAATTTGGAAAAAGAGGTAATCATATTCAGCGTTTTTTTCTTTTGCAATTTTAGTCCCCTGATGACATAGGTAAGTCAGCAGTTTAGTTCTTTTTTCGAAGTCTAACGTATCATGTTCCTTTTTCAGGCTGATATTTAAGATGTGAAGCCTGAGGTTTTCCAGATAACCAGGGTTCTCCTTATTGCTCAATGTCTTCAGTACCTCGAATGCGCCTTCATGAAAAATCAATTCTCCATTACAGCCGGTTCTCCATAATATTTCAGCAAGGACCTGTTCTGGCCAGCGCAATTCCAGGCTCCTTTTCAACAGCCATTCCAATAATTTAGGGTCATCAGTATAGCCGAAATCAGTAACCAGGTCTTCCAGAAATGCAGCATCGTTTTTAATCAGCCAAGGCAATTGGGATTTATCATCGTTGATGAGGTATATATTACGGATCACTAACTTTTCAATAATCCTTTTCCTATCCGCAGCCAGGTCTGTATTGTCTTTCCAAGGAGCGGTTTTACTGTTTTTGGATTCCAAAGAAGATAGATCAGGATACATGTTTTCATAATCCATGATTCGAGGCAGGGCGAAAAGCTCCGTGATAAAATTGTCTTTTTTAATGACATATACAGGATTGCTGTCGCAGAGCGCGCTCCCTTTGAAAACAAGTTCTTGATTACAAGCCGGGCTCGCATATCTTTCTGTATTCGCTGCCGGGTCAAAATGGATGGCTAAATAATTGGAGCTGGAATTAGGATCGATCTTTCTTCCGAATATTTTCAGTATTCTTTCCGCGAACACTTCATCGCTAACGGGTTTAAAACCGTATTTCAGCAATTCATTTTTAAGAATGGGTACCGTTACATCGAGGTCCTTTTCCGTGTATATGAAGTTTTCATCTTCTCCTCTTTTGAGTTGTTCAGATAAAACTTGGATCAGTTGCTGTGTTTGATTTGAGGAGGAAGGTACTTTGGATTCTTCAGCAGATTGCTTTGAGGTATTTTGGCAGGCCGTAATCATTGTGGCCAGCAGCATCGTATATATGGTTTTATTTAGGGTCGATATGCTCATTTTTCAGGTCGTGGACCGGTTATTCTTAGTTTATTGAAAGGGGATTATTGGATGGGGCCATGCTAAGTTATTCCTTGCTTTTGATCAGCATCATTTGATACAAATCCACCATCACTATTTTATAAGGCTGATTAATTTCAGCCTGCTTTGGAATCACAAATTTGATGACATCTGGCTTTGTGAATGCCCAGGTAATATTGGTATGGAGGGTATCACTTGGTTTATTTGGCCCTTCATAAGTATGTTTGTAATGTTGTACCTGCTGTAATTTACCAGAATGATCGCCGTTAAAACGAACCTCAATAAACCGCTTAATTATACCATCCTTCAGGTTATTGCCATTAGAATGGTAATAATTATCAGTTAAAACCTCATAATTGTTATAAAATGCACGGCAGTTCTCCGTTTTACACCAATCTTTAAATTTTGGGCTAACCATATATATGGTATCCGCATTTTTAGTATAGCTTAGATTCCAGGTATTGTTGGCTAGTAAACTGTTGATATCAAATTGCTGATTTGTTCTCTTTAGAAAAATAGTATCTATTTGATAATTCGCTCCTTTCGCTTGTCCGCCGCCACGGGGGTTAAACAACGAAATCGCATCACTGTTAAAACCTTCTTTTGTAATTGGTTCCATCACATTTACCGGAGGTGCTTCCATCATCATGATTTCTGAAAGTAAAAACTTGTTATATCTTCTTTCTGTGAGGTAAAACTTTCCATTTTTATCTGTTCGTGTTTCTCCGACCCGACAATCCGCTACTGGTTTTTTATCGTAATCTACGATCACACCTGACATAGCAGGCCTGGACAACCTGGAAACGCAGGAAGACAATGACACCATCAAAACGAGCGGCAATAAGATTTTTAGTTTAATGAATTCGGTTCTTTTGCAAATTTTCATGTATGCTCAGTTTTTATAGGCCAGTTTTATCGGCCAGTTTTTATCGGCCAGGCTTCTTTTTGATGATCCACCTGATTTGTTCAGCGAGCTTCCAATATCTTAATTTAAAACAGAATACCTGCATTAAAATGGCTTCCCCACAGAAAATTGACAGTTCTTCTAATGACTCTGCTGTTAAACCAAACATTTACCACCTCCTGTTGTTGTTTTTGTGTTTAAATCAGGTAAAAACCTGGATTTCGACCTTTAAAATTAAATGTATAGGATATGCTTATAAACGAACTTTTTAACCTGCAAGGGAAAGTTGCCATTGTAACCGGAGGTGGTAATGGGATTGGTAAAGCTTGCTGTGAGACGCTTGCGGAAGCTGGTGCTGCTATTGCTGTGGCCGATTTGAAATTAAAAGATGCAATAGCAGTAGTCGAAGAGATCATTGCTAAAGGCGGTAAAGCCATTGCGGTTGAGTGTAATGTGACCAATGATGAGGACTTGGTTCGGCTTGTGGAACGTGCTGATCAGGAATTAGGTGGTGTTCATATCCTGGTCAATAATGCGGGCGGAGGTGGCGCTGGTCGCGAAAACCCCTTTAAAATCACGGTAGATGACTTTGCCCGCGTATTCAAGCTGAATGTTTTCAGTGCCTGGCGACTTTGTCAGCTATGCGTGCCTTTAATGAAAAAAGATGGTTACGGAAGCATTATCAATATCACATCGATGAGCAGTATCAACAAAAGTCCGAATATCAGTGCTTATGCCTCTTCTAAAGCCGCCATCAACCACATGACCAGCAATCTGGCCATGGATTTCGGTCCGGAAGTTCGCATCAATGCAGTTGGCCCCGGGGCTACCAAAACTGCAGCCTTAGCGACTGTGCTGACACCAGAAATTGAAGAAAGGATGCTGGCACATACGCCAATTAAGAGATTAGGGGAGCCATCAGATATTTCTGGAGCTGTATTGTATTTTGCTGCTCCTATTTCGGAATGGGTAAGCGGACAAACCCTATTTGTGAATGGCGGTGGGGTTCAAACCCTTGACTAATTCCGAAAGCTTTATTAAATCTCAGACCATGATGATATGAAAACAGGCCTCATTTATAGTAAAAATGAGGCCTGTTTGCTATTCGATTCCCTTAATCGGGTGCTAATTTGTTAATCGTTTAACACCTTGGCAATCATTTTATCCAACTTTGCTTTATCTTTTGCATAAGGCGCAAGGTTAAAAAGCTTTACTGTTTTAAACTCTATAGGATGACTTTCGCTCTGCAGAGAAATATAACCGCCTGTAAGCGCTTTTCCATCCTGCTTCATTTTCGGATCAAAGTTAGAGACGTTTCCTCCACCAATTTGCGGTTTAGTATACTCCAATACCACTTCTTTATCAATGATGTGTTTGATCACTGAATCTCCTAAAACCAGAAAATCAGCAGTTACCCATTGATCGCCATCATAAGTTTTCGATTTAGAATCCAGGCAATGCGGAGTAAATAGTTTCCCTTCATATACGATTTGCGTACCTGGCGTACATACATTACTGGTATGACGTACATGTTCGCCATCGCCTCCTAAAATTTGTCCTTCTACAGATATTGGGAAATCCTGGTTTTTAAGCATTGTTTCCGGCGCCTGACAATGCAGCATCGCTCCACTATTTCTTATCGCCCATCCTTCTCCTCCTTTAGCCTGCTCGCCAACAAAACGATAGGTGACTCTTAGCAGGTAGTATGAAAAAGGTTTTTTGTAAAAAATATGTCCATATTGCTGATCAAAATTCTCATATCCATCATAGTTTACTTTGATCAGGCCACCTTCTACACGGAAGGTATTTGCATAATTGTCGTTATAGTCATGTTTGGAGATTTTAATGTTCCAATCCTTCAGGTCTTTCCCGTTAAAAAGATTGGTCCAGCCTTTTTGAGCAGCAGCATGGCTTACGAATAAGAAGCTGAGTGCGGCAATAAGAGATAAGTTGATTTTTAGTTTCATATTTCATTTTATGGTTGGTTTAAAAATAGGGATTAAAATCACATCAGTCAATAATTATCCTGCTGATGTGCTAAAAAATTAACCTTTATTAAAATAAAGGGCTTGATTCAGAGAAAAAAAATGGACTATAGCCTGACTACTATCTGTTCATATATTCGTTAACTTTAACAGTAAAGCCGGGGATGAGTAGAAAATTTCTGGTGGCGCTTAAAACATTCTGGCGTTAACAAAAGTTATACGAAAAATAATAGCTCAATAAAACTAAATAAAAATGGAAATCATGAATGATCAACTCCCTGCTCATGCTACAGTAAGCCGCCATTTTTCGGTATCTGCGGAAGATGTATTTGATGCCTGGTTAAATACCGCAATGATTGGAAGGTTTATGTTTGGTCCCGAGGTCCGGGATGAAAAGATTATCAGTCTTAAATCCGATCCTAAAGTTGGCGGATCCTTTTCCTATATTGTAAAGCGGGAAGCGGATGAGGTGGATCATGTCGGTGAATATATGGAGATCAACAGGCCACTGCACCTATCTTTTACCTGGGCAGTACGCTCGGATTCACCTGATCACTCTGAGATCGTGATTGATATCATACCTAATTCTACTGGTGCTGAACTTACCCTGACTCAGAAAATGCCAGCGAACTGGGCTCATTTCGTGGAAAGTGCAGAAAATTCCTGGACAAAGATGCTGGATGCACTAAACAAAATTCTTTAAGTACTATAATTATATCATAAAAATAGCGCCTATCCTCAGGATATGCGCTATTTTTTTATTTGATTTTCTCGGTTATTCCCAGGTCGTAGCAAAAGGCTTAGGCTCATAAACCGGATAATCTTCAGCGGATGGATATTCAAGAAATATAGACATAATGTTAGTGTTTATATTTAAAACCCTTGAGCGGGGAAATAGTTTTAATAACCCTTGAAATCTATTTCCGGGACAATATCTGAAAGATCCGGAGGCATTTCCGCCTGCACAAAAAGTAATTAGTTAAAAAAAACTATTAATTTTAAAATATACTAAATCGCGAAAAACCGCATTAAAACCCCAATTAGAAGGGAAAATGAACTATTGTAAAATATTTTATTAAAAAAACTTAGATTTCTTTTAAACAATCCCTATTTTACACTTGTTATTCACTATCGTTGAGCAACTACTTAAATGGAAGCGATAACACTTATCTTTAATAACTAAATAAAATACAATGCCAGAAGGAACAGTAAAATTTTTTAATGAGTCAAAGGGATTTGGCTTTATCGTACCTGAAAACGGAGATGCAGAGATCTTTGTACATGTAACAGGATTAGCAGGCCCAGTTAGGGAGAACGACAAAGTTACCTATGAAGTTGAAAACGGCAAAAAAGGCCTAAACGCAACAAATGTTAAAGCCATCTAATTGATCGATGATTTAATCAAAGCATCTCCAAAAGAGATGCTTTTTTTTGTTTCTAAACGGCATTGGCTAGCAGTATTAAAAAAACGCTCCTCCTAATTGTGAAAAAGCGGCCGTATTTCGAGTGAAATCCGTACCGCCTCAATTTTAATTCTTATTTCGCTTTGCTCGCAGCATCCTGGATTTTTAAAACCCAGGCATATTTGCCAGGCAATTCTGCCGGCAGTTTAACCAATACCTTCCCGTTATTGCTGGTCCAGTTTAATGGTTGATTCAAGCCTAACAAATAGGTTTTAGATCCTTTTTTTGGCTGAATAGTCGCAATGGATATTTCATTGTTCTCCTGTTTATTAAAGATGGCGTAGGTAGTTTTACCATCTTTACCCTGCGTAAAGCGGATATGGTCCCCTTCTTTATAGTTTTCCAGGCTATTTGTCGAATAGATGGCTTCTTTATTCTGTTTCAGCCATACCCCCATCTCTCCCAGTCGTTCTACACTTGGAGCAGGAATTTCACCTGCGGCATTTGGGCCTACATTTAACAGGTAATTTCCTCCTTTTGCAGCTACATCGATTAGATTATTGATCAGTGTTTCTGCTGATTTCCAATTCTGGTCGTTTTTCACAAATCCCCAGTTGTTGTTGATGGTCATGCAGCTTTCCCAATAATCCTGAGAATTGGTTTTTAGGATTTCCTGTTCCGGAGTCCCGAAATCTCCAGCTGCATTTTCATATTTATTCATCCCTTCCATCCCTCCACGGGCCTTGCTGATGCGGTTATTGATCACTAAAGATGGTTTTAGAGCGCGTAAATAGTTATAAAGATCTTTCCCCTGTTCTTCCGTCCATTCGGAAATCCATTCTCCATCAAACCACAATATGGCGGGGTCATATTTCTTAATCAGCTCTGCCAATTGCGGCTTTAAGTACTCTTCTCTATATTTCGCGAAATCGGGTTTCTGCGCCGGTTTTTGTTTCGGATTGGCGTTTGGATGGTGCCAGTCCATGATGGAATGGTACAAACCGAATTTGATACCTGCACTTTTACAGGCATCCGCCAGCTCTTTAATCACATCTCTTTTAAATGGCGTCGCATCTACAATGTCGTAATTTGTCACCTTACTATCCCACATACTGAAGCCGTCATGGTGTTTCGAAGTGATCACTATATATTTGGCACCTGCCGCTTTCGCAATGCTGACCCATTTTTTTGCATCAAACTGCTGAGGGTTAAATTGTGCCGCATATTTCTCATATTCCGCGGTTGGAATGTGATGCGTTTCCATAATCCATTCTGCACCACCATCCTTTCCATTGTAAGTACCGGCAGGAACCGCATATAATCCCCAATGGATGAACATTCCGAAAGTATCATCATGCCACCATTGCATCCGCTGTGTTTTTGCGGCTTTCGATTCTTCTAAATAGTTCTTTTGGGCAAATACCGAACAGGACAAGGCCAGGCCGGCAAACAGCAAACAGCTCTTTTTCATAGTTTTATCATTTGGTTATTACAAATAACGGATTTAAGAGCTGCTGCAATTCTGCGATAATGCCAAAGCATTCAACGATTTTAGCTTTGGCTTCTTATGAAATTCCAGAAGCTGATTTTTCTTCTGGTTACAAAGCCCAGCTTTTCATAAAGTTTTATGGCTCCGGTATTGCTTTCGGCAACATGCAGGTAGGGTGTTTTATTTTCTAAAAGGATCTGTTTTGAAGTATGGGCTACCAACTGTTTGGCATAGCCCTTTCCTGTATGCTCCGGATGTGTCACTACGGCACTCACTTCCGTATAAGCATCCATGTTCATCCTCTCACCAGTAACTGCTACCAGTTGATTGTCTTTATAAATCCCGTAATAATTACCCAATTCAGGTGTTTTATCTTTGAAGTACCCGGGTTGTACCAGGTTTACCAATCTAAGAAGATCGGCTTTCTGCTCCGCTTTTAAGGGAATGATAGCTTCTACTATATCAACCTCTATTTTGTCAGAAAGCACCATTTGAAGGCATACCAGGTCTTTGTTTAAGGTTAAGGAAGCTGGGTAATTGGGCTGTTCGCCCACCACATAAAAGGAAGCAGACAGTTCTGAATAGTCTTTTAAGTGTTTTTCGGTGGAATCTAAATTGAGGTAACCACCAAAAGGGCAATAGTCTGGATGGTAGAATTTGACCTGAGCATGGTTGCAGACCTGAGCATGGTCGCTGACCTCAGCATGGCCGACTGAGAATTTGGCATGGCTTTCCGTTAATGAAAACCAAACGGGGTTGTCTAATTTATTTTCGTCTTTGATCATAGGTTTCGAGCAGCCGATGTGTGTTTTTTTACACGTGCTGGCTGATAAATATAAGATTCAAAGCCCAGCAACTCAAGTAAAAATACCGTTAATGAGCTTCAGATTGCTTTTTTAAGCAGCACATTAACGGCATCATGAACACGATCATCAATGGAATGATCTTCTTAAAAACGAAGGCTAATCGTATTTCAGTGCCGGATAACCCAACAACCTTCTCCACAATGCCAGCTGACCAATGATACTAGCTTCCCGATAAATCGTAAAAGTAATCATCTCATCATAAGTCATTTTCATGAAACCCATATCGATTTCACTGTCTAACTTTTGATCATCGATTGTCCGCAATGCTTCCCGGGCAATCGGGCTGATCATCTCCCAATCTTTCAAATATTCTTCTTTTGTAGGATACTTTGTCCCTTCCTGTATCCCTTTATGATCCGCAAAGAGCTCATATCCGGTTTGCTTAAGCCCCGGATTGGTCTCGGCAGTCATCCAAAACCGCTGTCCCACCAAAGAGCCGGTCAGCCAGGCCAGATGGTTTGCCTCCGTATTTAAACGGTTGTACATATCTTCTTCCGAAATTCCTGTAATTGCCTTCGCCAGAAAGCCGGTTTGTATGTCAAATAAAGACAGCAGCCCCTGCGTTCTGTTACTAACGGTGTTGTTTTCCATGGTTTTATGATTTTATTTTCAATCCGATCAATAACTGTGATTAAAGTTAAACAGCTATTTTTAGAATTAAAGGGGAGTAAAACGTCAATATTAAGGGGTAAATGCGCCAAAAACAGAAACTTAATCACAAAAACTGTGTTATGCTTTCATAAACCTGGAACATGCTCAAGAATCAACCGCGAAATTCTAAATTCGTCATCAATAAACCAGTCTTTTACACCTCGATATTACTGGTTGTATGTAGCCTGGCACTGTGCCTGCTCTTTCAGAAATCCTTAGACGCCTGGTTCGACAATACAAAGCTGTTGATTACACAAAACCTGGGTTGGTTTTTAATCCTGACCGTCAACTTTATCCTTGGTTTCTGCTTGTATCTGGCCTTTGGGAAGTTTGGCAGAATCCGACTTGGAGGAGAGGATGCGGAACCGGAGTTCAGTAACATTTCCTGGTTTGCCATGCTGTTCAGTGCAGGAATGGGCATAGGAATTATGTTTTTCAGCATTGCTGAGCCTGTTTCCCATTTCAGTCACCCTCCGCGCCCGGCGGGTTCCGAACCGGAACTGGCCATACAAGCGATGGAGTTTACGGCCTTACACTGGGGACTCCATGCCTGGGCAATTTATGCGGTAGTCGGACTTGCACTTGCTTTCTTTTCTTTCAACAAGAAACTCCCGCTTACCTTCCGTTCGCTATTTTACCCCTTTTTAGGAGAGCGTATTCATGGCTGGTGGGGACATTCGATCGATATTCTTTCCGTCATCGCCACCTTGTTTGGCCTTTCCACTTCCCTGGGATTAGGGGTACAGCAAATGAATGCAGGTTTAAATTTCCTTTTCGGCTGGGATATGTCTACCACCCTCCAATCTTTTATCATCATCATCGTGACTTCTATCGCCACCATTTCAGTGGTTTCTGGCTTAGATAAGGGCGTTAAACTCCTGAGCCAGGGAAATATGATCATGGCTTTTGCGCTGATGCTGCTGGTCTTTGCACTTGGCCCGACCATTTATCTGCTAAAAAGCTTCATACAAAATACGGGATCATATCTGGCCGACTTCATCGAAATCAGCACCTGGAATGACAGCTACCGGCAATCGGGATGGCAAAATTCCTGGACCGTGTTCTATTGGGCATGGTGGATCGCCTGGTCTCCTTTTGTAGGCAGTTTTATCGCGCGGATTTCGAAAGGAAGAACCGTGAAGGAATTTATCCTTGGCGTTCTGATTGTCCCTGCAATCATCACTTTATTATGGATGACTGTATTTGGTGGAACCGCCCTTCATTTTATTCTGGAAGGCGACCATAGCCTGATCGCTGCCGTAAATTCCGACATCTCCACTGCCCTTTTTGTATTCCTGCAGAAAATCCCTTTTACCCCCATCTTATCAGGATTAGCCATCCTCCTGGTCGCTTTTTTCTTCATCACTTCTTCTGATTCAGGATCCCTGGTGATCGACAACATCACTTCAGGTAACGCCCCCTATACCCCACCATTACAGCGTGTTTTCTGGGCTTTCCTACAGGCGATAGTCGCGATTGTTTTACTCTGGGGAGGTGGACTAGATGCCTTGCAGACTGCCGTGATTATTGCCGGACTGCCTTTTGCCGTCATCATTTTACTGATGTGTTACAGCCTGAAAAAAGGACTGCAGGAAGAGCTGAACAAGAATAAAAAGAAGCTGCGTTCTAAGCAGGAGAAAAGCTATAGAGACACTATTTCAGACCTGATGTCTGAACAGAAGTAACCCTTTAACAAAGAAAACAACATGGCATTAACCCCGAAAATAAATGTAATTGCAGGGCTGGATCTTTCTGAAATGGACCAGTCGCTCATTCAATACCTCCAGCTATTGTCCGAATTGCTGCCCCTAAACAAGGTGACTTTTTTTCATAACATCAAACAATCTGAGCTTCCTGAGTCTTTTAAAAGCCTCGATCAGCTCAATACCATAGCCAATACGCTTAAAAAGAAACTTTCTAATACTATTCCTGCCCTGCTTGGCGACCAATTGCCTTATGATGTTGAGATCAGTTTTGAGGACTATACAGAACTGGCTTTTCAAAAGATGGCCAGGAAAAAGCAAAGCAACCTGGCTATATTGGGCAATAAACAGCACCTGGAGGGCAATGGCGGGCTCGCTCATAAGCTGATCCGCATGCTTCCTTTTGAGACCATGCTCGTTCCGGAAACCTATAACCCTAAACCAACGAAAGTAATAGAGGCCATAGATTTTTCAAAATATACGGCTAAAGTCATGCAATGGGGCAGCCTTATTAAGAAATATAACCAGATACCGGAGCTGACTTTTCAGCCGATCAACATCTCTAAATTGTCCTGGAAGTTCTTCCCTGGGCTTTCCACTGCAGAAATCAAAAAGAATACGCAGGAAGATCTGAAGCTGAAATCGGAAAAGTGGGCGAAGCTTTATCCAACTGCTACGCCCTTAAAGGTGATCCCCGCAGAAGATAAAAATATCGCCTCCGCATTAATGTATCATGTTAAAAAAGAACGGGCAGATGTATTGATTATGGGTGTTCAAGGGGTTACTTCTGTGACGACACTGTTTATGGGCAGTGTGGCAAATGAAGTGCTCTACCTGGAAAGCGATGCCTGTTTATTGTTTGTAAAACACAGTATTGAAGGTTAAAACACCTCAATAGTTTTTATTGAACCGCCAGGTATTGGGCTATCATTTATTGGGCTATCATTTATTGAGATTTCATTTTATTCAGGTCATAAGTCAGTCCAAGCATAAAATACCGCTTAATGACTGTAAAACTCCGATGACTGATGAGATGACCAGCGCTACTCCTATTGAATCCAACGTTCTGGTTCAATAAATCGCTTCCCGATAGCGCAACCTTCAAAGTGTTTTCTTTTAAAAAAACTTTGCTGAGGGAGGCATTGACTATCATTCTTGAAAGCCCCTGATCAAAGACGGCTGTTTTACCAAAGTATTGATAAGCAGCTGTGACCATCGTTTGAAGCCTGAAAGGCAGGTATACCGTAAAATTCCCATCCCCTAGGAAACCTTTTCCATTATTGTGGTAATCAGGCTGTAATGAAGCACCGCCTAGGGTGTACGAAGGGCCCAAACTCAGGTTAAATTCATACGCGTTGGGCATCAGTTTAGAAAACCTCATTTGCACTTTGTAAGTATAATCATCCAGTTTATTGAGCACTTCATTTGATATATGGTAACTGGTATTACCGTTCACATTGAAATTCACCCCAACACTCATATCCAAGGTTTTAACCCTCCTGTCATAAAATAAAGAAAGATTCAAACTTCTGGATGGAAAATGCTGAAGGTTTATAAACTGCGTAAATGTTTTCCCTGCAGTATCAGTTTGTATCTTATTGACAATTGGCCGCATCACAGTTCCGTAATTCGCAAACACACCGATTAGCTCCCCATTATCAGGATGATAAGACTGGTATCCGATAAAAAAAGTTTGGCTAAATGAGGGGCTTAGGAGCGGATTTCCCTGGCTGATGTTTAGTGGATCATCATTTATCAAAACCGGCTGCAATTTGGCAATTGCTGGTGCAGCTGTATTTCCCTCATAATTGAAACGAATGCTGCGCTGCGGCGAAAGGGTATACTGAAAATTAAGCTGTGGATGCCAGAGCAGAAAGCTTCGATCGGATTGACTTTTAGTCGCCCTATCCCTTTGCTTAAAGGCAACCACACTCCCTTTTAACACAAAATTAAGCAACACCTTTTGCTTCGCCAGGCTGAAACTTAGTCCTGCTTCCTGTCCAAGCTGGCCCAGCTCAAAATCATTACTATACAGAGGATCTGGTGTATTCAGGAGCTGCTCATTTAAACGATCGAATGAAAACCTGCTCATCCCGTTATTGCTTCCTCCTAAGCCATAATTGAGCAATAACAGCAATGATTTCGAAACAGGTTCTGAATAGGTCGCGTTCATGTAAAGCCCTTGATTGGAAATATTACTGATTTTATTCTGATCAATATTTTCAATGGCTGGATCCATTTGTGAAACTGTGGTATTGGACTTGAGCTGCCCATTCATCTGCTGCTGTTCCAATGAAGTCATGAGCCCAATTGTGAAAGTCCGACCTTCTTTTTTCAGCTTCCTCAAGTATAAAGCAGAAGCCATAAAATGCTGTTCTTTTGAATCTTCCGACAAATATCTAAAGTTTTCAGTTTCCTTCATGAGTCCAGCTGAATCTTCCCGATGCAGCAACAGACTGGATAAAGCACTGTGCTTGGCTGCTCTATTTTTTAGCCCCCCATTCACTGTGATTTTCAGGTTTGCATCATTTGTAAGCTTTAAATCAAATCTGACATCCAGCTTTTGCCGGAACACTTCATTACTAAATTCTTCAGCGGCAGAGCTGCTGACCAGGCCAGATGGCAGGCTATTCTGACTACTGATCTCCTGTGTCCCGGTAGTTTTTAACGACCCGATTTTATAATTGAAGTTGAGGCTGTTTTCATTTTTATTCCATTTATTCTCATAATGTAAACCTGAAGTCCTGGCTAACGGAATCCCTTGTCCACTGTAATTGCCGTTACGTGACTCCAGTTCATCGTATCCAACCAAGTCAATCATATACCCCGAAACAGAAATATCTACGTTAGAAGAGGCGTATTTGGCGTTATCCTGCCAATTCAAACTCGTCGCCCCATTGTTCCCGGCTACTCCATAAACTGAGATCTGCTGCTGACCATTAAAATAATTCCCCATCATCTGGGTGGCGGCATAACCGCCATTTCCTATTCCTGCTTCTGTTTTACCAAAATAACCCTTCTTTTTATCCGCTTTGAGTTTGATGTTCATCGTCCTTACTCCTTTCCCATCGTTCCTGCCAATGAGCACTGCCAGGTCGCTTTTTTTCTCAAATAGCTGGATCTTATCCACCATATCTGTACGAATATTCCGGGTAGCCAAGGTAGGATCATCACCAAAAAACTCCTGCCCATCCAGCAATACTTTGTCGATCGTCCGACCTTGAGCGGTCAACTTTCCATCTTTATCCACTGAGATTCCAGGCAGCTGTTTCAGCAAACTTTCCACTTTATCATTCAAGTTCGACCGGAAGGCAAGCGCATTATATTCCGTAGTATCTCCTTTGATCCGGATGGGATCGACGGTCCCTAAAATCCTCACTTCTTTCAATAAATTAGTTTTCATCAATAGGGTAATCCTGCCAAGATCAAGGACTGGATTTTCTGGACTCAACTCAAATTCCGAATGGTAATCCTGATAGCCAATGCAGCTGAGCAATAAGGAAAACCGACCCGCTGTCAAGCCCCTTAATTCAAAGCGGCCGTTAGCAGTTGCTTTGGTCGAATTTTGCAGCACACCATGTTTTCTTATAACGAAATTAGTATTTAAAATCAAATAGTTAACTTCGCTATCCAATACTGATACTTTAACTGAATACTGAGAAAATCCGGGCAAAAAAAATCCTGCTGACCATACAATGGTCATTAAACATTTGAGTAACATGGCTATTTATTTAAGGAGATGAGGGGTGATTGGGTTCGTTAAAACCGACTGTTCCAGCATGGATCGGTACATCGATCCGACAGGAATGGGCTTGTCTCCGAGCCATACATTTCGCTTATCAAGCTTACTAATTCTTGCACTGGAAACGAGGAAAGAACGGTGCGCCCGAACGAATGCCGGAGCGGATAACAAAGCCTCTGCTTCTACCATCGTTAAGCGGGATCGTACCATTCCGGCTGTTGAAACGAACTGCACATAATTGCCTACACTTTCGGCATACAGCAAATCTTCCAGCACCACCTTGATCAGCTCATATCCACTTTTAATAAAAATGACAGCTGATGGATGCTGCGGTACAGCCTGCTGCTGCTGGCGGAGCTGATCATGTTCAAAAGCCTTATTACATGCTTTCAGAAATCGCGGAAATGAGAATGGTTTCAAAAGATAGTCTATCGCATCCAATTCAAAACTCTGGACCGCATGTTCCGAGTAAGCAGTAGTAAAAATCACCATTGGGGGTTTAGAAAGCGACTTCAGAAAGTCGATTCCGGAAAGTCCGGGCATTTTAATGTCCAGGAAAATCAGGTCTGCTCCCTCCTGCTGAAGGTAAGCCAAGGCATCTTTAGTCCTGGTAAAACAGGCAACAAGCTGGATACATGCCACTTCCGAAGAAAGATTTTTAATCACTTCCAGCGCGATGGGTTCATCATCGATCGCTATTGCGCTCAAAGCGGATGGGTTTTCGGTGCTGATCATGAGATTTTAAGGGTTAATTCAGCGATAAATTCATTTTCAACAGGGCCGTATTTCAATTGATACCTTCCTTTATAAAACAGCAATAGCCTTTCTCTGACATTATTCAAACCTACTCCTGGCGACTTTCTTTCCGGATCAGTATACAAGACCTTAGGAAGGCTATTTCGCACCTTAAAACGAATACCATCTGCTGTACATGACAATTCCATACACACCCAGGACTTTTCATCTGGATCTATCCCATGCTTAAATGCATTTTCTACGAAAGGGATCAGCAGCATTGGTGCAATTAAATGCTGGCATTGTGAAAGCTCCAGATCAGCTTCTACTTTGATTTGATCTGAAGGCAGGGTGCGTAGTTTCTGCAGGGCGATATAGTTTTCCAGGTAAGCGACCTCATCCTGCATCGGGATAAAGTCCTGATGGTTGTCCTCTAACATAAAGCGCATCATATCCCCTAGCATCTGGATCCCATTGGCCGTTCTTTTTGAGCCATCGATCAAGGCTGTTCCATACAAGGTGTTCAGTGCATTAAACAGGAAGTGAGGATTAATCTGACTCCGTAAAAACTGCAGGTCTGCCTTTGAACGTGTCAATTCCATCACGGCATTTCTTAACTCCAATACCTGTTGATTTCCCTGGCGGTAGATCCACCAGCTGAAAGGCACCGTAAATAACAATTGAACAGCCCAGTTCTCCATCCACAAAAGGGGAAGTGCTCCCCAATGACTAAAAAATGAGAACAATGGAAAAGAGTATAAGCAGGTAGAGCAGAGCAGCCTCAGCAGAAAACCAACAGTAATCTTACCCACTTTTAAATACCTGGGAAACAACCAGCAAGTATTAGTTACATAAACCAACACCATAGATGTAACCACAATAAAATAGGCGGTGTAAAAGCCATCATTGCTGATCAGATTGAAATTAAAAAGAAATGCAGGACAGAGCAAATAGAACACTAAAAAGCCGGAAACCTGATTTACGATCAAAGTATAATAACGTCTTTTTGGGCCTGAGTTTTCAATTTTACAGATGACATAAGTCCTGAAAGCAGCGTAAATACCATATACAGCAAGGATGATGAAAGCCCTATCCCAGCCTGCCGAAATGGATTTTAAAGGCGCATCATTATAGCCCAGCCAGGCAAAAAGCGCGTAACCTCCATAATTAGACTGGGCTGGATTTGCATAGTAGCTGGCTGCATTCACTCCCAGCCCAAGTAAAAAACTCAAACCCAGCAATTGAACCAGCAGCAAGATCCAGGCGAAAAAATGGTTGTTTTTCCACTTTAAGAAAGACGGGATACTGAACAGATTGATCCATAAATACACCGCTAAAAAGAGCAGGATCACGCCAATACGCGGTAGTAAAACAGGGAGCTCAGAGAAGCCATTCAAAAATCCATCTGGAAAAATCGCTTTAATGACCAGTATTG
Source organism: Pedobacter sp. PACM 27299 (assembly GCF_001412655.1). Classification (NCBI taxonomy): domain Bacteria; kingdom Pseudomonadati; phylum Bacteroidota; class Sphingobacteriia; order Sphingobacteriales; family Sphingobacteriaceae; genus Pedobacter; species Pedobacter sp. PACM 27299. The sequence continues at coordinate 2,621,102 of NZ_CP012996.1, read as the reverse complement.
TGGAAAACAATACAACGATAAGAATTTCGTGGGTAAGCAGTTTATTTTTCATAGGTTCAGCATCAATTATCAGTTTATAATCTGATACAAGAATACAAAAGGCGGTAATTGCTTACAAAATATGGGATCGACACCCTAAATCTGGTACGAAAAGCTAAAATATGATTTAAAAATCAACAAAAAAAGGCTGAGCACCTCCCTTTTAACAGATCAGTGCTCAGCCTTTTAGCCTTATTATGGCTATATTTTAGTGATTTAAACGATTCCTTGTGCAATCATGGCATCCGCCACTTTTACAAATCCTGCGATGTTTGCGCCTTTACCATAATTGATATAGCCATCAGCTTCCTGACCGTATTTCATACAGGTTTTATGGATCTGTGAGATGATCACTTTCAATTTACCATCAATTTCTTCTCTATCCCAAGAGTAACGCTGAGAGTTTTGAGACATTTCCAGGCCGGAAACGGCTACTCCACCTGCATTGGCCGCTTTACCTGGCGCATATAAGATTTTCGCACGTTCAAAAACATGGATAGCTTTAGGTGTGGTTGGCATATTAGCGCCTTCTGCCACACAGATACAGCCATTGTTCACTAACAATTCTGCATCACTTTCGTCCAGTTCATTCTGTGTTGCGTTCGGGAAAGCAATGTCACATTTAATGCGCCAAGGTTTTTCATTTGGAAAATACTGACAGTTATATTGATCTGCATACTCCTTAATTCTACCTCTACGTACATTTTTAAGTTCCATGATGAACTTTAGCTTTTCTGTATCAATCCCCTGTGGATCATAAACAAAACCTTCTGAATCAGACATAGTCAATACCTTTGCCCCTACCTGAATACATTTTTCTACGGTAAACTGGGCTACATTTCCAGAACCTGAAATCACTACATTTTTCCCTTTTAAGGAATCATTTTTGACATTCAGCATTTCTTCTACGAAATAAACCACGCCGTAACCGGTGGCTTCCTGACGGATCAAACTGCCACCCCATTCAAAGCCTTTACCGGTTAGCACACCTGTAAACTCTCCTTTTATACGTTTATATTGACCAAACAAGTAACCGATTTCTCTGGCACCTACGCCAATATCGCCGGCTGGCACATCAATATCAGCACCCACATGGCGGTACAATTCCGTCATGAAGCTCTGGCAGAATTTCATGACTTCCGCATCAGATTTCCCTTTAGGGTCGAAATCTGCGCCACCTTTTCCACCACCCATTGGCAGGCCGGTTAAGCTATTTTTAAACACCTGCTCAAAAGCAAGGAATTTTAGCACGCTCAGTGTCACTGAAGGATGGAAACGCAAACCGCCTTTATATGGGCCAATTGCGCTGTTCATCTGCACTCTAAAACCACGGTTTACTTCTACTTCTCCTTTGTCATTTAACCAGGGTACTCTAAAAATGATCACACGTTCAGGTTCAACAATACGTTCTAAAACCTTATTTACCTTATATTTCAGGTTTTCTTCTGTAAAAGGGATAATAGATTCTGCTACTTCATAGACTGCTTGTAAAAATTCTGGTTCATGAGTATTGCGAGATGCTACTTTACTCATAAATTCATTGATCGTTTGGTTCATTTGTGTGTATTAGGTTATAAAATTGGCAAAAAAAAAGGGCATAGCAATCCTATGCAGGCCTTATTCTTGGAGTTAATCAGTTTTTCTCAGGAAAAGAGTTAGTATTTGAATTTTCAGGATATGAAATACAAGTAATTGCTTCATTTGGCTCCGAAAACAAAAATAACCTAATTTTTTACAAAAAAAACTAAATAATCAAATTAATACAAAGCATATTAAACGCAAGCCTGGAAATAAACGACAGTCCTTTTTGAAAAACAGCAAATAAATTTATTTTAAGTCCTATAATTCAACCCGAAACAGCATCAATGGAAGATGAAGAAGATTGGCCAGGCGATTACTGAGGCGCTGATGAAAAAATCCTTCCAGGAAACCATATACTCTTAGTATCGTAACCACCAATTGGGCCGCTTGCTTGTTGGCGAAGTCAATAATTCCTTCCGCCACGTCCTCATGAGCTGCGTAATGGTAAGCTGGCTGCTGGTCATCCCAAAGTTCATGCAAGTCCTTCGATTGTTCCATTTTGTAGTTTTAAAAACCTCCTGTTTATTTATACAATTGTTTAGAACGCAGCAACCAATAGGTTATTCACTGTCACAATGAGCTGTACATATACACCTATCAGATCTTTTGGTAGTGTTATTTCATTTTGATTTAAAATGATCTTTTATATTGGTTTTTCAGAAACCACTGGCACATCCGACTTTTTACAATTAGAAAAAAGCAGGGCAAGAATAAATAAAGAGGATAAATATCGTTGCATACAACAGGTAAATCGTCCTGAAAACTAGCTATATTTTAAACAAACAGGCGCTTTTCATAACAATAAAACCTCAAACCGGGCCTGAAAGCCAAATCAATCTCCCCAGCATAGAGATAGCCCAACTTAGGAAACAGCTTTTGAGTTGCTACATTCCTGGAGTTGGTATCCACCCGCAACACCGAGATATGGCGATTTACCGCTTCTTTCTCTGCTTGCTCCATGAGTGCTACGGCAATTCCTTTTCCCTGATGATCCGGAGTTACGGCCAAACGGTGCGTTACAATAGCGGTTTCATGGAGATCCCAACCTACCTGTGCATATTCTGCGTCCTGATCTGTAGTGATAGCGGCAATTCCAACAATGGCACCTTCAATATCTGCCAGCCACAGCTGATGGAGGCTGATGTCCTTTTCGAAAACTGCAGGATTCGGATAGGTATCATCCCATTGCCAGTTTCCAGCGGCATTCATCAGTGGCACCACTGCCTTCACCAATTCCATTATTGGGGAGATGTCGTTTAAAGTTGCTTGTCTAATCACCATATTACCCGTAAAATTACTAAAAAACCTTATTTGCCCATGACAATCGGGACTTAAAGATCCAATAGTATTTCCTAATTTTGAATATCATCATTTTAAAACGGCACATGAAAGTTTATCAGCATCCATACAGCAGCAATTCCTATTTATATATCCTGGTCATGATGATCAGCTTTTTCCTTTTCAGCTCCAGTTTGTCAGCAGCTGCACAAACGCTGAGCAAGACCATCACGGCGGTAGAATTTCAAAATCAATTGAAAACAAGCCCTAAAGCGGTGATCCTTGATGTAAGAACTCCGGAAGAATTTAAATCCGGCCACTTAAACCAGGCCAAGAATCTGGACATTTATGATCCATCTTTCCAGGATCAAATTTCCAAAATGGACAAGAAACAACCGGTATATGTTTACTGTAAGGGTGGCGGAAGAAGTGCAAATGCGGTTAAAAAGATGCAAGAACTTGGCTTTAACACGGTTTATGAGCTAAAAGGTGGAATAATGGCATGGGAACAAGGTGGATTACCATTGCAAGATGCAGAAAAGCCAAAAATAGACCTGTTTACCAGCAATGATTTTGATAAAATGCTGAAAGCAAATAAAAATGTATTGGTCGACTTTTATGCAGAATGGTGTATCCCTTGTAAAGAAATGGAGCCTAGCCTGGCTAAGTTAAAAAATCAATTCAAAGGCAAAATAGCCATAGAAAGAATAAATGTTGATGAAGCGAAATCTTTAACGAAGTCCATCAAGATCCTGGGACTTCCGGTAGTGGCTCTTTATCGCGACGGTATCGAAATCAAACGAGTTACAGGATTTCAATCGGAGCAGGATTTACTAAATCTACTACAGCAGTTTAAATAATTTTTTTTCATCTGAGAAACATTACGGAAGTTTCGGTGTTACCAATTTAAGACATCTTTATCTAACATCAGGAGTAGATAAAGGTGTTTTTACTTGAAGGTAATAAAATATATGAGCATAATTTCCGGCTTCAGAACGACGCTGCCCCTCCTTTTTCTAAGTATTACAATTCCAGTTTATGCGCAAAGTCCGTCTCAGTCAATTGAAGCGGATAGTCTCGCCAGTCCAATCGTCGAAATCCCTGTAAAGAAACGCTTTGCAAGAGCCGCAACATCACTGGTATTAGCAGAACTGGTGCCCTGGTCTTATAGTAAATTTATTACTCATGCCGAGTTTTCGAACATTAGTTTGAAAACTATTGGACACAATTTAAAGCTATCCAGCTGGGCTTGGGATGACGATGCTTTTCCTACCAATCAGATCGACCACCCCTACCATGGAAGTGTGTTCTTTAACTCTTTCCGTACCAATGGCTTTACTTTCTGGCAATCCGCCCCTGCGGCATTAGTGGGCAGTTACATTTGGGAAACTGCCGGTGAAAACCAGGCCCCTTCAAAGAATGACATCATCAATACTACTTTCGGCGGGATTACCATTGGTGAATCTGTTCATCGATTGACGAAAAAAATACTGCAGACCCGAAGGAGAGGTTTCAGAAGATATATTAATGAAACTATCAGTCTGGTGATCAATCCGACCAATGGGTTCAGGAGAATTGCAGATGGAGAATGGGGAAAAGTTCCCGGACTATCGGAGAAATTAGACTCCACGGTACTGCTGCTGGAGGCAGAAAGCGGGATCAGAAAGATGAATATGAGAGATGATCAGGCCAATTTTGGCGTATATGGACGTTTAAAACTGATCTATGGAAATCCTTTTGAAAACTATAAAACTCCATTTGGGAGTTTCACTTTCAATGCAGAAGTTGGGCAGGACGACAGTTCTTTTGTAAATTCTGTAAATATTGTAGGTGCAGTGAATGGCTGGCTTTTAAGTACAAATAGTCGGAACAGACACCTGATGTCTATCACTTCCAATTATGACTATATCAACAACCAAAGCTTTTTATTTGGTGGACAAAGCATCAACCTGAACCTGTTTTCAGAGTTTGGGCTCAGCAGCAGCACTAAAGTAAAGACATCAATTGGTATGGGCCCGATATTGGTTGGCGCTTTTGGAGAGAAGGGAATTTACAACAATAGGTTTTACGATTACGGGGCTGGCGGCGGCTATAACGCGAATGCGGAAATCAATGTGTCAGATAAATTCAGGTTTGAAGCCCATTACAATGGCCGATGGTTAGGTACGCTGAACGGCAATACTTCCAGTTATTTTTCACAGGCGATTTCCACTGAAGTGGAGTATACGCTGAGTAAAGAAATCTCTTTTTCTACCGCGCCAAGCTTGTTTCTTGTACAGGAAAACTATAAGAATTCCGAAGATGTGCACAAGACGATTCCCGGTTTAAAGATTGGCTTTAAATATAGGCTGGCTTACGACTAAACGATCATCAGTAGCCATTACTGCTTAAAACTGTTTGTATAAAACCCTTAATTTGACCTAAAGATGAAGGATTTTACACAAACAGTTTTCCTTTCAATTGCGCATAGCGGGTTCTACCGATAGGGATCAGTTCTCCGTTTTTCAGCAGCAGTTCATATTTACTTCCTGAATTGACCCTGATCTTTTCACATTGGTCGATCGCTACGATATATGATTTGTGCACCCGTTCGAATGTCTCTGGAAGCAGCTGTTCTAACTTTTCTAAGGACTTATCATGAAGTTCCAGCTTACCATTTCTCAAATGAAGTTCAGCATAAATCCCAGCGCCTTTGATATAAATCAGGTCCTGAACTTCCACCATAGAGATCAGCCCTCCTTTTTTTACCGCCAGAAACCTTAGCCCCTTTCCTGTCTGATGCTCAGGGCTCGAAATCCGTAAAAAAGCCTGGATTAACCTACTTTCATCAAATGGTTTAGCTACAAAATCAAGCACACCATATTCAAATGCAGTAATCGCTTTTTCGGTATGGGCAGAAACCACAATCGTGTGAAAAGACCTCGACAGCAGTGATTGCAGGATTAAAAAACCATCTTCTCCGTTTAAATTAAGGTCTAGCAGTAAAACATCAATCTCATGATCCGCTAAAAAAGCCAAGCCTTCAGCGACAGATTCAAAACGATCGAGGCGCGTCAGTTTTTGCGCAAAGAAACTGCGGGTCATCCGTTCAATTCTACCGGCGATTCTGTTTTCATCTTCTATAATTAGTATTCTCATTATTTAGCTTAGGATCTTCATTTATTAATTTTAATGGTGGTCATCCAACCTTCCGGACTGGCCTCAGAAGTAAAAGTCCAATGCGCTCCGTAACTCTCCCTCAGCCTTGCTTTAATATATTTAAAACCAGTCCCCCTCTCCTTACCATATTTCATTTCCCGATTTTCGGCCATTGTCAACAGGGTGTATTGTTTAAATTCGGGATACCTGATAAAGCTCAAATGAAAACGGATACTTCCATCGGCTAAAGGTTTGCTGTGTGTGATCCCATTCTCCAATAGGGTATGTAAGATGGCTGGCGGAATCAGCTCTGAGGCCTCCACACCTGAGTCACTCCAGTAGTACTTCAATTCTTTTCTAAATTGCATCACTTTCAAGTGGACTTTACAGAGTTCTATTTCTTTTTGAATAGGGATTAAAGTCTCTTCAGCCATTTCATTCAGCAGGTCAAATTCGGCTGAAAGGGCCTGAATAAAGACTACCCCTTGTTTTGGCGATTCCTCTATCCAATCGATCAGGGAGGTCAGCGTGTTTTTAATAAAATGTGGCTGGATGTTCTTCTTGAGTAACTCGGTCTGCAGTCTGGCGGAAAGTAATAAAGCAGATTGATATTCTAGTTCTGCATCCCTGGATCTAATGGTATGCAGGTATAACATACACAAAATGATAATATTGAAGCTGATATATAAACTAAAATCATAATACAGGAAATAATCTATCAAGGCCGAGGCCAACAGTCCGGTCATCACAATACCAGCTCCTTTTTCTTTTTGCAGCATCGCATTTCCAACAATAAGCAGGGCTGCAAACCACATTGCACAACCAAAATACCATGATGTCAGATCGTAATGGCCATAATTATGGTTAAAGATCAGCAGCAGCGAAAGGCCTAATATTCCAAGAACTAAACCTTTTCTTTTGAACTGAAACTGAATGCTAAAGTATAGTGGAATCAGTAAGGCGATCACGAAAGTAAGGAAGCCAATCATCTTAAGCCGCAGGTAAAAATGGTCGTAAGGAATGGTGATGTAAACTTTTATGTATTCCGTAACCTGGAGGATAAAGAAAATGAAACAAGTGATACAAAATATAAGTACTGCCTTGTCTTTTTTTCTGCTGTTGATGAAGATAAAGAAGTAATATACCGCAGCGATCAGAAATACACCAGCAGTGATATTCATAAACGAGGCGATGATGATTGGTCTTTTAATAAGCTGATCGTAGTTCCCTACCGAGAGAATGACATCCCGCAAGTCGTCGCTTAAATAAGCTTGTGAGGCCCTGATGGCCAGCAAATGCTTCCCCTTTCCTGCGAGCGCATCGGGGATCATGAAACAGCTAGTCTCTGTCCCAGGGACTTCTTTTTGCCCCAATTGCTGCAATATTCCATTTTGACCGATCCGCTGTCCATCCCAATACACTTCAAACGCGCCAAAAGCATTGACTTTCAAACCCAGATGTCCATCGGTCCCTAAGCCTTTAAGCAATTCGACATGGGCACGCACCCAATAAATACGATCCTGGACAGCGGTTCTGTTTTTTGACCATTTGTGGTCGTCATGAGTTGGAAAAGCCCATTCCTGGTCGTCACCTACCTGATAAACCGGATCGGTAATGCCTGCTTCCTCTGCTGTTTTACAGGAAGAAAAAGAGAGTAACAGAAGTGTTAATAATACGAGCCGGTTCATAAGGTAAAGTTAGGTGGAATATAAGGGAGAAAAATGTCATTCAAAAGGATATAGAGCAGTTGACACGTTTTACCGGGAAATAAATTATCCGGCTCCCTAATCTTGTGGTCAATAAATAAACCGAACATGAAACTACTGATATTTCTCCTTTTATCCCTGAGCTGTTGCTTAAGTGCAGGCGCACAGGAGCGCAGCACTGAAAAACAGCGAACAGACAGTACCGCTAAAATCCTGAATGAAGTGGCTATTACGGCCGATAAACCAGGCCTGAGCTTGAAGTTGGACAAAAAGATATTTGTGGTTGGAAGAGACATTTTATCACAAAATGGTTCTGCCAACGACCTGCTCAACAACCTTCCTTCCGTTGCCGTTAGCCCTACAGGCTCGGTTAGTTTAAGGGGGAACAGTAATGTACTCATTCTTTTAAATGGCCGTAAAACAGGATTAACTCAAAGCAATGCATTGGACCAGATTCCTGCCGGGCATATTGAACGGGTAGAAGTCATCAGTAATCCTTCTGCCCGTTACGATGCGGCTGGTGCGGCTGGTATCATCAACATCATCCTTAAGAAAAACAATAAAGCGGGATTTACAGGCCAGCTGAAATTGGTTGGCGGCCTTCCTAATGACACCAGGCTAAACCCAAGTCTGAACTACAAATCTGATAAAATCAACTTATTTTCGACTTTTGGCATCCGCAGTACCGATTATGTTGGCAAATACCAGTCCGAGCAATTGCTTGACCGCGAGGGAACGAGTCCGGCAAGCTACCGGCAATTTAAAAAGGAAAACCGGCACGATGATGGGAAACTCCTCTACCTAGGTGCTGATTATTTGATCAGTGATCAAAACACCATCACGGCTGCTTTCTTCAAAAATGCCACTAAGGACCATGACAAGACCGCTTTAAACTATAATTATTCCTTAGACAGCACTTTAATCCGGCAGGGAGAATCCTGGGAGAAAAGAGCGTATAACCAATTGGAATTCAATTACACAAGAACTTTCAAAGCGCCAAAGAAAAAGTTCAGTGTAGATTTGCAGTATGATTTCTGGAACAGTGAGAAGGATTGGAACCTGAATACCAGCAGGACTGCGCCAACAGCTGCTTTATTGCCTGGCATCAGAACATCTTCGGCAGGTGCCAGCAAAGATTTCCTTTTACAGACGGATTTTGTGCAGCCTGTTGATCTGAATGCGACTTTTGAATTCGGATTAAAATTAGAAAACAGGGAGGTCAGCAGTGATTATAAAGCGGAGCAGCAAACAGGAAATGATTGGGAAATCCTTGACCAGATCGACAACAAGCTAGATTACAAAGAATTGATTGGCAGTGGATATGTACAATTCAGCAGTAAATGGAAGCAGTTTTCTTACTTATTGGGTTTACGTACGGAGTTGACCAAGGTTCGCATATCGGATGCAGAGCGCGGTTACGATCGTCGGAAAGATTACACGCGATTGTTTCCAACGGTCCATTTGGGCTATCAGCTGAAAGAAAGCACAAGTTTGCAATTGAGTTACAGCAAACGCATCAACCGACCATCTTTATACCTTTTATATCCATTTAATGAAATCACTGATTTTAATGCACAATACCGGGGAAATCCTGCATTAAATCCTTCCTATGCGGACGTTTTTGAATTGGGATTTTTACAGAACTGGGGGAAAGTCACGTTGAACCCCTCGCTGTACTATCAATATCTTCTGCATCCAATACAGGACTATACCTATGTACAGCAAGGAAATATTTTCCTGAGCAGCCCCATTAACATCGATCAGGAACAGCGTCGGGGAATGGAACTTTCCATCCTTTATCAGCCTGTAAAACTATTGCAGGTCAATGCAGAGTTTAACTATTATGCTTTCAAACAGCGGGGATTTTATCAGGATCAAGACTTCAATTTTTCTGGCGAAACGCTGACCGCTCGTTTTTCTGCACAGCTGAAATTACCGCTGCGGGTCAGTTTCCAGGGACGCTATAATTATAGCAGCGCAGAAAGAAATGCACAAAGCAGAACAGTGGCAGTCCATTCTTTAGACCTGGGGATCAGTAAAAATCTGTGGAAAGACAAGGCGAGCCTGGTTCTGGATGGTACTAATATTTTAAATTCCCGCAATTTCAAGACCAGGACGATTGGCCGTAACTATGTGCTCAACCAGACAAACAGCCCAAATGCCGAGCGCTATCGCCTTAGTTTCGTGTATAAGTTTAACAATAAGGAGGGCCAAACAGTACGCCAGGCAAAGTCTGGAAACAGGAATTAAAGCTTAATAGCTGTGAATATCTAACACTTTACTGTTTTCTTCTTTTTCCCAATCGCGCCTTTATCTTTTATCTTCAAAATATAATCAAGCGCAGCTGGGACTTTGCAGGCAGTACCATTCTTATCTATAGTAATGACACCTATTTTTTTAGCCGCTTCAATTGCAGCAGCAGTTAAAGCGGCTACATGTGCTCCTACTGCTATGATAAAATTATTCATTTGATATCGAACCCGATTATCCGAATTGGAAACCTCCCGCTGTACTCTTTCTAATAATCCTTTGAGCGCAGGAAGGTCTAATTCTTCATCTGTTTTCAGTGCCACTAGATTACTGAGTGTCGCCCAGCCTGCGGCGGCAATGTGTTCTTCCTGATGATCTATCCATTGCAGTGCCAATTCCCAGCCAAAATTGCTGCCAGCAGCGACCCAGGGAACCGTCCATTCCGAAATATTGTTAGACAGGGCCTGTTCCACCCAATTCTGCAGATCAGCTTTGGTCATCCTTTTATCGTCGGCAATTAGTCCCGCAAGGTACATCGCATCGACGTTGCCAGTAGCATACAGGTCTTTTGCCAGCTGATAGTCCATTTTTATCTTTTTCTGAATGGGCTTCATATCCCCTACTTTTACGCCAAAGAATGGCTCTTTGACCCCATGTTTCAATAGAATATTCTTGATTTGCTCGCTACCTTTGGCCTGCAGCTCATCCATAATTTCTTTTACAGTCATATTTGTTTTGATTGGAGGTCTTTCATGTCCTGATATTCCAATAGACTGGAACTATCTAAGACGAATTTAAGTTAATTCCTCATCAAAACCGACTGGTTTTCGAGGAAAAAGCGGTCACACAACTATATCAAAATTCAGTATATTAGTATCCCGATAAAAATGCTGACCATGCTTGAACATTTACCAGTCTACCTTTCCGTATTGTTTTGTCTGATTGCTATTGCTGCATTAATCCTGCTGCAATGGACCATTCTGGGCTCTGACTCCCGTTTCACCAAAAAGAAAGCGGGCATTACGGCTATTGTCTTGAGCGCATGGCTGATCATACAGGCTATTTTAGCCTTGAAAAACACTTACAATACAGATACCGATGCACTGCCGCCGAAAATCATTCTATTTGGCATTTTACCTATGGTTATCGCCATTGTGTCGTTATTTGTGAGTGTCAAGGGTAGAACATTCATTGATAGTCTGCCTTTAGAAAGGCTGACTTATTTAAATCTGATCAGAATTCCTGTTGAAATCGGACTTTATCTGCTGTACTTAAACAAAGTTGTTCCTGAAATCATGACTTTTGAGGGTAGAAATTTTGACATTCTAGCGGGGATTACTGCACCATTTATAGCCTGGTATGGCATCAGAAGGGGAAAATTAAGTCCGAAGCTGATCTTGTTATGGAATGTCATTTGTCTGGCGTTATTGATTAATATTGTGTTTACCGCACTTTTATCTGCCCCATCGCCACTTCAAAAATTCGCATTTGACCAACCCAATATCGCCTTACCTAATTTCCCTTTTGTATGGCTGCCTACGCTGATTGTACCCATTGTATTTTTTGGCCACCTGGTTTCCATACGTCAATTGCTGCGTAAAATTTAGCAGCATCAATCTTCTCTATAGATGTTTACGAATACTTAGGATTCTTTGACGGCAAGAGATAAAATATGAACTGCTTCTTCGAGTTCAGGGGTACTCAAATTTCCAAATCCCAGGCGCATTGCGGTGAAATTATCCGTTTGATACAATAATTCCTGAGGGAGGTGCAGGTTTCTTTTCAGGCAATTTTTACTGATACGCATCAGGTTGAGCTGTGGATTCCATTTTGTCCATACAGATAATCCGCCGGGCGGCGAAGCAAAACTCAGGTCTTCTCCAAGCTCATTTTGTAGGAGTTCCGTAAATACATCCCTCCTTTCCTGATAAATTTTCACTGCTTTTTTAAGGTGTCGCTGAATTTCTTTTTCGTCCAGCAGTTCTGCTAGTGCTTGCTCCATGAGCATATCGCCCTGCCGATCTACCAATCTGCGGAATTTCGCCATTTCCTGGATCAGGTTCTCCGGAGCAATTAAGTAACCAGATCTGAAACCTGGTGCCAGTGATTTGCAAAAAGAGCCAATATAAACTACCATACCATTGGTATCGGCGCTTGCAAGCGGCAGTACTGAATTCCCATTGTAGTGAAAATCGTAGTCGTAATCATCTTCAAGGATGATAAAACCATGTGTTTGTGCCAATTGCAGCAGCTCCACCCTTCTTTCGGCACTTAGTGTAACGGTAGTGGGGTAATGGTGGTGGGGCGTCAGGTACAACATTCTGATTTTTTTCGTCTTGCAAAGTTCTTTTATGGCCTCCACGGAAATCCCATCTGCATCTACGGGCACGGAAATAATCTTGCCTCCACATTGCTGAAAACACATATTGGCGAGATAATAACTCAGGTCTCCAACAATTACCAGGTCGCCAGGCTCAATTAACATACTGGAAGCCATGTAAATACTCATGTGAATCCCTCTGGTAGTCAGGATATTATTTTTATTGATATGTAAGCCTCTGGTGTTATTCAGGTATTGCGCGAGCGTTTTTCTGAAATATTCATTTCCTTCTACATGAGAATAACCGAAGTGTTTGTAATTGGTTTTACTTTTCAGAATTCCACCGTAAACTTTCGACAATCGTTCTAAGGGCAGCAGTCTGATATCAGGCAAGCCATCATTGAATTCCAGTTTACTGGATGTGGTTACGCTGAGCACATCCAATAGGATACTTTGTTTAAAGCGGTAACCGGTTTCAGCCGGATAGCTGGTCAGAATCTTTTCATCATAAGATTGCAGGGCGATGTTTTCCTGGGGACCTTTATTTCTTACAAAGGTCCCCTTATTTGGCCTGATTTCCGTCCATCCCTGGGCATCCAGCTCATCATAAGCCGCAATAATGGTCTTTCTGTGTACTTCCAGATCTATGGCCAGACTTCTGGTCCCCGGAAGCTGGATCCCTGCCAAAAGCACTCCCCGCTGGATGGCATTGATCATTTGATGGGCGATCTGAAGATATACCGGACGGTCTAAAGACCGGTCGATACGGATCACGCTTTGAAAAGGAATTTGAACCGGACTACTCATAAACTTAAAACTGGTACCTGTTAACTATCCGGCAAGGTAATACTTTTGGCACAAACAAATGAAATCAATGGAATTAGAAGAACTGTTACAGCATATAGTAAACCATGATGAAGTACATGCGCGTTTTCTCAACACCCTCTCTTTACAAGAGAATATCGGGGCCAGAAAGATCTCTGCGAATGAACAGCCTGAAACATCGACCTATATGGTCTTAAAACATGCGGCCGAAGAACACCGTCATGCCTTCTATCTGAAAAAACAAATTACCCGGTTAAATGCAGCAGCCTGTCCTACCTATGAACCGGACTACCTATTGGCACCTTATAGTAGTAAATACTACCTGAACAAATTGGATCTGATGACCAGCCGCTATTTGAAAAACACACTGGATCTGCAGGGAACACCGCTGAAATTTGCCGCTTATCTATTGGTTACCTATGCCATTGAAGTACGTGCGGACCTGATTTATCCAATTTATCAGGATGTTTTGAGTAAAAACAATAGTAAAGTAAGTGTGCGATCCATCATTTTAGAAGAACAGGGTCATTTGGAAGAAATGATTGTTCAATTGAAAAGCTTTTCCGCGGATTGGGAATTCCATGCGGAACATATTCTTAAAATAGAGAGTCAATTGTACCACAACTGGATCAGTGACTTATCAAAAACCATAAACATAATATCAAATGACTAATACTACCCTACGTAATGACTGGTCTATCCAGGAAATAGAAAACATTTACCATCAGCCTTTATTGGAACTTGTTTACCAGGCTGCAACGGTACACCGGGTATGGCACAAAGCCAGTGAGGTTCAGGTATGCACACTGCTTTCTGTGAAAACGGGAGGATGTCCGGAAGATTGTTCTTATTGCGGTCAGGCGGCAAGATACCATACTGGTATCACCGTGAAAGCATTGATGGACAAGGATGATGTTGTTGCCATTGCTCAAAGGGCTAAAGATGCAGGTTCTTCTCGTTTCTGCATGGCTGCAGCATGGCGGGAAGTACGTGACAACAGGGATTTCGATAAGATTATTGAGATGGTAAAAGGGGTCAATGAAATCGGCCTGGAGGTTTGCTGTACTTTAGGAATGATCAATGAGGCACAAGCGGAAAGATTACAGGAAGCCGGATTGTACGCCTACAACCATAATCTTGATTCGTCTAAAGAATATTATCAGGAAATTATCAGTACGAGAACTTATGACGATCGCCTAACGACTTTGAACAATGTTCGAAAAGCAGGTATTTCAGTATGTTCAGGTGGTATTATCGGACTTGGAGAAACGCATGAGGACAGAATCCGTATGCTCCATACCTTATCAAATTTAGAACAGCATCCTGAATCAGTACCAGTAAATGCCTTGGCCAGAGTGAAAGGAACACCTCTTGCTGACTTGCCAAAAGTAGATACCTGGGAAATGGTCAGGATGATTGCCACCGCAAGAATTCTGATGCCAAAAGCGATGGTTAGACTGAGCGCGGGAAGGGCTGAAATGACTACAGAAGAACAAAGCTGGTGTTTCATGGCAGGTGCCAATTCCATTTTCACAAGTGAGAGTGAGGAAATGCTGGTGACGCCAAATCCAAAATTAGATGATGACCGTCGGATGTTTGAATTATTAGGATTGAAACCGATGCAAAAAGATAGAAATTCCGCTTCAACGGTGAATATCTAATCCTTTGAGGGGGAATGTCAGTTGCTGACATAAAGGAGAGATGGGCTTGTCCTTCTCTCCTTTATTTATATCTTAGAGTATGGAAATTTTACCCCTAATTCTGCTGATAATTATTGTGTTACTAATTGTCTTTGGTAAGAAAATCGATAATAAAGTAAAAGAAAAGGCAAAACAATCTCCGGGATTAACTTGGTTAATTCTCGGCATCGCAGCAGTTTTGGCGGTCGTTTTTGGTGCAGTAAATGCCAATCAATCTGCTGAATTTATACTCTTTGGTACCTGGATTATCTTATTTTTGATCGGGCTTACGCTATTCGTTGGCGTAGTTGATCTGTTTCTTAAAACCAGCTATTTTAAATACCCGGGAATTTTATCCCTACTTCTCCTCATGACTTACCTGACTGTTCTGGTTTTAGAAAAAAAACCATAAATCTCTTTGTTAAATCAGCCACACCATAATTTATGCTAAAGATATAGTAATAATGTCACCTGATTAAGTTCTGGGTTACTCCTGCATCACTTAAGTTTTCATAAAGGGCTGATACGGCTGCTCAGTATACCAAGGCCCTACCAGCACCCTAATAGAGCCCTGCTACCCCCTAATAAGAGCCGATCTCTTCATGACTAGCGTATACAGCCTATATCAGTGCTAAAATTCTTAAAATTCAGGAAATTTTATCCGGTGATGGTTAAAAGTACGTCTTTCATTTGTGAATTAGAATAAATTGTTTGATTTTTTCAAAGGATCCAAACAGTTGATGATCAATTAGATAATACACACAAACAACGTTAAAGAGCTAATAAGGGTGTTTTTTTTAGATGATTTTGCATTTAGATAATTGTTTTTAAATAAATATTTCTATATTTGCACTCCCGAAACAAGGGAACATAAATGATTCCGTAGCTCAGCTGGTAGAGCATTACACTTTTAATGTAGTGGTCCTGGGTTCGAATCCCAGCGGGATCACAAGAAATAGTAACAAAACGTTTAAAAGCCTGCAAATCAATTGATTGCAGGCTTTTTGTTTTTACCAAAAACTACAGTTTATTCAATAAATCACATATAAAAAGTGAGTGATTCGGTGAGTAAATTGAAGTTCCCCCGACTCACCGAATAAACGCGTAACTTTCTGACACACATAAAGTTCATTCATTAAACGACTTGACGTCCATTAACTGCAAGGCTACATTTGTTTAACCTTAAATCAGTTGATTATGAAAACGAATTTCAGTATGCTCTTCTACATGAAAAAGCAAAAAAACTATGCTTCCGGTGATTCCCCTATCTATTTAAGGATTACCGTAAATGGAAATCGTGTGGAAATCACTACAGGACAAGAATGCAAACCGGAACGCTGGAATCCCAAAACCGGACGATTAACCGGAACTAAAGAAGATGTAAAAAGGTCCAATGCCTATCTGGACAACTTACAGGCAATGGTTTATCGGGCACACAAAGATCTGGCTCAAGCTGACTTACCTATTACAGCAGAAAGTATCAGAAACAAATTTCAGGGCAAAGACACCGCAACACATACCCTTTTAGAGGCTGTGAAGAATCACAACAAAAAAATGAAAGCTTTGGTAGGTAAACAATATGCGATTGGAACTTTAAAAAGATTTGAGATACTGGAACGCCACCTTCAAGCCTTTATGCTCGAAAAATACAAGGTCACTGATATAGAGGTCAAAGAAATAAACCATGCTTTTATCAGCGATTTTGAATTTTACCTGAGAACAGAAAACAGCTGCGCGAACAATACCGCTATACGATACCTTAAAAACTTCGGCAAGATTATCCGCATTTGTTTAAACCTGAAATGGATCGACAACGACCCGATGTTTGGTTATAAACTTAAATCTAAGCCTGTAGAGCGCCCATTTCTGTCGGAGGAAGAATTACAACGCATTGCCATGAAACAATTTAGTACAGCAAGGCTTTCACAAGTTAAAGACGTATTTCTATTTTGCTGTTATACCGGACTTGCTTACGCTGACGTTCAAAAACTAAAGCTATCCAACATCACCAAGGGAGTTGACGGAAACCACTGGATCTTCACCAACAGAAAGAAAACCAATATCCGTTCCGCTATCCCTCTGCTACCTACTGCGATGACAATTTTAGACAGATACAGTAAGAATGAATATTGTGTTATTAAAGACAGAGCAATGCCCGTGGCCAGCAACCAAAAATTAAACGAGTATTTAAAAGAGATTGCTACACTATGTGAAATTGATAAACCACTTAGCTCACATATTGCCCGTCACACCTTTGCCACTACGGTCACACTCTTAAATGGTGTTCCCATTGAAAGCGTATCAAAAATGTTGGGACATACCAATATCAGAACAACCCAGATTTACGCAAAAGTGCTGGACATTAAAGTTGGTGCAGATATGGCATTATTGAGGGATAAATACCAGTAACAGGTATAAAGGACAACAATTGAAGCCAAAAGCACGGTGTGTTTTTGGCTCTTCTATAAATCTAAATGAATGTCGGTTAATTTTCACCCGAATTGCAGATTCTACCAAAGCTTCTTCTTATTTGCTTCGATGTTAAGACGGTTATATTTTCTATTCACTTGACGATAAGCTTTCTTGTAATCTCGTTCATCCCAAATAGCACCAAGACAATTCACCTCCTTGTCAATGAGGATTATATTGCAATCTCTACTTAAATCCATTATGACTCTACTTTCTGGGCTAAGTCCAATACTTAAAAATTTAAGTGTATCACCAATACTTGTTTCAATATTATAATCACCATTTATGTCGGTATAGAATCTTAAATTCTTTAATTTATTTTCAACACGGGCTGCTACTATCGGCTTAAGTTCCGAATCTAACACCCTTCCCTTGATGGTTATTTGTCCAGAACAAACTGAACAAATAAGAGAGAATATAAAAAATGTAAATATATAACGGAAAGACATTTATGTAGTGTATTTTTTTGGTTCAACTTAATCAAGTTCGGCTAGGCTCTTTTCTAAACCTTAGCTGGAAGTGACTTAAGGACAAACGCTATTCCAACTATTATAAGCATCACTAAACTACCCCAATATCCAATATAATTTGAAAGTGTAAGCCCATTCCAATTATTCTCTTCTGAACTAGGTCTTTCATTTTTAATACTTCGGTACATTAAGTATCCAACCATTAAAAAGCCAACACCTATAAAAAACAGTTTTAGATCCATATCAACTTACTATTGACAATTAGAATTATCTATAAATTTTTAACCGACGATAATAAATCACCTGGCTCTACCCCTAAAAAAACAGCAATGTCAAACAATTTTTTAATCGAAGGCTGTGCGGAGTTTGTACACCAGCTCGAAACAGTTTCAGGGGCAATTTTCAAAGCATCAGCCAAATCTTTATTTGTCTTTTGTTTTTCTGCTAGTACAGCCTTAATGCGGTTATAAGTTATTTTACTCATATCATGTGATGTAAAACAAATATAATATTCAGAAATTAATCATATTTATCATTATAGTAATGTATTTCGTCAATACATTAATGTTATTTATTATTTTATTTGTGTTTTACATTATTATTTCTGACATTATAGAAAAGTTGTTATAAATTAAATATTATACTTTTGTAATTCTAGTCATGAACAATTAGGATTGCATACGAGCCTCGCAGCTAAATCTGGTAAATTTAATCTCAGCGAGCGTAAGTGTAGCATCCACCACCCTATATATAAATAGGGCTGGTGCTCGCTTATGTATATTGCTGAGATCCATCCCGAAAGGTTTGGGGGTTTACCAGAACCTAGCTGCAATAGAGTAAGTGAGTTACCAGCCCTGTTTTGTTTTCCGGCATCCCACTTATCTGAGGCTTATTTAATGAGAAATTAAATAAGATCATATATGGAAATGCAACAATTATCGCCTCGGGGCATCGACTTTTTCCACCTTCCACTGGAAAAAGGGACTGTAATACTCAGTCAGGAAACTTTAGACAAGCATTCTGCAATCAGGAGAACCAAAAGGCCATTCCTAAACATCAAACAAAGGAAAATCTCCTTTCATCAGGAAATCCTCACCATTGGGATTACCCTTGGTGAGGAAAAGGAAGAAATGGTTTATTTGCAGGTTAAATCGACTGAACTACTGGTTAGTTGCAGTGTGGACACTAGCGAAAACTACCTCAGTCGTTATGCTTATTATGTCTTACAGGATTTAATGAACCATAGTGGTGAATGTGATTTTAAGGAATTTTACTGGCCGGATTTCTTTCATCCCCGAACTGGTAAAAGCAAATACCTTAACATCATCAACGACAGATGGGGAATGAACGTTAGTTTAAAAGAGCAATATTCTTATTTCTATAAACCGGAGTCCATACTTTACTATCCGTTTAAAGAAGCTGTATGCCCCGACCGCTTAAAGCGATTCCCCAATACTCGAAGCAACATTTCTGCCAGCAATGGCATCATCGGGTATTGCTTCGCTCATACCACTTTTGCTCCCTACCGCCCTAACCACTACCCATTTTCGATTCCTTACCTTGGAAAACTTGGCAGGAATAAAGAGGCCATAAAAAGCTATACTTATTTCATTACCGATACCAAAGCTTCGGCAGAACCACATTACAGCCCTGTGCAAACCCAGCTCCATCCACTACTGGTAAAGATGAAAATGCTTGCTGAGATACAAAACACGCAATTCAGCCATAGTAAGGCAGAAAAGCAGGAAATCCGTAATCACAATATGGAGAGAAGAGATCAGCTGTTCTATTTGTGGCAAGAGGCATACCCTATGCTGGAATCACAATCCTACACCCATTATTTCATGACCTATGGCATGAAAAATCTGGCGCCAAAACCATTTAAGAAGTACTTAATCCCCTGCGTGTTTGCCAGAGAAATCCCTGAAATTTACTTTAAATGGCTGGATAAAGGCGATTATTATGAATTAAAAATGTGTTTCCGCATTGGGAATGCCACTTTAGTACCGGAGGCAGAAAACCCTGTCTTTTTCCTACATAGCGCTAAAGAGCCAATGAAATTTTACCTGTTGGGTACTCTGGCAGATTACCAGCTCAGTGCATTTTTTGAGACGCGTCATTTCAGCATTTGCGTACTTAAAACACATTACAACCAGCAGTTTCAGGATTTCATCAACCAGCTGGAAAGTTTGTATGAATTTAAAAAAGTGACTACCAAAGAACTGTCCAATTAAAACCCATAAAAACAATCACCATGCAAAAAATCCTAAAACAGCTGGATTACCAGCCTGCACGTTTGTCCGATGATGAACTGCAAAATCCTGAAAACTTAATCACCGAGTTCTTTGACAATACCCCTATTCACGAATGCAGGGATCTGGTCTGGGAACTATTCAAAGGATGGACTTACCATACCGCAGAATACGACAGCAATCAGACGACCAATATGCTATTGTTTTACACCCAACTGATTGGTTTCTTAAATGCCTCTTTTGTACATATAGAAAAAGAACGTCTTGAAAGTACCAATTAAACCGAAGGGTAGATCATTTTTAGCATCTGACCTGTTAAAAATGATCTTTTCAGTTAACTACATAAAAATTAAACACTATGAACAAGCCTATCAACAAATACAGAATCAATGAGTATTTACACGCACTAAACATAATACAATACCGGAAAGCCATGCATTTGCTACCGGAGCTACTAGGGATTTCCATGAATACTTTCCAGAATTATCGGAAGATCCTGCTAGAGGAAAGTAAGGATATTCCATACGAAAAGGTGGTACTCATGGAACAGCTCTTTGAATTTGAGCAGGGTACACTGGCCTACCAGAATCCAACTTCTGAAAGTTTAAAAGCATTGCACCTTGGTCAGTAGGCTACTTACCTGTTTTCAGCCTGCTGTCTTTTCCGTAAATCCCCCGCAAAACTGTGCAAAGGCCAGCGCGGGCAAGGTGTTTTGCAGGCCACCCTCTTGCGCGGGGGGAAACACCTGCAAAACACCTTTA
The DNA here is from genome assembly GCF_001412655.1 of Pedobacter sp. PACM 27299. Lineage (NCBI taxonomy): Bacteria > Pseudomonadati > Bacteroidota > Sphingobacteriia > Sphingobacteriales > Sphingobacteriaceae > Pedobacter > Pedobacter sp. PACM 27299. The sequence goes on along the minus strand of NZ_CP012996.1, from coordinate 2,600,334 downwards.
TCTTAAATGGGTTTAAGGATTATACAAAGCACTTACCTGCTGTGCCCCATATCTTGCCCTTTACTTTTACTCTTTCTTTTTTTCCTTCGTAGCATTCCATCGTCTACCGGATCTGCTTGGTTTGGCACATAAACATCTGACAGTAGTAAACTGAGCAATCCTGCACCCGCCTTTGTTCCTGCGACCAACATATCCCCGAAACTCTGGAATAGCCCACCTGCAACGCCCTTGCTTAAATCTAAAATCACCCTGCCTGTTTCAGCCCCCTGCGGAGGCAGATCCCCTAGAGTCTGCATTTGCATCTTCTGGATAGCAGTTCCATTTTTCATGGTATTGGCATAAGTCAGGGTATCTTTCAAGCCCCTGTCAAATTCAAAAACATCATCAAACAAGCTTTCCCCAGACTGCTTAAAGGCGGTGCGGTCAAACTGCCCCAGCTTTGCAGAATGTTCCCTATTCTTTCCTCTGGAGGTATTTTGTGGGCTTAATTTGATCCGGTTTGAGATGTCTTTACGGCTAACAATAATTTGCAGGTGCATCTGACAGCCCCCTTTGTGGTCACCTGCTTGTTTTGTCCCTTCTTTGACCTCTTTATCTTTAAAGCCATAGTAACGGTAATTTTCAAGCTTACCGAACCATAATAAATCTTTGTGACTGTCAATCCCAGCTCTTTTGAAGTTTCTGGCATACTCATCCATCACTTTAAGCCCAAACTCTTTTAGTTTGACCTTTGCACCCTGCCCGCCATATCTGGCAAGCAGGTGCGCAAGTTCCTTCTGGCTGGGATTGATATTGATGAGGAAAAATTTACTGTCGTCACGGCAAAGTTTTGCAATGTTCCGGTCTATTTTCATTCTGACTTCCTGCCTCCCGATTTCCTGACCACTGCCGTTAAACCAGTTTTCCTGTACTAAAGCCGATCCTTTTTCAGGTTGCAGGTGGTTTTCCTTTTCCAGATAGTTGACCAGCGCCCCGCTACTTCCTTTATTATCCCCTGATTCTGATGCAGTGATATTGATATACATAGGCTATATGTTTTTAAGTGACTCCCGTGCCAGACCTTGCAATTCTTCTTTTTTAGCGGATGAATCCGTCCAGCCTAATGATTCCCGACTACTGATATATCTTTCCAGTATTTTACTGAACTTCGTTTTTAATACCGCCTTCTCGTCCAGGTTCGTCTGCGTTTTTACAATTGCTTTTTCAAGTAACATCATACCAGCTATAATTCTTCTGGTCTGTGATTCATCGCTTACTGCGTATTGGCTCAGGCCTTCTAAATACTTGCTGTGTGCATTGGAAAGAATCAGCAGTTTACCCAAATTCGAAAAAGTGGGTAAAAGGAAATCACTTTCCTGCTTGCGGACAAAGGAAATAATACGACTGTTCCCATTCGACAGCTCCTTTTTAAGCACCTCATCGCTGAGGTCTTTAGGGTCTTTCTTACTTTTATAAAAATAGTCCACCATCTGCTCAAAAAACAGCTTTTTGGTGCGCCCGAATTTCAAACTAAGGCTTTCCAGCTTTACGTCTACAGCTATGGGATAGCGGATAGATTTTATATTGACATCCTCCATAACCTTAATCCTTGTCCATTATTTCAATCATCAGCCTGATTTGTGTTCCATTTACAGGATGCCACGATGGCTTATATTCGATATAGCCATAATCCGTTAAATCCTTGATATTCTTGTGGTAGGTGGCAATTGACCTGATACGCGAGAAACGCATTAACTTTGGCCGGCTCACCTGAAAGGCTGATCTGGGATGTTCTCCGTTACTGAAATAGAATAAAGCCATACACAAGCTAATATGGCTTGCAAACAAACGTTCATCCGATGCAATGCATTCAAAGTATTTACTTAATGCGTGTTTATGTATATTCAGATAGTCCATGTTATAGTTTTCCATATTTTAGCCCTCCAATATTTTTACGATTGCCGATTTATCATAATACATACTGCCTCCGATTTTACGGAAAGGAAGCGTGCCGCTTATGCGAAGATTCTGTAAAGTACCACCTGATATTTTAAGCATCTTCCTGACTTCTGCACTTCTCAACCACTCCTTGTTGCTCTGACCTTCTTTGTTCCCAGCCAGAAGGTCTTTGATATCCTGCATAAAATCAGTTTTAAACTGTTGCAGATCTTCCATTGTAATGATGTCCATTTTCATAATGCTTCTCCTCTTGCTGAATATTTCCTGCTGAATCTGTTTGTTTTCATCTGGTATACTGACGGGTATACCATTATAGTACCCTACAGGGTCTTAACCTGCCCAAAGTATACCCGGAGTATACTTTAGACCCCTCTAGCGATAGCTTAAGGGCAAGAAAGTAGGGCGCTGCCCAACTTCCGCTTGCTCAAACCCCTGAAAGGGGATTGACTGCCTAAAGCGCCTTTCCATAGCATGAGAACTGGTCATTTGATATAGCCAAAGACTGTCCTGGGTGTCAGGTTAATTGCTGTGTTTTTAATTTTTGATAGGCCGTATATCCAGATATACGCTTATATAGCTATACGTTTAGCCGGATATACAACCTACCAGCTATATAGATACATAGCCTACTCACGCCGAGAAATTTTTATGCTGGTTTATGATTGCCCTTTTCTATCCACTGGAGTAATTTATTCCGTGAAAACAGCAATTTACCTGCTGTCTTGGAATAAGGGATCTTGTTAGTTCTGACCATCCCATAGAGTGTAGGTCTTCTGTAATTGATAAGCTTGGCAGCTTGTCTAGCATTTAGCAACTGGTCTGTACCGGAGGCTATAATTTCACTATCACCGATAACACTTCTAACAGATTTTTCCATTATATCGGATAGTTCTTGTTCAGATAAAGCAGTAAATAACACTTTCTCTTTGTTCATAATATTTCGTTTAGGAGTACAAAGTAATGGTACAAAAAGAGTTATAACCGCAATGACATTAATGTAATATTTTATGTTTTTTTAGGACACTTATCATTTCTTCCACATGAGGATTAACACTTTGGCTATCTTTCAGTACTTTCATCCCGTTGGGGGTATGGGTCGCCATTACACTTTTGACACTTTCGGGCTTTGAGCCCGAAAACACCGGAAAATGCTGTATTAAGCTACTTGCATATTCAATTAGATTAGCACTTCGGTTATGTTCATGATTCAGCTGATAAGTGACGTACATCAACGCATTCAATATGCTCCTCATATCTCCTTTTGAAGTTCGTTTTTCAATATATTCATCTCCGGTTTTAAAAGCCTCTGGAAATGCCCCTGAACTAAAAGCAGAACCTAAAAAACGGTTTATTTCCTGAACGTTGAAAACAGCATCCTGAACGCCGTTCTTAGTTTTGATTGGTGCGGTAAGTACCCACCATATTGTTCTGACCTCTTCTAGGTCACATAGTAATTCAATTCGGGTGTTGATTGGTATAGCACTTTCATTAACAGCCTCCGATTCCGTTAAAATAGTTGGTGTTATTTCTCCTCTTGCTTTTGCACTACTCAGTACTTTCAAGTAACTATCAAAATGTAAACGTATGCCAACACTTCTGCCAGCCAGAATACTTTCTATATTATTGATCTCCACAAACCCCCGATACAGACTGGCCTGCAAATAGCCCAGGTTATGGAAAAGATGCTCATCCAGATCACCATCGAAATAAAGAAAATCAAGACAGTATAAACAGAAGGTATGTAGGTACTGCATTTTTTGCTCCTGTGGCAAGGTCTGATATGATGTCCCTATGTTTCTTTCGTAGTCAATTATTCCAGTATCATAGCCATTTAAAAAACTCTTCAAAAAGATGTCTTGTTTTGAAATGTCCCAGTCTTGAAAAAAATCTGTGACATAGTTTTCAAAAGTACGCTCGTCCATGCTTAAAAAATCAAACAGGTCTAGATCACTGATAAAATAAGCTCTACCACCTCTGATTAGTTCTTTAAAGGGAAAATAACCCAATCTATCCATCAAATCGAAGCGATGAGGGCTTTTGCTAAAGTGCCTGTCATGCTTTTTAATTAAAGGCACTCTCATATCATTATAGATATGACCAGAATAAGGACTGAAATTTTTGAGGTGATGAAAAAACATAGAACTTATATTTAATTACCCGTTAGGGAAAAACCATATTATTTCCGCCTGGTATTCAGATTCTTAAACCAGAATTCAAACCTTTTCCTAGATTTTAGTGGTTAAAACCAATAATTATGAAAAAAACATTTCTTTTTGTTCTGTAATCTGATCCCATGACAATGGATGCAGTTTTAAACAAGTAGATTTTGAATTACTTAGGGAGGTTGCTAATATACCCGTTGGTTCCCCGATTTTTGTCTTCCATACTGTATAGTATACGTGTTTTATGATAAATATTGAAAACTTTAAAGGAGATAAAATAATCTTACAAGGAATTCTAACATTATTTTTATGACCAATATGGAAATGAGCCGTGGAATGAATAAGAGGCTTGTATGCTGTCGCATCGACATCAAATCTAATAGATGTTGATGATTCATTTATATTTTGCTCAGTAAGAAACTGTTGATATTCTTCTTCTAATAAATCACTAATACTTTCATTTCCTTCTTTCTCTATTAAACCTTTCTCTGTGAGTATCTCCAAGAAATCATCATACGACTTATATTGTCTCGGATTCTGAAAGAAAGCAAATCTGATATCTGGTGGAGATGAACCATTAAATTTATATGAAAACTGAAATATTGAATCATCTTTCAATAAAATATCATAGTCAAAATTCCTTAATGCGACTTTATACAAATTGAAATAATCAGCCTTTTGAGATGCATTTTTAAATTCTCCTGAGACATCATCTCTATTTATTACCTTCACTCCCTGCTCTTTAAATAAGCCTATTTCTTTTAAAAATGATTGCACCTCCTTAACTGAATTGCTGAAATTCATTTCTGACATTATCTTCCTTTCGCTTTTTTATCGTTCATAAAAGTCCCTAAAAGTTCTTCTTTAGTAACGCCCATATTTTTAGCTAGCTCTTCTGCCATTTTATCCAACTTATTCAAGTTGAATTGATTCTTATTTATATCCTGTCTTATAGTATTTACCTCCTCCTCACTAGGTTGTATAAAAATCAACTTGAAATTGTTTTTCTTAAGCAGGTCAAATTCTTTTAAACACTGATCTAGATTACCCGTACCTGTGAGGGTTATCCATCCCTGTGCTCTTGTAATAACTGTAAAAAGCTTATTTCTTTCAGTAATATCATTTTTTTTAGTTGGTGAAAACACCGTATCTATACCTAATGCATAAACACTACCGCCTTCATTCCCCTTTGCTCTAAATATTGTAGATAGAGTAATGTGCCCCTTTATTTTATAAATCGTATTATCATTTGGAGCGGTCAATAGATTAAAAACTTTTAAGCCATTCTCGGTTAAACAACGTGAAATGTCAGAAAAATATCTTTTTGCGTAAAGATTATCTAAACATATCACCGAGATATCTTCAGGGTTTAATCCACTCTCGATATCCTGTAATATTAATTCACAAACTTTATTACATTCTTCATCACTGGAAGAAAATGATAATATCTTAATTATTTCATCTTCATCATCCAAAAGTTCATTCTTCAGTAAAGGGCTATTCTCCAATGGTCTATTAATTACCATTTTTGATCCAACATTAGAATCACCTTCTTCTATTTCAAAACCCAAACTACTCCAATGTGCATTACTTTCCAGTCTTTGAATTATTTGAACCCTATTATTCTCATCTTGATTATAAATCCCAAGCCCCAATGCGAATGCTGTAACTAGTATTTTTCTTGGATTTCTATAACATTGATGAAGAATTATATCTTGTAACTCGTCATCCTTTTTATCAAAGTCTATATGCCAGTCCCCATTCTCATCTTTTCCAAATGTTTCTTTTTCACTCTGAAGATTAACTTGCAAGATGTTTTGAAAGTCGTCATATGCCCAGACGACTCTATTGTTCTTCGTTAACTGCCTACAAAGACGATAAAATGTGACTGGAAAATCTTGCGCCTCATCTAGCAATGCATAATCATAAAATGGAATTAAGATTTCTTCATTAAGCTGTTCACAAACGTACTCAAAAGGATCTTTTTGACTTGAGGATTTAGCATCAGTATAATTTATTGGTGATATATAGTTAGCATTACAGGCATTGTAATAAACGCCCTCTAAACCCTTGCCTCCCCAAGCATGCATAATATGAATTCTATCCCAATTAGGATCTTTTTCCGCAAATTGCCTATAAAACCTAGTTATAAGGCGCTTAACTATGTCATGAAGCGTTTTTGTGTAATATGTATATAAAATATCCGCTTGATCGTTTTGAAGATGTAATAATGCAGCCTTCATCGCCAAGATGATTGTTTTTCCTGATCCTGCTAACCCTCTTATCCTTTGCGCACCGTCAATTGTTAATAGTGCAGCACGTTTTTGCTCTAGATCAAAACTACATATCTCATTTTCAATTAAAGTGAGGATATAACCTCTATCTTTTTTAGAATTTGTACTCGTTTTTCTTTCCGCTGGTCTCGGTATTGCCTTAGAACCTTCAATTGTTGCCTTTAAATCTTTGTATTCTGCATCTGTTAAAGGAGATTTATAGAATCTAATAAAGGAATCCAATTCAATTTCAGATGTTACAGTTAAAAAATCACCAAATTCAATAACCTCATCTTCATCTTTGTTGAAATTATTTAAATAAACAATTGTTGTAATATTTAGCTTTAGTTCACGTCTTCCTTTCCTGAGATCAGGTGCATCTTTTATAATTTTCGCATATATCAATCTGTCAATTTGATCTAACTCATCAACAATTTCAGAAATATTTAATTCCGTTCTATTTGAATAATCAATACTTTTAAAAATTACAATTCCAAATTTCTGACTACAAAATAAAATATTCGCAGTAATTAATTTGTCTGAAAGATTATCAGGATATAAAGGGAAATGATGATACAACGCCGTTGGACCTAAGGTTTTCTTCTCATCTATATTTAGAAGCATTTGAACCAAAGCTTTAGAACTTGGCTCATTATTTAGTAATGTTTCATTAATATTTCTTTCAAGCATATGGGAGTGATAAAAAAGGTACAATAAAGTTCGTGAATATACGATTAGCGTTTTAGAAGTTCATTTTTTTGTGGTATGAAAGTAATTATCATTACCTTCCAGTAATCCTAAAAATAGGAAAGCTCTCATATGACATACAAAAAAACAAAAACCTATCCGGTTCAGAAGAATACTTTTAAAGGATATTCATTTTATTGCAACCTGTTACTCAACAGCTGCCCTTACATATACCGATCAAAAAACACATTGCAAAAAAAATTGTATTAGTATGGCAGCGATCAAACCTACTATTTACCTTATCAAGGAAAATGTAATAGAACCAAAACAGATTTTCAAGAAAGAATACCGATTAATTTCAGAAGAAAAAGACGGGATAACACTTTTTTACAAAGCTAGTAAGAGTACAACTCCTGATTGGGCTGATTATCTAGCCGAAAACTTTGAAATTAGCACAAAAGCTTTTAAAAACTCGTCTTCGTATGCCGTATTGGTATTGAAGATTGATAACCGGCTTTTAGCAATCCCCTTAGGCATGGGACTGCATATGATAGATTTAACAAAAACGGATTATAATTTTGGGCTTAAAACCGCTATTAACTGCATCCCAAAATCAGAAATAAGACAAATTGACACCACAACACCAGAGACGAATTCTCAAAAAACAAAAAAACAGGCTGTAATAGGTTCAAGCCCAGAAGATTTCGGTATAAATAAGCAGAAAGATATTTTACGTGGAATAGTTGGAAAACTCCCTAAAGGCCATGAACTTGGTGAAGCATTGGAAGGAAAGGATAGCTTAAGAGTCACTAAGAGTGTAGAGGGATTCCTTAAACTCAAATCTCTATGTAAAAAAGTCTTAACCTATTATAATTCAAAAAACTACAAACTAGATTACCCTTGGATAGACAATATAGCCATGGTTCGAGATAGATCGTTAATTGATCATCTTACCAAACTATTAGCTAAAACACTCAAAGCTGGTAAATTTGAGGATATGTTTTTTTCTCCTCCAGTATATTATGAAGCCATTTTTGAATTTAACGGTTTTATCTTTTCTACAGGTGATGGAACTCGGCTGAATAAAAAAAACGCATTTGAAATGCCTGATATGGCAGATTGGAAGAAAAGCGTGGGAACTTCCATCAAGGAAATGTCATTAGAAAATATCGACAAGTTTAAGGTCAATCTAGTGAGTGATGCTCATTCGAAAGAACTTGATTGGCCATTGCAGCGTTGTTTATCTTGGGAAACTGAATTTAATAATATTAAGTATATTCTTTCCGAAGGTAACTGGTATGCAGTAGCTCCTTCCTTTTTTAATGTGGTTAACGAATTCTATAAACAAAGGGTTTTAGATCCGCATGATTTTCCAACTCCTTCAAAGAGCAAAATAAAGGAAAGTGTATATAACGAAGAAATTAGTGATGCCAATAATGACAGATATTTATTCGACCTTGGTAATTCAAAATCAAAGCCATTTAGTATAGGTAAGGATAAAAATGAAGCGTGTGATGTTTTCGACAGTAAAACAAAAACATTCATACACGTAAAGATGGGCAAAACTTCTCCGTCCTTAAGCCATCTCTTTCGACAGGGGTCTTTTAGCGGACAATTATTAAAACAGGATATAAGTAGTCGTATAGAGTTCAGAAAACATCTTAATACCCACGGTTGTAATCCGAATGTGATTCCTGAGCCATATATACCTTCAGATTGCAAAGTGACATTTGCAATCGTACTAGGAAAAACACAGAAAAAAGATATTCCATTTTTCAGCAAAGTTTCTTTCAGGGATGTAGTTGAAAACAATCTAGAGCTAATGGGGTATGAATGTCAATTGACTTTCGTTACTTTACCTTAAAACGCATTATTCCCAAGTATCCTCATGCATTTAAATAGCTAAGAACAAAGGTAAACGAGAATTGAAACCTATTTTTAAAAAGGAAATTTTATTTGTATATTTATTAGATAATAATTGCAGTTAAAACGTATAAAAAAAGTGGTGAGTGATTCGGTGAGTCGAATTTAAAAACCACACTAGATACTATTTAACCGTTGATTTCAGGGCTAGGTTCTGATCCCAGCGGGATCACGAAAATCCTCAGAGAAATCTGAGGATTTTGTGTTTTAAACCTACTTCAATTAAAGTTCTAGGAGTAGGTAATGGATCAAATCATATTTCTCACCATTAATTGTAAAACAATAAGAATAAGAGAACCTAGGTTTTACGGGTTGATTTCCCAAGAAATTCTTTTCATCGATGATTACCGCTTTAGTCCTTTGAGGCGTATCACCAAGAAAACAACCTGTAAATGAGTTTCTTGCAATTTTATAAATCAAATCCCATCCATAACAAAGGAGTTATTTGCTGAACATGGAATGATTATGAGGTTAATGCTTATGTAATACTCCCTTTTTCTTTTTGTATTTTTTGCAATTCTTCTATATCCGCTTTATCCTTTAATCTACCAGTGTTAAATTTCGACAATACTAGGTCATTAAGGTGAAGAAACGGAATTTTTACACCATCAATATCTGCAATAATTTTTCTCTGATCGGCCTGCTCAAACTCAATCATGCTAATTCTAGTCAGGAAATCTACTTTTTCCGGTTCATCCCACATTGAAAAGACAATATGTTTTTTAAAATCAAGTTCGGCAATATGTAGTATGTCTTCTTCATCAAAGTTCATTTGTTTTAGAACATCTAACAATTTCAACTTATTTACATTATCTGGTCTTAACCATAAATCCACGTCGCCAGTACTTCTTGCGTAGCCATGAAATATTACAGAATAGCCACCAATTACAATAAAATCAACTTTGTTTAATAAAAGCTCCTTTAGTAAGCCTTGATGTTTTTCAATAAAAAGGTTCATCCGGCTTTGATTATTCTAATTTTACCTGTTGCAGTTCGACTCTTTAGGTCTTCTCTACTTACTTGATATACACGTAAAATAAGCTCAACAGTATGCCTTAAACGATCAATAGGTGATTGCTTGATGATATTCTGAATTTCAGTTGCTTTAGCTTCTTCAAATGAGTTGAAAATTCGTATCCTGTCTTTTGTCTTATTCATCACCATACCATTTAGTAAAATATATGCGGCAATCATTATGTATTTGATTTCTTGTGCCTTCAATCACACTCATAAAATGATTCTTTTTCTGAATGAAGATTCTTAAGTTTTTCTACTTTGTACGCTGTAGTACTTCGATAGTCTTAATTAGATTCAAATGTAAATATATGAATTTCCTGAAAGATATTACGTATTTCAACCCCATATCCTTTGCAGCTAAAACGTACAAAATAAGAGGTAAGCGATTCGGTTAGTACCAATTTCAAAAGCTTACGGATAATGAATAAACGCTGATTTTCGCACTAGCTGAGAATCCCAGCGGGATCAGGAAAGTCTCAATGAAAATTGAGGATTATTGCATTTAGGTCCTAACCAAGAACTGCATTGATTCTGTTTAAAAAAAGGAATAGGATCTGTGGCTGCAAAAAGCTCAACTTAAAACTTCTGTCTGTCTTTTGCTAATACGTTGTCCTGCTTTGGCTTTCATTTTCCGATGAGTATATTGTATTTTTTAGGTATTGTAACTCCATGGAAATGATTTGTCAACCCAAAGAATATTGTCAGTGTCAAAAGAATGCCAAAAGTCAAGATGATGGCTGCTTGTATATTTGGCGTCAAGCCAAAAATTTGTTTTTGCATTTTCTTACTATGAACGGAAGCAATGTGTCCAAAAAAAGAAAAAATTGCAAGTCCGTAATATGGAATAAAAAACAAGTTAGTTGGAAATGAATTAAGTCCTGCAACACCGAAATAAAAATTAGTATCGAGGTGCAAAAAATATCGTCCACTAAAAACAGCACTCAAATGAATTATAAAGAAAATTGCTAAATAAAGGCCCGTCCAGATATGAAGCTTTTCAAACCAGGTGATGGCTGCTTCCCTACTTGTCCTGAAAAGTTTTAGTCCTGAAACAATTTGAATAAACACCGCAATGAGCAGAATTGCTTCGATAAAAATATTACGATAAAAATGCCGCAAGGCATTCATTATTTCGATGTGTTTATCTGCACCAAAAATGCTGCAAAAGTGATTGAATAAATGTAATCCTATAAAAATTGTTATCGTCAGGCCCGAAACGTAATGTATTTTCTTTACCGTCATATTTTATCGTTTGCTGTTATACTGTCACCCTAAAATGACGTACAAGTTTTTACATATTGGCGATAGTCGGCATTTATTTTCACTGACATGTTTTTAAAAAAATTGAAAATTATTTACATGAAAACAATTTCATCTCCCAAAACTACAGAATTTACTTTAATTAGTTCATAATAGTGTTAATCAATAAAATAACGTTTTTAAACAGTTGCATCTTTTTGAATAATGGCTTATTAGCATACAAATACTATAGCAATCATACATCCTCTATTTTTTTGTAAAAATAACTACCTTCAAGGACATTTTTTGTTGCATTAGGCAGTGTTTATCTGCGACATATATATACCACCAATTAACTTTATCAAATAATGACAGAATCAGGTCAGTTTCTTTTCTTTTTTAGTGCCTTGGGTGCTTTTAATGGCCTCTTACTTTCCATATATTTTGCCATAAACGCTAAAAAGAAGATTTTCACAAATTACTTTTTATCCTTGCTGCTGTTAGTTCTAAGCATCAGAATTATAAAATCAGTGTTCTTTTATTTCAATCCTAATTTATCCAATATTTTTATTCAAATTGGACTTTCGGCCTGTGTTCTGATTGGTCCATTTCTATTTTTATACCTCAAAACGTACTCAGAAGACGAAAAACCAAGTTGGACCAAACATGTGATCCCTTATCTGACAATCCTCACAATTTTAGGTTTTTTTTATCCTTATGTTGAACATCGTACAATTTGGTCAACCTGGATCATAAAGGCTATATCTGCGCAATGGATGATTTACATTGTTTTATCCTTCAAAAGTATTCATCCTGTTATTCAAAAAATTAAAGGCAAAGAAAACCTGCGTAAAATAGATATATGGGTACTGAGTATATATCTGGGTGTTACCTTGATTTGGCTGGCCTATACCACCTCTGCTTACACCTCTTACATCGCTGGAGCGCTGTCATTTACATTTATCTTGTATGTAAATGTGTTACTTTTAATTTTCAGGGCTAGTAATGGAATCAATTTCTTTCAAGAAAAAGAGAAATACAAAAATAAAGAGATTGACGAAAAAACGCTGGAACTCATTGGCCAAAAACTATCCATCATCGTTGAAAAAGAACTATTTCTCCATCCAAATTTTACACTGGAAGAAGCCGCAAAAGAACTGAAAGTATCAAAGCATTTATTGTCTCAGTATCTAAATGAAATACTTGGCAAATCTTTCTCCAATCTCATTAGAGAATACAGAGTTGAAAAAGCAAAAAAGTTATTGGAAACCGAAAACAACTATACTATTGAGAGTTTAGGATACGATAGTGGCTTTAGCTCAAAATCGACCTTCTTTACTGCATTCAAAAAAACAACAGGTATGACGCCCGCAGAATACCAAAAATCCTACCTAAAATGAGTTTAATTTTCTAATTCAAAAACTGTTCTCTGTATTGAATTGGAGTAAGGCCAACTTCTTTCTTAAACATCCTGGAAAAATAAGGTGGATTTTCAAAGCCAAGCTGATAAGCAGTTTGTGCCACGGTATTATTTGTACTCATCAATATATTTTTCGCTTCATTAATTAAGAAAAGATGGATGTGGTCTAAAGCCGCTTTACCCGTTTCCTGTTTAAGTAAGTCACTTAAGTAACGGGCTGAGATACTCAGTTGATCGGCCATGTATTTCACAGTTGGCAATCCCTTCTTTTCCAGGTTCCCAGTTTCAAAATAGACTTTCAACGTATCATTGAACTTCGAAATAATAGTTCCTGAAAACACATTACGATTTAAAAATTGTCTTTTATAAAAGCGCTGTGCATACTTCAGGATAGAGTCTATATGAGTAATCATAATGTCCCTGGTATATTCATCCTGATTATTGTTGTATTCTGATTGTATTTTGTAAAACAAATCCCAGATGATCTCCTCCTCTTTGGGTGACAAATGCAGTGCTTCATTAACTTCATAATCGAAATAGCCATATTTTTTGATTTCAGTATGGAGAGGCTGATTCAGCAAAAAGTCTTCATGAATGTAAATGATGAAACCTTCTTCTTCCAATTCAATATTTTCTAGCTTAATGATCTGCCTTGGCTTTACAAATGATAGAGAGCCGTTATCATGGTCGTACTTTGTTTTGCCATAAAGAAATGTACCTGACTTCATCTTTTTGAGTGCAATCATATAAAAATCGCTTGTAAACTCTGAGTATGCAAGTGAACAGGTACTCAACTGCGAGCACAAAATTAAGCCAAGCAAAGGGTTTTCCGGTGGCGGAAAGCCATTTAAACTATATAATTCACTGATGGTTTTAAAATGTTTCATAGTTCTGTAATTACAAAATAAGAAAAACCCAGGTCAAACGACATAGATTTTTCTTATAAAGGTGCCTTTAAGTATTTTTATCCGTGTGCTGCCACTGATACTTCACTCCATTCTTCCCAACCGGCTAAGCGATCAGCATAAACCTGATTTATCCAGGGTAATGCGGTCTTACCGAAGAAAATACGAAGCGGTGGTACTTCTGCATCTACAACTTTTAAGATTGCGTCAGCAGTGGCATCTGGATGACCAAATGGCATATTTTCCATTTCTTTATACACTGCAGCTCGCAGCCCATCGTAAACATCAATGGTTTTGCTATGTACGGCCGAAGCGCCAGACCAATCCGTAGAATAACCAATAGGTTCTACCAGAGTGGTATGAATTCCAAATTGCTTTATCTCTGCCGCCATTGCTTCACTTAATGCTTCAACTGCCCATTTTGAAGCATTGTATAGCCCTAGATTCGGGATTGAGGCAATTCCTAAAACACTGGATACCTGAATAATATGCCCAGTCCCCTGCGCTCTCATCAGCGGTATTGCTGCCTGACTTAGCCATAAGGTGCCAAAAACATTCACTTCAAATTGCTCACGAGCTTCCTGTTCAGAGGCTTCTTCAATCGTACCAAACAGACCATAACCGGCATTGTTAATGACCACATCCAATCCTCCAAAATGAGTATGCGCCTTACCGATCACCTCAAAAGTTTGTGCCCTGTTGGTGACATCCAACTCCAGAGCAAGCATTGAACTGCCGTAAGTTTCGACCAGTCCTTTTAACGATTCAATATTTCTGGCTGTAGCAATTACTTGATCGCCACGTTTTAAGAAGGCCTCTGCCCATATTTTTCCGAACCCACGAGAAGCTCCGGTTATTAAAATTGTCTTTTTCATTAGAATATGTTTTTTGATAAAGCAAAGGTATCGCAGCCATGCAGCCTAAGCATTATACAAAAGGAGGATTGTATGATACATATTCCCGTTTATTTGTAGTTGAATTGCATGTTTGAATAACGCGAATTGTGTAGCTCCCTCCTCAGTTACAAATAGAAATGAGACTATTTATCGGGATTTTGAGACTATTTGATCAAATCAAGCTATTTTATTTAACTAGTTTCACAAGTCGATTAACAACAACTTATAAACGGCAATCTAACAAACAGATGGACACGCTGGACTTTTGCACCATTCATAAACACCAGGTTCCATATCCAAAAAACAATGAATCACAATTCCCTTTCCGTAAAACCGCATTATCCAATATTAGATGGATTACGTGGCGTCGCAGCCATCATCGTAGTCACCTTTCACCTGGCCGAGCCATTAGGAACGGGGCACCTGGATATCCTGGTCAACCATGGCTATCTGGCTGTCGACTTTTTCTTTCTGTTGTCTGGCTTTGTGATCGGTTATGCTTATGACGACCGCTGGCAAAAAATGACCATCGGTACTTTTTTTAAACGGAGGATCGAAAGGCTTCAGCCGATGGTAATATTGGGCATGACGCTCGGTGCAATCGGGTTTTATTATACAGATTCAACGATCTGGCCGCTCATTCATACTGTTCCCATTTGGAAAATGCTGCTGGTGATGCTCATCGGTTATACTGTGCTGCCTATTCCCTTATCAATGGACATACGAGGCTGGCAAGAAATGCACCCACTCAATAGCGTTGGCTGGTCATTGTTCTTTGAATACATCGCTAATATCCTCTATGCTGTCGGCGTCAGGAAGTTCTCAAAAACAGCATTGGGGATTTTGGTGTTGATTGCGGCTATAGCGCTCGCTCATTTGGCGATCAGCAGCCCCAATGGAGATCTCAGTGGCGGTTGGACGCTGACTACTGAACAGGTTCGTATAGGTATGACCCGGATGATGTTTCCCTTTTTTGCAGGTCTGCTACTTTCAAGAATGGCGAAACCCACCAGGATTAAACATGCATTTTTATGGTGCAGCCTCATGATCGCCATCGTATTATATATGCCACGCATAGGTGGTACTGAGCACCTTTGGATGAATGGAATTTATGAATCAGTATGTGTCATTATCATTTTTCCGCTCATCGTTTATCTGGGTGCCAGTAGCCTGGTACATTCACAGAATGAGCATAAGATCTGCAAATTCTTAGGAGACATCTCTTACCCGCTTTACCTGGTACATTATCCGCTGGTTTATTTTTACGTCGCCTGGATCAGCAACCATAAAGGCATTACTATCCTGCAAGCCTGGCCTTATGCCTTATTGATCTTGATTGGCAGTATTATTTTGGCGTATGCAAGTTTGAAATGGTATGATGAACCGGTTCGCAAATGGCTGAGAAAAAAGCTGGGATAAGATGGGCTAAGCACTAACCACGGATCAGTTCGACCATCTTAATAATTCTTGCTTGCCTCGTTTCTGGTCTACGAGCAAGGACCAGCGACTGCAAAATTTCCTTCTTTTTAGATTTAGAAAGACTTAAGAAGAGTTCCTTTGACCCTGGTCTGGATTCAAATTCTTTTTCCAGATCTAAGGGGATGATCAATTCTTCTACATCGTCTAAAATTGACCAGGATCCATTGCTTTTTGCGATCTCTACGCTTTTATGACCTGCAGGAGTAAAAATCCCCTGTTCAATCAGGGACTGAACTTTTAACTTATTGATCTTTGACCAGGTACTTTTAGCCTTTCTTTTACAGAAGTATTGCATGAATGTATCGGCATCAATAGTTTTTCTGACACCATCTATCCAGCCAAAACAAAGGGCTTCCTCCACAGCATCGTTCCAGGTAATGGTTGTTGATTCGGATTTCTTTTTGTAATAAACAAGCCATACGGCTTGTTTATCAATTGAGTTTTGGGCTAACCACTGTCTCCATGCACTTCTGCTTTCTGGACAAATACGCGTTATCTCCATTTTTTGCATAAACTATATTATTTTACTACCGTAGCTTCCAATTCTATGGTTAAACCCGCAAATAATCCTGCCACTTCAATCAGTGTTGTCGCTTGTTTAATATTGTGCTTTTGGATCCAGCCCTGATAAAGGTCAACACAAGAACTGAAAAACTCGTTATTTGAAGTGGTATATACATTTAACCTTACAATTCCATTGCATTCGTAACCAGATTCTTTGATTAATTGTTCTAAATTCTGTGTGGTTTGGATAAATTGTTCTCTCATATTACCACTGCTTGGTATTCCATTTGCATCAATAGCCACCTGACCAGAGCAATAAAGGGTTCCTTCACATTGTTTAATTTCTACGGCTTGTACTGAGTTGGTGCCTTCAGCCCATTTCCATGAATCGATTGTTCGCTTTTGCATTTTAAATTGTTTTTGTTTAAGTAATATTTAAGTATTAACACCACAAAAATCAGCGGGGCGGATGACAATCCTATGTCAGGGGTTAAAACTAATTAATAGTATTTATCGAAATACTGCTGTAAAGTCATCTGATGTGGATTGAATTTCTCATCGAGGATGTCCAGTTTTCGGATTCTATCTATCCGAAAGTATCTAAATTCAGTGCGCAGGCGGCACCATGCAATCAACAACCAATTTTCTGTTGTGCTGACTAAAGCAAAGGGCTCTATGAATCGATCAGAGATACTTCCAGCTTCATTTATATATTCAATTTTAATGACAAGAAAATTGGTTAGGGCAAGTTGAAGATCGGACAGGTTATTACTGCTTTTTGCGCTTTTTACATTTAGTTCAAAACGGGTGCGTTCAGCAAGTAACATCGCTTTATCTTTAACATTATAGCCCAACACTGCTTTGACCTTCTCTACAGCCTCGATATAGTCATTTACAAATGAGGTATCTTTGTTTTTAAGCACCAATTGTTCGGCGAGAATAAGAGCATTAGCCTGTTTTTCGGTAAACATAACTGGCGGAACACGATAGCCTTCCATCAATCTATAGCCTTTCCCTTCTTCCGTTAAAACAGGTACGCCAGCCTGCTCCAGCGCTCTTATATCTCTATATATGGTCCTGGTACTTACTAAAAACTTTTTGGCCAGTTCAGTTGCCGTCAGTGTACGCCGTGTTTGTAATTGAGTCAAAATTGCGGTTAAACGGGAGAGTCTTTTCGTGTCGTTATCAATCATTATTTCGTTTTATTCAAGTCGACCATCAGTTTTTCAGTAGTTTGGCACCTTTAATTAAGGGGCTGCAATTATACACATACCATTTATATAAACATCGTTTATTTCATCAGCATGCCTTCAACCGATAGTCAGATGGGCTCAAACCATACTCCTTTTTAAAGCGCTTATAAAAATGACTTTCATCGGCATAGCCAAATGAGCGGCAGATTTGTGAAATGGTATCGGCAGTATGGGTTAACAAATAAGCTGTGGCAGTTAATCTCTCACGACCTATATATCCTTTAATCGAAATGCCCATTTCCTGTTTAAAATAAATAGGCAACTGATGCAATGGCATTCGAAAAGTTTCAGCCATATAAGAAAGGCTTAGCATTTTCGGATCTTTTAAATTTTTATGGATGTGCTTTAGGATTTTATCAATTAACTGCGGACCTGAGTTTTTCTCATTTTTAATCTCCCCGAAGGAAAGGTTGCGTTCAATGATAGCAATAAGGCTGAGTAGTTGAAAATAAAACAAGTTCTCATTTTTTTCAGGATGTTGATTCATGTCCAGCATCAGGAAAACTATTTTTTCGGCAAGTGCGAGGTCCTCATTTTGCAATCGAACTTTTAAGTTTTTTGAAGACTTAATTTTAGAAACTGAAACGATGACATTACTATTTTGGTCAGTCAGGCTCCTGAGCACCCTTTTTCCAGCCTCGGTAAATCGGATCGTGATCAGTTCTACCTCAGTATCCGCCGAAATATAGTATTCCTTCCTACGGTTGATAAAAAAGATATCACCATTTTTAAAGCTGACTTCCTGCCCGTCCTTTCTCAATTTACCCGCTCCTGAACAAATATAGAGGAACTCGTAAAAGTCGTTGACTACATCCTGCTCTGCACCTTCATTAAAAATAACACGCTGCACATTTACTGCACTGAATTGCCTTAAAGACCTCATAGATTAAAGGTATAAATAACAACACTTTAAACCATAATAATATATGAAAAGTACCAATTTTTATTAGAAATGTACAAATGCATAGCTTTTGCCTGATCTACCTTTGCGCTATTATGAATGACCATATGAAGCAAGAAAAAATGAAGCCTGAATTGATGAGGGCCGTACTGACTATAAAATCAAAAACTTTTCTCAGCCCACACTACATCAGTGTGGTTTTAGAGGGTGAGGACTTGAAAAACTTTAAAAACGCGGAGGTTGGCGACAATAATAAGCTATTGATCCCTGCCAGAGGTACTAAAACGGTTATTTTTCCAGCTCCTGGAGCAGCTGCCAGTACACACAATGAAGCTGCAGCAGGGGTTATGAGAACGTATACCTTACGAAACCTAAACCTGGAAAAACAGGAAATGACCATTGAATTTGTTGCACATGGTGAGGAAGGGCCTGCCTCTGCCTGGGCAATTTCAGCCGAAATAGGCGATCAGCTAGGCGTAATGATGAAAAAAAAGGAGAAAAAGATTTTTCAGCGTGCCGATTGGTACCTTTTTGCTGGAGATCATACTGCCCTGCCAGTCATCAGCGTACTGTTGGAATCTATGCAGGACGATGCTATTGGCGAAGTGCTGATTGAAGTTCAGGGACCGGAAGATGTAATGGAGCTGAAACACCCAGCAGGCGTAAACGTAGTTTGGCTATTCAATCCAACGCCGGGTCTGGGCTCCAGCCTTCCGGAGGTATTCCGTTGGGCAAAGTTCCCTAGCCATGGAACCAAATTTCTTTTTGCTGCTGCCGAGTCTCAGGCGATCATTGAAATTCAGCATTTCCTGAGAGCCCAGCCAGAGCTGAGCAGAAATGACTGGAAGGCCTACTCCTATTGGAAGCTGGGTCAATCTGAAAATCAGTCGGCCGAAGCACGAAGGCTAGTTTCAAAGCAATAAATTAGTATATGCTTAAGGCATTTCATAACAGGGCAGCTATTGTAAAGGTTAGGATCAAGATCCTTCCTTTACAATACGATTGACCAATGGTGATCCGGTTTGGAAAGCATCAATATTACCAAAAGTCACTTTAGCGATTTCTGTCAGGGCTTCCTGCGTCAAGAATCCCTGATGACCCGTGATCAATACATTTGGGAAAGAAATCAATTGGCTCAGTTGTTCATCTTGAATGATTGATTCTGAAAAATCATGAAAAAAGAAATCCGATTCCTGTTCATAAACATCCAGACCAAGCGAACCGATCCCACCGGACTTTAAGGCTAGAATAACGGCTTTGGTATCAATCAGTCCACCTCTACTGGTATTGATCAGCATTGCTCCGGGTTTAACCAATTTGAGGCGCTGTTCATTGATTAAATATTGGGTATCGGCAGTCAGCGGACAGTGCAATGTAATGATATCCACATCTTTCAGTGTTTCATGCAGGGTGCCATATTTTACTCCGAGCTCCTGCATTTCGAGGGATGGGAAAGGATCATGGGCTTTAATCTGGCAACCAAAACCTTTCAATATCCGACAGAAGGCTTGTCCGATATTCCCTGTTCCAATAACGGCTACTTTACGCTGGTTTAAATTTATACCCATTAGCTTTTCCAGGGAGAAATTGCCTTCTCTAACCCGGTTATAGGCTTTATGTGTTTTGCGGTTGAGTGTTAAAATCAGCGCCATGGCATGTTCGGCAACTGCTTCTGGAGAATAGGCCGGAACGCGTAAAACCGGAATCTGTAATTGTTCTGCATATTGGACATCAACATTGTTGAATCCTGCACAGCGCAATACCACTAATTTTAAACCGGACTGCTGTAATTTATCAAGGATCTGTTTATTTAAAACATCATTAACGAAAATGCAAATGGCTTCAAATCCAGCCGCTAAGACTGCAGATTCTTCGGAAAGGGATACTTTAAAAAAAGTGATTTGATGGCCGGTATTGTATTGGCTTAAAAAATCTTCGTCATATTGGTTCGTACTAAAAACTGCAATTTTCATAAATCTAATGGGTTATAGATAATACTTTAAGCATTTATAATGCCATCTGGGGAAGATAGGCATATTTATATATTTCACTATTTATTAACCCTTTTATATTTGCTCAATTTCTTTTTATTATTTCAATTCATTTAAATGGATTTAAAACAAATCCTAATCTGGCTTTGTTCATCAGAAGAAATAAAATAGCTGCTGTATGGTACATTTCCAAACCAGGGCAGCGCAATAGCACCTCTAAATTTAGTATTAAAATAAGTCCATTTCGAAGCCGATGCATGAACCTCCTATTTCCAAAAAAAAGCCAGCCTTTTCTAAGCTATTGCTGATTTTCGGCCTTGCAATTTTATTAAGTGCTGAAGGATATTTTGGGTACCAGTTACATCAGCTTTCAGAGCAGCAGGAACAGATTAAGGAAGACTACTCCAATATCAATAATATAAGCTCGGGATTGTTCTCTGTAGAGCAATGGCGGGATAAGGTAGCAGGGATTGTCAGTCACCAGATCCGTGATTTCACCCTCAGTCCAAAGCAAAAGAAAGACTTGCAGAAGGAAGTCGAGCAAATCATCATTGCACTGATTGATAAGGCGGAAGCGCTCATTAATAAGCCAAAAAAAACTATTGATGGAAAGATTAAGAAATTTTTAGTGAAGAGTTTTGTAAACACAGATAACTTCAGGAAAAAGGCACCTTCTTTATCAAAGGAAATCATTGCGAAAGTATATAATCCCAAGAATAAAAAACAGCTCAGCAAAGTGGCGATGTCGAAGTTTGATGCGTTAGAGAGAGCGGAGTTTCTGGACAGTACTGTAGCCGCGACAAAGGCTGCGACTGAAAAGATCTATAAAAAATACGGGGCTTCTTCTAATGAGGAATTAAACAGCAAACTAATTTCCTCACTTTCACAGATCAGGACTGCCACTTACAATTACTCCTTTGCGATGCTGGGCTGCATTGCGATTGTGTTATCCTTTTGGTGGATTTTAAGAAAACGGGCTGATTTATATGGCACCCTTTTCATCATGTCATTGCTGTTCGCATTTATTCTATTATTTATAGGATTAACAGCCTCTATGATTGAGGTGGATGCACGAATTAAGGCAGTAGATTTTGTGGTACTGGGGGAACATGTCGTCTTTGAGAATCAGGTTTTGTTTTTTCAGAGCAAAAGTATCCTGGATGTGGTCCGTGTATTGATCGCACAGCCAGCTGTGGATGCGATATTAGTTGGGGTTTTAATCTTAATTTTCAGCATCCTCTTCCCGATCATGAAATTGAGTGCGACTGGCATTCACCTCCTCAGCAAAAAGAAAATTGCTAAGAACCGCATCATCAGGTATTTCGCTTTTCAGTCAGGTAAATGGAGCATGGCAGACGTGATCGTTATCGCAATATTGATGGTTTACATTGGTTTAAACGGACTATTAGACAGCCAATTGAAAAGCCTGAATATTAAAAGTGACGATTTAAATGTCATCACTACCAACAATACTGCGCTGCAGCCTGGATTTATCATATTTATCAGTTTTGTATTATACGGTCTTGTGTTATCGACCATACTAAAATTCATTTCCCCGCATGAAAGTCACTAGAAAAACAGTCCTATCCAAATCTTTGCTTATAGCTGGCCTGACGCTGCTGCTTTGCGCAGAAGCTTGGTTTGGTTACCGTGTGTCTGCGCTTTCTAGTCAGCAACAGCAGATTAAAACAGATTACAGTGTGGCCAACAACATCACCTTTGGTATTTTATCTGTGGACCAATGGCGAGAGAAAATGGCTGCGGTGGTTGATGAAAAAGTCAATGAGTTTAACATGACCTCTTTGCAGAAAAAGGAGCTTCAGAAAAAGGTTGCTAAACAATTAAACGGTCTCGTAGATCAGGCGGTGGCTGAGGTCAACAAACCACAGAAGAGCATTGGTGGCAAACTCAAAAAACTGGCTTTCAATGCGATCGTTGACCCGGAAGAAATCAAGGCTGAAGTACCCACATTCGCGGCTACGATAGTAGAGAGAATCAATAAACCTGCGAGTAAGAAAAGGATAAAAAGCATCATCAGCAGTAAAGTTGACCAGCTGGAAAAGGAAACTTTCGACAATACGGAGCCTGCCAGCGTTACCGTGAAAAGGCATATTTATAAAAAGTACCATGTCAATAACACCCCTGCCTTTGAGAAAACCATCAATTCAAAACTGAATACTATTCAAACTTTGCTATACCAGTACACCTATGCAATGATTGGCTGTTTATTACTGGCGCTCAGTCTTTGGTTGTTCCTCAAAAAACAGGTGCGTCTGCATACGACACTATATATTCTCTCACTTTTGTTTGCATTTGTACTTTTATTGGTAGGTATCTCAGCTTCCATCATAGAAGTTGACGCGCGCATTCAATCTTTGAACTTCACGCTGCTTAGTGAAAAGCTGGCTTTTAACAACCAGGTATTATTTTTTCAAAGTAAGAGTATCATTGGCATAATTGAGTCCTTAGTTCAGCAGCCTAAACCTGATTCAGTATTGGTTGGCGTCCTGATTATGCTTTTCGTGATCATTTTACCGGTATTAAGAATGGTGGGTAAGGGCATCTTGATATGGGGAAGGGAAAAATATGCCGATCATAAACTGGTTAGGTTTTTAGCCTTGGATTTAGGCAAATGGGATATGGCGGATGTTATGGTGGTTGGCATTGCGATGACGTATATTGGCTTAAACGGCATTTTGCAAAGTCAGCTGTCGAGCTTAAATATACAGGAAGAATTACTGTCGACGGTTACGCAAAACAACACCTCTTTGCAGCCAGGTTATTATATATTTGTCGCCTATGTGGTGTATGTATCGGTATTGTCATTGATTTTAAAGCGCATTAAACCGATTGAAAAATAACCCTCAGATCAATGTAGTTTAGCTGCAAAAAAGCCAGGCTTAGCATGATGATCTAAGCCTGGCTTTTATCAGGAATTACCTCGATTAACTAGTTCCTCGTTTAGGAAATCAATCCGTCTGTCATCAATTCCTCTGTTATCAATCCCTCTGTAAAAAATCAATTAAAGCCATTGCTGTCGGTCCTGCTGATAAAGGATTCTGTCCTGTAATCAGCAGTCCATCTGTTTCCACATGAGAAAAGAATGGAACCAAGGCAGCTTTAAAATCAGCCCCAAGGGCTACCAATTTATCCTGCAGTTTATAGGGAATATTGTCTGATCGGCCTACTAAAGTTTCTTCGGCATTGGTAAAACCAGTGAGGCGCTTGCCCGATAATAAGCCTGGCACCAGTTCGGCTGCCTTAATCAAAGCTGCCGGACCATGGCATACCGCAGCCACAGGTTTATTTGCTTGAAAAAACTCCAGAATCAGCTTTCCGCTAAGTTCATCAGTTGCAAGATCCCATAGCGGGCCATGGCCACCGGGGAAAAACACGGCATCATAGTCCGCTGCCGCTAATCCTGCCAGTTTCAGGGTATGCTCAAAGGATTCCTGTGCAGATTTATCCTCTGCGAACCTGCGGTTAGCGCCGGTAATGTGCTCCGTTAGTTCACTCATCCCATCCACCGGAGGTTTCCCACCGGATGGGCTAGCTAGCGTAACCTGGTATCCCTGGTCAATAAACTCATAATAAGGATCAGTAAATTCTCCAAGCCATACGCCTGTTTTACTATCGGTATTTTCCATCTGTTGATGGGAAGTCAAGATCATCAGTATTCGTTTCATAAAAATAAGTTAGGACAGTGAAAAATTAGATGACCTTATCGCAGCAGGCGCTGGTGGTAGGTCTCGATTTCTTTTAAAGCTTCCAGAATTCCGGTTCGCTGTCTTTGCAATAGCGCGATATGGTCGGCATGAGCATCATCATCTTCCAGCACTTTATCATACTTTTCAAGCGCAGCGTTCTCTCCAGTTTCAATTGCTTCGAGAATAGCGGTATCCTCTCTACTGCTGAATGCTTGTTTGATATCGATCCAAGTACGGTGCAAAGCTCCTAAAACCCCACCTTCTTCATTATCCGAATTCCCTCCATGCTGGGCGAGGTGGTTTTTCAGTTCAATAGCATAAGCAGCCCGTTGAGCAGCATATTTTAAAAATACAGCTTTTAACTCTTTGCTATCCGTAGCTTCACTTGCAGATTCATACCCTTCTTTTCCATCATTTACAATGTTGACCAATCCTTTTAGGTCGCTAATGATCTCCTTATTCGTTTCCATAGATATATCGTTTTTTGTCTTTCAACAACAAGCCGTACCAGGTAAAGTTTGAGTAACCAGCGATTTAAAGAACTTAGGACTGCCAGTATTTTGAAATGAAATCCTTTCTTGGAATCATGTGGAGATATGGATAATTTCCAGACAACTGTGTTCGCTGTTTAAGCTGATATAGAAAATGTCCACCCAGGTCCACTATTATTGGGCATTTTGCCTGATACCATACCCGATGCGGATGTTTCCAGCAAAAGGAATAATAGTGGCTGGTTAGTAGGATCTTTTTCAATTCAGGGTGATGAAAATTTAATACTTTAGGTTTTGCTGCCCCGTTAAGCAGCTCAGATTTTCTGATCATTGAAAGATGGTCACTGTGGCAAAATTCAAAGGCAGCAAGGCTGGGATCATCCACATCTGGCAAATGCTTCAAAATACGAAAACCTTTGAATTTTTTACCATTCAAAACCCATATTAGTTTAGGGTAAAAGGATTCTCTGCTTTCCAACTCCTGGAGATCGATTGGTGAGTTTTGAAATTCTATGGCAGTACCACAGGTCGTGTAAACATCAGCCCGATGATGCTGTGTGGTTAGTTCATCCCAAAAGCAAACTTCCTGAAAGGAAGAGGGAAAAGCCTTTTTCCAGTTCTTATGCCATGGGCTTTCTCCATAACACCTGATTTGCTGATCCTCATTTTGAACATCTACAGGATGGAGCATGCTTTTTTCAGAACATTGCAATGGATTAAAACTCATAGAAATAGCTTAAACTTCAGAACAACAAATTTAAACTAAAAATATTAGTAAACAAATCCAGTTTTAGCTCTTTAGTTGATATCGATTACCTATAAGGTTCAGAACTTTCTTAGGTATAGCTTGTTTTATGAGTAGATCATTTGCTATGCCAGAAGGACCATCAATTGTAATTCTAAGGGAACTCGTTGAATCTCTTCATTTAGAAGGTCAACAGGTAATTGGTATCGATGGCAATACAAAAATCGAGAAGGAAAGAATGCTTCATCAGCATTTGCTTGCTTTCAGGAGCTGGGGCAAGCATTTTTTAATCTGCTTTGAGACTTTCACACTCAGGATCCATTTCATGATGTTTGGCAGTTATCGGATTAATGAGCGAAAGGAATCCGCTGTCAGGCTTAGGCTGTCTTTTGAAGAGGCGGAACTAAATTTCTATACCTGTTCCTTAAAATATGTGGAAGGCGATATTAACGATAGTTATGATTGGTCTATAGATGTTATGGCTGAGGAATGGGATCCAAAACAAGCCTTGAAAATTATCAGGGCAAAGCCTGAAGAACTGATCTGTGATCTCCTGCTGGATCAGCAAATCTTCTCAGGTGTAGGCAATATCATAAAAAATGAAGTGCTCTATCGTGCAGGCATACATCCTTTAAGTAAAATAGCAGCGATTCCCTTACCAAAACTTAAATTGCTTGTAAAGGAGGCAAGGCAATACAGTTTTGATTTCCTGGCATGGAAGAAAGCTTATGTACTCAAAAAACATTGGCTGGTTAATACAAAAAAACATTGCCCACTGGATCATCCCCTAGAGAAAGGACATCTGGGAAAAACCCGAAGAAGGACATTTTATTGTACCATTTGTCAGAAGTTATATATTAAACTAACCTAAGCAAATGCCCCATTATTTCAAATTCCCCCCTGTTACCTAAAAAAAGCTGAAAAATCCATATCTTCTGATTGTGAACCGCCATAAGAACCACGGATGATAGGATCATATTCCAGATCAAATGAAATAATTTTCAGGTCAACAGGATCATATATTGTTGGACAGAAAGAACCTCCTGGCTCCTCATGCAGGTAATTATCACCTTGCAATACTCCGCAATATTTACAGTTGTTTGCCCAATATGAAGCATTTATAAACTTGGAGTAGGTGTATTTATAAAAAGGATAATGTTCAATTAAATGGTCTATAACTGCTTGATCCAAGTGCTCAACATCTGAAAACAAAGTCGGTTCTTCCCCTTTTACCCAAACTAAATCATTGTCATCCGGGTTATTTTCGTCAGCATAGTTTAGATAGTAGTAGTTGACTGCTCCTGGTGCGACTACTGGAATTTCTTTAGCGCATTTCCAGCATTCTCTCGTAGATATCGCCAGTAAATAGGGCTTCCTAACAATACAGCTATAAGGCTCCACTGAAATCCATTTTTGAAAGCGGTTAAGATCATTAACATGATCTGGAATCACCCATTTTTTTATTGCTGCAGCCCAAAAAGCGCCGAGCTCTTTGGCCTCGTCTTTATCCGCGTAAGGAACATTAAGAATATAGGACATAATTAATTTGGCTTTCTCACTAAATTAATTAAAATTCAGCAAAGAGTTCTAGCTAAATAACTACAAAATCACAATCACAAATCGCTTATTCATGAACTCCATATTGCAGATCTAAAGGAATCGGAATCGCTTGCTTAGTTTTCATGATACTTGGGCTAAGGTAACCCAGTTTTAACTTCAAGTATTCATTTTTATGCAGAAACTCTAAACGAAACTTATAAAACCCTTTAGTCAAAGGTATCATATAAGAATTCGGAGCGCCGGCATTAGGCCCTTCGCATTGGATCAATAGCTGGTTATTAAGGTATAATTTTGAACCTTTATCTGCTTCAAGAACAAAGCCATAATATCCTTCTTCTTTTGTTTCCAATGCTCCTTCAATGATCAGGGCGAAGTTATTTTTACGTGGCAGTTTATTGACATCGAACTCCGCATTTGTGATTCCCCTTTGCTGTGGTGTTTTATTTTTTAGATCCTCAGCATTATTAAATTCTCCTTCATAGTAATTGTAATGAAAACCACCATTCTGCAGGTTCTTTTGTTTAGATACAGGAGCTAATATTTTTCCTGGGGTAAAATTACCAGTCTTCATTTTATCATAGCGTGCACGATTGGTAAACTGCTTTACTTTCACTTTAGCCGCATCGTTTAGATTGACTTCAGCCTGTATTCTTGCGGAGCTAAGTGAAGGATCAGTACCATCTATGGTGTATCGAACCCTGGTGGTATCGCCAAAATACCATAGCGTAATCGGCTTATTTTTCAGTACAATACCATTCTGCGGGTGAAAATCGACCCCATTACTCTGCCAGCCATAGGAGAACTTTAAACCATCGTAGGTGCTTTTGAACCTTACTGAACTGTGTGTTTCCTCGGGATATCGAATACTTTTCCAGGTTAGGCCGGCAGGGGCCCACTTTTTGAGCATCACATCCATCGCATCAATCTTCATCGTTGCCCCTTCCATTCCTTCCCTGCCACTCATAAACAAGGTGATTGCCGGGTCTTTCAATGCTGGCAATTTAAAAGCAGCAATCTTTTGGATGTAATTATTATCCCACCACAAACTAGGGTCGACGGCAATATAAGACTTGAATGTGTTTGGCTCCATCAGCAGCGCATTGACCACAAACAACCCACCTAATGAATGTCCCCATATTGCGTTGTCTCCATTGGCAGGATATTTTTGATTGATATAAGGAATCAATTCCTCCTTAATAAAGCCTAAAAATTGTGCTGCTCCACCTGAGGTATTCCAACCATCGATATGGGTTGGCGTCAGGTCTTTATTTCGATCAATACCTAATATGCTGACGATAATGGTTGGTGGTATGTATTTCTCCCCTTCCAAAAATCCCTGTACCTTAAGTATTAAACCCGTATTCCAATTGCCCCCATCCAGCACATAAAGTACATCATATTTAGTGGTACTTCCTGGTTTATAACCCGGAGGGACAAACACCTCTATCCGTCTTTTTTCTTTAAGGATCGTAGAATTTAAAGAGTCCAGTTTACCTATTTCTATGGTTCTCCTTACGGTGTCCTGTGCTTGCGCTAAGTTATCTCGGAAGATAAATACCAGGACAAGGAAGAATGGAATTAAAAGCTTATGTTTCATCAAGAAGTAATTGATTTAAAGGTGACGATTTGATGAGATATGGTAGCGATTGTTACTGCTTTAGCAGTTAATATTTTGGTATCACTATGAAACCTGCCATAAATCCTCAGTCAATTCCTTTCTAAATACATGCTGGCCTACCTTTTTCATTAATTGGTAGCCCCAGCGTTTACCAGCAGATGTTGATCATTCACAAAAGAAGAAAGATCACTGGCGAAGAATTCCGCAACATTAGCTACATCTTCCACCTCTGCCAATCTTCCCATCAGAAAGCTGTCCAGCAATTGCTTCCTCAATTCAAGATAGCTATCCTGCTTAGCGAAAACAGCGGAATGATCCACAGAAAATGGAATGATGGTATTTACCGTTACCCCTCTATGGCCAATTTCTTTTGATAAAACATCGACCATGTACCTCGGTGTCATTTTACTTCCACCGTATACAGCCATTCCTTGAACCGGACAATTAGTGGTACTGGAAACAATGTATAGGATTCGTCCGTGATCTGCGACCTGCTTTGCTGCGAACTGCATCGTAAAATAAGCGCCCAGATCCTGTAATTAATGCGACCTTGTTTTTTAAACTGTTCATGATACTTTCATTTAATGATTTACTTTAATTGATAAATGAAAGTTTAGGTAAAGAACAGCTTCAAAAAGGACCGATAATAAAGGATTACTTGTTAAAATTCTAAGATGGATGAGGCGGGAGTTCAGGCTTAACTGATGGCACATTATTTGGGCGACCTGGAGCAAAATCTCATCTCATGGAAAACGACCAAATTTGTGATCATATTAAAAATTTAAAGGCGCTGAAAACCCCTGAGGAGTTGGTATGCGAAACATGCGTTAAAATAGGCAGTGATTGGGTTCATTTACGCACCTGTCAGACCTGCGGGGTAACTTTATGCTGTGATGACTCTCCGAATGCCCACATGACCAAACACTACCACAGTATTGGCCATCCGGTGATCAGCTCCGCTGTTCTTGGAGAAAGGTGGTTATGGTGTTATAAAGATGAGGTTTTCAGCGAATATTAGTATTCCAGTTTACTTCTGTCCCATTTGGCCAAGTCAGCTCCAATGCTATAGGTACTTCTTAAAAATTCGAGTAATTTATCCTCAGCATTTGCTGCTTTTTGTACCGCTGAATACGGCAAAACAAATTCGCTCAATGCAGGGTGATAATAGGCTTCGCTGGGTTGAACTTTTGCTGTTTTATACCCTTCGGGCTCCGGATATAAGTAACAATAAAACACAGCTTCCTTCAAACCCTCTCCACCAGTCCAAAAGCCGGCGCTGCTCACCTCTTTACAATAGGCATCCTCTGCCACCCAATTGGGCATACCAGGTACTCCTCCCGGGTGCTTTGGTGCTTCAGCTCCAGAGAAAAGAGATAGTGCTAAATCAAAACTTCCCCAAAAAAAGTGGATAGGACTGCACTTGCCTTTAAATTCAGCTCTAAACTTCATGAAAACACTTTGAATGTTTAATAAAGCCTGATGAAAAGCCGTCACCTCTTCATCTTTATAAGTGGCATGTATCGTATCTGATTCAAAAGGAATAGGATCAGCAAGCTCTACTGGAATAGGTTTTATGACCAGATTGATTTCCAGTTCGCTTAACAATTCAAATATTTTCCTATAAAAATCCGCGACAGAAATCCCATGCAGATCAAACTGTCTGTTTTCACCTTTGCTGGTCGTAATTTTTAACAGATGCGCGATAAAATCAAAATCTATCTGGAAATCCTGATCACCATACCGCATCGACTGGGTGGTTAAGCCAGTAGCTGTAGGATGTAAGGTAATATGCCAGGAATGGTTTACCCATGGTAAAACTGCAAGTTTTATCTTGCCCACAATCTGCGACCAAAGCTGCAGCGTTTCATAGGTAGATTTTCCATTTTCATAAGAAAGTGCTGGCCATTGATGTTCCATAATCAAGCGGTGTATGGCATTTTATTTGAAATTCTGTGTGTATAACAATCTAGCACTTAAAAGGTTTACCGGATCATACGGTTTAACCATTGATGGCAATGAAATGGCCTTAATTATCCTATCGAAAAATGCTGCGCTATAATCGTTTCTTTTCTTAGATTTACTTGTGGATCTTATTTTCCAGCATTTATGTGCTCATTAAAAATCATTTTAGGATATAAACTTCAATCAAATGAAAAGGATAACTGTATTCTGTGGCTCTAGTTTTGGGATTGACCAGGAATTTGAGACACAAGCTTATTTATTAGGCCGCGCTTTGGCGGAAAGAAATATTGGCTTAATTTATGGCGGGGCAAGAGTTGGATTAATGGGCACTGTTGCTGATGGGGCAATCGAGAATCAAGGACAAGTAATAGGTGTCCTACCCCATTTTCTGCAAGACAAAGAAATTGCGCATGAAGGCCTAACGGAATTAATTCTGGTAGAAACGATGCATGAGCGAAAAACCAAAATGAATGAGCTTAGTGATGGAGTCATTGCTTTACCTGGCGGCTTCGGCACTTTAGAAGAGTTGTTTGAAATGCTGACCTGGGCACAGCTTGGGCTTCATAAAAAGCCAATTGCCATCTTAAATACAAACGGGTTTTATGATGAACTTTTAGCATTAATAGCCACTATGGTGAAGAAAGGATTTTTAAAACCGGTGAACCAGCAGATGTTATTAATTAGTGATAATATCGAAGATTTACTTCATAAGATGACAAATTATCAAGCGCCAGCTGTTGGTAAATGGATCTCAAAAGAGGAAGTCTAAAATATGATTATCATAGATCACTTTCTTTAGTGCTGGTGAGTACTAAATGCTTTTTTTTTTCGATAGGCGTGCTAAAAGCATATTAAAAAACATGGTCACCAGTAGTGCCACGAGGCATCCGGCCACCACACAACCTACCCGCTCCACAGCAATGTACCAGTGTTTTTCCAGCTGCTCCTGAATCGTGACAATCACAAGGGCAGCCAATGCACTTCTCAAAGTCTGTGTGATGCGGAAAGCAAGCCCTAGTGCTATGGTCAGGGTCACTCCTAGGCATAAAATCAATAAATAGGAAATGTGAATTGGATAAAGGCAGAGACCTACCGTACAGCCTAACAAATTGGCCTTCATTCGGTCATAAGCAAGGGTATTGCTGTTATCAGGTGAAAGTGCTACGACTACAGAAACCAGTGACCAGTAAAATGGGTATTGTGGAATATACTTATATAAAAGGTAACAGATAATTACGCCTATCAGGCATTTTAGTAAATAAATAAGATAGGTTAAATAGGTAGATCTGTTGAATTCGATTCTTTTCATAAGCACAACCAGCTTGTTTGAACAAAAAGCGTTGAAGCATAAAGTTAAACAAAAAACTGATCACCTATCTGTGGATAGGTGATCAGGCTATAATTATAAGGCGTATAACCTTAGGCTTCTGATTTTCATATAATGATCGGTATTAAAGGACAGCACCATTCCTAAAGAGACCAGGGTGGTTTGCTTCAGCTCGAATTCAAAGCGGGAGTTTTTAACCGCAGTGCTGCCAATGGCCGATCCCAGTTGATCTACATCTGGAATTCCGGTTCCAGAAGCTGCTACAATGTATGCTGGTGGATTTCCATCATAATTATTATCAGATAGCTCACTTGTAAAGGAGTACTTGCCTGGAGGTAAGGTTACAGTCTGATAAATTTTCCCATTGGTAATGGCACTTGATCCCCATCCTGCTTCAATATTAATCACACCATTGTCGTCACTAGCGTATCCACCCATTCCATTGTGGTTCTTCATGGCACTGTTGGTCACCCAGTTGGCTAAATCTCCCCACCTGTTATTGTCGTAAGCCGAACGCTGAAAAGGAATCATATAATTTTTCAAATAGATGTTACTCACCTCTCCTTTTAAAGAGAACGTTTCATAGTTCGAATAGAATTTATCGATGCTCCCAGGCTCAGGTCTATTAATGATCCGATACTCGATAGGATTGCTTTTAAATTTGGGTAAGGTCACGATCTGGTCTTTCAGCTGAGCCAGCACCACGGTATCATGTGTCGTATTGTCTGAATGTTTATAACGAATCTGCATCCCGACTGTGCCGCTGGCATTGCTGGCATCCTGGAATTTAAGTTTTGCTTCTCCCTGAGTATTAAATTCGGTACTTAGAATGGCCCTGTTGTTTAATGCCGAACGGTAACGTTCGCCGTAAACATTCCCGACTATATTCATAGGAACAGAAATATGGCCTTCTGAATCGTAGGTACGTACTTCAAAACTTAAGGGACCTTCTTCCAGGTGATCTATGATATAATTCACGCTGTCTACCCCACCTGTTCTTTTAACAGGGACTTCCACAGAATCCTGCTTACTGTTCCAAAACACCTTGAAACTGACCACTCTTGGATCTGGATTTAAAGCTCCAGATACTTTAACCCTACCATTTCCAGACAATATTCTCAAAGAGTCAATTTTAGCGGGATAAACTATTTCACCATTCTCTGTGAATTTTTTATAGTCATCTTGTTTCTGGCATGCTGAGCAGATGAACGCGAGCCCCAGCATTCCGACGAATTTATTTATATTTTTCATGTTTTCTTAACTAAGGTCAATTAATATACTCCCCAAACCGATATCTGGGCGATTTCCATAAAGTAGCTGCTTCTCCAGTTCTTCAGATTTCTTATCCTCAGGTACTTGAACTTCACTGCATCTTCAGGAAAGTCAAATGACCAGCCTGCTTTACCATAGGCTTCATCCGCTCCGGTATCGGTACCGATCGGTGATCCGGAAGGCTTGGTCACGTTACAGGTCATGAGTTTAGTCCAGCTGGCCCAGCTTCCATCCAGGTTTGGACTGTTGGAACCCCAGAGCTCAAAATCTTTAAGATTGCCTTTGTCATAATAACCCGCTTCTCTTCTCGGATAGACTACAATCCTACTCAATTTTGCTTCCTTGCCTAAGCTAAAGCTCACCGTTGTGGGCGCACCAGCACTTTCCTGGGTATACATACAAGGCCATTGTCCGTAATCCGTTCTTTTATCCCAGATCAGCTTTAAAGAAGTATCATACATGTAATCGGCATCTCCGGGTAACCTGATTTCCTGAAAAAGATCTTTATTGAGCAGGTTCTCTTCCAATGGAGTCAGGTTTACCAGCAAGGTATCAGAGCGGTTTAACCACCTGTCGCGAACATAGAAAGCAAATTTACCCTGCTTTGGCTTCAATCCTCTGATGCTTGCACTGATCACAGAATCCTGCGTATACACATTATCAAGGTTGGCCCAATCCCCGTTACCGAGGGAGTCTAACAATGGCACAATAGCGACAGTGGCTTTAAACTTGTTGATACTGTTTAGCCTTACTCCACCAAAGGTAGCACTGGCTTTTAGCGCATTAAAAATCAATCTGAAGGGTGCAATTAAAGGGGTTACAGTAACAGAAACTGGCTCCGAAGCTTTTTCACTTTTGTTGACTGCGTATAATTTAATCTCATGTGGATTTGTATCTGCAAATCCATCTACGATCATATTATTGGTATAACCTGAGGCCTTTATTTCTCGCTGTTCTCCATTTCTGATGCTGTATACTGCTTTAATATAAAGCAGGTCTTTATTATTTGGGAGGTTATAACTGATCCTTGCCTGGCCATTCTGATTTTCTACTGTTACATTGGTCACTTGCCCTGGTGGATTTTGATTGTCTCCTAATATCCCATTGATCTCCGCCTTGTTACAGGAAAGCAGCACAAATAGCGCACACAAAACAGGGAGTATCTTATATATATTTCTTTTCATATTAATATCTATTTGATGTTTATCCTAATTAATTACCATCCTGGGTTCTGAACAAGGTTCGGATTAACCAATAAATTGTTCTCCTGGATCGGCCATAAATAGTCTCTTGGTGCTATAAAGCGTTGGGTATAAATATTCGTTAACCTGTAGAATAATTCTGGATGATCTTTATCCTGATCTCTATCCCAGCCGGTGATGTTTTTATTCAGCTCCTGCGCGGCCAGTTTCCATCGGCGAAGGTCCCAAAACCTGGCGCCTTCAAAGGAAAGCTCAATATTACGTTCCCTGCGAATGATCTCCTGTAAGCCCAACTGGGTATTTGGTTTATTTGGATTCAGCGTGTATTTGCTCCAGGAATTGACCACCCCTTCCAGTCCGGCACGTTCCCTTACTTTATCCAGGTAGGTGTATACCTCAGACGAAGGCCCCTCTGCTTCATTCAGTGCTTCGGCATACATTAAATATAGGTCTGCCAGTCTGATCATTGGAAAAGGATACTCTTCAATGTGGTTACTATTCCCTTCTTTAAAGGCAAATTTCCAGTTGACCAGTTTTTTAGGATAATAAGTGGTGATGGTGATCGCTACCCCGCTGCCATATTGCCCGAGTTTAAGCTGGGCAGAGAAAGCGTTGTCATCCGTCCTGTTATTTTCCATGAACCACTTGCCACCATCAAAACCTAAGTCTGCATAAAATCTAGGCTCCCTGTCGAAGTTGATCCTGGCAGTCTGATAATTTTCAACGATGTAATAGCGTTCGCTATTTGTTGCACTGCGCAATTGCGATTTATTTGAGAAATCAAGTGTTTTATCTTCATCAATTGGAACGCCGTTTTTAGTATAAAACTGCTCTACAATTTTCATTGGCGGCGCTAAGGTTCCGTTTACACTGTTATTGCCAGAGAAAGCTGGATCAATATGTGCCATAGACGAATATTGCAGTTGCCAGGTCCTGGAACTAGGATTTGCCCAAATGATTTCAGAATTCCATTTCTCGGTAACTGCATTTCTAATGCTCATTTCCCTCATCGTAGTACTGGATAGCGGCGTGGTTGTACCAGGAAAGGTATACAGTTTAATTCCGGCAGATTCAGCAGCTACGATCGCCTCTTTAGCTGCATTGGCCGCCCGTTTCCATTTCTCAGTGCTGGCAGTCAGACTAAACAGCTGCTGACCATCATGATTTCTAAAACTCGCATAATCTTTATTTCCATTAAACAGCGGACTTGCAGCATACAGCAATACTTTAGCTTTAATACTCATTGCAATTGGCTTTGTAATATGCCCTAGATCGGTAGCTGGAACCATCACATTGTTTGGTAATTTCGCGGCGGCCTTATCCAACAACTGCACAATATAATTCACTGCAGAATCCACCGGCTGACGTTTAATTTTGGTTTGCTCAATCGGAGCACTTACGGGAAGGTTCACATCAATTACAGGAATTGGTCCATAGTGTCTTAAAAGTAAGAAGTGGTAATAGGCCTTCAGAAATTCAACTTCGCCGAGCCATCGGTTCCGCTCATCCGGGCTCATGTCGCGTACTTTACTCAGGTCACTTACATTTTCAAGAAAAATATTACAGTCGCGGATGGCGTTGAACATTCCCCAATCCCAATAATTTACCAGGGGGCTGACTACACTTTGATTTCCTCTGGCCATGGCCCAATTGGTGGCGTTGATACTTCTGGAAGGGAATTCCAGCCAAAATTCATCTCCGCCCATATAGGCAATATTTTGGGTGGGTTCGCCATCGTTTGGCAGGTAAGAATAACAGGTAGCCAGGTATTTAATGGCTTCATTACGCATGGTAAAAGCATTTTCCAGTGTAGGCACATTATCTGGCACTACATCAAGGAAGCTTTTTTTACAGGCATTCAGGCTAAACAGAAGCACTAAAACCGGTAGGATATATCTTTTTGTTTTCATGATCTTTCTATTTCTATAATTAAAATCCAACATTCAGTCCTATATTATATACTGCCTGAACAGGATATCCCAGACCTTTGGAGCCCATTTCAGGATCCCATAATTTAAAGGGACTGAACACGGCCAAATTAGAGCCATTTACATATATTCTAAAATTGGATAACCCATAACGAGTCAGTGTCTTTTTCGGCACGTTGTAACCAATTTCAACGGATTTTAATCGCAGGAAGCTCCCATCACGCAGCCACCAGGTAGAAAACTGACTATTGTTGTTATTAAAACCATCGGTAAGTCTTGGCCATAGTGCATGTAGATTCCGGTTATCTTCCGACCAGTGGTCATCGGCAATTGCCTTCAGTAATCCATTTTGGAAAGAGCCATTCAGTGCAAAGGGGGTAATATTTCCTGGGTCGATAAAGAAAGAAGAGCGTGCTGATCCCTGGAAGAAAGTACTCACATCAAACCCTTTATATCCTAAAGAGAAGCCAAAGCCATAGATAATCTCAGGATCAGTAGGTAATCCGATGGGCACTTTGTCCTTATCTGTGATCTGACCGTCTCCATTGATATCGCGGTATTTGATGTCCCCACCCATGGTAGGAATCAATCCGCCAAAATTCTGTGTTGGTGAGTTTCTTGCCTCAATATCATCTACAAACAGACGTTCGGCGATCAAGCCATATTTTTGTTCAAAAGGGAAACCTTTTCTGGATAGATGTTTTAAGCCCTCAGGATAATCAGGTTCTTCGTTCACCAGGACTTCATTCCTGGCATAAGTAAAGTTACCACGTGCCTGGATCCACCAATTGGAACCAAATGTTTTACTATAGTCTAAAGCAAGGTCAAAACCTTCATTTTTTGCTTTCCCTAAATTGGCCTGCACCGTGGTATTAAATCCCATGGTGTTGGGAAGGTTAGTCCGGCCCATTAAAATATTACTGCGGATTGATTTGTAATAATCAAATACCACGGAGAATCCATTTTTGAAGTTCAGGTCAAAGCCCAGATCTGTAGTCGTGGCTTTTTCCCAGGTGATGTCGTAATTTTCATATCTGCTGATGTAATAACCATACTTATAATAATCCCATTTATCACCCCAGGTATAACCTCTTGAAGGACTATTAGGATCTACATTGGAAAGGTAAAAAAACCTGTCCTCAGATCTTCCGATCTGGTCATTTCCAACCAATCCATAAGTACCTCTAAGTTTAAGCCTTGTGACCACATTTTTCAGTGGTGCAAAGAATTTCTCCTCAGAAACATTCCATCCTACCCCTACTGAAGGGAAAAATCCAAAGCGGTGGTTCGGTGCAAAACGCTCAGAACCGTTG
Source organism: Pedobacter sp. PACM 27299 (assembly GCF_001412655.1). NCBI lineage: Bacteria > Pseudomonadati > Bacteroidota > Sphingobacteriia > Sphingobacteriales > Sphingobacteriaceae > Pedobacter > Pedobacter sp. PACM 27299. Next base: position 2,562,621 of record NZ_CP012996.1, on the reverse strand, counting down.
TATCCAAAGTTACTTTCGAAAAGATAGCGGTTATCATAAGCATACGTCAGTCTTCCGGAAAGGCCTAAATTTCTTGAGGGCAGAGAGGCTTGCAGATCGCTTCCATTAGCGGTCAGATAATTTCTCAAGATCCCGATGAGCATTCCTGAAACGGCATGTTTTTCCTGGAATGTTCTAGTATAGTTCAAGGCAAGTTCCCCATAGGTGGTAGTATTCTGAATTCTGTTTCCTGCATTGTAGCTTAAGAATTCCGTTCCATCCAATGGATTTAAAGGATTCAGTACGCGCTCTGTGGTTCCGGGAATAACGCTTAAATTATAGAAAAAAGGCTTAAAGCTACGGGCTACATCAAAGTAAGAATAACGCTGCGTGTAGGCCATTAAGCGGGTAGACAAACCCTCTGTAATGTCTTTAAGGTCCTGTTTTAACTCCAGCTGAACATTTACGGTTGAGGTATTGTACTGCTGGTATCCGGACACCATTCTTGCATAAGGATTGATGTAGAGGTTTTGTGAGTCACCTATAAAATTATTTCCGAAGAGCGGGTGTTTCGCATAAGGCGAATAGGACGCCGGGTATACGGCGGGGAACATCACCGGGTTAGACCAAAGTGCGGTTTGAAATACCGCAGCACCACCATTGATCAGGTTACCCCATTCATCCCGGCCACCAATCGGACCCGTATAATCATCAAACTGGGCGGAGGTTCTGATGATTGCTTCTGTAGTTGGTGTGAGCTTTAAGTTCACATTAGAGCGCACCGCGTAGTTTTTGATTTTAATATTGTTGTCGATATTATTGGTCTTATCCGTTCTTAAAATACCATTGTCTACATTGTAAGTTCCTGCAACATAATAACGTGCAGTATTTCCTCCCCCGCTTACGTTCATATTGAAACGTTGGTTGATCGTATAATCTTTAATCAGCTGATCTATCCAATTGTTGTTTGGGTAAAGCAATGGATCGTCTCCTGCCGCCGTATGGTCAATTTTGTTAGGCAGGTAAGGCAGGCTTTTTTTAGGGTCTCTTGTTAAAACCGCTTCATTTGCCAGGTTCATATAAGTGATATTGTCTGCAAATTTGAAGTTTCTGGTATTGGAAGAAACTGAATTTTCAAACCTGACATTAAACTTTGCCGCGCCAATTTCACCGAGTTTGGTGGTGACCAATACCACTCCATTTGCTCCCCTTGCACCATATAGGGAAGAGGCTGCAGCATCTTTAAGTACAGAAAATCCCGAAATATCATCAGGCTGCAGTCTGGCGAGGTCTGTTCCAGTGGATTCCATTCCATCAATCAGGATCAAAGGGTCTTTTTTTCCGGCACCGAAACTTCCTACTCCTCTAATAAAGAAAGAGGCATTATCCATTCCTGGCTCGCCACTTCTTTGATAAGCGACCATTCCGGCGATACGCCCTGCCAGCATGGTGGTTAAATTTGAAGTGGGTCCTTTTAATTCTTTGGGATCAACAGTGGTGATGGAAGCGACCATACTGCTTTTCTTTTGCGTGCCATAAGCCACAATAGCCACTTCTTCCAGGCGATCCTGTGCAGAAATCATCCGTACAGTTACGGGCTTGCCTTTCTGAACGTACATCTCCCTGGGCTTGTAACTCACATAAGAGAACACCAATGTTGCTCCTTCTCCCGAAACATCGAGGGTAAATCTTCCGGCATTGTCTGTCTGAGTTCCCTGTTTGGTCCCCTTGATGACTACAGAAGCATTTGGAATAGGTGCTTTGTCGGCACTGTCTATCACCATCCCCGTTAGCCGCTGACTTGTAGTTTGAGCCTTCAGCGAAGTGCTGCCTCCAATGCAAAACAGCAGCAATAGCCAACAGCTGTACATGGAGAAGAATTTGGTAAAGTTATATTTCATATTGATTTAGTTTGGTTCAGCGTGGAACAACAAACCAAACGGGTACCGGCAATTAGATCCCATAGATGGAGCATACGTAAAGAATTTATATTTGGTTGGTTTGTTGGTTCGTTTAGCAAGCACAACTATACTACACTGTACTATACTATAACTAAGTTTATAAAAATAATTTACAATCCAAAATTTATTTTATCAGAACTGATTTTAAAGAGGGGAATTCCCTCAGATTCGAACAGAATTTTAACAAGAAAATGATAATCAGGATCATAACACGGGCTTTTTTAGCCATTTTGGGAAAATCAACAAAAAACCAGACATTCGTAGGTTACTGATTAAAATACCATGTCCACGAAAGCAATTGAAAGCCATAGAAAACAGCCTAAAGAATGTGAACAACTGCTGGATATCCGACAGGAAATAGACCTGATAGATCAGCAAATCATCAGCATGATTGGCAAACGATATCAATATATAAAATCTGCTGCTAAATTCAAGACAGATGAAGCAGTAGTTAAAGCACCGGAAAGATTTGCTTCCATGCTTTTAGAAAGAAGGCGCTGGGCAGAAATGGAGGATCTTAATCCGGATGTAATCGAAAAGATGTACAGGGATCTTGTTCATTACTTTATTAATGAAGAACTCAATCATTGGAAGGAACAGGCTTAAAAAATGAGGATGTTCTTATATGGAACATCCTCATTTTTAATCTAAGCGTTTAGGCCACCATCAATAGTGATGGCAGTACCTGTGATGTACTTTCCTTCTTCACTGGCCAGGTAGGCAACCAGGCCGGCAATATCGTCTCCGGTTCCGTATTCAGAAAGCGCCATACGGCTCCTCAGGAAATCAGCCAGATCTGTATCTGAAGGATTCATTTCGGTATGAATTGGACCTGGTTGAACAAGGTTGACTGTAATGCCTTTCGCACCCAGGTCTCTGGCTAATCCCCGGGTAAAACCAGCCAGTGCGGCTTTACTCATCGTATATAAAGTAGTTTGAGGACTAAGTGAATTTTCGGCCATATTGCTGCCAATGGAAATGATCCGACCCTTGTTTGGCATTTGAGCCGCTACAGCAAGTGATGCTACATAAACTGCACGAACATTAATGCCCATAATTTCTTCATAATCTTCCAGCGTATGTGATTCAAATTCTTTACCGATGTAGATTCCTGCGTTGTTTACCAGGATATCAATCGGCCCTAATGCTGCGATGGTGTTTTGGATCACGCTGGTTAACGCTTTTGGATCACTATTGTCTGCTTTAACAGCGCTTGCATCGCCACCTTTTGCATTAATTTCTGCCGCTACCGCTTCCGCTTTTTCCTTAGATTTTGAATAGGTTAAGACTACGCGTGCGCCTTCTTCGGCAAGTCTTCTGCTGATATCTGCCCCCATTCCACGGCCGCCACCAGTGATAAATGCTAACTTATTTTCTAAACGTCTCATATTGTTTTTGATTAATTACATTTCAAAAGTAGAGACTAATCCTTATTTTTGTGGGTAAACACTAAATTGTCAGGTACTAACAAAAAGGTAAGAAATGAGAAAGGAAACTTCTACGAACGCTATTAATGAAAAACAGATCAATGACAGCTGCGGCATGGCTTACTCTTTATCGGTATTAGGGGGTCGATGGAAGCCCGCTATACTTTGCAGGCTCATGCACAAGACGATGCGATATAGTGATCTGAAAAATTCTATAGACCAGATTTCGGAGCGGATGCTGGTTTCTCAGCTGCGGGAACTGGAAGCTGACCTGGTAGTCAGGCGGACGGTTTACCCAGTAGTACCTCCAAGGGTAGAATATGAACTTACCGAACTCGGATTAAGTATGAAACCCATGCTCAAAGCGATGTCAGATTGGGGGAATATGCACCGGACAAAGGTGAATCCGGATGCGGATGTGGTGGTATCAGAATTTTAGATTCCGTTAATTTTTACACACTTATACTTCTCTTATTATGAATAAACTGCTACATTAGGTAAACCATTTTCAGTTGCCTTATTAACGCTACCAATATGAAGTCACACAACCTTGAAAGATTCCTTACTGTTCAAAAATCAGCTTATCAGACCGCATTAAATGAATTAAAAGCGGGAAAAAAACAGAGTGATTGGATGTGGTACATTTTCCCGCAAATCCAGGGTTTAGGTTTTACTGAAACCAGTAAACAATATGCAATTGCAGACTTAGCGGAGGCTGCTGATTATCTTAATCATCGGGTTTTGGGACCGAGACTCCTATTATTGTGTCAGACACTCCTTGAATTAGAGACTAATGATGCACATCGGATTTTTGACAGTCCAGATGATTTAAAGTTAAAATCAAGTATGACGTTATTTTCTGCGGTTCCCGGTGCGGATCCAATCTTCGAGAAAGTACTTCAGAAATTCTATAACGGACTAAAGGATCACATTACCATAAAAATCATCAACCTGCAAGGCTGAAATTTTTGAGCTCCTGCCCTCCTGCATTTTCTCCGTTACTTGAAGCATTTAACTTTCCAGCAGTACTGGAGAACATTGTTCTGTTTTCCAAGAGTCAGCATGAAAGATGCAACGTATTGAGAGACATTAAATTAACGCTGACTCCTAAAATGTGGATAAATTCTGATCAATGCAGGTGAATTCTTAATACCTTTACATTATGAAAATTGGGATTTACATCATGCTTACTGTCTTCATTTTTGGCACATGCTATTTTATAGGAGTAGTCCTTAATAATCCTGAGGTGGCTTATGGAATAGGCTTGATGATGATTTCGTTATTATTCTGGAATATGGTACAGCGTTCCAAAAAAGCGGCCAAAAGAAAGCATAGGGAACGTATGTTCCTGCAGCACATGAGAATGACCCATAAAAATCAATGGCATTAAAGGCCTTCTTATCAGCTTGCTTTTAGGATGCCATGTACAACTGCATATTTAATTAAAGCGGCTGTATTCCTCACCCCACTCTTTTCAATCATTGCTTGTCTATAGCCCTCTATTGTTCTTTTACTAACGAACAATTTATCTGCCATCTCCAGATTCGTCATCCCTTCCGCTATGAATTGCAGAACTTCCGCCTCTCTTGTAGAGAATTCAACCTTCGGCCCCTCCTTTTCTACCAAATTGACACTACCTACAGGTTTTTGATCTAAAAGGTTCATGGTTAACTCCGTTCCTAAATATTTGCCTCCACTATTAATGTGTTTGATTGCAAAAATTAATTCATTCATGCTGACACTCTTTAATAAATACCCGGATGCTCCCTTCTGAAAAGCCTGTTTGATATACAATTCATTGTCGTGCATAGACAGCATGATGATTTTAACAGTTGGATAAGTTCTTTTCACCTCTTTCAATAAAGATATGCCATCCATTTCAGGCATATTAATATCTGTCAGAATGATATCAGCTCCTCCCCCTGCATTTAAATAGGCTAAGGCTTGTTTCCCATGAGCAGCCTCCGTAACAATATTTATATTACTATCTGTCTCCAGCAGTAACCTTATACCGTTTCTTACCACATTATGATCCTCAACTAGAATGACCTGTATCATGATTTATCCTTATAAAATTTCAATATTTATTTAAAAGCGCCAAACAGAATAGTTGTTACTGTATTGCCTATAGCAACTGATCTAAATAACAGTCCAGTAATTTGTTTGTTTCAGCAAGACTTAGGTAGTTTATCTTATTTAACAAGAAACTATTCAGTTCATTACTATTAAGTAAGTTATTTAGGAACTTCTGCATTTTCCTGAATGGAATTATTACCCGTTTCCACTTCAATTTCCTTGGTGGTCACTGCATATTGCGATGGATGGATTTCTGAGCCGTAGGCTACTGCATAAGCTTTAGTAAATTCAGCGCCAACAAATAAAATGATGGCTGAATAATAGGTCCATAATAATAAAATGACCAGTGAACCTGCCGCGCCATAGGTACTGCCCACATCGCTCTGTCCGATATAAAGGGAGATTCCAAATTTCCCCAGCATAAATAGAATCGCGGTTACCACAGCGCCAAACAATACATCTCTCCATTTGATCCTGGCATCCGGGAGTACTCTAAAAATTACCCCAAAAATAAGGGAGATTACACCCAGGGTGAGCAATTGATTTAATATATAAAAAACGACGACAGAAACCTCAGAAAACCTGGCTTGAAGACGCGTATTAAATCCATCCAGTATAGTGGTGATGGCTAATGACACCAATAAGATAAATCCAAGACTGATGATGACAGAAAAGGAAAGAAACCTATTTTGCAACATTTTTAACCAGCCTCTTTTGGGTTTAGCTTTTAGGCCCCAAATGGTATTTATAGAATCTTGTATATCAGCAAAAACGGTAGTTGCACCGATTAAGAGTGTTATTAATCCTATGATAAAAGCCAGGGTATCTTTTTCTCCTAAGGCTGCATTTGCAACGATTTGCTGTAACTGTAATGCTGTTTCTTTACCCATAAAACCTGCAAGCTGCGCATAAATTTGACCTTGAGCAGCTTCTTGTCCAAGAAATATACCACATAGAGAGATCACTACGACTAACAGCGGAGCCATGGAAAAGACTGTATAATATGCCAATGAACCACTTAGCTTTGTCACCTTATGGTCGTTGAATCCATTAAAGGTCGCTTTCAATATATTCCAAACTCCTTTAAAGTTTTCTCTTTCAGTTTTCGTTGCTTTCATAATTTATTTGAATTCTGCCTTTCAATTGTGGTATCAATTCAACCTATAACTCGTCAAAAAGCAAATATGTTTTCGCTCATCTTATTTCCGGCATTACCATCAAGCCCTTTCTAAGCAACCATCAGCACCGCAGCGTACCATGAATTAATAAAATTCTTTATTTTAAAACCACATTGGTTTACGGAATGTTCTAGGGGTTCAATAAAAACTACTACTATGAATGTAACAGAAAAATCAATTTCGGTATTAAACGATCTTACAGAAATCAACAATGACCGTGTAGCGGGATTTGAAAAAGCAATTGCTGACATTAAAGACGAGCATGTAGATTTAAAAGCAATCTTTCAGCAGTATAGCAGCCAGAGCAGAAAATTCAGTCAGGAGCTTACCGCCATTGTCGCGGCCAATGGAGAAGATATAGAAACAGGTAACAGTGTTGCAGGAACTTTACATAGGGCCTGGATAGATGTAAAATCTCTTTTTGGCGGCAGCGACCGAGCGAGCATTCTTTCTGAAGCTGAGCGTGGCGAAGATGCGATTAAAGCGGCCTATACGCTGGCCCTTGAAAAAGGCGAGTTGACTGGCGAAGCTTTAGCAACAGTGAGCAGACAAGCACAGGATATTAAAGCTGCGCATGATGCCATTAAAGCTTTAAGAGACGCTGCAAAAATCACCAGCTAATTTTATTAAATAGAATAATTTACAAAGCTGGGAAGCTTAATTCCAGCTTTGTATCCAAGATAAAAACCCAGAGTTTTAATCTTCAATTCAATACCTGACTATCCTGTTAAAAATGCTTAGACACATGATTCATAATCCTCAGACTACCATTCATGCTTCCCGGACTGGAAATATTGAAGTATTGCAAGAATTAATTCGACTAAAAGCTGACCTGAATGCCAGCGATGAGAAAGGATATACCCCACTTATTATTTCTTGTTATAACAATCAATATGATGCAGTAAAGTTATTGATTGAACATGGTGCAGCGCTCAATTCGCAAGATCTTGGGGGTAATACCGCATTAATGGGCGTATCCTTTAAAGGATACCTTAGTATTGCTGAGCTGCTTATTCAAAATGGAGCAAACCTTAACCTACAGCATGGCAATGGTGGGACGGCCCTAATGTTCGCGGCCATGTTTGGCAGAAATGAGGTCTTAAAATTGTTATTAAGCAAAGGTGCTGATAAAGATATCCTCGATTTTCGTGGCTTATCGGTATTAGATCATGCTGCGCAGCAGGGAAATGAAGAAGCCATCAGAATCATAGAGCAAGCCTAGATAAGCAGCTATTATAAAAGAAATGCCCGGTTGTAATAGCCGGGCATTTTTCGTTTTAATCAAGTTATGCAGGAACTTTTCTTGGTTTCTCCCGTTCCCAAAAACGATGCTGTGAGATGGCCAAAATAAATTGTTTGGCGAGTAATGCAGGATCTGCTTCGAGAACAAGTCCTTCCTGAATTACAGTTTGGTCTTTCGCATCCTTGGGTAGTTTTCCTGATAAATAGGTCAGCTCTAATAATTTTACAGCTTGCTGATCCACTGCAATCGCTTTGCAATGTTTGAAAGCTTCATTCAAAAAATGAATGGCATTGGCTTCTACTTTAAGAGTCTCAGTGCTGTCTTTTCCACCAGGCACATAAATGGCATCATAAAGTACGGATGCCGCAGTTAAAAAGCTTTGATCAACAGGAAATTCAGTCCCATCCGAAGCTTTGACTGTACCCAGTTTTGGCGCAATAATTTCCACCACTCCACCTGCAGCAAGCAATGCTTTTTTAACCGTGTCCAAAGACTTGGAATCTACCCCATCAGCGACTAGGAAAGCTACCTTTCTAGTTTTTATCGTATCCTTAACTGTATTGGCCATGCTCAATGCCGCAGACTTTTCCAGGGTACTTTTAACAGATATTGGCTCAAAATCAGCTTGCTTGCCATCAGCCGGAACGCTATGATTGATGGGTTGCTGAGGGCCTTTAGGTGCTTCCAGTCCTAGGGCCAAAGCCACATCTGCTGCAAGTTTCTGATCAATTTTAGTCAAAACACCCACCATTCTTTCCCGAATCGCTACTGTTTTTACTTTTCCAAGTTCAAAACTTAAAGCATCAGTGATATGGTTCTTTTCCGGATCAGACTGGCTATTAAAAAATAAGGTTGCCTGACTAAAATGGTCAAAGAAGCTTTTACTCCTTGCTCTGACTTTTTTAGCATCTATACGTTCCTGATAGGAGGTAAAACCTCCATCGGCGGCTTTAGCCTGCTGCGGATCATTGTTCCCCAAAGTATTCGGTCCGTAACTCGTCTTTCCTTTGTTAATGGTTTGACGCATAAATCCATCGCGCTGATTGTTATGTACAGGAACGATAGGCCTGTTAATTGGGATCTCGTGGAAATTAGGTCCGCCAAGTCTGATCAATTGGGTGTCTGTATAAGAAAATAGCCTGCCCTGCATTAATGGATCATTGGTGAAATCAATTCCAGGAACAATATGACCTACGTGGAAAGCTACCTGTTCCGTTTCCGCAAAGAAGTTATCCGGATTTCTATTTAAGGTCATTTTCCCGATACGCTGTACCGGAACCAATTCCTCAGGGATAAGTTTAGTTGGATCTAAGAGGTCAAATTCAAATTTAAACTCGTCTGCTTCCGGAACAATTTGTACGCCCAGTTCCCATTCCGGAAAAGCACCACTTTCAATAGCTTCCCATAAATCTCTTCGATGAAAGTCTGAGTCTTTGCCGGAGATATTTTGCGCCTCATCCCATGCCACGGAATGGACACCTAATAATGGTTTCCAGTGAAACTTAACAAAACATCCCTCTCCTTTTTCATTAATGAATCTGAAAGTATGCACGCCAAATCCTTCCATCATTCTTAAGCTTCTTGGAATGGCGCGGTCACTCATCGCCCACATGATCATGTGTGCGGATTCAGGCATCAAAGAGATAAAGTCCCAGAAAGTGTCATGTGCCGAGGCTGCCTGTGGCATTTCATTGTCTGGCTCGGGTTTTACTGCATGAATTAGATCCGGAAATTTCATCGCATCCTGAATAAAGAAAACAGGCATGTTATTTCCTACCAAATCAAAATTACCTTGCTGCGTATAAAATTTAACCGCAAATCCCCTTACGTCTCTCGCCAAGTCTGTAGACCCTCTGGATCCGGCAACAGTGGAGAATCGTACAAAAACAGGTGTCTCGGTTGTCGTATCGTTTAAAAAATGTGCTTTGGTGAAAGCAGATTGAGACTCATACAGTTTAAACACTCCATGTGCTCCAGAGCCTCTTGCATGTACAATACGCTCAGGGATGCGCTCATGATCAAAATGAGTGATTTTCTCCCTTAAGATAAAATCTTCTAATAAGGTCGCTCCACGCTCCCCTGCTTTCAATGAATTCTGATCGTCATTAATTCGGACGCCATGATCCGTTGTCATGAACTCCCCGGAAGCATCCGCCGTATGCGGTTGTAAATCCTTTGTCTTTTCGTTTTCAGGTTGATTTCCCGGTTTCACCTGAGATTTTTGCTTTGCCATAGGTTTTTAATTGAATGAAGATGTGTTTTATTAAGCTTTACCATAGAACTGACGACGCCAAAAATTGTTTCAGCAGGAATCTAAAAAGGAAAGCCTTGAAAATCATTAATTTTCAAGGCTTTCCTTTTTCTTAAATACAAGGGGTTTATCAGCTGATTATTTTCTGAGCATCTGCTCGGTTTTATTAAGAATTACTCCCATCGCTTCTTCCATATTAATATCCATTCTATCCGCCAAAACAATTAGCCACCACACGGCATCTGTTAGAAAATCCAATGCATCTTTTTCTACAGTTCATTGGGTATCATGATGTGTTAATTCCAATTCATGGTATTTTTACGGATCTCTAAAGACCGCGCTATAATTGCACTTAAATCTGTTGTTTTCATGATAGTTTTTTATTCTAATGTTTTTGAATATCCCAGTAAATGATTTATAATGCGATTTGATAAATCCTTGAAACCTCATCCCAAGGATGGTATCCCTGTCCGATATAATTGAAACCATATCTTTCATAATAGCCAATATGATCTGTACAAAGATTTAGCCATTCAAATCCGGCTTCCTTGCTATCCTTTTTCGCTTTTTCAAGCAACAAGGCACCATAATCATTTCCTCTATGTTCAACTTCAATAAATAGCGCACAAAACCAAGGGTACAAATCCATTCTACTAATAAAATCATTCGTAATTAATCCGGCACAGCCGACGATCACTCCCTTCTTTTCTAATAGATACCACTGAGGTAATGCCTGTTTTGCAGTGATGCTGTGACTGATACAGTCTTCATAGATGATTGGATTGATTTCTTGCCATGACTGCTGTAAATATAGGATGGCTTTATCTTTATACGTTGGATTTTCTCTTATTGAAATAATTCTCATTTCACCTTTCATCTCGCTTATTTTTTAGGAACACCCGCAGGCTATAGCTGTTTCTTAGAAGTAATCAGGACTACCCCATCTTTACCACGTTCGCCATAAGCATCAGTGGCTGAAGTACCCTTCAGAACATGTATGGATTCAATCGTCTCCGATTTAATCTGGTTGATGTCATAATGAATTTCCTGACCATCCAGGTAAACTAGAACACTTGGTTTAATTGCGGTGTTTTTTACTGGAGTAACCACTACCGCTTCAGAAATGGGTGTAGGTAACGAGGCGGTCTCAGTTACGACCGGAGCCTGTTCCTTAGGCTTCATTTTGACTTCCTTTGACTCAACTTTTATTACAGCACTCCCCTTCTTTTGCAGCTTTACCTGAACAATATCGGGCAAAACTTTTTTCACGGCATGATGTGTTGACAGTCCTGGAACTATTCTCTTTGAACTTGGCACCTTTGGAACTATAACTCCAGAAACGTTCAAGTCTGGAGCTTGTTCCCCTGGAGCAATTACAAATATAGGTTTTGCAAAGGCCCAGAGAAAAACCGCAAGTAGCGGAAGTAATACCAGGACAATCTGTTTTCTTGCCGCAGCAGATGCCGCCTTTGTCATCATTTTAACACGCTTCAATTTATCATAATGGGCAAAAGAACTCGACAAAGCGAATACTGGTGTCCCCAAACTATGGTTCAGCAGTGCAGCACGGTATAATCCTACAGGATTCCCCTGTTCTAATACCGCAGTATCTGCAAGAAATTCGTGATTCTGCTTGATGCAATAGGTGTATACCCATATCAATGGATTGAACCATTGAAAAACGCAAAGTAATTGAGATAGCAGCAGATCCAGCCAATGGAATTGTTTTACATGTGCCAGCTCATGTTCAAAAATCAGTTTCTTTTCTATTTCTGAGGTTTCAGCAGAACCATTCACAAGGATATAATTAAAAACTGAAAATGACGACTTCAAATCGTTTGTTTTGACTAACCTATAACCTTTCATTTCTGTAAATCCATATTTACGAATCAGGCTTTTCAGCTTGTTTAGACCTATAAAATAACGAAGTCCTAAAAACACAATTCCTAAAGCATAAACGACGATTAAAAACATGTGTGTCAAAGGCAATCCAGCAGTAGCTTCGACCATATCATTTTGGCTTGAAGCGGGTAAAATAGTCGCAGCAGGAACTGCATTTACCTCAAAAGTATAAGTATACAATGGCAGCAAAACTGCCGTTACCAAACCCGTCAGCAAGAAATATCGGTTAAAACGGTAAAAAGTCTCGTTTTTTAGAAAACACCAATACACACCTAGAAATGCGCTGATGCATATCGTAGATTTTAAAAGATATATCGCCAACTGTTCCATCGTCAATTATTTTCTTCTTCTTTTTTCAATTGATCTTTTGTATCTCTGATGAGCAAATCGAGCTCTTCAATGGTATAATTGTTTTCCTTCGCAAAGAAAGAAGTCATCGCTGCAAATGAGTTGTTGAAGTAATTCATGAGTAAACCAGACAATTGAGATTTTGAATAGGTTTCTTTAGCCACTAAAGGCGCATATACATTCGTTCTACCTAAACTATTATGGGAAACAAAGCCCTTATTCTCTAAGATAGTCAACACCGTAGATACAGTGGTCCTTGCAGGTTTTGGATCTTCCAATTGGTCACGGATTTCCTGCACTGTACCTTCATTGAGGGTCCACAATACCTGCATGATCTGTTCTTCTGCCCTCGTCAATTGCACTCCTTTTTCCATTTAATAAACTTACGACTATTTTTATAGACCAGCAAATCATTATTTTATCTTGAACCGAACCTTTAGCAGTACTTGTGCAGGTCTTAGGTTATAAGTCGTGTAATAGGTACTCAGCTCGTTATAGAGCGCAGATGCGTATTCCTTTACATTAAATACGTTGTTATACTCCAGATTAAATTCCACACGCTTATAAGTATATTTTGTGGCCAGGTCAGCAAACTTCATCGACTTGCTGGCTCCGGAAATCGAGTTGTTATAAAAATGCTCCATAGCCAGGTTAACGGTCCAGCTTTTTAAGGGGAAAAAACTCAGTTGTCCCCTTTGAATAATCCTGCTGATGGGCTTGAAATGATCATCACCTTGAACTATTTTATTGACACTTTTCGAATATTGATAAGCATAAGATAGGCTCGCCCATTTTTGTATTTTACTGACAATAGCTGGCTTGATACTATATTGATCATTTTGAAAATCGAAAACCAGTCCTTGGCTAATTTGTGAAGCATTAGAATGGTTATATTCCATTTCAAGCCTGATGGTTGAAGCAATGGCGTCTATCCCTTTACTAAAAATCCCAGACCATACATACCCATCGTTTATATTAGGAAGTTCATACGTTCTTTTTAAGCTTCTGATCCCTTCATAATCGTAGCCATACATCAAATTCGCGGTGTTTCTGAAATAGCTGGCGCTCAGATTAAGGAACACCTCATGGATGGGTTGCCGATAAGCCAGATCTAACTGATAAACCTGACTTTTTCTTTCTGGCAATGCGCTTTCATTCCTCAGCAAATTCCGATAAGACTGCAGTACATAACCTGTAAATCCATTTGCCAGATCTCCCAATTCATTGCCAAAGTTGGCCCGAAATGACACATTCCAAAGCAGGCTCAATTCATACCTCAATAAAAAAGAAGGGTTAAAGAATACCTTTTTTGTAGCAGTACTCGATCTGTTTAGCCTGTCATTGCGATCTAAATAATTATAGACCAATGGCAGCTGAAGTGTGGCGCGCAGTTTGTTTTTTGAATAAGTGTAATCAGGACTTACAAATAACTCATAAGTATTCCAGCTCAAATCATTGCGCAAAGAATCTACCATTTTACTTAAGCTTCCTCCTTCACTGAGGCCCTGTAGCGCAGACCTGAATTGCTGTAAATTCGCATTAAAACCAATTGAATAATTCTGTTTGAAGGCTTTCGCATTTAAGCTATAAGTTACCTTGTTTAGGCTACGGAAACTTTCCTGATCGAGCGACTGCTTCATGAAACCATAAGCAGCACTATTTTCAAACAAATCAGGGTACAATAAAGGTTTAATCTTCAATACCTGCGGATTACTTTCATATCCCTGGTAGGCATAAAACCGCCAGGTTGCATGGGCATAATTCTTCAGCGTATTGAAGGTATTGGCCAAACGAAATGAAGGCTTGTTTAACTTTTGAAACAGCTGTTCATCATTGAACACCTTCCCTTCCGCCTGATTCCATTTCCCTGTAAATTTCAGTGTATTGTCCAGGTAATACTTGTCTTTATTTGCATTCAGCTGCAGTGTTCCTTCCAGGTAGTTGATCTGCTCAGTTGCTGCCAATGTTTCTTCTACCGTAAGCAGGCTATCTGCCGGCAAATAATATACCGAACGGGAAGCACTTTCACGATCCTGCCGATCATTAAGGTAACTCAAATTAGCGGTCACCTGCAAGTCGTTTTTTGTTGCCCATAACTGATTCACAGTCGCCATATTAGCCCTGTTGAACAAATAGCGTTTCTGACTGATTTCTGGCTGTCCCGGCGACTGCAGGTTTAAAGAACTCCCCTCCTTTGTTGTTTTATCGCTGGCATAGTACGACTGGAGTTCTTTTGATACCTCATTCCCTGTATTGTTCCCTTTATAAGTGTCCATGTGCTGCTTATTCTTATCAAAATACATCGCTGACAGCTCATTATGATACAGCATCGGCGCAGCACCTGTTCCCAGCTGTGCATTTGCCGTGAGTACACCTTTTGCGCTATCTTTCAGCTTCAAATTAATCGCAGCCTCCTCTTTAAACTCCTTATCCTTGAGTACCTTAATGGGTTGATGATTTTCCAGCACCTGTACCATAACCACATCCTTAGCGGCTACGTTATTTGTTGCGATTCCATAACGCCCCTGCAGCAAGTCCTTACCCTCAATGTAAAATTTGCTGATCGGTTTGTTATTGTACAAAATGGAGCCATCTTCTTTGACCAGGATCCCTGGCATTTTTCTCAGAGCATCGCCTATGGTACGGTCATTTTGATCAATGAAGGTATCGGTAAGGTAATTTAAAGTATCATTCAACTGACGGATTCTAGGTGGAGTCACTTTGATCTCCTTCAGCTTGATGGCTTCAGTAGTCACACTAAAATTTCTGACCTGGCTCGTATTGCTCAGCAGCATAGATTGCCTTTGGATGTTCAATCCCGAAACGACAATCAGCAAACTATCTGCTTTACTGCTGAAATTCAAATGATATTTCCCATTGAGATCTGTCGACGTAAACGCAAATACCCCAAGGGCATTTTTCTCTTTTACCGTTATACTGATTCCATTCAAAGCCTTCCCGTCATTTTCATTGCTGATTTGGCCCTTAATAACCGTCTGTCCTTTCAGTCCAATAACAACCCAGGATAGAAATATCAGCATCAATACCCTGATCATTCGATTTCAATTGGCGTATAATCTACTTGTCCAGGGATTTCAGCAATGATCATATCCCCCGCATTGAAATTCACCTGCATACCGGCCCCTTGCTTCAATTTCTGTTTTTCAAATTCTGCTCTGGTACATTTCAAACTGCTCTTCTCCTCCAGCTGAATCAACTGCGGTGTTGACAGCTGTTTCAATCCAACCAGTTGAAAAGAAAACAAAGCTTCAGTATCCTCAATTTTAACAATCAATCCCGGTAAGCCGCTAAACTTCCATGGACCATCATTTACTGGTACCTCTGTGGTAAACCAGGCGATGTAATCTCTCCCTCTAAAGTTAAGACTGGCCTTTTGACATGGGTAAGATGCAATCGTGGCCGTATCCGGCAAGACCTTCCAGCTCATTTTATCTAATGAATCCAGGTATAAAAACCGTTGGCCCATGCCCACATAATCCAGGACTTTCAACTGATTGGATTTTTTACTTTTAAAGACCTGCACACTTTCCCCCTCAGCTGAATTAGAACTGACCGTCCCCACCATACCTGATAAATCTTTACTGTTCTCGCCTTTGAAAATGCTGATACTTTTTATAATTGAAGCGTCGGTATTTTTCATTTTTGCAGCGATCAGGGAATCGCGTCCCAGCCTTGCAGGATCGTAAAACCGGGAAAGCTCGGATCCAATATCCAGTACCATCGTATCTACACGATAAGGTTTAAGGTCGGTCGGCTTCTTCTTGCTAAAGGCGTAATAACACCTTAAAGAGGCCTGATCAATGATGTTTTTACCTGGTTTTTCCTGTGCAGCACTGCAAATACTCAGTGTGCAAATACAGAAGATGGCTAATAATTGCTTCATATTCAATATGGTTTAGGAAGGCTAAACTACGTCTATGTTTTTAGACAAACAAGTGTTTAGAGAATTTTTGTCTAAAAACATAGACAAAAGAATCATTAGGCTATCCAAATCAGATCCTTAAAATAAACTAAGTTTGGAGTTCAACTGATTTTCTAAATTGAACAGGTGATACCACTATTTTATTCTTAAAGAGTTTGCTAAAAGACAGAGGGTATTCGAAGTCTAATTTGCAAGCAATTTTAGCTACTGGTGAGACACCTTTACCCTATTTGAAGTTTGAGGTCACATCTATTAAATATGGTTATTTTTGGCGGGGGACGAAGATTAGTTATTTATTTTTCAAATGACCTCCATTCACCTAATTTCAACCTGTATTTACCCTTTAAATCACTATATTGGAACATGAAAATTATGCTCATTCCCAGTATTTTACTTTTAAGCAGCTTACTCAGCATTCCAGCGAAAAGTCAGTACAAAACCCAGGATTCTTTGTTGCGTCAAATGACGGATTCTATCGCAAAAAACCACTATAAAGGCTTGCGAAGTGTAGTCATTTCAAAAGGTAACCAATTGGTATATGAGCACTATTCTAATGGCTCCAGCCGCGATACGCTAAACGATTCCCGTTCTTCTTTTAAATCAATCACCAGTTTACTGGTTGGAATCGCTATCGACAAAGGCTTTATTAGAGATGTAAACCAAAAAGTCTATGAGTTTTTTCCGGAATACCCCTTTCTAAAAACAGATTCGAATAAAAAAATAATGACCTTAAAAAACCTGCTGGAAATGAAATCTGGTGTAGATTGTGAAGAATTTAACGGCACAAAAGATTGCGAAGAAGGAATGGAACTGAGCACAAACTGGGTAAAGTATGCTTTAGAGCTGCCTATGAAAAATAAACCTGGAACAGAATGGTCTTATACCTCTATGGATCCTGTGATTCTAAGCGGTGTCATCAGCAAAGCAACCGGAATGTCTGTGGAGGATTTTGCCGATAAATATTTATTTAAACCCCTTGGAATTTCCAAGTACAGATGGACGCTGGATCCGAGTGGGAATGCCATGACTGGCGGCTCTTTTTACATCCGCTCTGTCGATATGATCAAGTTAGGACAATTGGTCAAGGATAAAGGACTTTATAACCGTAAACAAGTGATATCGAAGCAATGGATTGCGGAGTCTACCCTTTGTGATATTGCCATCCCTGATTTCTCCAATATGAAATCCAGCAGAAGTAAAGTGGGCATCCCCCAGCCTACTTTTTATGGCTATTACTGGTACAGGGAAAGGATAAAAACGAATGCACTGCAAGCGGATCTGCTATTTGCCTCAGGCAACGGCGGGCAATTCATTTTCATCATTGAGGAATTAAACCTGACTGTCGTTTTTACGCAAACTAATTATGGTTCTTATAAAGGAAAACAAGCCTTTGAAATGATGGCCAAATATATCTTGCCCACCTATAAACACTGATGTTTCCTGAATCCGGGAAAACATCAGTGTGATTCAATTCCTCCCTTAGTTCCCTAATCAACTAGGAGCTTAAGGGAGAAATGAGGCGCATTATGGATTCGCATTTTTCTTCAGCCATTCCAATCTTCGCTGATCAGGCAATTGCTTTACGCTAAAGTTTTCAAACTTTGCCTGGAATCCAGCTCCATCCGGACTGGCAGCCATAAATCCAACCATTACCGGCACATTATCCTGCAGATGAGCATTGCGCATCATGATATAGGTTTTATCATCAAAAGAATAAAAAACTTCTACTGCATCCAGTCTTCTTACTGCCTTTATCCATACAAATTCAGGAACTTTATCCAAAGTGGTGACACTCCAATCACTTGTTTTATGCGTAACGACGGTACTTAAATTGTATTTACCATCTACAAATTCAATCCCTGCTTTGATGTAATTTTCATGGTCTATACGCAGCATTAAGCCCATTTGGTCAAAACGTGCTTTATAGTTTCCGGTGATCTTTACTTTAGTTTCAAACTCTCCCCCATAGGTGCTGTAATAAAATGGCGCATCATCAACGGTAAATCCATAATGTGAAATCCTCCAGTAATCACTTTGAGGAGTCACAGACATCGTTAAAGCATTGTTTTTAATTTCCCACTTTTGAGGCTCATTAAACCACTGCATTTTTTCCAGGCTCTGTGCAAATCCTGTCTGTGCCATAGCTAATCCAATGAGACCTAAAATAATCTTCTTCATTTTTTGTTTTGAGTTAATAACCATAAATTACATTTACCTTCCAAAGGTAAAACACCATAAACACCAGTCCAATACTGAATAATAACCATATTGAAATGAATATTATCACTACGCTAAATGAGAAACTATTGACCCAGACCTTTGGCGCAGAGCTGGATCAGCCGACCCGTCTGAGCCAATATCAGTTTATGGCCCTGATGTATTCCAGGATAGAAAACGCTATAGCGGTATTGAGTGATATGAATGCCAATAAAAGTTATATCTATAAAGGCAAGGCGGCGGCGGCACTTGGCCTATATGAAAATGAAAGTTCAGAAGAGATCAACTCGATATGGGAAGAAGCTATTTTTAATAAGATCCATCCAGATGACCTCTTTGAGAAACACCTGCTGGAGCTGCAGTTTTTCAATATCATAAAAAACCTCCCTCTTGAAGAAAGATCTGACTATCAAGTCAAAAGCAAAATCCGCATGCAGGGCAAAAATGGAAGCTATGTATTTGTGGAACACCGCATGTTTTATGTATCCAGTGCGGTAAATGGCAGCTTGTGGTTAGCGCTTTGCCTATATCATCTTTCTACTGATCCATCTACCGCATCAGTCCCATACAGTCTAATTCTCAATTCTACGACCGGCCTCAGTATAAAACCTGATCAGCAGACCGCCAGTCAACTCCTATCCAGTCGTGAAAGGGAGATCTTAATGTTGATCCGCAAAGGTAAAATGAGCAAAGAAATAGCGGATTTATTATCAATAAGTATCAATACGGTCAATAGACACCGTCAGAATATATTAGAAAAACTAAGGGTGAGCAACTCTCTGGAAGCCTGTAGAATTGCAGAAAGAATGAACCTGATATAAGGAAAATAAATCCCTATATTCAACACGTTTATTACGCTCAACTATATTCCATGAATTACCTCTCTTCCCTAGTAGCTTTACTATTGGTATTGACAATAACGGCCTCAAATACCGTAGCTCAAGTTTTACCCAGCAGCAACTGGACCGATATTGAAAACTCCATCAAGAATAGCAAAAACCTACAGGAAACCTTGGCAAAAGTCACTAAAGGAAAATCTGAGGCCAGGTTAAATGGAAATGACATTGCATTTGCAAGATATGCCTACTATCAGATGCTCATTAAAGACTTAAAAACAGAAGACAGTCTTTATTTTAAAAACAGTGCATTCATCGACAGCCTCTTAACAAATCCCGGCAGTTCTACTCTCCTTAAAAATGTAATGCACATCTTACAAGTTAGACGCTTAAAATTGAGTCAATTTAAAAACCTTAAGTTCAAGACTTCTCGCTTCCCGCCAGTCAGCCAGCCCTATAACTACAGAACACTGACTCAGCAGGAAAGAGACAGCCTGATCAGATCTCATTTCAATGCAGTTTTAAAATCAGGCAGAACACATCTGAAAACTACGGAAGACCTCAACTGGCTGTCCTCTACAGGAGATCAACTGCTATTCAAACCTGATTTGGCGGACATTGCACATTCCGAAAGAATTGCCTACGAGTTTGGTAAGAACAGCGTACTCCCTTTCACAGCAGATCAGGTTAAAGACCTAATTACGACCAGCTCAGCCGAATTCGGAAGTCAAATTATGGTACTCCATACCATGGATAAATCCGGTTCAAAAGTATTAGAATCTTACCTGAGCTGGATGGATCAGCACATCCCTAACCCGGAGCAATTACAATATATTCAGTTGCTTTTAAAATACCTGATGTATACACAGCATCAGGAGAATGAAATGGTCGATAAAGCCTGGAAGAAATATCTTCAGGAGAGTTTAAATGCTAAATATCAAAAGTTAAATGCTGCAGCAACCTATCATTTGTTTTTGATACATTTTAGAAATGGAAGTAGATATGGCGTTCAATTTGAAGATAAATACAAAGGACAGCTTGCGCTTGCCGTCAATCTTTACGAGCAAAATAAACTCCTTTTAAATCAATTCCCCAGCTATAAGAATAGTCTGGAAACCATGCTGAGAAAGATCAATGCACAGGAATTAAGGTTTCAGACTGAGGATAGACAAATCCCTGAGGAACCCATTCTAATTACTGCAAAATACAGAAACGCACAAAAACTATTTTATAGGATCGTAAAAGTCGGCGTCAAAGAACAGCTGCCAACTGAAAAAATAAATCGGTTAAATGTGCTGCTCCGAAAGCCGGCTTTCCTGGATTCGAGCTTTAGCCTCCCCGCTTTACCAGAGGATTATGATAAACATAGTGCCTATTTAAAACTGGAAGCTTTACCGGCAGGATCCTATTCCATCTTATTTTCCGTAGAAAAGATCAGGGAAAATCAGACAAAAACCACTATAGGAGACCTGAATTTCCAGGTTTCCAGTCTGGCCGCAGTAAATACCGGCGATCGTTTTATGGTGCTCAATCGAAAGACCGGCGCAGCAATTAAAGGCGTTAAGGCAAGCGGCAGCTATTACCTGAAAGAGAAAAACAAGAAAGCTATCCCGAAGCAGATCATCAAACAAGACTTCATTTCAGATGCGCAGGGATTTGTATTCAGTGGAAAAAAAAGTGCCGATAAGATCTTATTAGTTTTAGGCAGAGATACCCTCCTTCACCATTTTACGGCTGATGCAGATCCATTGCCAAAAGGAATTTACAATCAGGAGGATTATGAAGACCTGGAAGACTTTTATGACGAAGAGGCAAAATTCCATATTTATACAGACAGAAGTATTTACAGACCTGGCCAGCAGGTATTCTATAAGGCCATTTTATCCACCAGAGACCCAGCTACCGGAACACCTGTGGTTTTCAGCGATGCAACCAATCCAGCTTTCAAAAAATGGCTGGCGCTTTATCATCCCCATTTAATCTTAAAAAACCCAACTTATAAAACAATCGATACCATCAGGATAAGTCCAGATGCTTATGGTAGTTTCTCCGGCTCCTTTCTCCTTGCTAAAGATGCATTACCCGGAAGATGGGAGATCAGCGGCAAAAACGTGGATGCTGAAAGCGGGAATTTCAAAGTAGAGGAATATAAACGTCCTACCCTCGAAATGACCATGGAAAAACCGAAGCAAGGAACTATGCCGGGAGAACCATTCGAATTGAAAATCAAGGTAAAATCACTCAGTGGAGCAGATTTGAAAAATGTAATGATTACTTATCAGCTGGAGAAAGATGATTATAAATATGGTTATTCCAACCGTAAAAAACCTAGATTACTAGACAGTATCGGTTATACTGATGCAAAGGGTGAACTGGTGATCCGGGTAAAAGATGTCATTAATCCGGAAGCCTTAAAATCCCCGGACAAAGAGCAGCTGTATAGTTATCAGCTGAACGCGGTAGCGACGGAATCTACCGGCGAAAGTATCCAGCTTCAGGATCAATACTCCCTTTCTTCATGGCCGGTAAAAATAGATATCCCTTTAGAAAACTACTACGATAGAAAGGCGCTTCCAACGCTCTCTATTCTTGCCAAATCTACCGTCAGCAGTTATCAACCAGATCGGATCAGTTTAAGCATTTACAAGCTGGAACAAGTTCCGGATACCGTAAACAATAAGAAAGTTGACCAATGGTTATACTCCAAAGAAAACCTGAAAAATTGGTTCCCTAACCTGAACTTCTACGAACAGACAAAACAGGAAAAACAATTGGTATCCACACAGGAGATCGATATAGATAGCACAGCAAAGTATGTTTTTCATAAAAGCCTGTTCCCAACTGGCAGCTATGAAATCATAGCCAGTACGCAGAAATCCGGCCAGCTCAGCGGGCAATCATCCAGGACATTTAACATTTTCGACAGTCAGGAAAGAACAGTTCCCGGCCGCCTCGAAGACTTCAAATATCTCCCTGCAAATGCCGTAAATGCTGGAGATACGCTAACTTCCTATACTGCGGCTCTAGATGACGCTTATGTAACATATTCCCTGAAATATTATGCAAAAACAAATAAAGGATTGTCCATAAAAACCCTTTACTATAGCCAGTATCAAAACAAAGGATTACAAATCTACCCGATCAAAATCCCTAAAGATGCGGTAGAAAACCTCCTTTTTACGAGTGCCTATGTATTGAACAACCAGTTGTATAAAAATGAGCAATCCATCTATTTACAACCCAGTTTAAAAGAACAGCCAGAGCTCATTATTGAAAAATATAGAAAAGTCATGACCCCGGGCGCCAGGGAAACATTCAGCGTTTCTATTAAAACCGCAAAGGAAAATATTGCGGCACAACTCATGACCGTCTTATATGATGCTTCACTGGACAAACTGGAGTCCCACAATTGGGGCAGCCCTTTTAACAGTTATTTCAATGGTTATTTTAACAGATCCTGGAGCTACAATGTGACGAACATGCAGTGGAACAATTTAGACCTTTTCCAGCTCAGAAATGACGACTTTATCATCGATGACTATTACCGGATCGACCATCTTTTACAGGGCAGAGTACCAGGCCTGAGTATTAGCGGCGGCCTTCAGGAAAGTAATCAACTTGATGAAGTTATGGTGGCAGGATATGGTATGCGGAGCAAGCAAATGACTAGTTCTATACAAATTCGTGGATTAAGCCGTCCAATAGATAAGAATCAACACCTCATGATTGTAGATGGCGTTGAATACACTGGATCCATGGATAAATTTGACCCGGCAACCATTCAGATGATGGTCTTAAAAGGCGCCGAAGCGACTGCTCTTTATGGCTCCCGTGCCGCTGGAGGCCTGATCATCATCAGTACTAATGGGAAAATTATCTTACCAAATGCCACAGAAGAACCAAAGGCCATCATTCGTAAGGATTTTAATGAAACTGCCTTCTTTTTCCCAGCTATATATGCTGATCAAAACGGCCTGTACACCTTCAGCTTCACCATGCCGCAAACTGCTACCGAATGGCACTGGAAAATGCTGGCTCATACCCAAAAAGGCTTATTTGCTTATGCCGAACGAAAGCTCAATACCAGATTAAATTTAATGGTACAGCCTAATATGCCCAGGTTATTATACCAGGGTGATGAGTTGGTTTTGAAAAGCAGGGTCAGTAATTTAGATAGTATCGCCATGAATGTGAAGCTGAGCTGCAAAATTGAAGATGCGGTAACAGGTGAAGATCTGACCTTGCTACTGTTAAAAGGACAATCGTCTAAAATAATCCTTCTGCCAGCAAAACAAACAGACAGTGAGGGTTTCAGTTTTAAAATACCAGAAGGTCAATTGAACCCTTTAAAAATTGTAACCACTGCCACGGGCCCCGGAATCGCTGATGCCGAAGAGCATACCCTGCCCATTCTCCCAAAAAAGATATTTGTGCGCCAGCAATTACCAACGGTCTTTTCTACCAAAGACAGCATCATAAAAGCGCCTGTTTTTCCTGCTGATGCCGAATTATATGGCTTGGGTATCTACATTGATCCTAAACCGCAAGCAGCAGTCGTCAATGCCCTGCCCTATCTGGTAAATTACCCGTACGACTGCGCTGAACAGACTTTCAACAAGTTATTTGCTTATGTAACCGCAGGAAAGCTAATGAGATCTGATGCTGCAATTGCAGCATCTTTCCTTAAAGCAGATCAGGCATTAGCAGCAGACAGCAGTATCACCTCTCTGCTTCCTGACGAACTGACCGAAGCCAGTATGCCTTGGCTGAACCTGGCAAACCATACTTCAAAACAGCAAAAACAGCTTTACCAGACGTTAGACACGCTAGCCAGCAAACCAAAGATGTTCGACCTTTTAGAGAAATTACACAAAATGCAGAACGAAGATGGCGGAGTACCCTGGTTTGAGGGTGGCCTTAGTAACCACTGGATTTCCAATTACCTGATCCGCGGATTTGCGAAGCTGGAGCAAGCAGGTTGGATCGCTCCAAAACCACAGGAGCAAGAAGCCTTTCTAAAGAAAATGATCGCCTATGCTGACCTCCAGTTCCTAAAAAACACTGCGGATTCCCGCCTGTATGCTGCTGATGCCAGGTCATATTGGAAAGATCAATATAAAATTGATTCATTGGTCTACAAAAAAATTCAGGAATCAATCCGCAGTCAGCTGGAAAACA
This sequence comes from Pedobacter sp. PACM 27299, assembly GCF_001412655.1. Classification (NCBI taxonomy): domain Bacteria; kingdom Pseudomonadati; phylum Bacteroidota; class Sphingobacteriia; order Sphingobacteriales; family Sphingobacteriaceae; genus Pedobacter; species Pedobacter sp. PACM 27299. The sequence goes on along the minus strand of NZ_CP012996.1, from coordinate 2,538,082 downwards.
TAGACAAAGCTTCTCTATACACTCAGGCATTATGGATTACGGTCGCCTCAAAATATGTCACTAAAGAAGATCCGCTTTCTGCCAAAATTGAGTCCCAGCGAAAATACCTCCTGGAACGTGCCATCAGCGATGAAAAGCATGGACTGCGCTGGAAAGAATTTTCAAATGGAGGGGATTTAAACCATTCCAAAGAAGAAACCATCGCCATGCTTTATGAAGCTTTTGCCGGGAATAAGTCGGTCAGCAATGGCCTGGTTAAATGGATGCTGACTGCCAGACAGGACTATAACTGGACAAGCACCATTGGTACTGCTGCGGCAATTGATATGATTCAGGCCTCTCCGGAATTGAACATCAGCGCAGCTGCCGATGTGGTGAGGGCTAAAGTTGAAAATCAAAACATCAGTATTTCCAACGACATGATGAGCGGAAAAAGCAAGCAATTCATCAGCTTATCGAAAAATGCACCAGCAATCCAGATCTCCGCAAACCACCCTGCTGTAGGTGGTATAACCTGGTATTATTTTAGCGCTTCTCCAAATACGGATGCCCCAAACCCAGCGTTGAAACTGGTTAAAAGTCTATATACCTTTAATGCTAAATTGGATAAATGGCTGGAACTCGCCCCTGCTCCTGAAGTAAAAGTTGGAGATAAAATCAAGGTACTGCTAACTGTAGAAACAGAAAAGCCCCTGCGTTTTCTGCAAATTGACGACAAGCGTGCCGGTGCTTTTGAACCATTGAACAACAAGAGCGGCCAGCAATATGAAGCTGGCATCCCTTATTATAAAGCCATCAGAGACAGCGGACAGCAATTATTCATTGACTTTTTACCCTCAGGCCGATCAGAATTCAGTTATGAAGTCATCGTTAGCCAGGAAGGAACTTTTAGAAACGGCGCCGCAGTGCTGCAGTGCTTGTATAACCCCGGAATTACCGCACACAGCAACTCCATCATGGTCTTATCAAAACCTGCTCATTAATTGTCTGTATCCTTTTTACAAGCACTCTTAAAAGGGCATTTCCTCACAGGAATGCCCTAATTTTTTCAAACTCAATATGATCTCATTGATTTGGATATTGCCACCTTCCACACGTAAAATATTGTCGCAATCTTCTAAATCAAAGTTAATTCTGAAAGCTGGAAATTCGCATAAAAGGCCATTTACGATACTGCTCGCCTTATCCGGGCATTGCACATTTGTTTTAAAAACAGTTACCATTATATAAATTATTGATCAGTTATTATTTCTTTTTCTTGCCGAAAGGATTGAAAGATAATCCCACATTAAAGTAAAGTGAGGGTTCAGGACTTGCCTTAAAAATGTAATCGCGCTGCGCCTCACTTTTTTCAAATATCTTGGCATCAACCACATTTTTCATCCCTGTCCTGAATGTGGCTACAAATGAATTCCCAAGGTAATGTTCATAGGTGAGTCCGGAGTTGATTTCCATCTGATTCAAACTGTAAGTTTTACCCGTATTGTCCAGGCCATACAGGTAGAAAAATGTATTTTCCAACTCAGTGCCAACAGAGACCCGGCCGTTCTCCAGCACATTTTTCCGCAGTAGCAGGCCCTTTGGCAAAATCACATCTGCAATCCAGCCACCATTGAACTGATGTTTATAACTAAAGGAAGGTACAACAGGAACCAGTGCTCCAGGATCGACAAACCCGATCAACCCCAATGTCATTTGTGTTGCTCTGGTCGCTTTCAGTACCAAAGTAGCCGTTAGCACCCCCCTCAGCCTCTCAAAATGCCGTTCGGAGCCATCCACCACAGCACTAGCTGTATAAATGGCTGTTTTGCCAAAAAGTTTGGAGTAGCGACTGAGGTTGAGTGATTCGGAATGGTAATGAAAATCTTTTCTTTCCTGGGTATTTTCCAACTTTGCAGAAACGTAACGATAACCCAATATCGTTCCCAACGACCATTGTTTACTCGTAATGAAATTGATATTGACACTGGCCTTTAGCTGATACAGGCTTTCTACCTTGCCTTCAGGCTGCGCTGTTCCGAAAAACTTCGAAGTATAGCAGTATGGGCTAACCAGATTATATTCCAGATTGAGCGCCCTGGCCATAGGAAATTTATCGGCAATAAAAGCCTTTGCTTTTTCAGGAATACTGTCTCTTTTCTGAGCAAAGCCGATTACATTTGATAAGATTAAAACACTGAACACTAATGTCGCTTTATTATAAACAGGCATATAATTATTTTATGGCGTGAATTTTAGATTGAAAGAAATCGAAACAGAATATTTTATCATAAAAGGAAGCAACGCTTCTTTTTTCCGGGATATTGGTAGCTTGATGTTCCGCTCTACTCCATTTATCCTCAATAAAAACTATCCATAATTCCTCAATACTTGCCTTGGTTTTAAAGGCTTTTAAGGCCACAGCATTAAAGAGTGAAAAATCAAATGCCCGAGCGTTAAACCTTTGGAATCACAAAAAAGGACGCCCTTTCTGATCCCCTCGTCCTCGATGACATTAATTTTATGACTGAACGCATCCTCGATATCGATCGATGGTTTATAGCTGGAAATAAAGCGGCACAGGTCGGCAATCTGAGTTATTTTTTCTTCCTGCTGATCTGCTCCTAACCAAGGGCAGGCTACAATCTGTTCGGCTAAATTCTGGAACTTCTCCACACTCATAGATTTGAATAATGAGTCGCAAAGCAACAAAATACTTGGATTGCTATTGTTTTATTATACCAAACCGGTTGTTTATTATACCAAACCCAGCGCCCGGTAAAATTTGATATAATAAACAACCGGTTTGGTATAATTATCCTCGTGGCAGCCAGATATACTTTACTTTTGTCCTTTGTGATTTACATAAAATCCTTAGCCAATGAATTGCCAGACACCAGAGCTCAAGAACAAACAGATCATCAATTTCCTCTCTGAAGACCGCTATCGGTTTTTACGTCATGCAGGTTTTTTGATCGGACTTTTTATGCTGTTCTATTATTCTGATTTTTCAAATGAGTTCTCAGGAATTTACAGATATCAACGTTTGATATGTATATACACGGTTTTCATCGTGATGTTCTATGTCAATATGTACGTGCTGGTTCCAATATTTTTCTTTAAAGCCCGATATGTTACCTACCTGCTACTGCTGATCGCCCTGGTCCTTACGGGCCTCTTTTGCACAGGATATATCCTGGAAATCATAGAGTCACATCGAAACCTGCAGCTCCAAAAAAATTACCACAGAACCAAAAGTTATTATGAAGGTGCGATGATCACCATCCCCATCATCCTGCTCACCACCACGGTGAAGCTCCTGCAAAGGTGGATCAATGACAACGATAGGATTTCCGCACTCAATGAGCTGACCCTCCAGATGGAACTGAACGAACTGAAGAACCAAATTAATCCACATTTTTTGTTTAACATGCTGAATAATGTCAAAGCACTCATCAGGACAAACCCTGAAAAGGCTTCGATAGTCATCCTCAAACTCTCCGAATTTCTAAGGTATCAACTCTACGAAAATAATGAGAAAAATACTGCTTTGACTTCTGAGATCAGTTTCATTTCCAATTTCTTAAACCTGGAAAAGATCAGAAGAGACAATTTCAGTTTCCAGATCAATACCCAGGCTGCCGAGCTAGCTTCCAGAAGTGTGTTTATTCCACCCAATCTGTTTACCACATTTGTCGAAAATGCGGTAAAACATAGCGTCGACATCAGTGGAAAGGAGGCCTATATTCATATTGAAATCAATATTCAGCAGAACAGCTTATATTTCAGCTGTACTAATTCTAAAAACAATGATGAAGTAATTGCAGATCAAAAATACAGTGGATTAGGGCTGAGTAATATTAAAAGACGGCTGGAACTGCTTTATCAGCAGCAATATCACCTTGCTCAAACGTCTGATGAGCATGAATATTCAGTAAATTTAACCATTCCAGTATGAACTGTATAATCGTAGATGATGAGCCATTAGCCAGGGAGGAATTGCAGATCATGGTCAGGGAATTATCTGAATTGGAAGTCAGCGGTGTTTTTTCAAATGCCCTGTCTGCTTTAGATTTTTTGAAAACCAATACTGTTGACCTGATCTTTCTCGATATTGAAATGCCCAAATTAAATGGGCTGGACTTTGCCGCTCAGATATCGGGTCAAACGCTCCTCATATTCACCACTGCTTATGCACAATATGCTTTAAAAAGTTATGAACTGGATGCTTTAGATTACCTGTTAAAGCCCATTGAGCCGAGGAGGCTCGAAAAAGCAATTCTCAAAAGCCTGACTTATAAAAAGTTGCTTACAGAGAGTGCAAAGAACACCTTTGAAGGAAGTAATGAAGATTTTCTGATGATCAAATCAGAACGGAGATACCACAAAATAAACTTTAAAAACATCAGATTTATTGAAGGACTTAAAGATTATGTAGTCATTTACACGCAAAAGGAAAAGTTAATCACGGCCATGAACCTAAAAAATATACACCAAAAAGTTCCTGCCAGTACTTTCCTGAGAGTGAGTAAATCTTATGTAGTGAACGTAAGCTTTATCGATTCCTTTGACAACCATACGATTTATATCGATGAATTCGAAATACCGATCGGAGAAGTCTATAAGCACGACTTTTTCGACAAGTATGGAGGTGGACTCCTCCTATAATGAAATGCATGATTACCGTGATCAATTATGACATGAGCCAGACTAGCTTTTGTCTTACCTTTGCGCTGTCATGAAAAATGAGATTTCCTCTACAAATCACAAAAACAGTTTTCTATTTTTTATCTACCTCGCAGGACTAAGCATTATAGGATTTTTAGCCACAGACATGTACTTACCTGCATTTGATAAAATGCGCATAGATTTAGGCAGCAGCAAAAGCAGCATCAGTGGCACATTGAGTTTATTCCTGGCAGGATACGGTATCGCGCAATTATTATGGGGCCCTATCTCTGATCAAGTTGGTAAGCGAAAAACAGTCCTTATGGGACTCGGTATATTCACCATTTCCTCTTTAGGCATTTATTTTACAGCAAGTATATCGGTTTTACTCCTGCTCAGATTAGTCCAGGCGATTGGTGTTTGTGCCGCCGCCGTAAGCTGGCAGGCTTTAGTGATTGAAAGGTATCCTAAAGAAGAAACGAACAAAATATTTGCTTCAATTATGCCACTGGTGGCATTATCGCCTGCATTAGCACCACTAATTGGCGCCTTCCTGCTCAATTACTTTGGCTGGAGATCAATATTTATCGCGCTCGCATTCATCTCCCTGCTGCTCATCTTATATACGTTGACAATAAAAGAGGAGAAAAAAACGGCTGATAGCAACAGTAAAACAGCCAGTGCTGCAGCTGATCAAACTTATTGGTCTCTTTTGAAATCTAAAAAATACTTAGGGAATGTACTGCTTTACGCCCTTTGCTCCGCCGCTTTTTTTGCCTGGCTAACGGGTTCTCCCTTCTTTTTAAAGGAACTTGGCTACAATGAAAGTGAAATCGGCTTTAGCTTTTTCCCTCAAACCATTGCCTTTTTGATTGGTGGGTATGGCTATCGAAGCCTCTCCAGCAAAATAGAGGGAAAAAAGTTACTTCCTTATTTACTGATCCTATACTCAGCCTCTTGCCTATTCCTTTATTTAATTACCATTTCAATTACACCAACTTTAACCATTTTGTTAATCCCGTTTTGCTTAATGGCATTAACGAATGGCGCCTGCTATCCAATCGTGGTTGCAGAAGCTTTAAAATTGTTCCCAAATAGCGTAGGAAAAGCAGCTGGCCTGCAAAACACCATTCAATTGGGCATTTGCTTTTTAGCCAGTGCAGTAGTCTCCTTGTTTTCAAAAGATGCATTATTAACGACTACCATTGTGATGACCTGTACCATTCCATTGGTTTACATCGGCTATAAGCTGAGCTTAAAAGGTGTTGCCCACAGGTAAGCAGGCTTCAGCAAAACAAAGTCGTAAAACTGTTGTTTACTAAACTATTCAACCCTAAAAAACAACGCTTTATGAAAACATTGTACACTTTTGGAATTTCAATAATGACTCTGGCCCTGTTCAGCTGCAACTCCTCAAAATTGAGCAGCAGCAGTACTGACAAACAGGATTCAATGGCAGCGATCCATTCAGACACTACTGCCAAACACAGGGTTGGCGGAGATCAGGATGAACACGGATGTAAAGCATCTGCCGGCTATAGCTGGTCGGTACTAAAACAAGAATGTATCCGCCCTTTTGAATTAACAACCAAGCTAAAAGACCTGACAAACAGCACACTTGCAGGATTCCTGTTATTTGCGGCAGATCAAAAACAAGCAGAGGTATTTGCCTCCGAATTTAATCCTTCTATCGTACTTACTGCATCGGAAAAAGATAGCTACAGCTCGAAAGATCAGCAATATAAACTGGAAAAAGACGATCAAAAACACTGGGTATTACTGAAAACCACTGCCGGGAAAACCAGTCCTATTTTACAGCAGGAATAATTTCTTAAATAGAAGCTATAGTTTTCCTGAACAGGATACACCATTGATCAGCTGGCAGCAACTTTTGAATTATGAAAAGTTCAATGCTTAAAGCTTTGCCTGCTGATCAATCAGTCTCTTCAGCGACTGCTCAGGTTTAATGTTATCAAAAGTTTTCCAGTAATCGTCCTGATAATCGTCCACTAAATGCTGAAAGCTGTAGTCAGCTGGCATTACTTTTAATGCATTAGTTGCCGATCTGTTAGCACCATTGACCTTAGAAATAAACAACTCCGCGGAAACAGACAGTTCAGCATTGATTTTTTGCTTACGTGCCCTAACCCGATGGCTGGTAGCAATGTGATAATAATAAGGGTACCACTTTTCATTGATTTTATAATACCTCAAAGAAAGCTGTTCTTCTTTCTTCTCAAAATGATAGCCGAGCAAGCTCAAAATTGGCCTTTGTAATAGTGGTATATCTGGCTTCGCATACACCTTCCCCTTTTCACTCAGTCTAAAGTCTACCGAGGCAATAGCAAAACTGCCCTTGATGATCACCATTGTTCCTTGATAAAGGGCTTCATTTACTGCTTTCTTTTGATCAAAATTGATCAGGTATGCCTCTTCTTCCTCTACTATCGTTGAGCCGGCAATTGTATAATCATACTTTTTAATGAAATCCTTTCCCAATATTGCTCCAGGATGCTTCAACAAGTCATTGTTCAGTACCACATAAGGAACGCCTTTCAATGCAGTGCCGAAAGGATTTTTCACCGCATTTACCCCCACTTTTTTTAAGTTTCTTTCTTTCAGAATACTGAGCTGATCCTTTAATTTGCGGTGTCCGTATCCTTGGTTAAAGACCAGTAGTCCTGCCTCTGCAAAAGAAAGATAACTCGAATCCAGCTTCCCGACCTCACGGTAAAACCCATTGGCTTCAAAAGGACTTAGGGGATAGTTATCCGGGATGTGCTGGATGGCATTTCGAACGATTTGCTCCCCATTGAGGATGGAAATACGCACCTCTTCCAACTGATTTATGCTAGGTTTCATTGGAATGACCATTCCCTCCCTCAGCATAAAAAAAGGAATCAGCAGGGTTTTATATCCAATATAAGCAACCTTTAGCGTGTCTTCTTTTCCTGCCGGAATCCGGAGGCTAAAACCACCCTCACCATTGCTCATCGTGGCGCTTTCCCTACCCAACCGTAAACTAACATCCGGAAAACCCTTACCATCTTCGTCCTGAACAATCCCCGTAATTTTCCCTGAGGTCTGGGCAGAAAGCAGCGGACCACTGAATATCAGAAAAAGCAGGAACATCCCAGTTTTAATATAGAAATTGACATGCATGGAGTAGATTTAAGGATACAGTTGCTGTGGATTGAGAGAAACAAATTTACAGAGATTCAGGACTTAGTCTGGAAATTTAACATTCGTTAACGTAGTATGCCTGCTTTCCATTGAATTTTTCTAATAATCATTGTATCTTAGTGAGACACACAAATGACCTATCTATATGAAAATTACACTATTTACCCTCCTGTTTTTCATCACAGGATTTCTTAGCGTCAGGGCGCAAACTTATAGCATTTCTAAAACTGTAAATATCTTTGGTGATACCATTGAAACGCATAAAGACCAATTTTTAAGGGACATTGCAATCATCAAGCATTCTACAGATATTTTTGGAAACAAGATAAAAACCATCACCGGCCCAAATGGAGAGAGGATTCAATCTATTAAAAAATCTAAAGACATTTTCGGAAACGATAAAGTAGAAATTTTCGACGAACAGGAACGGAGTACCACTACGATAAAAACGACGACTGATATCTTTGGAAATGAGACTAAACACGTCAGCGGGGCAAATGGAAATGAAATCAGTTCAGTTAAAAAAACAAACGATATTTTCGGGAATCAAACGAAAACTGTAACCGATAATAATGGCCAGCAAATAGGTTCCATTAAGAGATCTACCGATATTTTCGGAAATGAAAACATCACGGTAATAAACCGCAATGGACAAGCCATGCTTAAGATAAAAACTGATACCGATATTTTTGGAAATGAAAAGAAAAGTGTTGTTGATGAAAGTGGAAAAAAACTGTTCGATATCAAATCAGTCAATGACATTTTTGGCAATACCAATACCACAGTTAACAGCGATAAATCCGATCAATCGAAGAACTTAATGATGAAATTAATATTAGGCTCAGCTGATTTCTGAAATCAGCTGTTAGTTACACTAAAGCCCTGATTTCTTCCTGTATTTTCTTTGGCAAGCTCTTCAGTACCAAATCATAGGAATGGTCTATCAATTCCTGCAGCTGTCTCATTGTCAATCTACCATCCATAAAAACCGTGTTCCAATGTTTTTTATTCATGTGGTAACCTGGCAGTACTTCATCATACTGTTCCCGCCATTCTATGGCCCTTTCCGGGTCACATTTCGCATTAAACCGATTGCCTGTAGATAAACTGCAGAGTAAAAATATTTTCTCTCCTACTTTAAAAACCAAAGTATCCTCACCAAAAGGAAAACCCTCTGTAGCTGCCGGCTTCTGCAGGCAATAATCCCGTAATTCTTCTATGTTCATATTTAATATCAAATATAAATATTATACACATTTACTGCCCTATTTTATTAGACTACTTGGAACCACACCAAACTTTCGTTTAAATGCGGCTGAAAAATGCTGTGGATTCTTATAACCAATAGCATCCGAAACTTCATTTATTTTCATTTCCTGATGTAGGAGCATTTTTCTGGCTTCTTCCATTTTAGCATCATTCCAGAAGCCAAAAACAGTAGTTCCAAACAGTGCTTTAAACCCTTTCTTAAGTAAAAACTCATTGGTACCTACTTTATGAGAAAGCTCAATCAGCGAACATGGCTGTGTTAAATTGGTCAGGATCAACTCCCTGACCGCATATATTTTCTCTATATCTGTTTTTTTTAGTCCTGCAGGCTGCTGATCGCTTGCGGAGAGCTGTTCCATCTGCAAGAGCAACAGCTCAATCACTTTAGCTTCCAAAAACATCTTTTTAAATGCTCCTTTGCGCTCGCAATGGATCATTTCCCTAATGACCTCGTGCATTTGTAAATTAATCAGGTTATGACTCGGACACAGCAAACTGGAAAATCCTTTGTCCATTGCTTTTTTAAATTGCCTGAAATGCTGCGAATCCTCAGGCAGGTATTTTCTGAAGAAGAAAGGAGATAAATTGACTTCAAATACTTTTAATTCCTTTTCTGACCATTCCATATTTCCTTCCATCCCATTTACATAAATAATGTTGTGCTGCTGGGACTCAAAACTGATTTTTTCGCTTTCATTTTTTGAATGGGCAGCTGTTCGTCCACTCAAAGTAAAATGCATTTCTACGGTTTCTAATTCGCTTTTAAAATGAATCAACGTGTTTTTCGCCAGGGAAATATCCCCATAGCCAATGTGAACACCTTCAAAATAAGTTTCTTTATAGAAGCCTTTCCCCAAAGCATTGTCTAAATGAAAGCAGTGCTCTGTTAAGCCCCCTTCTTTTGAGTCAAAAGACTCAGGATACTCCCTTTTTAAGATCATTTCAGGAAGATCAGATGCATATAAGCTGACAGTCATAAGTTTTCATCATTTATTCCTTTCCACGGCTTTTTTACTCCATTACACGTAGGTTCCGGATCAGTGGAAAGGTATACCTTCGCAAAGGTAAACATTATTTAGAATGAATCTACATAAGTAATAATTACTAATTGGATAAATAAAAAAAACGAATCAATATCATGAGTAAAATAGCATTGCAAGCCATAAAAGCAGAATTAAAAGTTACCCGCAAGGAATATCTGAGTCCACATTATCTCAGAATATACCTGACCGGTCCGGATATCTCCCTTCTGGGCAATACCACTGTTGGCGTAAACAACAAAATCCTGATCCCAGCCCCTGATGTACATAAAATCCATTTCCCAGATTTTGATTTCCAGAAAGCGGAATGGATTCAGCCGGAAGAATCAGTAAGACCAAGCATTCGTACTTACACCCATCGGGGTATAAACCTGACTGCAAATGAAATATGGATTGATTTTGTAGTTCATGGGGATGAGGGGCCTGCCTCTGCCTGGGCTATAAGGGCCAAGGAAGGATCGGTATTGGGTGTATTGATGCACAATGGAAAATCTGAGCTTTACCAGCAGGCAGCTCATTACTTATTAGTGGGTGATGCCACAGCCATCCCTGTCTTAGGGGCAATTTTGGAAGACCTCCCCGCAGCGGCAAAAGGAGTCTGCATCATCGAAGTACATGGCCCTCAAGATGAACAGTTTTTAGCCACTAAAGCATCAATTGATTTTATCTGGCTGCATAATCCAGCACCTGAAAAAGGCAGCAAATTACCGGAAATTATCAGGGAGCAAGCCTTGCCTGAACACTCCAGATTTGGTTATGTCGCTGCAGAATTCTCTTCTGTAAAAGCCATCAGAGCTTACCTCAGAAAAGAGAAAAACTGGAAACAGGAAGAACTGTATGCCTACTCCTATTGGAAAGCAGGTGCAGCAGAGGACAAATCCAGCAAAGAAAGACACCAGGAGAAAGATTCAATTCCAGCACATGGATAAGCAGCAGCAAACTATACTCCAGGGACATCTTCCTAAAGTCATGTGGCAGATGTCCTGGCCAGCAGTCTTAGCCATGGTACTTTATGGCATGAACAATTTCCTGGATGGCATTTTTGTAGGACACATGATTAGTAAAAATGCCTTAGCGGCAGTCGGCATTGCTTACCCACTGGCACAATTTGCGCAAGGTCTTGGCAGTTTGATCGGGACTGGCCTCGGCGCCGCATTGAGCATCTGGATAGGTGCTAAAGACTTAGGAAAGCTGTATAAAGCTTTAGGATCAGTCAATTTTCTCTCCCTGCTCTTCGCGATTATCCTAACCATTCCCGCCTATATATTTGCGGATAAACTGGTTTACCTCATGGGCGGACGGGGAGAAATTGCCAGTCTAGCGACGGAATACTTTCAAGTGACCGTACTGGGAAGTTTCTTCTGGATTAATGGCCTATCCCTCAACATGATGATACGTGCCGAAGGTAAAATGAAAACCGCAGCCTGGATGATTGCTGTCGGTTTAATCGTAGATGTAGCTTTAAAACCAGTGCTGATCAAAGCATTTGGAAACAGTGTATCGGGCGCAGCCTGGGCCACCAATGCCGCTATGATCGTTTATACCCTTTTAGGAATTTGGTACTACAGCACTGGCCGTTCTTCCTTCAAAACTAAATTCTGGTCGCTGATACCAGATAAAGCAATCATCAAAGAAACGCTGGCATTAGGCATGCCTGCCTTTATCATGATGGTCATGATCGTGATACAAAATGTAGTCGTATTTAATGCCCTCAGCAAATATGGGAAAGCGGACGACATTACGTTTTACACAGCCGTCAACCGTTTTTACATCTTACTCAATACGCCAATCTGGGGAATGATGAGGGCCTTACAGCCAGTTTCAGGTATGAATTATGGTGCCGAACAATACGATCGCGTCAATAAATCCTATCTTTTATTTTCCTTTACTGGACTGGCGATCTTATTGCCATTCTGGATATTGGTGATGCTATATCCTTCTGGTGTGCTTTCAGTGATGATTCCAGATGAAGTTTTTACAGTTACCCAGCTACTTGATTTCAGAATTTACATGAGTGTGCTCCTTACGCTGCCATTTATATTCATGGCCATGGTATGGCTGCCATCCATAAAAGAAGCTAGGCCAGCCAGTATGATTAGCATTTTAAGACAGGCAGCACTTTACCTTCCGATCATGCTCATCATTCCTGCTTACTACGATGTGAGCAGTATTTACTGGGCCAGCGCATTGATTGACTGGTTTATTTTCCTGCTCGTTCTTTTTACGATCAGAAAAAGCAGGAGAAAATTGAACCGCCGCATTCCTGCCTTTGATTAATCTTATGCGTCCAGACCATTGATATCGGTGCACAGCACTTCAGACATATAATCAAGGAATGGGCGCATATTTTTAAAGGTTTGGCCAGCCTCTTTTAGAAAATCCGGACTTAACACTTCTTCATCAGAAAATTTCTTCAGCAATAAAAACTGTTTGTAACGTAAAAGATCAATCGCCTCATCATTTGCATCAAATCCTTTTGGACTGGTTTTCAACTGTTCTCCCTGCAGCGTTTTGAAGGTAGAAATGAAAGCCGTATCGTTTAAGATCTTCCTCATCGGCGCAACATCAAAGGAAAAGTCTTCCCTGATCAGTTTTAGGTCATTCGCATTTGGCCCCCAAAAACCACCGCCGATAAAAGTGTTACCGGGTTCGATATGGAAATAATAACCGCCCCTGCGGTGTTTGCCGGAACGCTTAAAGCTACCGCTCCAATGTGTTTTATAAGGCGTTTTATCTTTAGAAAAACGCGTATCTCTATAAATCCTATACACACTTTTCGCTCCTGAAGGCGTTTCAATCACATCATGAGTATTCAGATCCTGAAGTAATGCCTCTGCAAAAGCGGTTACCATCGCCTGCTCTTCTTGAAATTCCTCTTTATTGGCATGGAACCAATCCCTGTCATTGTGGTTCTTCAGCTTGTTTAAAAAAGTAAGGTTGGATGGGAATATTCGGCTTGTCATTTTCATATTGATGTAATTTCAGATCTTAGATAACCATAATGATTGCGTAAAGTTCATAAAATATTTAAGTTTGGACATGAGAAACTCAGAAAACTTTAGCTTAGCGTACCTTAAAAGACTTAGTTTCCATAAAAACATAGCGCTAAACCGGGAGACGCTTTTCAGTCTGCAGAAAGCACATTTGTTAAGTATACCCTTCGAAAATCTGGATATTCATTATAGAAAAGAGATTAAACTTGACCTGGATGCCATTTTTGAAAAGATCATATCAAACCACAGAGGTGGATTTTGCTATGAATTAAATGGCTTGTTCTACGAGTTACTTAAAGAGCTGGGTTTTGAGGTAAAACTTATTTCTGGAAGAGTGCATACAAAAAATGGTGAATTCGGACAGGAATATGATCATTTAGCCATCATTGCCACTATAGATCAAAGACAGTATCTGGTGGATGTAGGCTTTGGAAAGTTTTCTTTAGCTCCACTGGAAATTAAAAAACAATTGCTCCTGGATGATCATTTTGGGCAATTCTTGTTTCAGGAAATGGAGGACGGCTACCTTAGCATCAATATGGTAAATGATGGAGTATTAAGTCCACAGTATCTATTTAAAACCACAAAAAGGGATTTTTACGAATTCCAGGACATGTGCAGGTATCATCAAATCAGCATCGACTCTCATTTTACAAAAAATAGAATGATCTCTATACTTAGGAAAGACGGAAGAATTACTTTAACAGATCAACAGCTGAAAATTACTACTGAAGGAAAGGAAGAAATCTTAATTTTCGATCCTCAGGAGTTTGAAATGAAGCTTCAGCAATACTTCCATATTAAAATCTAGCTCCGGGTTTTATTGACCCCCCTTAATCCAGTCCACATTCACCTGACAGGTAAATCTTCCTACTTTACTTTTCCAACCCAGTTACCGCCTAATTGTTGATCAATCATTACCTAAAAATACTGATCACAGCCCCACTGACTAGCGTCAGCACCGTAAAATAAAATCAGGAAGCAACTGCCTTTTCCTTTACACTTTCTGATATGATATTGATCATTACGCCAGTTAGAATCAGCGCAATTCCGATCATTAAACTGGAAGTCAGGATTTCATGAAATAAAACGACACTCACTGCTACTGCCATCACTGGTTCTAAGGCGCCTAAAATGGAAGTCGGCGTTGATCCAATACTTTTTATCGCATATACTAAAGCCGACATAGAAAGCACGGTTGTTACAAATGCAAATGCCGTAAAGTTAAAAAACAGCTCTATATTAGGGATCAGTAGAGGTTCCTTCATGATCAGTATTTTTATACAGTAAAAAACCGAAGAAAATAGCAAGGAGTAAAAAGTAATCTTAAATCCGGAAGCATTGATTTTAGCCTTATTAACCACCACAATATACATGGCATAAAAAGCAGCACTCCCTAAGGTAATCAACAATCCCGGTAAATTGATAGCTAAAGCACCATCTTTGGCGCTCAATGCAATGACTCCGGCAATGGTAATGACCAGTGAAAGCACCGTGAGCACCGTAATTTTCTCTTTGAAGAAAAACGTCATGATCAGCGCGACCATCACCGGATAAACAAATAATATGGTGGATGCAATTCCCGGCGACAAATAATCGTAGCCCATAAATAAAAACTCTGCGGAAACCGCGTAGAAAAGCCCAAGCAATAGCAAAATCATAAATTCTGAGCGGTTTACCCTCAAACTTTCCTTCTTATAAATCAGGTAGGCTAAAATGAACATTGCCGCGATAAAAAAACGATAAAACAAAGTAGTATCCAGCGAGAAATGACTCGCTTTTACAGGCAAAATAAATAACGGAATTAGCCCGTAAGAAATGGCTGAAATGGCGGCCAGCATATACCCTTTAACCTTCATGTTTTCAATTGCTTTAAGATTCCTGCAGACCAGTTTCAAGCCTGATTTACAGAATTTTCCCGCAAATATACAACATATACCAAGTTAAAAAATGCCAATCGCCTTCACTCTTTTTATCGGCCAGAGCGTAGATAAGATCGTAAGCACTGCGGCCACAACTCCCACAATCAGAGAGAGTAAGGTGCCATCGAAACCATAACCTTCCGGCACATTGAGCTGTACCAGGAACATCACCAGCACATTGACAGATAAGGAAAGCGCTCCATTGATCCCAGCCATTTTAAACATAAACCTATTCTTGGGTAAATCTTCTGGCAGCACAAAACCCGCTTTACTTTTAACGACCCAGACGGGAATCCTATTCTTTTTGATCAGCACGTTTAGTTTATATTTAGAGACCATGCTTTTAAAAGCTAGAAATATTTGGCAGGTTATGATTGAGCTTTAACCAGTTCCCCAAGTTTTCTCCATGCAGTTTCTACTTTTTCATTCCAGATATTACTGTAACTCATCCTGATATAATTGGGATAATCCCCTCTACTGGAAAACATGGGGCCGGGGGCAATTTGAATATTCTCCCGGGAAGCTTGCTGCTGCAGTTTAAGCGCATTTACACCTTCCGGGAGCTCCAGCCAAAGCACCAACCCACCTAAAGGTCTGCTCAATCTCGTTCCTTGAGGAAAATACTTTTCGATAGCTTGAACCGTCAGCAGCATCTGGCGATGTAAAACAGGTCTTAGTTTTCTCAAATGACGATCATACGCACCACTGGTTAGTAATTGCAATAGAGACAGCTGAACTACGCTGGCCGTAGCGACATTCGTTAATGCTTTCAGTTTAATCACCTTTTCAGTAAATCTTCCTACTGCGCACCAACCGATCCGATAACCCGGAGCCACCGATTTAGAGAAAGAACTACAGAGCATCACCCAGCCTTCCTGATCGTAGGTTTTAATGTTTGCAGGCCTTTCCGATTCAAAATGAAGGTCCCCGTAAATGTCATCATCGATGACCGGAATTTTCATGCGTGCTGCAAATGCGGCCAAATTTCTTTTTTTCTGATCTGGCATGACCGCTCCATTGGGATTGTTGAAATTTGAGATCAATACGCAGGCTGCTACCTGATGATTCGCTGATATTCTTTCTAATTCCTCCACATCAATTCCTGTTAAAGTATCACCTGGCAATTCTAAAATCTGAAGGCCCATGGCAGTTATGGTTTGCAGAATTCCATGATAAAATGGCGTCTGTACCACCACTTTGTCACCTTTTGTGGTCACCGCACGCAAACATAAGCCTACAGCTTCCAATGTACCGTTAGTGATGACAATCTCATCGGCAGTAACCGCTCCATGCCAGCGAAAGGATCGCTTTGCGATTTCTTTCCTCAATAATGGATTCCCATTTGGCTGTTCATATAGCAGGTGTGCACCCGTTAAATCTCTGGAGGCCTGCTGAAGACTTCTTCTGATCGCGTTTAAAGGCAGCAACTGCAGGTCTAATACCGCATTGAAAAACGATACTCCTTTTTGTTCCAGCGATCCAACCGGGCTCATGGATTCGATCATATTGAACGGACTTTGATCCAATTCGTCAACTTTTCGGAGGCCTTTTGCCAAGGGAGTTTCAATCACTGATTTTCTCAAAACGACGTAACCGGCGCGTTCTTTACCCAGAACCAGCCCTTTATCGATCAACAGGTTCAAGGCTTTTAACATCGTACCAATGCTGACCTTAAAACCAGAACCCAATAAACGTAAAGAAGGCAGCTGATCTCCAATCGGGTAAACTCCCTGGTTAATCCTGTTTTCCAGCTCTTCAGCAAGGCTAAGATATTGAAAGGTCTTCATCTGTTATAGTTAAATAGTCAGTTTTTGTATCTGTTACAGCCGAACAAAGCTATTTACTTTTATGGAAAAAAATCAATACTCATTTTAAATGTTTACAATGAAAAGTAAGATGAAAAAAGTAGGCCTTGTAGGCGGAATCAGCTGGACTTCTACGGTGGATTATTACCGCTACCTGAATGAAGGCATTAATGAGAAACTCGGTGGGCTGAACTTTGCGGAATGTCTGATTAGTTCTGTGAATTTCGATAATTTCCAAAGATACAATGCAGATTATGATTGGGAAGCCACCTACGAGTTATTGCTGGAGGCCGCTGAAGAGCTGAAAAAAGCTGGTGCTGCAGCAATTGTGCTCTGCGCCAACACCGCACATATTGTTGCAGATCGTATTGCTGAAAAGATCCAGCTGCCGCTGATCGACATCACCAGTGCCGTAGCTGACGCGATTCATCAGGTAGGTTTAAGAAAAGTAGGTCTGATTGGTACCACTTACACCATGGAATTGGGGTTCTATAAAGACAAACTGATTGCAAATGGTATTGAACCCATCATTCCAAAAAGTCAGGAACGTAGAGATTACATAGAAGAGACCCTTAGATATGAGTTGGGAAGCGGTATTTTAAACCCAGAGACCAAAAAACAATACCTCATGATTATTCAGGAATTAATTGATCAGGGGGCTGAGGGTATTATACTGGGCTGTACCGAAATCCCTTTACTGATCAAAGCCGAAGATCTTTCTGTTCCTGTTTTCGACACCACGAAGATTCATGCGCAGGCGGCGGTAGATTTTGCCCTTAGCAGCTAACATTAATACTGTAAAGCCAGTTTGCCGTCTAAATTAATTATCTTCGCGACTTTGAGTCAATTACAAGAACATTTTTAACATAAGGACAATGAAACTGGAAGAACAATTACTGAGTAGAAGCGAAAACAAATGTGAACTATGCCAATCCGCGGAAACGCTTAAAGTATACGAAGTTCCTCCTCAAACTGCAAATACTGCCGACAACTGTATCTTGATTTGTGATAAATGTTTGGCTCAAATTGAAAAAAGAGAAGAATTAGACAGTAAGCACTGGCAGTGTTTAAGCGACAGTATGTGGTCTGAGGTTCCTGGAGTACAGGTGGTTTCATGGCGCCTATTGAACCGTTTAAGCAATGAAAGCTGGGCAATGGACAACCTGGACATGATGTATCTTGAGGAAGACCGTCTGGCTTGGGCTAAAGCTGCCGATCTTGACAACGATTCCGTTGCTGAACTTCATAAAGATTGCAATGGTGCCCTGCTTCAGGTAGGTGATTCTATTGTGTTGACGAAATCTTTAGATGTGAAAGGCTCAACTTTAAATGCTAAAATGGGTACGGTAGTGAAGAATATCCGTCTGGTAGAAGACAATACAGATCAGATTGAAGGAAAAATTGAAGGACAAGTGATTGTGATCCTAACAAAATATACTAGAAAACAAGGTGCTTAAGCTTTTTTAAGCTCCAATAAAAAGCGCGCTGCAAAAATAATTGCAGCGCGCTTTTGTTTTAATAATATCGAAGCTAAAAATCTTCAATCTGCAATATCGTTTTCGCGAGATTAATCATTCTTTCTGTGCCGGTATATTTCCCATGCTCATCAGACAGCTTCACCACTTCCGTCCATTCTCCATCTTTAGGCTGTGCTTCAGTCATTTTAATCACGATATTCATGGGTGCTGGTCCAGCATCATTGGTTAAATTGGTGCCTATTCCAAAAGACATCCCTATTTTTCCCTGACAATGCGCTGCAATCCTTTCCACTTTATCGTAATTAAGGCCATCAGAAAAAATGATCGTCTTGGATCTAGGATCAATTCCCATTTTCTGATAGTGATTGATAACTTTATCTGCGAACAGCAGCGGGTCACCACTATCGTGCCTGACACCATCAAACAACTTGGAGAACATCTTGTCGAACTGACTAAAAAACACCTCTGTAGTATAGGTATCAGAAAGGGCAATCCCTAAATCTCCACGGTATACGTTCACCCAGTGTTCCAATCCCATAGCATTGGCCATTTTAAACCCATATCTCGCAGCATGAAACATAAACCATTCATGAGCATGCGTTCCAATTGGCTTGGTCTGGTAGAGCATTGCCATGTGCACATTGCTGGTTCCAATAAATGATCCGCTGCCAAATTCGTTTAAAGCTTGTAAAACCGAACGGTGCACCTGATAAGAATACCGTCTTCGCGTCCCAAATTCGGCTACGGTTACGCCAAGCGCCTTATATTTTTCTATTTTTTGTGCAGTCAGCTGCATCACTTCTTCATTGCTGATCCTATGCGAGCCATTCAGCACATAATACAGTTCGCAAATCAAGGACATTAGAGGAACTTCCCACAATATCGTTCGATACCACAATCCTTCTACGCGTACTTCCAGCTGATCTCCATGCTGTTCGATTTGTACTTCCTCGGGCTGATAACGGTAACCTTCCAGGAAATCCAGATATACCGGATCAAGATATGGGCAGCTGACCTGCAGGAAACGTTTCTCTTCTTTAGTCAGCTTTAATAAAGCCATCTGGTCCACTGCGATTCTTAAAGCCTGCGCAAATGCTTCTGGAAAAGAATGTTTTCCACGGTTGATGAACTTATATCTTGCTTTTGCTGCCGGAAACAGACGGATCACCCCCTGCTGCATGGTGATTTTATAAAAATCATTGTCAAGGATAGAGGTAAGGGCGGTAGTTGGGTGTATTTGGATCATAAATCGAACACAAATTTAAGCTTTAATCTATGATACTTTTTAAATGTTTGTAATTGGATTTCACCGTATCCAGTACTTCATCAAACTTGCCGCCCAACATCAGTTTAGTCATGGTGAGTGCCATTCCTTTCATCATTTTAAACTCAATTTTTGGTGGCATCGCCATTGCGTTCGGATCCGTCATCACATTGACTAACACTGGGCCATCGTGCATAAATGCGGCTTTCATCCCTTCTTCCAGTTGGTTAGGATCATCAATTGTCACCCCTTTAATGCCCATCGCGGTAGCTACTAATGCAAAATCCGGATTAACCATATCCGTCTCCGAATCCGGAAGTCCTGCTACCTCCATTTCCAATTTTACCATGCCCAGAGACCTGTTATTGAAAACGATCAATTTAATAGGTAGGTTATATTGTTTGATGGTAGCTAAATCTCCTAGCATCATCGACAACCCACCGTCTCCGCACATCGCTACAACTTGTCGTTCTGGACTAGATAAAGCAGCACCGATGGCATGAGGCATCGCATTTGCCATAGAACCATGATTAAACGAACCCAGCATTGTACGTTTTCCTGTCGCATCAATGTATCTGGAACCCCAAACACAGCACATTCCGGTATCCACCGTAAAAATAGCATCTTGAGCAGCCAGTTTATTAATTTCAAAAGCAACGGCTTCGGGATGAATCGCATCCTTTTCCCCTTTATCCGCTACATAAGTATTCAAATGTTCTTTTACTTTTTCATAAACTTTCAATTGTGCGGCCAGAAAACTATCATCGGTATTGGTATCTAATAATGGAAATAGCGCATTTAAACTGGTTTTGATATCTCCATGCAGCCCCATATCCAGCTTGGCTCTCCTACCCAGGCGTTCAGGTTTACTATCGATTTGTACTAAAATTTTATCCTGTGGGATAAAGGGAACGTAAGGGAAATCTGTGCCTAATAAAATCACCAGGTCACTTTCGTGCATGCTATGGTAGGCAGACGGCAAACCAAGGAGGCCGGTCATCCCTACTTCATAAGGGTTATCATACTGGATTCCCATTTTACCCCTGAAAGAGTAACCTACAGGAGCTTTAAGCATTTCTGCAAGTTTAACGACCTCATCATGTGCTTCGACAGCACCGATTCCACAGAATATCGCGATCTTTTTATGTGTATTGATCAGGCGGGAAAGTGCTAACAGCTCCTCTTCTGCCGGGCAGATACTTGCTTTAGAAAAATACGTTTTATCTGCGGACATATTTTCGACTGCCTCCATACTGCTCACATCACCGGGCAAACCAAGAACGGCCACCCCTTTATGGTGAAAGGCATGCTGCAAAGCTGCCTGTGTCATTCTCGGCAGCTGAGCGGGAGTAGTGGCAATTTGATTGTAATGACTGCAATCATCAAAAAGCTTGGTGGTATTGGTTTCCTGAAAATAACCGGAACCGAATTCAGTAGTTGCGCAAGTAGAGGCTATTGCCAAAACGGCGGCACCTGCACGATGGGCATCATATAAGCCATTGATCAAATGCACATGACCAGGCCCGCTGCTGCCGGCACAACACGCAAGGCCATGCAATTCTGCTTCTGCAGCGGCAGCATAAGCCCCTGCTTCTTCATGCCTCACATGGATCCAGCGGATGTTATCGTTGCGTCTTACCGCATCATTTAGCTCATTTAAACTATCGCCCGTTACGGCATAAATACGCTTAATACCTGCTTCAACAAGCATTTCCACCAATTGTTCTGCTACTTTTTTTGACATAATATGATGTTTTTAGGATCATAACATCACAGATCAATAGGAAATGGATGTTATAAAAGGATAACACCAGGTTTTGTTGATAGTTTTAGCGGAATGGGATTTTAGCCCATCAGTTCCTTCATCAGCTGAGCAAAAGCGGTCTTTAATTCGTCCAATTCTGTTTCGAGCTTCAGCACCCGGTTTTCCAGATCTGAGTTCGTTTTTTGAGCGGCTTCTTCTGTTGAGTCTTCTGCATTTAAATCAGGTGCACCAGAAAGTAAATGTGCGTAACGCATTTCTTTTTGTCCGGCTTTTCTCGGCAATTGAATGACGTAAGGAGGCTCAGCATCCGTTAAACGTTCCAATACGGATTGTACTTCTTCCAAAGATTCGAATTCATACAATCTACCGGAATTGGTATTTAGCTCTCCTGGAGTTTGAGGGCCTCTCAGCATTAATAGACAAAGAATAGCGACTTCCTGAGGCGTTACCGGGAATACAATCGCGAAGTTATGCTTGTATTTAATGCTGCGGCTTGATCCTCCGGTAGCCGTAGAAATCAATCCTTTTCTTTTGAGGGTATCCAATGCCAGTACCACAGTCTGTTCGTCATACTGAACCACAGGTTTCCTTGAGGTCTTTTGATTACAGGCTGCTGTCAGACTGTTAATGGTCATTGGGTAATATTCAGGGGTAGTTTTAGATTTCTCCATTAAAACGCCTAGCACACGAAGCTCCTCTGCGTTTAATTCGGGCAAAGTTTGTATTGATTCCATGCCTAAAGTTAGAAAATAAGGTGGAATGCCGTTTCTCTTTTGATCTCTTTTAACACAAAACTACTGCTTAACGTAGAAATATTTGAAAGTGAAGATAAATGAGTAACCACAAAAGTATGGTAATCGTCTACATCATCTACTACAATCTTTAGCAGATAATCTTGTCCGCCGGCAATACACAAAACTTCCAGCACTTCCTTAAACTGCACTACTGATTCCTCGAAGTTTTTTAAGGTAGCAATGGATTGTTCTTTTAAAGTTACGGTACAAAGCACCAGCAGGTGTTTTCCAAGCTTTTCCCGGTTTACCAGCGCTACATATTTCTCTATATATCCTGCTGATTTTAGTCGTTTAATGCGCTCGTGAGTGGGGGAAATACTTAGGCCGATTTCCCCTGCAATGTCTTTTGTGCTTAAAGAAGCGTCCTTTTGCAGGATGTTTAATATCCTGGTGTCGAGCTTATCTAAATTCTCCATCATAGTATTTTGCTGAAATAGGATCCAGCAAGCCACAAATATGGTGGTTTTTACTGTATAATGTATCCATAACAGTATTTTTTATTGAATATCAGATAAGCAAAGGAAATAATATGGTACTTATCTAATTTTGAAGGATTAAAAACCAAATATCATGACTACCCATGAAGACTCCATTAAATACTAAAGATAATGAGCGTTTAAGCGCTTATATGAAACTCGCTGAAGAGCGTGCCAAGCACTTCATCGGTTACCCAATTGCACAAGATTTTGATTATTCAGAATTATATCCACTTTTAAAACTGCCTTTAAACAATGTGGGCGATCCATGGGTAGAATCTACTTACGATCTGAATTCGCGTTCTCTGGAGCTGGAAGTATTGGAGTTTTTTGCTGAATTGTTCCATGCACCAGCAAATAACTGGTGGGGTTATGTGACCAATGGTGGCTCTGAAGGAAATTTATATGGCCTTTACGTGGCCAGGGAACTCTATCCTAATGGCATCGTTTATTATTCTGAAGCCACACATTATAGTGTTCAAAAGAACATACAGCTGCTCAATCTGCGCAGCATCGTGATCAGAACTCAAGAAAATGGGGAGATGGATTACGAGGATTTGAATGCGATGGTACAAATGCACAGGGATCAGCCGGTGATCATTCTGGCCAATATTGGCACCACGATGATGGAAGCAAAAGATGATTTGCAGCAAATTCAGCAAATCCTCCGCAGGCAAGCGATTAAAAATCATTATATCCATTGTGATGCTGCTTTAGCTGGCACTTATAGTGCTTTACTGAATTTAAAACCAGGTTTTGATTTTAACCATGGGACCGACAGTATGGCCATCAGCGGACATAAATTTATCGGCTCTCCTATCCCTTGCGGGTTGGTATTGGTGAAAAAGAATTATAAAGACAGGATTGGAAAAGCGATTCCATATATCGGCACCGTAGACACTACGATTACGGGTAGCAGAAATGGTCACAGCCCTATTTTCATCTGGTATGCGCTTAAAAAACTGGGAAAAGAAGGATTAAAGCAACGCGCTTTGGAATGTCTGGAAACCGCAGCCTATACGGTAAAAAGCCTAAATAATATTGGCGTACCAGCATGGACTAATCCCTCTGCCTTAACGGTGGTATTCCCAGCGCCTTCTATCGCATTGCGACAGAAATGGCAGATTGCTACCGAAGATGGCAATAGTCACGTGATCTGTATGCCTGGGGTAACCAAGGCACAGATTGACGATTTTGTGCAGGATTTACAAGCGGAAATAGAATTGACCGCAGCACTAACCCTATAAAAAATAAAGCGGCTGTCTTGAATTGCTATTTAAGACAGCTTCTTTTAATGATTTATGCCTCGTACTAACTAAGAGGCTAAAATCTGCTCAATTTTCTGTAGTTCTTCTGTGCTGAAATCAAGGTTGTTCAAACATTTTAAAGAATCCGCAAGCTGTTCAGCTTTACTGGCGCCCACCAATACGGAGGTAATGCGTTCATCTTTTAAAATCCATGACAAGGCCATTTGTGCCAGTTTTTGTCCACGGCTTTCCGCAACTGCATTCAGTGCATTCAGCTGTTTCAATCTTTCAGGCGTCAATTGATCTTGCTGTAATGCGCCATGCGACTTTGCTGCACGAGAATCTTCAGGAATCCCTTTCAGGTATTTATTGGTCAGCATCCCTTGAGCGAGCGGTGAAAAAGGAATACATCCTATACCTTCATTGCCTAGTAAATCCAGCAAACCTCCTTCTACCCAACGTTCATACATGGAGTATTTAGGTTGATGAATCAGACATGGTGTGCCCAAACGTTTTAAGATTTTCATCGCTTCGGCAGCTTCTTCTGCCTGGTAATTAGATATCCCGACATATAATGCTTTTCCTTGACGTACGATCAGGTCTAATGCTGCCATTGTTTCCTCTAGTGGCGTTTGCGGATCCGGACGGTGATGGTAAAAAATATCGACATACTCCATGCCCATTCTTTTCAGACTTTGATCCAGGCTGGATACCAGGTATTTTTTGGAACCCCAATCTCCATAAGGTCCATCCCACATTGTATATCCTGCCTTAGAAGAAATGATCATTTCATCTCTATATCCTTCGAAATCTCTTTTCAGCAAGCGACCAAAATTTTCCTCTGCAGATCCTGGAGGCGGACCGTAATTATTAGCAAGGTCAAAATGGGTAACTCCATTGTCGAAAGCCAGTTTTAAAATCTCACTGCAGTTTTCCAGCTGATCCACATGACCGAAGTTATGCCATAAGCCAAGAGAAATGGCTGGTAGCTTCAGTCCACTGTTTCCGCATCTGCGGTATTGCATTTGAGTATATCTGTTAGGGGCGGCAGTATAGGGCATAATGATGGGGAGGTAAAATAGCAGCAGCACGGTTGATGGTGCTGCTGCTTTTCGAATAAATCGATATTATTTTTCGCTGTTTTTTTTCTCTGTTACTTCAGAACGAATTTCCTGAGCAAGAACTTTTAAATCCTGCATAGCTTTACGTACTCTAGTTCCTGCAGCACTGTTTCCTGCATTATAAAACTTCTCAGCGTCAGCTTCAATAGAAGCTAATAATTCTTTAACTTTTGAAAATTTTTCCATGTTTTAAATATTTAATTTGTGGCCAAATATATATTATTTTGGAAATAAACGTACATAACTTCCATTCTATTGCGTTTTTTCTGTTAAATCTTACTTTTTTCGGTCTTATTAGCGCCTATAAGGGCCAATTTATTCGGCTTTCCGACATTATTAACCGCCCAAAAAGCGTGTTGTAACGCTGAATTTCGACACTGCTACTGCCAAATATCTGGCTTTTTTTTCCAGCTTCAGACCTCAGAATTTGCACTAGAAACATGAGGATATTTTGCAAGAATCATCCTCATGTTTCAGCAGGAAACCGGTGTATATGCTAGACCAATTCCTATGTTTTACCAGGCCAATCAGCAAATATCCTTAAGGCTGCTCGAGATGTTTTGCAGAACTCATCAGCCATCCGGGAGCATAATGAAGGATAACTGCAGAAATATTCAGCAAATCAGCTAGAACAATAACACCAATGTCAATTAAAGCCCTTAATACTAAGATAAATCCATTTTTCCTTTGATTTAATAAAAAACCTACCGAGATTAGCAATAATGAAACAAAGAACAGGCATACATCAGGCAACCTTAATGACTTATAATAAGAGTCAGCTGCAAGCCTATGCGCTGTTCAAAAGGTTCTTCAGGGAAAACTATCCCTTCGGCTTTACTTATCAAATCAGCAGTAAAGACTTTATTAACTAAGCCCCGAATCATTTCATTCTACTCTTCGGTTCAGGGGCATTTTTCTTCTGATGATTTTCGTTATTTTATAATTTAAGGAAATAGCAAGCGATTGTGTATTTTCTTTTTTATATTAAGCAATTACACCTCTTAAGGTGTGATAATTCGTAAACATCAGTTTGCCTCCCTGTATCTTATTAAGGAATTAATCATCAATCATTACATTAAGACATTTAAACATGGAAACAAAAACATTATCACTTTCAAAAAGCGATTTAAAACTATTAAAAGATCACCTGGACAAATCAAACATGAGTCCTTATAATAAAGAAAAACTAAGAAAAGAGATCAAAGAGGCAACGATCTACGCAGATCAGGATCTTCCTGAAGACGTGGTATGTCTGAAATCTGAAGC
This sequence comes from Pedobacter sp. PACM 27299, assembly GCF_001412655.1. Classification (NCBI taxonomy): domain Bacteria; kingdom Pseudomonadati; phylum Bacteroidota; class Sphingobacteriia; order Sphingobacteriales; family Sphingobacteriaceae; genus Pedobacter; species Pedobacter sp. PACM 27299. Next base: position 2,511,812 of record NZ_CP012996.1, on the reverse strand, counting down.
TAGAATTGCCAATACAAAAACCGGTAAAGAGTTTAGCTTTAAGATTGTAATGCCGGAAGAAGCAAACATCAAGGTGCAAAAGGTATCTGTTTTTGCTCCGATCAGCATTGCTTTATTTGGCTACAGAACAGGCGACATTATCAACTGGGAAATGCCTGACGGCATTCAGGAGTTTAAAATCCTGGAAGTTAAAAGGATGAGCTAAACTCCCCTGCTTATCAAAAACCGCATTCCTATTTTTTACCTGAAAGGTCATCAAAACCAGGATTGCGGTTTTTTTATGGAAAATATTCCAGAGCTACCGGAAAAAATTCCGTATATTCGAATTGAATAAAATTTATGGTTATGGCAAACACTTCAAAACCTTACAAAGATAAAACACCCCTATCTGTTGTTGCAGAGGCCGCTTTAATCGCCCCTTATCAGCCATTGTACAACGATTCTATCAGCTTGCTCATGAGTTCAAAATCAGGCTTATCAGCAAAAGCTGCACTGGATTTTTTAAGTCTTTCGGGTTTTACCAGGGAAGAGTTCCAGGATACCTTTAAAACTAATGTTAAAACCATCCAGAACTACGCTTCTAATGCATCCAGATTAGATCCTTCCCTCAGCGAGAAACTTTTAAAGTCTTTTTCTCTATTTGAAAAAGGAATAGAAATCTTTGGCAGGGCAAAGGCTTTTCACCAATGGCTCAATACCCCTTCTTATGGGCTTGGCCACCAAATTCCCTTTGATTTAATGGACACTTTTACAGGCATCAGTCTCATTGAAGAAGAGCTCATTAGAATTGCTCACGGAGATCTCGCTTAATTTATGCAGGTATTTCGCATTTGTTTGAGCAATTACGCTGGCTCATTAGTCGCTTCAGGCCGCGCAGCAAGATGGAATCCGAATGATGTTTCCATGATTTATACAGCGGAATCACGTTCTTTGGCTTGTCTGGAAAATGTAGTCCATCGGAGTCAATTTGGGCTGAACAGTGCCTTCCAGGTCATGACGATTGAAATTCCGGATGACCTCCCCATTGCCAGTATCCCCTTGAAATCATTACCAGAAAACTGGTTTTCTTTGAAAACATGTCTTATACACAGGAATTAGGGGAGAATTGGGTCAGGAATGAAAAAACGGCCCTATTGAAAGTCCCCTCTTCCATTATATCAGCGGAATCAAATTTTCTCCTCAACCCTAACCATGCGGATTTCAAGTTCATCAAATTACTGAAGTTTGAGCCATTTGTGTTCGACAAAAGAATTAAGCTGTAATCTGGTAAATCCAGGCTGCCGCTATCTTCCTGCCATTTTAATCATACGCTGCGAAAGATCCTTGCCCAGATAACGGTCAATCACATGATGCACCACATACAGTAAGGGCGTCATTAAAATTGCGACTACAAATTTATAAGTATAATTCACCAGACCGATTGCAGTCACCATTTGCCAGCTCCAGTGGTATTGAGGATTCAAATAAAAAGCAATAAAGATCACGACAAAACTGTCTATAAATTGAGAAATCACTGTAGAACCTGTGGCACGAAGCCATAAAGCACGTTCTCCGGTTACTTTTTTAATTTTATGAAAGATAAACACATCCGCAATCTGCCCTACTAAAAAGGCAATCACAGAACCCACAATGATCCACATCCCTTGTCCGAATATCCCGGCAAAAGCATGATTCATATTGAGCGGATGGCCATCAATGGTTTGATTTACCCAGAAATCAGAAGGCGAAAGTCTCATCGCTGCTGCGACCACAAAAAAGGCGTAAGAAATCAGAATAGCCGCCAGCACAGATAAAAACCGGACCTGCCGAACGCCAAAATATTCGTTGATAATATCCGTCATGATAAAAATTAAAGGCCAGGTAAGTACCCCTGCAGACATGTTAAAGGAGAGGTTTGGAACGCCCAGCAAATTGATATCAAACTGTTTGATGCCCAGTGTGCCTTCCACCGTAAATATTTTTACACCTATAAATTCTGAAAGGATCGCATTGGCCACGAAAAAGGAGCCTAGAATGAGCAATAATCTGCTTTCTTTTGTTTTAAAAGTCATAGCAAGATGAAATTATTAAATAAATCTGATATAAGACGATAAATATTATTTCTATTTTCGTTGCCACATGATAGCTACACAATCCAAACTACCTGGCACAGGAACGAACATATTTTCGGTCATGTCCAAATTAGCAGAAGAACATCAGGCCATTAATCTTTCTCAGGGATTTCCTGATTATGAATGTGATCCGAAACTCATCGAATATGTAGCGGAGGCCATGCGCCAGGGCTTTAATCAATATGCCCCCATGACTGGTTTAGCAGCCCTGCGAGAAGTGATTACCGAAAAGATGAATCAACTTTATGGCGCAAATTATCATCCGGAAACGGAGATCAATGTTACTGCCGGAGGTACACAGGCTATATTCACCGCTTTAAGCGCTTATATTCATCCTGGTGATGAGGTGATTATTTTTGAACCTGCTTACGATGCTTATGCCCCTACGATAAAGTTGCTGGGCGGCCTGGTTAAACCTTATGAGCTTGCCCCTCCTCAATATGAGATCGACTGGGAAATGGTGAAAAAACTATTCTCCGCCAATACCAAAATGATCATCTTGAATAGCCCACAGAATCCAACTGGCTGCGTTTTATCAGAAAAGGACATCAAAGCACTCATCAAATTAACAAAAAATACCGACATCATGATTTTAAGTGATGAGGTGTATGAACATATCATTTTCGATGGTAAGCAACACCATAGTGTGGCTTTATACCCGGAACTCCGCGAAAGAAGCTTTATTGTGGCTTCCTTCGGCAAATTACTGCATACTACCGGCTGGAAATTGGGGTACTGCCTGGCGCCTGAACAAATGATGAAGGAGTTCAGAAAAATACACCAATTCAATGTATTCAGTGTAAATACTCCGATGCAGGTGGGTATCGCACGTTACCTGAAAGATCCGCAATCGTATCTTGGCTTATCTGCCTTCTTCCAGCAGAAGCGCGATTTGTTTCGTTCGCTCCTTACCGAAACTAAGTTTAAATTATTACCTTGCGATGGTTCTTATTTCCAATGCGTTAGCTATGAGCACCTCAGCGATGAAAAAGATGTCGCCATGGCCGAAAGGTTAATCAAAGAATATGGAGTTGCCTCCATTCCGGTTTCAGCCTTCTACATTAGGAATACGGATCACCATGTTTTGAGGTTTTGTTTTGCAAAAAAACAAGAAACATTGGAAAAAGCCGTTGAAAGACTAGTTAAATTATAATTTACATCCCTTTAAATTACAATAATGGAAAGTCCAGATTACCTAAGTATTAAAAACCTGAAAATCACAATTTTCCAGGCCTATTTATTTTGGGAGAATGTTGACAAAAACCTGCAGAATCTATCCCTAAGATTGTCCTCAGGTGTTAAAGAAAAAACAGACCTGATTGTACTTCCAGAGATGTTTAACACCGGTTTTAGCATGAACGCTCCAGCACTCGCTGAAGAGATGAATGGTAAAACTATGCAGTGGATGAAGGAGATTGCACAAAAATATGAATGCGTAGTTACTGGCAGTCTGATCATCAAAGAAGACGGTCATTATTATAACCGACTGATCTGGATGCTTCCGGATGGCGGCTATAGCCATTACGATAAAAGACATTTATTTGGCCTGGGTGAAGAAGATAAAAACTATTCTCCAGGCAAAGACAAAGTCATTGTAACATTAAAAGGCTGGAAAATCCGCCTTGCGATCTGTTATGACCTCCGCTTCCCGGTATGGCTGCGTAATCAGAATGAAGAATACGACATTCTACTGCTGATTGCCAGCTGGCCTGATAAACGTGCTGTTCATTGGAACGCACTGATTCCTGCCCGTGCCATCGAAAACCAGAGTTATGTGATTGCAGCCAATCGTGTGGGTCATGATGGTAAAGAACTATATCATAGCGGGCATTCCCAATGTATCGATCCAATGGGTAAAACCATTTATTATAAACCCGAAGACGAAGATCTTTATACCTTTAGTATCGGCTACGAAGAACTGGCTAAAACCCGCAGGGCCTTCCCATTCTTAAAAGACGCCGATCACTTTCAAATTATTTAAAGCTATACCAAACATGTTTAACCGTAGAAAATTCATTAAAGCATCTGCGCTTTCTGCCTCCTTATTAGCCATTGATAGAACAAGCGCTGCTGCAATGATCCCAAGCCCATCTCATGCACCTGTAAAACCAATCGTCATCTCTACCTGGGATTTCGGCATTGCTGCCAATCAGGCGGCATGGAAGGTATTATCTGCAGGCGGAAGAGCACTGGACGCGGTAGAACAAGGAGTACATGTTCCTGAAGCTGATCCAAAAAACCAATCCGTAGGTTATGGCGGCTTGCCAGACAGAGATGGTCATGTGACACTGGATGCCTGTATTATGGATGATTTGGGCAACTGCGGTGCCGTTGCTGGATTAGAACACATCATCCATCCCATTTCTGTGGCCAGAATGGTGATGGAAAAAACGCCGCATGTGATGCTTGTAGGTGATGGCGCACTTCAGTTTGCTTTGGAAAACGGTTTCAAAAAAGAGAACCTGCTGACCAAAGAAAGTGAAAAAGCATGGAAAGAATGGTTAAAAACGGCAAAGTATGCGCCGGTAATGAACATAGAAAATAAATTATACGATAAAGCCGCTCCTACCCGATTGCCAGGAAATCAATACAACCATGATACCATTGGCATGCTGGCTTTAGACGCTAAAGGAAACATTTCAGGTGCTTGTACCACCAGCGGCATGGCTTATAAGCTACATGGACGTGTGGGTGACAGTCCAATCATTGGTGCTGGTTTATTTGTAGACAATGAAGTTGGCGGTGCTACTTCTACCGGCGTTGGTGAAGAGGTAATCCGTAATGTAGGCAGCTTTTTAGTGGTAGAACTGATGAGACAGGGTTATACGCCTGAAGCAGCTTGTAAAGAGGCGGTCATGAGGATCATTAAAAAGAAACCTGAAATTGCCAAAAACATCCAGGTAGGCTTCCTTGCTTTAAATAAAAAAGGAGAATATGGAGCTTATGCGATTCAGCAAGGCTTCAGCTATGCGGTTTGTGACCAGAACAAAACCGATTTATTAATTCCTGGAAAAAGCTATTACTAACCCGAAATAAACCGTATCGAATGATTCAAATGGAAGTATGCGCCAACTCCCTTTCTTCTGCCTTGGCAGCACAGGAAGGCGGCGCAGTAAGGGTAGAATTTTGCGACAATTTACCAGAGGGAGGCACTACCCCAAGCTATGGGCAGCTCAAGCTGGCAAAAGAATTACTGCACATTTTAGTGTATCCGATCATCCGCCCCAGAGGTGGAGATTTTTTGTATTCTGATTTAGAATTCAGCATCATGAAGGAAGACATTAAAATCTGTAAATCATTAAATTGTGATGGAGTAGTGTTTGGCATTCTTCATGCAGATGGCAGTATCGATAAAGCCCGCTGTGCGGAGTTAGTTGAACTGGCCAAGCCTATGAAAGTCACTTTCCATCGGGCCTTTGACATGTGCAATAACCTGGAACAAGGTCTGGAAGACCTGATCAAATTGGGCTGTGAAAGGGTACTGACCTCAGGTGCTGCTCCTTCGGCTTTAGCAGGCGTTGGACAGATCAAAGCCTTAATTAAACAGGCTGCAGGAAGAATCAGCATCATGCCTGGTGCAGGTATTCATACAGACAACGTCACAGAAATCATCCGGATTACCGGTGCTAAAGAGTTCCATGCTTCTGCCAAATATGCGGTAAAAAGCGCTATGGAATTCAGAAATCCGAGCTTAAGTATGGGCACCAGCGAAGATGAATTCAGCTACGACCTGACCAATACCCAAACCGTAGAGAACCTGATCCGACTGGCCAATTCCTAGTAATGCCGCAGTCATTACAATATACTATGATTAATTTACGATAAATTAATCGACTCAAAATCCTATATTTGCGCCACTGATGAAGCACATACGTAATTTTTGCATAATTGCACATATTGATCACGGTAAAAGCACACTAGCTGACCGTCTATTAGAATATACTGGAACCATTACCCAACGTGAGGCTCAGGCTCAATTGCTGGATAATATGGATTTAGAACGTGAACGTGGGATCACGATAAAAAGCCACGCCATTCAGATGAATTATAAGGTTGGTGATATTGAATACAATTTCAACCTGATTGATACGCCTGGTCACGTAGATTTCTCTTATGAGGTTTCTCGTTCCATTGCAGCTTGCGAAGGTGCTTTACTTATTGTGGATGCATCTCAGGGAATTCAGGCACAGACCATTTCCAACTTATACCTTGCGCTAGAGCACGATCTTGAAATTATCCCTATTTTAAATAAAATGGATTTACCTGGGGCTATGCCTGAGGAAGTAAAAGATCAGATTATTGACTTAATCGGCTGTAAACGTGAGGATATTATTCCTGCATCAGGTAAAACTGGAATGGGAATCCCAGATATCATTCAAGCTATTGTAGACCGTGTTCCAGCACCAGTTGGTGATCCTGAAGCACCTCTTCAAGCATTGATCTTTGACTCTGTTTTCAATCCATTCAGAGGAATCATTGCCTATTATAAAGTAGTCAATGGTCAAATTAAAAAAGGCGATAAAGTTAAATTTATCAATACAGGTAAACAATATTTAGCCGATGAGGTAGGTATCCTTAAACTGGATATGTCGCCAAGAAGCGTTGTTAAAACCGGTGATGTAGGTTATATCATCTCTGGAATTAAGGAAGCACGTGAGGTAAAAGTTGGAGATACCATCACTACCGTAGACAGACCTTCAACAGATTCAATTCAAGGTTTCGAAGAGGTTAAACCCATGGTTTTCGCTGGTATTTATCCGGTAGATACTGATGAGTTTGAGGAATTGCGTGAAGCTATGCATAAATTGCAGCTGAATGATGCCTCTATCGTTTTCGAACCTGAAAGTTCTGCAGCATTAGGCTTTGGTTTCCGTTGCGGATTCCTGGGTATGCTACACATGGAGATCATCCAGGAGCGCTTAGAGCGTGAGTTCAACATGACTGTGATCACTACTGTACCCAACGTATCTTACATTGCCAAGACTACTAAAGGCGAGGTGATTTCTGTAAATAATCCATCAGATTTACCAGATCCAAGTAAATTGGATGCGGTAGAAGAACCTTTTATTAAAGCAAATATCATTACCAAGGCTGACTTTGTGGGCCCGGTAATGTCACTATGTATCCAGAAGAGGGGAATTATTGTCAACCAGTCTTACCTGACTTCAGATCGTGTAGAGCTTGTTTTTGAGATGCCTATGGGAGAGATTGTTTTCGACTTCTATGATAAACTAAAAACAATTTCTAAAGGATATGCTTCATTTGACTATCATCAGATTGGTTACCGTAAATCTGACTTGGTCAGATTAGATATGTTATTGAATGAAGAACCTGTTGATGCTTTATCCTCCTTAATTCACCGCAGCAATGCTTATGATTTTGGAAAGAAAATCTGTGAAAAACTAAGGGAATTAATTCCACGTCAGCAATTCGAGATTAAAATCCAGGCCTCTATTGGTGCAAAAGTTATCGCCAGAGAAACACTAAGCGCGCTTCGTAAAGATGTGACCGCTAAATGTTATGGTGGTGATATTTCACGTAAACGTAAGCTTCTTGAAAAGCAAAAGGCTGGTAAAAAACGTATGCGTCAGGTGGGTAATGTGGAAATTCCACAATCTGCTTTTATGGCCGTACTTAAATTAGATTAATAAATAACCTCATAAAGGATTACATGCAGTTACTTGACGGAAAATTCGCATCAGAAAAAATAAAACTGGAAATCGCAGCTGAAGCTGCTTCCTTCTTAGCTGAAAGTGGCAGAAAACCACATTTAGTGGCCATCTTAGTAGGTAATGATGGTGGCAGCGAAACCTATGTTGCCAGCAAAATGAAAAACTGTGAAAAGGTAGGTTTTCAATCTTCTCTGATCAGATACGACAATTCGGTCACAGAAGCAGAATTGCTGCAAAAGATAGAAGAGATCAATCAGGATGCTGGTGTAGATGGACTGATTGTTCAATTGCCACTTCCTAAGCATATCGATCCTGAAAAAGTAACTGAAACTATTGATTACCGAAAAGATGTAGATGGATTTCATCCGGTAAATCTGGGACGTATGATGAGGAACCTTCCTTGTTTCATCCCTGCTACTCCTTATGGCATTATGTTAATGCTTCAGGCATACGAGATTGATACCACTGGAAAACATTGCGTAGTAGTGGGTAGAAGTAACATTGTAGGTAGTCCGATGAGCATTCTGATGGCCAGAAATGCCAACCCCGGAAACTGTACCGTAACCTTAACGCACAGCAAAACTGCGAACTTGAAAGAGCTGGCTTTACAGGCTGACATTATCGTTGCTGCAATTGGTAAAAAGAACTTTGTAACTGCAGATATGGTGAAGCCAGGTGCGATCATCATTGATGTGGGTATCAATAGAGAAACTTCTACAGAAACCAAATCTGGTTATAAGTTATATGGAGATGTAGACTTTGAAAATGTAGCTCCTAAAGCTTCATGGATCACTCCAGTTCCTGGAGGTGTTGGTCTGATGACTATTGTAGGCTTGTTGAAAAACACATTGGCCTCTGCAAAGAAGGAAATCTATTCTTAAATAAGCTATAAAAAGCTCTTTAGTAACTCAACTAAAGAGCTTTTTTATCCAGCTTTCTTTTAAGCCGACATAAATTCCATCAACCCTTGTTTCTACCGGGTAAGTGTCAATATAATCTCCTTGTCCCTCTGCCCCTCTTCCCGTTTCCAGGTTGTATTCCCATCGGTGTATCGGACAAATCAGGTAACCATTTTTACAAGTACCTCCACTCAGAATTCCTCCTGCATGGGGACAGCTGTTTTGAACTACGAAAGTCTGGTCCTGATGTCTCACCAGACATAATTTTTTCCCATTCACTTTAATCTGTTCCACGAAATCATGCTCCGGGAAGCTGCCTTCCAATTTATACCACTTCAGCATAGCTCGTATTTAGGGTAAATGATTATAAATGAACCTCCTTTTTCACAGATTGGTCATATAAATCGGCTCAATATACATATAATCCCATTTCCCGTAAATATTTTATTTACCTTTGCCGAATAATATATGGCACACAATATACCAGCAGACGGCACATTACTTCCATTAATGGAAGAATTTTACACCATACAGGGCGAAGGATTTAACACAGGAAAAGCGGCTTATTTTATTCGTTTGGGAGGCTGCGATGTAGGTTGCCACTGGTGTGATGTGAAAGAAAGCTGGGATGCAGAACTACACCCACTGACTTCAGCAGATGATATTGTGGCCAAAGCAGATACCTTTCCAGGTAAAGCGGTGGTCATTACCGGTGGTGAGCCATTAATTTATAATCTGGATTATTTAACCCAAAAATTAAAGGAGAAAAATATCCTTACTTTCATTGAAACTTCCGGAGCTTATCCCCTTTCAGGTACCTGGGACTGGATTTGTCTTTCTCCAAAGAAATTTAAAGCCCCTCGTCCAGACATCACGCCATTCGCCAATGAGTTAAAAGTGATTGTGTTCAACAAGAGTGATTTTGAATGGGCAGAGCAATATGCTGCAACCGTTTCTGATACCTGCAAATTATACCTGCAGCCAGAATGGTCTAAGTCAAAGGAAATTACGCCATTGATTATTGATTACGTGATGGCAAACCCAAAATGGGAAATTTCTTTACAAACACATAAATATTTAAATATCCCTTAATCGCAAATTCAGATTTTTCGCTATATTTAATTTTACACCATTAACAATAGCATTTTGAAAAAAATATCTGTTGCTCTTTTTCTGTCTTTCCTGATGGTTCTTGGTGCTACAGCCCAGACTTCCACCATCAAGAAAGCCATGGCCAGCTTCGACAAAGCGCAGGGCCTTTTAAATGACAACCAATATCCTGAAGCCATTTCCGCACTCAAGGAATCCGTTAAGGCTGATCCCTCCTTTCAAAATGCCCTTCTACAGCTTGCAGAATTAAATAGAAGAATTAAATCCTACGAAGAAGCTGCTGTTTATTATCGGAAAGCCCTTGAACTGAATCCAAATTCAGAACTACGAATCTATTATGGACTAGGAGAATCTGAACTTTATAGCGGTGATTATCAAAATGCCTTAAAACACCTCAGCTTATTCATCAGTAAATACACCGGTAATGATGCTGCTTTTCTCGCCAGGGCAAAGAAATACCAGAAAGATTGTGCCTTTGCTATTGAGGCCCTAAAGAAACCTCAGCAATACGAACCCCTCAACCTTGGTCCTAAAATCAATACTGTATACCGGGATTATTTCCCTGCCATTACCGCCGACGATGAGACGCTTATTTTTAGTAGAAATATCGATGGAAACGAAGATTTCTTCATTTCTAAAAAGACAAATAATGAATGGGGTAACGCCCTCCCCTTAAGCAGCAACATCAATACACCTCAATTCAATGAAGGTGCACAATCCATTTCCCCAGACGGATTATATCTGTTTTTTACTGGATGTAACCGTCCTAATGGCCTGGGCAGATGCGACATTTACGTGAGTCATAAAGAAGGGAATAACTGGGCTGAACCTTTTAACCTTGGTGCCCCAGTAAACAGTGCTTATTGGGAATCTCAGCCTGCTATTAGTCCGGATGGCAACACGCTTTACTTTGTGAGCAACAGACCCGGTGGAATTGGCGGTTACGACATCTGGAAATCAAACCTCAACGCAGATGGCGACTGGTCGGCTCCGGTCAATCTTGGTCCGGAAATTAACACCCCTTATGATGAAAATACTCCATTTTTACATGCAGATGGGAAGACGCTATACTTCTCTTCAGATGGATGGCCAGGAATGGGCAATAAAGATATTTTCATCAGTCGTATGCAAGACAATGGTCATTGGAGTACTCCATTAAACATGGGATATCCGATCAATACCTTCAATGAAGAAAGTGGAATGATCGTGAGTCCGAATGGTAGCACCGCTTTTTTCTCTTCGAATTTAAAAGATGGTTATGGCGATATGGACATTTACCAGTTTAAACTTCCGCTGGATAAGCAGCCTATGCCCATCACTTATGTAAAAGGAGTGGTTCGCGATAAAGAAAGCGGGAAATTTCTGGATGCAAAAGTACAGGTAGTCAACCTGCTGAGCAAAAATACGGCTTACAGCGACTATACTGATAAAGAAAATGGAGAATTCCTTGCGGTCATGCCTATAGGCGGTAATTATGCGTTCAATGCCAGTGCAGATGGCTACCTCTTCTATTCAGAAAATTATGAATTAGGTACGGGAAGCAGGACGCAGCCCTTTCTCCTGGAGATCAACCTGGAGCGCTTAAAAGTGGGCAACAACATGGTGTTGAAAAATATCTTTTTTGATACCAATGAATATCGGCTCCTCCCGGCATCTGTGACCGAACTGCATACCCTGATTGAGCTGTTAAAAAGCAACCTTAATCTGGAAATAGAAATCCAGGGGCATACAGACAATGTAGGAAATGAACTACAGAACGAAAAGCTGTCCTTAAATCGTGCTAAAGCTGTCTATGACGAACTGATCGCTCAAAAGATCGATCCTTCCAGGCTGAGCTTTAAAGGCTATGGGGAAAACAAGCCTATTGCAGGTAATGATACAGAGGCGCAGCGCAAACAAAACAGAAGAACTTCCTTCCTGATTACTAAAATCTAAGGCCTAAAAAAAGCGGTTAAATAACCGCTTTTCTAATTCTTACTAGTTTTACCAGTAAATCTTCCAGTAAATCCAGGTGTAACATATTTGCACCATCTGATTTTGCATTTGCAGGATCAGGATGTGTTTCAATGAATAATCCATCTGCGCCTACTGCAATTGCAGCTTTAGCGATCGTTTCAATCAGTTCAGGTTTACCGCCTGTTACGCCAGAACTCTGGTTTGGCTGCTGCAGGGAATGTGTACAATCCATTACTACCGGCACTCCGAAGCTTTGCATTTCCGGTAATCCACGATAATCCACAATCAGGTCCTGATAACCGAAAGTGTTGCCACGATCTGTCAGGATTACTTTATGGTTTCCAGATTCTACAATCTTTTCTACAGCAAACTTCATAGATCCTGCGGACAAAAACTGACCTTTCTTCACGTTGACTACCTTTCCTGTTTTCGCAGCAGCGATGAGCAGATCGGTTTGGCGACAAAGAAAAGCTGGGATCTGTAATACATCCACATAGGCCGCAGCCATTGCCGCTTCTGCACTTTCATGAATGTCAGTTACCGTAGGCACATTAAAAGTCTTACCTATCTTTTCTAAAATCTTCAAAGCCTTCTCATCTCCGATTCCGGTGAAAGAACCACCTTTAGAACGGTTGGCTTTACGGTAGGAACCTTTAAAAATGAAGGGAATTTCTAACTTATCAGTAATCGTGATGATCTTCTCTGCGATGCGCATAGCGATTTCTTCTCCTTCAATGGCGCATGGTCCTGCCATTAAAAAGAAATTTCCTGATTCCTGGTGTTTTAAATTATCTAGTGAAAAATTGATCATTGTTTATTTGTAATAATTACCTAATACAGAATGTTAATTACCTAGTTCAGACATGAACTTGATGCGCATCAATTGAATCTCTTCACGGGAATAATCGGCTTCTCCTAATTCTTTCAATGCTTCATCAATAGAATCATTTTCCGCAGATTGGAAGTAATCGAATACTTCATCCTGACGGTCTTCATCAATCAATTCATCTACAAAATAATTCAGGTTTAACTTTGTTCCGGAGTTCACAATGGCTTCAATCTCTTTCAAAATATCGAAATAAGTAATGCCTTTAGATTTAGCAATGTCTTCTAAACTGATTTGTCTGTCTACATTTTGAATAATAGATACTTTCAGCTGCGATTTGTTGGCCTGCGTTTTAATGATCAGGTCAATCGGGCGTTCAATATCATTGTCTTCTACATATTTTTTAATCAGCTCAATGAATGGCGAACCGAACTTCATGGCCTTTCCATTTCCTACTCCTGAGATCTGTTTCAGCTCATCCATTGCAATCGGATAATGCGTACACATTTCTTCCAGCGAAGGATCCTGAAACACGACGAATGGCGGTACATTCTTTTGCTTGGCGATTTTCTTTCTCAGATCCTTTAACAGCTGCAGCAGCTGGGTATCTAAAGTTCCGGATCCATGTTTCACATCATCTTCATCATCATCAGCCGCACTTTCTATCGGCTCATTGAGTACAAATTTTAGGCTGTATGGATTCTCGATAAAGTCTCTACCGTTATTAGTCAGCCTTAAAAGGCCATAATTGTCAATATCTTTAGAGAGGAAGTTGTTCAATACGGACTGACGGATTAAGGACTTCCAATAGTTTTCTCCTTCTACCATTCCTAAACCGAATTCAGGAATCTTGCCATGCTCGTAAGCGATGGTTTGAGCCGTTTCAGATCCGGTAAAGATGTTCAGTATATGCGCATCGTCGAACTTCTCGCCGATACGCTGGATTAATTTCAATAGAACCAAGAGGTTATCTTCTGCTTCAAAAAGTTTCTTAGGCTTTTTACAGTTGTCGCACATACAATTACAGCCTGTTTCATTGAAGTTTTCACCAAAATAATGCAGGATCTGTTTTCTACGGCAAACGCCTGATTCGGCATAGTCGATCACTTCCTTCAGGATCTGTGTTCCGATTTCCCGTTCAGACACCGGCTTATCCTTCATGAATTTCGCCAGTTTATCTACATCTTTCTGCGCATAAAAAGCAATACATACCCCTTCACCGCCGTCTCTTCCGGCTCTACCAGTTTCCTGATAATACCCTTCCATACTTTTAGGGATATCATGGTGGATCACGAAACGCACATCGGGCTTGTCGATTCCCATCCCAAAAGCGATGGTAGCTACAATCACCTCTACATCTTCCATCAGGAATTTATCCTGTGTATCTGCACGTACTTTAGGCTCCAGACCGGCATGATAAGGCAGGGCCTTAATGCCATTCAGGTTGAGTGCTTCCGCTACTTCTTCCACCTTTTTACGGCTCAGACAGTAAATGATTCCAGATTTTCCGGTATTGTACTTGATGTACCTGATCATTTCCTTGATGACATCTCTTTTCGGGCGAATCTCATAAAATAAGTTCGGCCTGTTAAAAGAAGATTTAAACAAGGTTGCATCAGACATCTGTAAATTCTTAATGATATCCTGCTGTACTTTCGGGGTTGCTGTAGCCGTTAAAGCGATAATTGGAATATCCTCTCCCAGTCCGCTGATGACCTGTCTGATTTTTCGGTATTCAGGACGAAAATCGTGTCCCCATTCCGAAATACAGTGGGCTTCATCCACCGCTACAAAAGAGATCTTGATGAGCTTTAAGAATTCAATATTATCTGGTTTAGACAATGATTCCGGGGCAACGTACAGCAATTTGGTTTGTCCACTGAGCAGATCACTTTTTACCTGGGTAATTTCTGCTTTATTTAAAGAAGAGTTTAAAAAGTGTGCAATGCTGTCGCTTCCACCAAATGCCCTCAGCTGATCTACCTGATTTTTCATCAGGGCAATCAGGGGCGATATAACAATTGCAGTTCCCTCGCTCATAAGCGCAGGTAACTGGTAACATATGGACTTCCCTCCACCTGTAGGCATAATCACAAACGTATTCTTTCCTTCGAGAACATTGGTGATGATAGACTCCTGGTCACCTTTAAAATTATCAAAACCAAAAAAGGTTTGCAAGTTATCAAACAACGACTTTTTCACATCCATTACGCGTATAAAATATTCAGTGCTATATTTACTTCAAAATAACATAATTTTGCACTAATTCAAAGCATCAATATACTAATAAATTCTGTTTGAAAAGTAAAAAAGCGATTATCGAGGACGCAGTCAACACGTTACAACTGGAAGCACAATCCATTTTGGGGCTAATTGACCATATAAATGATGATTTTTGCCAGATTATCGACCATATTCTGCAATGTAACGGACGTGTTATCGTGACCGGAATCGGCAAAAGCGCCATTATTGCCCAAAAAATAGTGGCAACTTTCAATTCTACGGGTACTCCATCCAGCTTCATGCATGCTGCAGATGCGGTGCATGGCGACCTTGGAATGATCCAGAAAGAAGACATTGTGATTTGTATTTCCAAAAGCGGAAACACCCCTGAGATCAAAGTTCTTGCGCCCTTATTGAAGCAATCCGGCAACCTGATGATCGGAATGGTGGGACAGCTCAATTCAGATCTTGCCGCGCAGGCAGACCTGATCCTGAATACCACCGTGGCCAAAGAAGCTTGTCCGCATAACCTGGCTCCCACCACCAGCACTACTGCCCAATTGGCAATGGGTGATGCCCTGGCGATTTGTCTGCTGAATGCAAGAAATTTCAATGAAGAAGATTTTGGGAGGTACCATCCCGGAGGCGCTTTGGGAAAAAGACTGTATTTAAAATCAGGTGATATTGCGGTTAAAAACCAGAAACCCAGCATTCCAGCATCGGCTTCCGTAAAAGATGTGATTATTGAAATTAGTCAAAACCGTTTAGGTGCAGTGGTTGTTATTGAGGCGGATGCGATTTTAGGGATCATTACTGACGGAGATATCAGGAGAATGTTAGAAAAACATACTAATTTAGCCGACATTAAAGCAAGCGATCTCATGAATCCTCATCCTAAAACTATTGAAAAAGATCTTTTAGCCATCAATGCACTGGAAATGATTAAGGAGAATAACATCACTCAATTATTAGTGACAGATGGCGGAGCGTATTTTGGGATGATCCATTTACATGACCTTCTACAGGAAGGCATAATTTAAATACTTTCGATTTAGCATGAATAAAAATAATTACGCATTAATAATGGCCGGTGGCGTTGGCAGTAGATTTTGGCCAGTAAGCAGAACAGAATTCCCTAAGCAGTTTATCGACTTTTTCGGAATTGGAAAGACACTCATTCAAAGCACTTATGAGCGTTTTTTAAAAGTCTGTCCACCAGAGAATATTTTTGTAGTGACCAATGAGATCTATACAGATATCGTTAAAGAACAATTGCCAGATCTGGCAGTCAACCAAATACTTGCCGAGCCCATCATGAGAAACACGGCTCCATGCGTTTCTTATGGTTCCATGAAAATCCTTAACCTGAATCCTGACGCCACCATTGTGGTTGCACCTTCAGACCATACCATTACCAATCAGGACGCATTTATCGCTGCGATTGAACAATCTTTAAAAGCAGCTTCAGAAAATGATTGTCTGATCACTCTGGGGATCAAACCAAGCAGACCGGACACCGGATATGGGTACATTCAATATGTAGAAAACACCCTTCCTACGGATGATCAGATTCACAAGGTGAAGATTTTCACGGAGAAGCCCAACCTGGACCTGGCAAAATCATTTATTCAGAGCGGTGATTTCCTATGGAATGCCGGAATATTTATCTGGTCGGCCAAGTCAATCACTAAGGCCTTCTCTAAGCACCTTCCGGACATGCATGAGATCTTCCTTCAGGGGAATCCGATCTACAACACTGAAAGGGAGGCAAACTTCATTAGCGACGCTTATCAGCAGTGCACCAATATCTCTATAGATTTTGGGATTATGGAAAAAGCCGACAATGTATACGTCCTTCCTGCAGATTTTGGCTGGTCAGACCTGGGTACCTGGGCGTCCATCTATGAAATTGCAGAACATGATTACGTAGGAAATGCCGTTATACCAGCAGAAAAAGTGATGATGTTTGATTCCTCAAACTGCATGGTGAATGTACCAAAAGACAAATTGGTGATCCTTCAAGGCCTTCACGACTACATTGTAGTGGAATCCAACAACACATTGATGATCTGCCCAAGAACAGAAGAACAAAACATTAAACAGATAGTTGCCGATGTAAAATCAAAATTCGGTACAAAGTATATATAAACAAGCGTTTACCTTTTTTCATGATACATCCGGATTCTAGCTTCAGCCGAAATCCGGATGTATTGTTTTTATCATTTTTTCTTGCCCCAAATTTCTCATTACAATGACTAAGTACTTATACGGAATTGACTTTGGAACTACCAATTCTGCCCTATCCATTTATGACGATGAAAAAAAAGAAATCATCGCTACCATTACTGTTCCTTCCATTCTATACTTCAAGGATGAGGCTACTGAAACAGATTCCATCACTTATTATGTGGGAGAAGATGCGATAAACGCCTATATCAATGATGGCATGAAAGGCCGTTTCATGAAGTCGGTTAAAAGAGTACTGCCGAGAAGTAGTTTCATTGAAACCCGCGTATTCACTAAGAAATATAATGCTTCTGACCTGGTGACGCTGATCTTAAAAGACCTGAAGGCGAAAGCAGATAAAATCATCGGCTATGATTGCCAGAAAGCCATCATCGGCCGACCGGTTTTCTTTGACGATGAGAGTTCCACAAAAGATGCACTGGCTCAAAAACGCTTAAACAAAGCGGCCGAGAATGCCGGCTTTACCGACTTCCGTTTTCAATTTGAGCCTATTGGGGCGGCTTTTGCTTATGAGCAGTCGATCACTAAAAAAGAGAAAGTACTGGTTGCCGATCTTGGCGGTGGAACAACAGATTTCACCTATCTCGAACTGGATCCTGAAAAAGTAGGCAGTAAAGACCGTAAGAATGACATTCTTGCTACCGGTGGTATTTACATTGGCGGAGATAGTTTTGATTCCTCTTTCATGTGGGATCAGGGCACTCCTCATTTTGGCAAAGACACCCTTTACGAAGCTGCACCAGGTAAAATGCTGACCGTCCCTAACTCCTATTTCAGTAATATCTGTTCCTGGGAGCAAATGAACTTCTTTAACGGCATTAAGGTGAGGAACGACATTCAAACCTATTACCATTACTCTAAACAGGATCCGAAATTCAAAAATCTGATTACCTTAACGGACCACAACCTGGGTTATTCCGTATTTCAATCTATTGAGAAAACAAAGGTGAGTTTATCGAAACAGGAAGCTGCCCCATTTGTCTACCACAATATGGAGATCGATATTAATCAGGAGGTGACACTGGAGCAATACAACAAAATTATTCAGAAGGATTTAAGAAAGATCAGTCTATATCTGGAAGAGTTTTTAACGAAAAACAAGATCAATCCTGCAGAGATTGACAGTTTATTCCTGACCGGTGGAACTTCCATGGTATCGGCAGTAAAAGATTTGTTCAACAGCAGGTTTCCCGGCGTACCGGTCAATTCAGGCGACAACTTTATCAGTGTAGCCAAAGGACTGGCTTATAGTGGATACTTGTTTGAAGAAGCCTAAAAAAAATGGGAGCCTGTTTTGCAGGCTCCCAAAATATCAAAATATAAATTCTTAAAATTATAGGCTCTGACGCTGTCTGATCGCTTCGTAAAGAATTACACCTGCCGAAACGGATACATTCAGTGAGCTGATCTCTCCAATCATTGGGATTTTAGCCAGGTGATTTGCCATTCTCATGATGTCATTTGAAATCCCTTCATCTTCTGCTCCCATTACAATCGCTGTAGGTGCAGTATAATCAGGTGCATAAATCAAATCATTGGTTTTTTCTGTACAGGCAACAATCTGCAAACCACAATCCTGCAAGTACAAAGCTACTTTATGAAGGTTCGGATGTCTGCATACCGGAATGCTGAATAATGCTCCTGCCGAAGTTTTAATCGCATCTGCATTAATCTGTGCGGAGTTTTTAGTAGGTACAATGATGGCATGTGCACCAGCGCAAGCCGCTGTTCTGGCAATTGCCCCCATGTTACGCACATCGGTAATGCCATCCAGGATCAATACCAATGGCACTTCACCTTTCTCATAAACTGCAGGGATAATGTCTTCAATTTTCTGGAAAGTAATGGCAGAAATCACCGCAATCACACCCTGGTGATTCTTTAAGGTCATTCTGTTCAGCTTTTCTACCGGAACATTATGAACTGGTGCATCCACATCTTTCAAATATCCTTTCAGCTCCACGATCAGATCGCCGCCTAATCCACGCTGAATATAAATACTTTCAATATCTTTACCAGCTTTAATAGCTTCTATTACAGCTCGTATGCCAAATACGAATTCATTATTTTCTTTAGCTCTCGCAGGTCTCCTCGAATGTTCCATCTTTCTTAAAATTGAAGCGCAAAAATAGCTGAAATAATGCGATTAAAGGAAACCAATTTTGCGAGCGCGCTAAATCACTGTTTTCCACACAGTTCGCTTGAGAAAAACCGGCCTTCCTTAAATTTACAACTGCAAATCCAGTATTTACTCTTTTTAAATGTTCATAAAAGAATTAAGCAAAGGCCCTAATTTTTCCATATTTTTGTACCCATGAGTAACGACAACGGAAATCAGGGACAAGATAAAGCTACCTTCACTGCCAGAAAGGCCAGAATCAGCAATTCCATGAATACCATGGGAAAGATACCACCTCAGGCATTAGACCTTGAAGAAGCTGTTTTAGGTGCTTTAATGCTAGAAAAGGACGCCCTTTCTACTGTAATTGACATCTTAAAACCAGAAGTATTTTATGCGGAAGCGCATAAAAAGATCTTCGAGGCCATTGCCTTATTATTCCAGAAATCAAAACCTGTAGATATTTTAACCGTTACCGCAGAATTGAGGAATCTGGGTTTACTGGAGATGGTAGGCGGTGCTTACTACATCACCAATTTAACCAACAGGGTTGCTTCTGCAGCAAACATTGAATACCATTCGAGGATTATTTCTCAAAAATACATTCAGAGAGAACTGATCAGGATCTCTTCTGAGATCATCCAAAATGCTTACGAAGATACGACAGATATTTTCGACCTGCTGGATCATGCAGAGAAAAATCTGTTTGACATAGCACAGAATAACCTGCGCAGGGATACCCAGAAAATGGATGAGATTGTAAAACAATCTTTAGCTACTTTAGAAGCGCTTCGCGGAAAAAGCGACGGTTTAACGGGTGTACCTTCCGGATTTACTGACTTAGACCGGATTACCGGTGGATGGCAGCCTTCAGATTTAGTGATCATCGCGGCACGTCCGGCGATGGGAAAGACGGCCTTCGTACTGACCTGCGCTAGAAATGCGGCAGTAGATTTCAAACGTCCTGTAGTGGTATTCTCCCTGGAGATGTCCTCAGTACAGTTGGTGAATCGTTTGATTTCCGGAGAAACGGAAATCGAACAGGAGAAAATCAGAAAAGGAAACCTGGCAGAATGGGAATGGCAGCAGCTTCACAGTAAAATCGGCACTTTAACAGAAGCACCCTTATTAATTGACGATACGCCTGCTCTGAACATCTTTGAGTTCAGAGCGAAATGCAGAAGGTTAAAATCACAATACGACTTACAACTGATCATCATCGATTACTTGCAGCTGATGCATGGTAAAGGTGAAGGTGGTGGTGGAAACAGGGAGCAGGAGATCGGTAGTATTTCCAGGGCCCTGAAATCTGTAGCTAAAGAACTAAACGTTCCTGTACTGGCACTTTCTCAGCTGAGTCGTGCGGTAGAGAGCAGACCTGGTCAGAACGGCAAGCGCCCGATGCTATCGGATTTACGTGAATCTGGTTCCATTGAGCAGGATGCGGATATGGTACTCTTCCTATACCGACCGGAATATTACGGGATCACAGAAGATGAGCAAGGACGTTCGCAAGCAGGTATTGGAGAGGTAATTATCGCGAAGCACCGTAACGGTGAAACCGGTATTGTTCCCTTACGCTTCATCGGTAAATACGTTAAATTTACAGATTTGGAGGATAACTTTGCAGCACCTACTTCCTTCTCTATGGATAGCACCAGTGCGGGTATGGCTCCATCACAGGATTTTGACCGCCCAGCAGGAAACGTCATCATCAAGCCATCCAGAATGGACGATATGCATGACGATGACGCTCCTTTTTAAACGATAGAATTTAGATGAAATAACCTAATAATATGCCTGCCAATACAATAATTGGCGGGCTTATTTTTGTGAAGTTCAGCACCAGAAAAGTACAGACCATTACTCCTATTGCCATCAGATTTAAGCCCATTGGCTGTACTAGCAGCATAAAAGCGGCAATAATAAAGCCCACACTTACGGCATTGATCCCCACCATAGAGTATTTGATGCGGGAAATCTTTTTCAGATCTTCCCAGAAAGGCACAATAAACAGGACCAAAATCAAACCTGGCAGGTTGATTCCCATCACGGCTACAAAACCGCCCAATATCTGACCGGTTAATCCAAAGCCAAAAGTTTTCATACTCAGTGCACCTACATAGCTGGTAAATGAAAAGGTCGGACCTGGTAATGCCTGTTGTAAGGCAAATCCGGAAAGAAAATCCGTTCCCGTCAGGTAATGTTTCATTTCCACAAACTCGGTAAACATTAACGGTACTAAAACCTGTCCGCCGCCGAAAATGAAAATCCCATTCCGGTAAAAATTCTCGAATAACCTGATTGGCAGACTAAAAAGAGAGGTCCGGTTGATGATGGCACCCAAAGAGGCTAAAATCAGCAACACCCCAATAAAGTAGATCAGTTTTTTCGGATTGATGTTAGAAAACAAGCGCACCCTCAGTTCACTTTCTTCTTTAGGCGTACCAATGGCAGAAGAAATCATCCCACCGATTAAAATGGCAATTGGAAATACATAGGCATTTCTCAACACCATTGTTCCCACCACTGCAGCGACGGCCAGAAAGATAGTCAGCTGTGAAACCAACACTCTCTTCGCCAGATTATACGCTCCAAAAGCAACAATCCCAAGGGCGATGGGCTGGATGTACTCCAATATTTCGTTGAACTTCTGCTGCTGTCCCCATTTGCCAAAACTAATGGCGGCAAAGGTCATCAGCGCTGCAGAAGGGATGATCCAGATGAGAAAAGTAAGGATGGCCAGCTTTACCCCCCCTACTTTATACCCGATCCCTACCAGGGTTTGAGTAGAAGCCGGACCGGGCAATACCTGCGATAGCGCATTTAATTCCAGCAACTCCTCTTCTGTAATGTACCTGACATCTTTTACAAAATATTTAAGCAATAATGCCAGGTGTGCCTGGGCGCCTCCAAAAGCAGTAAACGTGAAGAGGAAAACGTCTCTGATAAACAACAGTTGTCTTTTGTTCATCATTTCCTGGGCTAATCGTCTTCGTAATCCAGACCTGCAGCAGAATTATAGGCACCCTGCAATTCAGAAAAAGCGTGCATATCCCGTTTATTTCTGGCAGCTGCCATCCCTTTCTGATAAGTTTCCAGTGCAGTATCTTTCTGCCCTTCTTTCTCATAAAGTTTTCCTAAATGGTAATAAGTACCTACATAATCCGGGTGATCACTGGTCAGTTTTAAGTAATATTCAAATGCCTTTTCTACGTCATTTGAATTGTTGTATTCGGTAGCTAAAGCGTACAGAACGAATGGATCATGAGGATCATTGGATAAAAACTCCAATAACTTTGCTAATCGGGTACTTTGCATTTTAAATCCCTGCTTTTTTAATTAGATTTGCAAAAAGACAATTTTATGAAAATATTAGTTTGTATCAGTAATGTGCCCGACACAACGACAAAAATAACTTTTACTAACGATAATACACAATTCAATACATCAGGCGTACAATTTATTGTAAATCCGTATGATGAAATTGCCTTATCTAAAGCAATTGAGTTGTGTGAGGGTGGTAAAGGAACCGTTACCGTAATCAATGTTGGAGAAAGTACCACAGACCCAACCATAAGAAAAGCACTTGCCATCGGAGCAGATGATGCTGTCAGAATCAACGCTGAACCTAGAGATGCTTACTTCACAGCGTACCAGATCGCGGAGTATGCGAAAACCACAGACTTCGACATGATCCTTTGCGGACGTGAATCTATTGACTACAATGGATCACAGGTAGCTGCAATGGTAGGCGAATTTTTAGATATCCCTTCGATCTCCATCATCAAAAAGCTAGACTTTGATGGAACGACTGCCACTATAGAACGTGAAATTGAAGGTGGAAAAGAAGTAGTATCTGTAACTGGCAAGTTTATTGCAAGTTGTGCAGAAGGTACTGCAGTTCCAACCATTCCAAACATGAGAGGCATTATGTCTGCAAGATCTAAGCCGCTGCAAGTTGTGGAAGCTAAAGAAATCGCGCAGATCAGTAAAGTCACTAAGTTTGAGACTCCTGCCCCACGCGGTGCCGTGAAACTGATTCCTGCAGAGTCTGCAGCACAGTTAATCGAGCTTTTACATACAGAAGCTAAAGTGATCTAATCCGTTCTATTCTCATTTTTAAAATTATTTAATAAAGATCTTATGTCAGTTTTAGTATATGTAGAACAAGTCGATGGTAAGTTTAAGAAATCTGTTTTTGAAGCAGTAGCTTATGCGAAAGCCATTGCAGATATACAAGGAAGTAATTTAACCGCGATATCTATTGGTAATGTTGGAGAAAGCGAATTGAAAGAGCTGGGTAAATACGGCGCTTCTAAAGTTTTAAACGTAGCCAACGACCAATTAAAGAACTTCGTAAACCAGGCTTATGCTTCGGTGATCGCGGAAGCCGCTAAAAAAGAAGGTGCAGATGTAGTGGTCTTGTCGAACTCTTTCACTGGAAAAGGTTTAGCACCACGCGTTGCAGTGAAATTGGAAGCAGGATTAGTAGACGGTGCGGTAGAATTGCCTAACATTAATGGTGCTTCGTTTTCAGTAAAGAAAAATGCCTTCTCTGGAAAAGCATTTGCCATTACTGAACTGACTTCAGCGATTAAAGTGATTGCTTTAAACCCAAATGCTTTTGGTGTAAAAGAATCAGCTGTTGATGCTGCTATTGAAACTTTCACTCCGGAACTGAAAGCGACTGATTTAGCTGCCATCGTGAAAGAAATCGTTAGAGCAACTGATAAAATATCTTTACCGGATGCAGAATTGGTAGTTTCCGCAGGGCGAGGCCTTAAAGGTCCTGAAAACTGGGGAATGATCGAAGAGCTTGCCGGACTACTTGGCGCGGCTACAGCCTGCTCTAAACCAGTCTCAGATGCAGACTGGAGACCTCACTCTGAACACGTTGGACAAACTGGTATTGCCATCAGTCCGAATCTATATATCGCCATTGGTATTTCTGGAGCGATCCAGCATTTAGCAGGCGTAAGTTCTTCAAAAGTAATCGTAGTGATCAACAAAGATCCAGAAGCTCCTTTCTTCAAAGTTGCGGATTACGGAATCGTTGGCGATGCCTTTGAAGTTGTTCCTCAATTAATAGAAGCATTAAAAGCACATAAAGGCTAAATAAATATCCGGCTGAAACCTTGTTTTGGCCGGGTATTACTTAAGATGAAAAAAGTAAAACTCGAAATTATCGGTTTGTCTTACAGCCAAACCCAATCAGGTGCTTATGCCCTGGTTCTTGGTGAAGTAAATGGCAGAAGACGCTTACCGATCATCATCGGTGCGTTTGAAGCACAAGCTATTGCCATAGAAATTGAGAAGATGGTCCCAAGCAGACCGCTTACTCACGACCTGTTCAAGACTTTTGCACAGACTTATCATGTACAAATCACAGAGGTACTGATTTACAACCTGGTAGAGGGTGTGTTCTTTGCCAAATTGATTTGCACGGATGGCGAAACCATCCAGGAAATTGATGCCAGAACATCTGATGCCATTGCATTAGCAGTTCGTTTCAATGCCACCATCTATACTTACGAATTTATCCTTTCTTCAGCGGGTATTGTCATCGAAGGCAATGACTTCCTGTTCTTAGAAAACATGGATAACATCTCAAAAGAACAGAGTTCTGAAGACATGAGCCCTTCCATCCCTGGCTCCAATTATAAATCACTCAGCACAGAAGAATTAAATCAGAAACTTCAGGAGGCCATTGCCGAAGAAGCGTACGAGAAAGCAGCAAGGATACGTGATGAATTAAACAGAAGAAATTCCGCATAACCCCCTATTACTTATTATTTTAAATATCTTATCTCAATTTAGACGATCTATTCAAAATAGTTCTATCTTGAAGTATTAATTCAAAAAACAACTAAACTATTATTATGAATGTTAAGTTACGCTTAACTCTGATGAATTTTTTACAATTCTTTATCTGGGGTTCATGGCTTATTACTATTGGCGTGTATTGGTTCCAGAATAAAGGATGGTCAGGTGCAGAATTCGGAATCATCTTCTCCACCATGGGGATTTCTTCTATTTTTATGCCTGCGCTTGCCGGAATTATTTCAGATCGTTTTGTCAATGCGGAAAAGTTATACGGAACATTTCACATTCTTGGGGCATGTGTGCTTTTTTGCCTCCCAATGGTGACCAATCCCAGCACATTTTTCTGGGTGATCCTGCTCAACATGATTTTCTATATGCCCACGCTGTCTTTATCGATTACCGTGGCTTATTCAGCTTTAAAGAATGCCAAACAGGATGTCGTAAAAGACTATCCCCCAATTAGAATCTGGGGAACAATTGGTTTTATCGCTGCCTTATGGGTAGTGAGTTTAACTGGAAATGAAGCCTCTTCTAATCAGTTTTACATCGCATCAGGTGTTTCTTTGGCTTTAGGTATTTATGCCTTCACCCTACCAAAATGCCCCCCACTGTCTAACAAAGTAGAAAGTAAATCTTTTGTAGATGCCTTAGGACTAAGAGCTTTCACCTTGTTCAAACAAAAGAAATTTGCAGTATTCTTTCTTTTCTCCATGTTTTTAGGTGCGGCTTTACAGCTGACAAATGCCTATGGAGATACTTATCTACATGATTTCAAAGAAGTTCCTGAATTCAGCAACCTGCTTGCCGTAAAATATCCTGCAATCATCATGTCGATTTCACAGATCTCTGAAACCTTGTTTATTTTAGCCATCCCCTTCTTCTTAAGGAAGTTTGGTATTAAATACGTGATGTTATTCAGTATGCTGGCCTGGGTATTGAGATTCGGTCTTTTCGCCTTTGGCGATCCTGCTGGAGGATTGTGGATGATCATCATGTCTTGTATTGTTTACGGTATGGCATTCGATTTCTTCAACATTTCTGGTTCATTATTCGTAGAGACTCAGATTGATGAGAAAATCAGGGGAAGTGCGCAAGGCTTGTTCATGATGATGGTAAACGGTTTTGGTGCCTTATTTGGCAGTTTTACCAGCGGTATGATCATTGAGCATTTCTTTACCGGAGCAAATCAAAGTAAAGACTGGCAGGGCATCTGGCTGACCTTTGCAGCATACACCCTGGTATTGGCCATCACCTTCCCTTTCATCTTCAAATACAAACACAACAAAGCAGAATTGAATGCGATTAACGCAATGAATCACTAAAAAAACACAACCTCTCTACTATGTCTGGTAAATACCGTAAAGAAAAGAACTGCCTAAATTGTGGTCATCAGGTAGAAGCTCATTTCTGCTCCTACTGCGGCCAGGAAAATATCGTCGTTAAGGAAGATGCACTACACATGGTAGTGCATGCCGTTTCCGATTATTTTCATTTTGAATCCAAGTTTTTTGGGACGATCAAACCTTTATTACTGCAGCCGGGCCTGTTGACACAAAAATATGTAGAAGGTAAAAGAGCTTCCTATTTACACCCTATTAAACTATACATCTTCATCAGCATCGTTTTCTTTCTGGTCAATTTATCTGGCAATGAAAAGAAGAAACCCGAACAAAAAAGACAAACTACAGGTCTGTCCAAAGACAGTATAAACAAAGCGCAACAAACAGAAGTAAAAACTAAGGCTAGTAATTTTGATATTTTAGGTAAGATTAACGAAAAGGTAGAGGAAGAAAAACAAAAAAGTGACTCTACTCGTCCGACAAATATCATACAGCTGGATGAGGTTAAAGACAGCACTGTAGCAGCCTACGAAAAAAGACAGCTGTCCTTACCGAAAAATAAGCGAGATGGATTTATAGAAAAATACTTCAGTAAAAAAGCGATAATACTCAGTCATTCAAAGGATGCCAATAAGAAAGTTGAAGAAAATCTTTTACACAACATTCCGAAATTGATGTTCATCTTACTCCCGCTTTTCGCATTGCTGTTAAAACTGGTTTATATTGATAAGAAAAAATATTACTTTGAACATCTGATCTACTCTTTTCATATACACTCCGCTATATTTTTAGTGGTATTGATCAGCAACTTCATTACTCGGGCTGCTGGCTATATTTATGACATTAGCAGCATTACTTTTACCCTCAGCTTCTTCTACATCATCTGGTACATCTACCAGTCTTTAAGAACATTCTATCAAGGTAAAGTTGGAGCAACTATATTCAGGTTTTTCTTATTGATCATCTGCTATACCATTCTACTCACACTCACCATCCTTATAGGACTTGGCGTATCTGCAGCGATGGTATAAAAATTGACCTGATAAAAAACAAGCTCATAAAAAAACCGCTTCTTTTAAGGAAGCGGTTTTTTTATGAGCTTTAAAAGCAGAATTAGCGCTTGTCTAAAGGCACAAACTCTCTGTTGGTATGACCAACATACACCTGACGTGGGCGACCGATTGGTTCTTTATTCTCATGCATTTCTTTCCATTGTGCAATCCATCCTGGCAGACGTCCTAAAGCGAACAATACCGTGAACATATCTGTAGGGAAGCCCAGCGCTCTGTAAATGATTCCAGAATAGAAATCTACGTTAGGATAAAGCTTACGCTCTACAAAGTAAGGATCGCTCAATGCTGCTTCTTCTAATTTCTTGGCAATCTCCAATACTGGATCATTGATACCTAATTTCTCCAAAATATCATCACAAGCTTTCTTAATGATTTTTGCTCTTGGATCGAAGTTTTTATATACTCTGTGTCCGAAGCCCATCATACGGAAAGGATCGTTTTTATCTTTTGCTTTGTTGATCCATTTTTCGGTATCACCACCATCTTCTTTAATGCGTTCCAGCATTTCAATTACCGCCTGGTTGGCACCACCATGAAGTGGACCCCATAAAGCAGCGATTCCCGCAGAAACAGAAGCGTAAAGGTTACAGTCTGATGAACCTACCATTCTTACGGTCGATGCAGAGCAGTTTTGCTCATGATCCGCATGTAAGATCAGTAAAGTATTCATCGCACTGACTACTACCGGATCAATATCAATTTCTTCTGTACGCTGACCGAAGATCATGTTTAAGAAATTGCTGACGTAGTCGTATTTATTTTTTGGATAGATCAGTGGGTGACCTAAAGATTTTTTATAAATGAAAGATACAATTGTTGGGAACTTAGCCAGTAATTTAATCATGGTCAGATCCATGGTTTCTGGCGAAGAGTTTGCATTCAATGACTCTGGGTAGAAAGTAGACAGTGAGCACACCAATGAGGCCAGTTGTGCCATCGGGTGAGATTTAGAAGGGTAACCATCTAAAAACTTCTTCATGTCTTCATGAATCAGCGTATGACGGCTGATCGAAACCTGGAAATCAGTTAATTGCTCAGTGGTAGGTAAATCGCCATATATAAGCAGGTATGCTACTTCTAAGAAGGTAGATTTTTCCGCAAGTTCTTCAATTGAATAACCGCGGTATTTTAAAATCCCTTTTTCTCCGTCTAAAAAGGTAATTGCACTTTTAGTGGATCCGGTGTTTTTGTAACCAAAGTCTAAGGTAATGTGACCGGTTAAATCTCTAAGTTTAGAAATATCTATAGACTTCTCCCCTTCGGTACCGGTAATAACGGGAAATTCATAGACTTTTCCGTCAATCTTAATTTCTGCAATATCTGACATATATATATCTTAAATTTATAATAAACAAAATTAGCTATTCCATATTGAATAGCATTTGATCAGCGCTAACAAAACTGTTAAATAATTATTAAATGTGAGTCAAGGGTAAGTAAGAATCCGAGAAATTACTTCGCTGATTTAATTTCTTCGACTACACGGCCACACTCCATCATTTCATCTCCGTAATAAGGATTCTGAATTTTCTTTTCTGAGGATAACCAATCGCCGCCATCACCTTTATTGGCCATTGGGCAGTGCTGTACATAAATAGTCCCTGATTCCACATCTGCATGTTTGAACAGGGCAATCAGGTCTGTACTTAAGGAAGTAAAATCTTTTCTTTGAGCAGCGATATCTTTTGCTGCAGCGATTTTGTCTGCGGTTACTGCAGTACTTTCACAGCCTTTCTGACTGGCTAAACTTGTTTTTAAGGTGGCAGCTGCTGCTTTAGCCTCTTCAAATTTCGCGCCAACCAAAGCATCTTTTAAAGCGATGTAGCCATTATAAATGGACTGGACATTGGCATCCTTCAATTTAATGCTTGCCGGTACTGCGGCATCAGCGACCTGAGCAGACGTAGAATCAGTAGCACTTAATGCGACTTTCTGGTTCGTGTTGCTGGTACAAGATGTAGCCACCATAATTGCCGCTACAGCGAAGTATCTTTTCATATATTGTTTTAGTTTTTATGAATAACAGAGCTATGATATTCTGTTTTTTGGTTAAATTACAGTTTTATATTTAAATAAATAAAAAAGCCCCTGAAAAAAACAGGGGCTTAGTGTAATTAAGTCTTTTTCAGACCTATAATTTAAAGCCATAAGCAATACGTAAAGCTACCTGTCCGGTATTCAAACCGCTCTTTGGTAAGCCTTCATATTTCACACCTAAATCTAAACCACTGCTCCAGGCATAACCAATTGCAGGAGAATAAAGAAATGAAGTGCCAGAATTTTTAGTCACTCCGAAGGCTGCACCTACTTCTCCTAATCCATACAAGCCGGATCCACTTTCATCAAAAAACACTTTGACACCTGCTTTAACCGGGATGAACCCATAATCAGGAATGTCAAAACCATTGATGGTTTTACCAGTAAAATGCGTGTAACCCGTAGTTACAGGAATCGAAACCTGTTTTGAAACATCAAATTGCATTCTTGCATCGGCACCTATAGCAAAGCTATAACCGTCTGTGGTTGGAACACCAAGATTAACACCTACACCAAGTTTCTGCGCATTTACATTCGTACTAAATAATAAAGCCACTGCAGCTGCTGCTGAGGCTATAAAGGTGGTAGATTTTTTCATTTTGTAATTTCGTTGATATGCCAGGACAAATACAAAATGCATGCCATTGGAAATAATTTACACTTTAAAAAGATAAATCCTGCTGATAAGCAGTCATGACCTGACCATATAAATCAGCTTCATTTTGAGCGGCATCAAACCAGTGAAACTTCAAACCATCCTTTTCCATTTTCCTGAAAAATGTCATCTGACGCTTTGAAAACTGGCATATTGCTGTCCCCAGGCGGATTTTCATTGTTTCATAGTCCAATTCCCCATCCAGATAAGCGATGATAAATTTATACTCCAATCCGTAAAAAATTAAAGTTTCCCGAGCTACTCCCATTTCCAGCAACATTTTTACTTCTTCAATCATCCCCTCCTTAAACCTGGCTTCCATTCTGGTCAGGATCTTTGCTCTACGCAAGGTAACATCCGTTTGCAGACCGACTATAAAAGGCGTGATAAACGGCCTTTTTACCGGAGTAAATTCATGGTGCTTTAAATACTCTGCAATCTCTATCACCCGAATCAGTCTTTTATGGGAAGAAAGATCGGCATGGCCTACCTGCTCTTTTGGATAATTCGCGAGCATTGCTCTTAGTTCAGCAATTGCCTTCGGCAATAGCTGCGCCCTTAGCGCTTCATTGATAGGAATGGCGGTATATTCCTGCTCCAGCAAAATACTATGAATATACATTCCTGTACCACCACATAGAATTGGCAGTACATTCCTGGAAGTAAGCGACTCAAAAGTCCGGTAAAAATCATCTTTAAACTCGTTTACATTGTATTTCTCTCCGGCTTCTTTAATGTTGATCAGGTGATAGGGAATATTTTTTCCGTCGAGCTGGTATTCCTGGAGGTCCTTTCCGGTGCCGATGTCCATATTTTTGAAAACCTGCCTGCTATCCGCGCTGATGATCTCCCCACGAAGTGCGGAGGCCAGCTTTACTGCAAGTTTTGTTTTGCCGGAGGCCGTAGGTCCGAGTACGACCAGGAGTGGGTGATGGTCCATTTACAAGTATAATATGTATTTTAAATTGCCTGTGTTGAATACAGGAAGATAATTATTTTCTATCAAAAATTGACGCTGTTTAGTCTTATCCAGCGGCTTTAATGAATCGAGCAGCGCTGCAGGAAGGCGAAGCATGGTTTTCCTGCTGTAGTCCTTTAAATCCAGCCACATCATTAAAGGTTCCGTCGTATTGACCATTTTAAAACCGGAAGCGTCATAGGCATGACCTAATGACCAATCTCTATCGGCATAACTCATCAGGTCATTTGGCTGTACCAGGTTTATGAAATGCTTGAGTAATTTACTGAAACCACCGGTCACCGTAAAGCCCATCTGACTTGCGAAACGTACCAATTCATAAGAACGGTAATCAGGGCCAATACTTTTCATCGGCCTTGCTGCACTAAATAAAGCAACTCCTACAAGTTCCTCCCCGATCATTAATCCAAATTTGTATTTCGTTTTTGCAGATCCTTGTATGTGATGCTGCCAGAGAAACTCATCGGCCTGTGCCTGATTAATAGATATAATTTTGCCTTTACGGCCATGAAGTGTTTTGTTGAGGCCCAGAATGGAGGCTATCCTCGCCAATACCTGTTCCCGTCTGCTTTGCCAGATGTCTTCCCATAAATGAACTACATAGCGGTTTTGCTGCTGTTGCTGGGTCTGCAGTGCGATAAAATCAGCAGGAGTACCAGGATCTGTCAAAGAAACTAAATGTATAGCTACTTGCTGCTGGTCCAGAAAGACCAGTTCATTGTCTTCTTCTTCGGTAAAAGCAATGCCTTTATCGGTTAATGTCTTAATAAAATCTAATTGCCAAACCGGTCTTAATCTACCCAACCCTTTTCTTTATATAATTTGAATCCTTCCCCCATGGCACTTTCTATCATGGAAAGCAGTTCAAAATCCAGTTTTTTAATGTGGAAGCAAGACTTCCCTTTTAAATGCTTTAATAACTTAGGATCAAAAGCAGTTTTCATTTCCGGCTCCAAATATATTGGCATAAAATAAAAGCCGACATAATTTTTCATAATGACTACACTGGCAAAAAACCAACCCAACCGCTTCTTACCATCAATGACCACCTCTTTTTCGCTCCACAATTCATAAGCAGTTTCACTATTCACACGATCGTTGAATCCCATGGCTTCATAGGCTTGCATCGCTGCTCTTATGGTTTGGAAAATTTCTACAAAATCAGTTTTCATGAGTATCGGTTTTATAGGTGAATATAAATTATAAATATTACCACCATAACATGAATTTATAAGATATTGTTTAAGATAACCTAATCAAGGTACCATCTTTTCACAGGATATTCCTGATCCAGGACAATGGCTTCCCCTAACATCGGAGTGGTAATTTTCAGGTTCAGTTCGTCTGCCTTTTTTACGGCCCTCATAATCGGTTCATTCCAATCGTGCAAAGCCAGTGTAAACTTGCCCCAATGTACGGGAAGCAATGCTTTAGCCTTTAAATCTATTGCTGCCTGAACAGTCTGCTCAGGAAACATGTGGATCAATGGCCAGTTTACATTATACTGTCCGCATTCCAGAATCGCGAGGTCGAAAGGACCATATTTCTCTCCGTCCTGTTTAAAATGGGTATCATAGCCGGAGTCGCCTCCTAAGTAAAGCTTATGACCTGGTGTTTGCAGGATAAAAGCGGACCAAGCGGTTTGGTTTCTTTTGAAAAGTCTGCCGGTAAAATGTCTGGCAGGCCTGGCTAAGAACTTCAGGCCATTCACTGCCTTTGCCTCTCCCCAGGCCAATTCTGTAATTTTAGCTGCAGGAATTCCCCAGCGCTCCAAATGAGCACCTACGCCTAAAGAAGTTACAAAATGTTTCGTTTTATTTTTTAAGCGCAATATTGTTTGATAGTCCATGTGGTCATAATGATCATGAGTAATCAGCACCACGTCTAAATCAGGAAAATCTTCCGTTTTTACAAAATCCGTTCCTTCATAGTTTTTATTGCCTAAAAACGAGAATGGTGAAGTACGTGCAGAAAACACAGGATCTACCAGAATGTTCAATCCATCTGCCTGCAGCAGATAAGAAGAATGGCCAAACCAGATGACTTTAACCCCATCCATCTTCGCAAAATCAGGTTTTACATTTGGCAGTGCCTTTTTAGGACTGGAATTCTCATTCCCTTTGATCATGGCGATCACCATATCCAGATAACTCACATCATCTGGTTTCATCGAGGTAGGCGATAAATTCTCCAGGCCTCCATCTTTATAATTTGGCAGAGCTTTGATCTTCTCCAGCCTTGCTCCTTCCGGTAAATTCCCAAATACGGGTAAACTGATTACCCAAAAGGTAAAAACGCTGATGACCACCACCAGCACTAAAAAAATATACATAAATTTCTTCATTTAAATTCCAGCTTCTGGAACTGCTGCTGGCGCTGGCGCCGGAGGAGCCAGTTTAGCCGCCAAACCATTTCCTGCCAATAACATCTCATTGGTAATTTCCTTCGTATACTCGGTAATTTCCGCTTTAAAGTCAGCTACAGAAGCTCCGGAACGGATTTCTTCAAGGCGTTTTTCCCATTGTCCTGTCAATTCTGCCTGTGCGATTTTCTGGTCTTTCACCACATCATACACGGCAAGTCCTTTAGGCGTAGGCACTAAATTTCTCTTTTCACGGACGATATATTCTCTGTTGATCAGAGTCTCGATAATCGCCGCTCTTGTAGCTGGAGTTCCCAAACCACTGTCTTTCATCGCATACCGTAGCTCTTCATCTTCAATATCTTTACCTGAGGTTTCTAAAGCTTTCAAAAGAGAAGCTTCATTGTACATCGGTTTAGGCTTGGTTTGTTTCTCCATGAAGGCTTTGTTCACTACCGGCAGCAGTTCTCCTGCTTTTACCTTAGGCAATGCAGGGTTTTCCTCATCTTTTTTCTCTTCATCAGACTCATTGAATACTGATCTCCATCCCGCAGAGCGGATCACGGTACCATTGGCGATAAATACAGAACCGGATTCTACTGTTATTTTGGTGATTTCCTTTACACATTCCTGATGGAACGCTTCCAGCATACGGCCAACTACCATATCATAAATAGCTTGTTTATCACCACTCAGTTGATAGGGAGATTCCCCTGTAGGCAGAATCGCATGGTGATCTGTTACTTTCTTCGCATTTACACTGCGCTTATTCAGCTTGGTAGTACTCAGAAACTCGGCTTGTTTACCGAAATCTTTATGGTCTTTCAGTTTTTCAATCAGCGAAGGGACGCCGGCAAATACATCATCACCGATAAACCTACTCCCAGTACGGGGATAAGTGATCAATTTACTCTCATACAAGCCCTGTAATAAACTCAAAGTCTGATCAGCAGTAAATCCCTTCTTTTTATTTCCTTCTTGCTGTAAGCTACTTAAATCGTGTAACAGCGGTGGTGGTTCTTTTCTTGGTTTCGCTTCTACGCTGAGGATCTTACCTCCATTTGGGAAGCCGGAAGCCACATCTTCAATTTTATCGAACAACTCCTGCGCTTCTTCTTTCTTGCTGAAATTGGCAATAGACATGGCTCTAAAGAGCTGTCCATCTTTATCCAGCTGTATGGCCAGCTGGTAATACGTTTGGGGTACAAAGTTTTTAATCTCCAGATAACGGGAGCAGATCATGGCCAGAGTTGGCGTCTGCACTCTTCCCAGCGACAATACAGAGCGGTTTCCTGCGGAAATACTCAAAGCCTGGGTCGCGTTCATCCCGACCAGCCAATCTGATTCCGACCTGCAATGTGCAGAATTAAACAGCGTATCGTAATCTGTTCCTGGTTTCAGATTTCTAAATCCTTCTTTGATCGCTTCATCAGTTTGCGAAGAGATCCAGAGTCTTTTGAATGGTTTTTTACATTTCAGGAAATAGTAGATGTAGCGGAAAATCAGTTCACCTTCCCGCCCGGCATCCGTTGCGACAATGATCTCTGTAGCCTCATCGAACAGCATCTTGATCGTATCCAATTGTTTTCTTACCCCAGGATCCTCTACCAAACCATCTTTGGTTTTGATTTTACGGATCGCCAGTTTAAACTTTTTGGGTAACATCGGCAGGTGCTGTCTTCTCCAGCCAATAAAACCATATTCCTGCGGTGGTGCCAATTGAAGTAAATGACCAAAGGCCCAGGTAAATGAATACCCTTTTCCTTCAATGTAACCATCTTTTTTTGTCGTAGCACCGAAGACTTTAGCTAACTCACGCCCTACGGAGGGTTTTTCTGCAATTACAATCTTCATAATTATTCAAAAATATCTAAACCAATTTTAAAAGTATGACAATGTGCTTCCACAATGTCTTTGATGTTTGGGGAATATCCTCCGCCCATGCTCACCTGTACAGGCAGGTTGTGGTCTTTGCAAAAACCAAAAACCATTCTATCCCGGATCTTACAGCCTTCTTTTGATAAAGCCAGCTTACCCAGCTTATCTGTTTCCAATACGTCCACGCCGGACAGGTAAAATACGAAATCAGGCTGATGTTTCAGCAGTTCCGGCAGTGCAGCCTCTAACTTAGCGAGAAACTGATCATCCTTTAAACCATCTTCTAATGGGATATCGAGGTTAGAAACCTCCTTTCTAAACGGAAAATTCTTATCTCCATGCATGGAAAAAGTGAATACCCGATCTTCCTTTTCAAAAATTTCGGCAGTACCATTCCCCTGATGTACATCCAAATCTATGATTAAGATGCGCTTCGACAAGCCTTTATTTAATAAGTAATGTGCGGCAATCGCCTGATCATTCAATAAACAAAATCCTTCTCCCCAATTGCTTCCGGCATGATGAGTACCACCAGCCACATTAAAAGCAATCCCATTTGACTGAGCGAAAACGGCACCATCTATGGTCCCCTGTACAATCCTGAGCTCTCTTTCCAGCAATTGTGCGTTTAAAGGAAAACCGATCCTTCGCTGCTCCTTTGCCGGTAGGCTTAAATCCCTCAATTGTGCCCAATAAGCAGGATCATGTGCCAGCAGTACTGATGCTTCTTTTGCTGCTGAGGGCTCAAATAGCTGTGCTCTGGTAATGACTCCTTCATGCAGCAGCTGTTCAGGGATCAACTCATATTTCAACATGGGAAAGCGATGGCCTTCAGGTAAAGGATGGGCATACAGAGGGTGCCAGGCAATCCTCCCCATTTAGCTTAAAATCTCCCCCACATGTTTCTCAATATTGTTGCAGATATCATCTACAGGAAGGTCATTTGCATCCTCTCCAAATGGATCTTCAATCTCTTCTGCGATCAGTTCTAAACCAGCCAGAACATACAGGATAAAAGGAACAATTGGCACCACATAATAGCCTAAACTGAATACCCATCCGATGGGTAAAGTGATCACGTAAACGAAGATAAATTTCTTGATAAAAGCACTGTAAGAATATGGGATTGGTGTCCTTCTAATCCGCTCACAACCACCACATATATCCATAAACTTCTCAAGGTCTGCATTAAGTATAATCAACTGTTCCTGACTGATCTTTCCAGCCGCCTGTAAATCGTACACACGGGAAGAAATACTGGCCACAATCTGTATTGGAATATGCTTCCCACCATCCACTTCTATCAGCAGGCTATTCTTGCCAAAATACTGTTTTTCACGTAGGTGTTCCTTAAGGGCAAAAGCAAATTTAGGAATCCCATATTCAAAGAATTCCTCATCCTCCCTGCTCAATTTCAAAGACTTGATTTTGATCGCAAAATTGCGGCTCACATTCGTCAATGCACCTAACAATCTACGACCTTCCCACCACCTGTCGTAGGAAGTATTTGTTCTAAATACCAATAACATGGAAATCACGAAGCCCAGTAAACTGTGCATCATGCCTATGTTTTTCACGTATTGAGTTTCTGAAAGTTTTAGATAGTTCAGCTCCAAATAGGCGATACCAGCAGAAAAGATAGCTACACTGACCATTAAGGCCCATAGCTTTCTGAACACATCTGCCTGGTCCATGTGAAATATAAAGGAGATCCAATCTTTCGGGTTATAATTTATCATGCGAATATCTCTTTGCTAATTTTGAGCATCAAAGCTCCTGTTTTAAAAACGTCCTCAAAGGAGTTGTATAATGGTACTGGACTCAGGCGAATTACATTCGGTTCACGCCAGTCGCCAAGCACGTTATGTGCCACCAATTGCTGGAATATTTCTTTTCCTTTGCTTTTGGCAATGATGGATACCTGTGCACCCCGATCTGCCGATTCAGCTGGCGTAATCACTTTAAATTGCTCTTCACCTAAGTCCTTATTCAATTCATTGATCACGAATATCAGATATCCGGTTAAAGCTTCACTTTTAGTTCTCAATGCTTCCATAAAACCTGCTTTCTCAAATATCTTGAGGGAAGCATGATACAAAGCCATTGGCATCACCTGGGTACAGCTGACCTGCCAGCCATCCGCTCCTGCCTCAGGTATAAAGCCCTTTTCCATTTTAAATCGTTCTGCTTCCTGATAGCCCCACCATCCTGCAAAGCGATTCAGGGACTTATTGGCAAAGTGCTGCTCATGCACAAAAATCCCACTGATGCCACCTGGACCAGAGTTCTGGTATTTATAAGAACACCAGCAAGCAAAATCAATACCCCATTCGTGCAATTTTAATGGCACATTGCCTGCCGCATGGGCCAGGTCGAAACCGACCAATGCACCAGCCGCATGACCTGCTTTAGTGATCGCTTCCATATCGAACCATTGGCCGGTAAAGTAGTTGACACCACCAAACAGCACCAAGGCTATTTCTGAACCAGCGGCTTCAATTTGCGCTACAATATCTCCTGTACGCAAGGTATATTCTCCTTCCCTCGGGCTGATTTCAACAATCGCTTCTTTAGGGTCGAAGCCATGAAAGCGAACCTGACTTTCAATTGCATACTGATCGGAAGGAAAGGCTCCGGCCTCCATAATGATCTTAAATTTTCCTGGCTGAGGTTTGTAAAAACTCACCATCAGCAGGTGAAGATTTACCGTCAGTGTATTCATCGGGCAAACCTCTAAAGGACTGGCACCTACAATTGGCGCCATCAATGATTTCAGCTTTTTATGGTAAAACATCCAGGGTTCTTCCCCATCAAACCAACCCTCTACCGCAAGATTTTCCCAATTGGTCATTTGCTGCTCCATCACTTCACGGGCAGCTTTAGGCTGCAAGCCTAAAGAATTACCACACAAGTATATAAATGGCTTCCCATGCTGTTTAGGAAAAAGAAAATCGTTTCTAAGATCAGCCAATGGATCGGCTTGATCCTGCGCTTTTGCAAACGCTAAAGTATAGTCAAAATTCATTGTCTCAAATATCAATAAAAATGGGCAGATAATTTAATCAGGTACGCGGTTTACTTACATATTTATTCCCTTTCAGGTAATATCTCCATGGCAAAAGCGCATGGTCATCGGCATAACCCACACCTATTCTGTGGCTTGCTACTACCGTTCCCGGCTGCCAATCTTCTGCCGCATCTTCTATCCAGATTTCCGAGCCGTTCAACTCTAAGCCATTTAATCGGCGGTCTATTCCCATGGCTTTAGCCAGTGCCCCGGGCCCGGCAGTCAGATTTGGTTTCAACACTTCCATCCCCCTTCTTTCTAACATTACATCGATCCCAATCACTGGCTCCAATCCACGCACCAGCACTGCATGGGGAGTGCCTTTAGCAGCCGTAACTACATTAAACAAATGGTGAATCCCATAACACAGGTACACATAAGACAAACCGCCCGGCTCATACATTACCTTTGTGCGGTCTGTAAACCGACCACCATAAGCATGAGAAGCCTTATCCTCTATCCCTTTGTAAGCTTCAGTTTCAACGATAATTCCAGCAGTGAGCTTTCCATCTACAAAAGTAAATAGCCGCTTACCCAATAGTGCGATGGCCAATGCGTTCACGTCATCCTGCTGGTAAAAAGAGAAAGGTAGTTTAGCCATGCAGTAAGTTAATTATTTCCTTTAAGTACTTCGCATCAACTTCATCAAAATGAGCTAGATGTTCACTATCTACATCTAAAACACCAATCACTTCATCTCCCTGAAACAAAGGCAAAACGATCTCTGACCTGGAGGCTGTTGCACAGGCAATATGTCCTGGAAAAGCATCCACATCCGGTACAATTAAGGTTTGTTTCTGTGCCCATGAAGCACCGCAAACTCCCTTTCCTTTTTGAATGCGGGTACAGGCCACTGGCCCCTGGAATGGACCTAATACCAACTCACCTTCTTTAACCAGATAAAAACCTACCCAAAACCATTTAAACTGCTCTTTTAGTGCCGCAGCAATGTTTGCTAAATTTGCAACCTGATCGGTCTCTCCGGTAATCAATGCCTCAATCTGAGGGATTAGGGAACGGTATTGCTCCGCTTTATCAGTAGCGGTTATAATTTTTAAATCTTCTGCCATATCTGGATCTATTGAATGTCCAAAGATACAAAAGCCCAATCCTTTTGTTTGCCATATTTTATCTAAGTTTGGGGTTTTATAATCACATACACCATCGAAATGAATAAGAAAATCTTATTAATCACTTCCCTGCTCGCCTTTGGCCTGATCCAATCGGGCTACAAACCCTGGGACGAAGGGATGTTTCCTTTAAGCGAGATTCATAAACTTGACCTAAAGAAAGCAGGCTTAAAGATAGATCAAAATGAAATTTACAATCCAAATGGCACCAGCCTTGTAGACGCCTTAGTGAACGTAGGCGGCTGCACCGGATCCTTTGTTTCTGGCGAAGGGTTGATCATCACCAATCACCATTGCGCTTTCAGTGCAGTACAGCTGGCCAGCACACCGGAACACGACTACCTGACGAACGGATTCGTGGCCAAATCACATGAAGAAGAAATTGAAGCAAAAGGATTAACATGTCGTATTACTGACAGTTATGAAGATGTATCAGATAAAGTTTTAGGCGCCTCCGCACAGGTAGAAGATCCTGCGTCAAGACTACAGATCATCAACAATGCGATGAAAAACATTGCATTGGAAGCTGAGAAAAAAGACCCAAGCATCAAAGCAGAAGTATCTGAAATGTTTATCGGGAAGACCTATGTCCTTTTCCGCTACAAGACCATACAGGATGTAAGATTGGTATACGTGCCAAACCGTCAGATTGGTGAATTCGGTGGAGAGACAGACAACTGGGTATGGCCTCGTCATACCGGAGACTTCTCTTTCATGCGCGCGTATGTAGCTAAGGATGGTTCTCCGGCTAAATACTCGAAAGACAACGTACCTTACAGCCCTAAGAAATTCCTTAAAGTAAACCCAAATGGAACTAACGAGGAAGATTTCGTATTCATTTTAGGCTACCCGGGAAGAACTTTCCGCCATCGCCCGGCTGAATTTATTCAATATCAGCAGCAATTTGTATTGCCATACACCTCTGAATTGTATGATTTTCAGAATGCGACCATGGAAAATGCAGGCAAGAAGAACAAAACTACAGAGATTAAACTGGCGACCAGAATCAAAAGAAATGCCAATGTATTGAAAAACTACAGAGGCAAACTTCAAGGCTTAAAAGGCATTGACCTGATTGGCCAAAAGAAACAGGAAGATGCTGCATTGGCCCAATTCATCAACAGCAATGTAGATGTAAAAGCAAAATACGGCAGTCTAATGAGTGATATTGATCACCTGTATAAAATCATCAATGGCGATGCACAGAGAGACTTATGGTTCTCACAAATCTACAATTCGACTAGTTTATTGAGTGTCTCCAGAAACATCAACACCTTCAAAGCAGCGCTTGATGCGCAGCCGGCAGCACAAAAGCAAGCTTTCTTTGATCAGAATATCAATAGACTGAAACAAAGCTTAGCGGCAAATTATGAAGCGTATGATCTTGACGTAGATAAAAAGATCTTTAAGAGAATGCTAACGGATGCCGCAGCTTTCAATCCAAACCAAAAAGTAACTGCAGTCAATAAAATCACCAGCAAAGGAACGAACAGCAATGCCGTTATTGACCAGTTCATAGAAAACAGTATTGGCCTCAGCAAGCTTAAAGACGAATCTTATGTGATGAACAACTTGTTAAAATCACCTAAATCAATTGCCGACTATAACGACGGCCTACTGCTTTTCGAGCAAGACATTGCTAAGCAAATCACGGAACTGAAGCCAGAAAAGGACCGCAGAGACGGCCTTTTAAACAAGCTAATGGGTGATTACGTAAATGTAAAGGAGAAATTCATGAAGAAAGATTTCATTCCAGATGCCAATAGCACTTTACGTCTTACTTACGGATATGTAAGAGGATATTGGGCAGCAGACGCTTCTTACATGAGACCTTACACCACCGTTAAAGGTATTTTGGAAAAAGGAACTACTGGAAACCCGGATTTTGGTTATCCTGCACAAATCAAAGCGTTATGGGATGCTAAAGACTTCGGTCCATACGCTAAAAAAGACCTGAACGATGTTCCTGTTGCTTTCTTATACAATATGGACACCACAGGAGGAAACTCAGGCTCACCAATTATGAATGCCAAAGGCGAGCTGATTGGCGTCAACTTTGACCGTGCTTATGGCGCTACCATTAATGATTACGCCTGGAATGAAAGTTACAGCCGATCTATTGGCGTAGACATTCGCTACGTATTATGGGTAGCTTCAAAAATCGACAAAGCCGATTACCTGATCAAGGAAATGGGCGTTAAACTTTAATCTAAATATGATACCAAATGGCCGTCTTTCAACTACGTAAAGACGGCCATTTTTACAACTGATCACATGAGAGTAATCGCAGAACTACCGCACCCGGAATGCAAAATCACCTTGTTCAATATGAACCAAAAATACATCATTAAGTTCGAGCAGGGCGGACTGGAGCAGAGCTATAAATTATCCGAATTAGACCTTACAGGAGGTGGCGCAAATGAGATTTTCCAGATTCTGGACGAAGCATTTATCGCAACTGTTGTCGCCAGGTTTAAGGAGATGAGAACAGATTTTTCAGCAGCCTACCAACGTCAACAATATTAATCGACACAAACACACCCAATCACCTGTAATACAGGTGATTTAATAGTGACACAGAATTTAATTCTGTAAAATCAAACAAAAATAAGACTCGAAGCTCTACCTACATTTAGCAAAAGATCAAGCAAAATAAACAAAACTACTGAAAAACAAGGATTTATAAAACCCAACAAAACATTATATGGGTGCTTATTTTAGCCAAACATCAGGGAGGTTTTGAGTTTTATTAAGAGAAAAGGTGGTTATCGAAGGTTCCAACAAGGTACAAAATTTAGTGCATAAAAAAAGCGAAATACCCCTCCTATTTTATAGATCAAAACAACAATTCAGTAAAAATCAGCAGGTCATTTCATACACTTATGCTGATCGAAATCCACCAGGATCTACAGCACCTTTCCCAGTATCACATCTTCCAAAAGAGGGTTCCCAAATCTGCCGGTTAATGTGTACTTTTGCCTTTATGAAAACGAACTTAGTTTTAATAGCAGCTACTCTTCTACTGGCATTTTCAGCTTGCAATAAAGTTTCGGAAAGCATCCAGCGGGATGTCATTATTAAGCCCGACACGATACTCATCAGCATTCCCCCTATGGTAGTAAACAGAGACTCTGCTGTCATCAAAAATCTTCCAACCACCATAGATATCCGGGCTGCAATTGCCGACCTGGGAGGAGAAAACTTCAGCGTAAACAATATTCAAACTGCCAGACTTTCGAACTTCAGCTTTACCTACGTACCCAAGGTTAAGGACAGCGTAAGTGTGAGAAATAATTTCAGCAATATCGGATCTGTAAGGGTAAATTTAGTGAGTAGCATGAAGACAGATAGTCTGGCCAAATTCATCAACACCTCTTCTATTGATGCAATTTCTACGAACTTCAGCCTAAGCCAGGTCATGGACAAAGAGCTATTAAAAAGCTACCTGAATGATGGAGGTCTAACCTACACAATGGTGATCAAACCCAGAAAGTCAATTACGGATACCATCAAAGCTAAAATCAGCGCTAGCTATACCTTAACGCTTAGCAAATAACAGACATTTAAGCTTTTTTCTGCTGTTCTATATCTACATCCCTTTAACAGAAACTATTGAGGAGAAGGGTAAGTTTATTCCAGTAGAACAGTTTAATTTTAATCAGGCTCTAGCAGCGCTCCGACAGGGGGCTGGCAGGGCTCTGCTAGGGCCAAATGACCTGTTAGCCCCGATTTAAAACCTTACTAAAGGCCTAGCAAACCTGAACAGCGCTAAAGCCCATATTCAACAGCAGTCCTTCTTATGCAAAAAGGGTGCTCAAACTTAATTGAACACCCCATTTTATCATGCTGAGATTCCTTACTTAACTTATGCTTTTTTTGGAGGAAGTGCGAATGCTACTGCTTCATGCTCAAAATGACCACGGTGTGCACCATCACAGAAAGGTTTGTTAGCTGATAATCCACAACGACAAATTGACAAAGCTGTTCTACCTTGCAAATTGTATTCATTTCCCTGCATATCTACAATTTCAAAGTCTCCTTCGATCTTTACAGATCCGTTGTTATTTATGGTTAGTTTTGTTTTTGACATTTTTTAAATTTTTGACAAAAATAGAAATTGAAAGCTCAAACAAGGCCGGAGAATGCAATTTAGATTCATTCACATTAAGCATCAAAAGGCGTTTAAACACCAGCTTTCTTCAAGAACCATCATTTTACCACTCAGAGAATTGATTATGAACTTAAAATTGTTTATATTTGCATGAAACGGGATATCATTACAACTATTCTCTTTCTACTTACCCACTAATCAATTCAATTGATTAGGTTTCAATTTCTCCAGGTTGCTGATCCGTTGCCTCCCGAGAATTAAATTACATTCTAGCCATTATTGATCCATAGGGGACTCAGGTAATCAGGCATTAAAGAATAGGTAAAACCAGAGGAGAAAGTTATTTTTTAACTAATACATTGAATTTATGGCTAAATCTCAGGCTACCTTCATGAAGAAGCAACTAGAAAAAAACAGGCAGAAGAAAAAAGAAGATAAAGAACATCGCAAGCAAGAGCGTCAACAAAATTCTACTGGTGGTGATCTAGAAAGCATGATGGCTTATGTGAATGAATTCGGAGAGATTGTATCTACTCCACCGGAAAAGGCACCAGAAAAAGGACCAGAAAAGAAATAAAAAATAAGAGAGCTGCTGTTTAGCGGCTTTTTTTG
This sequence comes from Pedobacter sp. PACM 27299, assembly GCF_001412655.1. Classification (NCBI taxonomy): domain Bacteria; kingdom Pseudomonadati; phylum Bacteroidota; class Sphingobacteriia; order Sphingobacteriales; family Sphingobacteriaceae; genus Pedobacter; species Pedobacter sp. PACM 27299. The sequence goes on along the minus strand of NZ_CP012996.1, from coordinate 2,467,579 downwards.
TACACTATTGGGTACACTATACCACAATATCAGGCATTAATCCACGTTAATATGCCTTACCATTTAATAAGCGGGATTTTTTTTCTTTTTTTACAAAAAAAAATGCGCCCTGCATTTCATTCCTTTTCTTAAAAGGAGGTCATATTGATGGCCGATCAGATCCTGCTATTTACTAGCATACACGTAGTTAATCCGCTAGCCACTCCTCAGGCATTTATTTGCCCGAAAATAAACCGGCTATTTTAGTATTTTTGATCATGACAGAATGTATAATTTCCATTGATCTTATTAATTTTAAAAAAATAAGCCTGTTTTTTGCTGAACAATCAAATATAAAAGAGATTAAATGTCAATCGTTATGAATAGCCTCTCCCATTTTACGGATAGAAATACCATTCTAGACTTATTTTCTGAACAGGTCAAAAAAACGCCCCATCATACTGCAGTCGTATTTGAAGATCATGCCCTAAGTTATCAGGAACTGGATCAGCTTTCAAATCGCCTTGCCCATTATCTGATAAGTAAAGGCATAGCCAAAGAAAGCCTCATTCCTATCTGCCTGAATAGCCCTTTAAATATGCTCATCAGTATTTTAGGTATTTTCAAAGCTGGAGCTGCCTATGTACCCGTTGATGCAGAATTTCCGGTAGCACGTATGAAATATATGGTTCAGGATAGTCATGCGGCAATGGTAATCACGGATTTGAGGTCTTTACCATTCCTATCTGCCGCCTCGGGATTACCGATTGTACTGGCGGACGACGAATGGAGCATCACGGCTGAGTTTTCAAACGACGCCAGCGGGATTGCTATTTCTCCAGATCAGATTGCTTATGTCATCTATACTTCAGGCTCTACAGGCGCTCCTAAAGGGGTATTAATTGAACATCATTCTTTAACAGATTATATACTAGGCTTAGCTGCTCATTTACCCCTGTCCAACTGTAAGAACTACGCCGTAGGTGCCACTATGGCTACCGATCTTGGAAATACCGTAATATTTAGCGCTTTAGCGCTTGGCGGTACCTTACACCTTTTCAGTAAAGAAAACTTTAACAATCCTGAATATATCCATCCTTATTTCAAGGACCAGGCAATAGACTGCCTTAAGATTGTACCGTCCCACTGGAAATCACTAGCGCTGGATGGCATTGATTTAATGCCTGCACAACTGCTGATATTTGGCGGTGAAGCATTGAGTGCCAGCATGGTTAATGAAATTAACAGTCCTCTATCCAGTATCTGCCGCATGGTAAACCACTATGGCCCTACAGAAACCACCATTGGAAAACTGCTGCACCTGATTAATGAAAACACCGAATACCATCATACCATTCCTATTGGCAAGGCCTTTAGTGATGCCAAAGTATATGTGCTCAATACCGAACTTCAGGAGGCCGGAACTGATGAACCCGGAGAAATCTATATAGGCGGGTCTGGTTTGGCACGTGGCTATTTGAACCGCCCGGAACTCACCGCGGAACGTTTTGTTCAAGATTTCATTTCCAATGAACCCGGAGCACGTTTATATCTGACCGGCGATCTTGGTAAAAAACGTGCAGATGGAGAGATTGAATACCTCGGTCGTATTGATGATCAGGTGAAAATCAGGGGCTACAGGATTGAGCTGGGGGAGATTGAAAGCATCCTGCAAACTGCCCCGGGCATTAAACAAGGTGTCATTTTGGCGAGAGAAAATCAGCTTGGCGATAAAAGACTGATTGCTTATGTGGTGGTTCATGAAAACTACGACAAGAAAACGCTGATCAGCTATTTAGAAAGCAAATTACCTAATTATATGGTGCCACAGCTAATTGTACAGTTGGAAGCCCTGCCTTTTAGTCCGAATGGAAAAGTAAATAAAGCTGCTTTACCAGATCCGGATGTGACCAATCTATTGAGCAATCCCTATCAAGCGCCCAGTTATGAGAGAGAAAATCAACTTTCAGAAATCTGGAAGGAAATTCTTGGCCTGAGCAGAGTAGGTATTGAAGACAACTTTTTTGAGCTTGGAGGAAATTCCCTGCTGGCTCAAAAATCAATTGCCTTATTAAAAACCCGTCATGGTTTGCATTTGGCGATCACCAGACTTTATCAATTTCCAATTATAAAAGACCTTGCCGCTTTTCTCGATGGCAAGGAAAGCCTTCCCGCTATTAGGAAAACCAATATCTTAGCCAATGAGGACCGCGACATTGCGGTAATTGGCATGAGCGGTCGCTTTCCAGGTGCAGATGGCGTAGCTGAGCTTTGGGAACTCCTGAAAGCCGGCAAAGAAAGCACCACATTTTTTACAGAGGAAGAACTTGATCCGAGCGTTCCTGCAGGACTCAGGAATCATCCTGATTATGTAAAAGCACGAGGAATTGTAAAAGAAGTACAGGGTTTTGATGCTGCATTCTTTGGCATTACACCAAAGCTTGCTGAGCTAATGGACCCACAGCAGCGTATATTTTTAGAAATTGCCTGGCAGGTATTGGAAAAAACAGGCTATGCAGCTGGCAATTACGAAGGGCCAACCGGTGTTTTTGCCGGCGTCCGTGTGAATACCTATTATGCCAATAATGTCTTGCCCAATCCAGATCTGATCGACAACGTTGGCAGATTCCAGGTGGTAACCGTCAATGATAAAGATTATGTCGCCACCAGAACCGCTTACGCTTTCAATCTAAAAGGACCGGCGGTAAATGTTCAATCTGCCTGTTCTACTTCCCTCCTGGCCGTTGCACAAGCCGTACAGAGCATTAGAAGCGGACAATGCGAAATGGCACTTGCCGGTGGTGCCACCATTAATGCCCCAGTCAATGTAGGCCATCTTTATGAAGAAGGTGCTATGCTGAGCAATGACGGTCATTGCCGGCCATTCGATGCCGCAGCAGAAGGTACTGTTTTTAGCGATGGTGCTGGGGTCGTTTTATTGAAAAATAAAGCTGCTGCATTAAGAGATGGAGATCAGATCTACGCCTTAATTAAAGGGGTAGGAATTAGCAACGACGGCGGTGGCAAAGGCAGTTTTACCGCACCAAGTGCAGAAGGACAAGCTGCTGCCATTAGAATGGCCATTGATGATGCGGGTGTTGATCCAGCAATGATCAGTTATATAGAAACTCATGGTACTGCAACCCCATTGGGTGATCCAATAGAAATTGAAGGATTAAACCTGGCTTTTGGTCCGCAGGAAAACAAACAATATTGTGCGATTGGGTCGGTAAAAAGCAATTTCGGCCACCTGACCTGTGCGGCAGGCGTTACCGGTTTGATTAAAGCCAGTCTGGCCCTTCATCACCAACAAATTCCGGCAAGTATCAATTATGAACATGCAAACCCGAATATAGACTTTGAGAACAGCCCTTTTATTGTAAATACAAAGTTAACGGACTGGGAAGGCAAACATCGCCTTGCAGGAGTCAGCTCTTTTGGCGTTGGCGGCACCAATGTACACGTTATTCTGGAATCACATGAAAATCAGCTTTCGGCGAGCCCAGCTTCTAGCCCTTCTCGCCCATTGCAGCTGATCAGCTGGTCTGCTAAAAACGAACAGAGTTTAAATCAATATGGTGAAAAGCTTGCAGCATACCTGGCAAATGGTGCTGACTTAGCCCTTCCAGACATTGCCTATACCTTAAATCAACATAGAAAATCATTTCCATTCCGAAGATTTGTACTGGCTGCAGATCTGGAATCCCTTAAAATAGAATTGGGCAATAACTTAGTTCCTGGGCAAACCAAGAAAAACCCTGGAATCATCAGAGAAGTGGTTTTCACTTTCCCCGGACAAGGGGCGCAATTCCCAGGCATGGGAAAAGCATTATATGAACATGAGCCTGTGTTTCGCATGGCGATGGAGGAATGTAATGCGATTTTGATGCCTAAATTACAGGAAAGCCTTTTAGACATTATCTATCCTCCGGAAATCAACCCGGCCGCAGAAGAGCAGTTGAAAAACACGAAATATAGTCAGCCAGCCCTGTTTATGATCGGCTATGCTTTGGGTAAATTATGGATGAGCTGGGGTGTTTTCCCTTCCGCTTTCATTGGCCATAGCATTGGGGAATTTGCAGCAGCGCATTTTGCGGGTGTCCTCAGTTTGCCCGACGCTTTAAATATCATCGCTACGCGTGGACAGCTCATGAGTGAACTTCCTGGTGGAAGTATGCTTTCGGTACGTGAAAAAGCAGAGACATTAAGGCCCTTGCTTCCAACAGAAATTGCTATTGCAGCCATTAATTCCCCAGACCTTTGTGTATTGGCAGGGCCGGATGATGCCATTGCCGCATTTAGTGCCTTATTAAATGAAAAAGAAATCGCCAACAGGTTATTGCATACCAGTCATGCTTTCCATTCTTATATGATGGATCCTGTGCTCGAACCTTTCACAAAAGAGCTGCTACAGTTGAAGTTCAATGCTCCGCTAATACCGATTTATTCTACTGTAAAAGGGAGAAAAATGACAGATCAGGAGGCTACTGATCCTACCTATTGGGCTAACCATCTTCGTTCGACCGTCTTATTTGACGATGCTGCGGCTGAGTTGCTGGCAGAAAACACTGGAAAAGCATTTATTGAAATGGGACCAGGCAACGCCACCGCCACATTTTTACGTCAGCAGCCCCAAGGAAAAAATAACCTGATCATCAGTTCACTGGAAATGCCAAAAGACCAGGAATCCGCTTACCATAGCTTGTTAAAGGCATTTGGACAGCTTTGGCTAAATGGATACCAAGCGGATTGGACTGCCTTTTATAAAGAAGAAAAACGCATCAGGCTAGTTGACCTGCCTACCTACGCCTTTAATAAAACAAAATACTGGGTCGAAGCCCCCCTTTCAACAAATTTTAATGCTCCTTTTACTTTTAGTCCAGTAGAAGAAAGCCAAATTTCATCAAACCAACAAACTACAGCAGTAATGAGAAAGCAATCCTTAATTAGTCAGATCAAAGACATTCTGGAAAACACTTCAGGAATAGATATGCAGGACGCTTCTGCGGAGATGAGCTTTATAGAAATGGGATTGGATTCCCTGCTATTAACTCAGATTGCAATTGCTTTAAAGAAGAGTTTCCAAGTACCAGTTACTTTTCGTCAGTTGAATGAAGAGTTTAGTAATCTGGAATTACTGGCAAATTATCTTGACCAGCAATTGCCTCCTGAAACTTCTACGACTGTATCCTTGGCTAGCTTTGCTCCTCCTACAGCTCCAGCAGCAAATTCATGGGATAGCTCCTCAAATGGAACCCATGCAGGATATCACCCACAAAATTCTGCTGCTGCGATCGATTTGATCAGTCAGCAAATCCAGTTATTGGCCAGACAGGTCGCTTTATTGCAAGGCAACCCTACTCCGATTCCGCAAAACAGCGTATCCCTGATGGTGACCCCTCCTGTGCCCCCACAAGATGCAGTTACCTTGAAAAATGGAAAAACTCCGGACTTAACACCGGAAGAGTTGGTAGAAATTAAAAAACCTTTTGGTGCCAGTCCGAAAATAGAGAAACAATCGGCGGCCTTAAACCAGGCACAGCAGGCATATCTGAACGACCTGACTGCCCGTTATACAGAAAAAACAGCATCCAGCAAGCGTTACACCCAGGAAAACAGGACGCACATGGCCGATCCAAGGGTTGTTTCCGGGTTTAAACCGGCAACGAAAGAACTAGTTTATTCTATTGTAATTAATAAATCTAAAGGCAGTAAATTCTGGGATCTGGATGGAAATGAGTACATCGATGCACTCAATGGATTCGGTTCAAATATGCTGGGTTATCAGCCTGATGTCATTAAAAATGCACTACTGGATCAGATTGAAAAGGGTTATGAAATTGGTCCTCAGCATGAGCTTGCCGGAGAAGTGAGTAAATTGATTTGTGAATTTACTGATTTCGACCGTTCTGCACTTTGTAATACGGGTTCGGAAGCAGTTTTGGGAGCTATGCGAATTGCACGTACCGTAACTGGCCGATCCTTAATTGTTGCTTTTACCGGCTCTTACCATGGAATTGTGGATGAAGTGATTGTGAGAGGCAGTAAAAAATTGAAATCTTTTCCTGCGGCACCGGGTATTATGCCGGAAGCTGTGCAAAATATGCTGATTCTGGATTATGGAACGGACGAATCCTTAAGAATTATCAAGGAGCGTGCGCATGAGCTTGCTGCTGTGTTGGTAGAACCGGTGCAGAGCCGCAGACCGGAGTTTCAGCCGATTGCCTTTTTGAAATCGCTGAGAACCCTCACTGAAGAAGCTGGGACCGCCTTAATTTTTGATGAGGTGATTTCCGGCTTCCGTTTCCACCCTCGCGGTACACAAGGACTATTTGACATTAAGGCCGATCTGGGGACTTATGGAAAAGTAGCAGGAGCAGGAATTTCAATTGGCATTATTGCCGGAAAAAGGAAGTTTATGGATGCACTGGATGGTGGTTTCTGGCAATATGGTAATGACTCCGTTCCTGAAATTGGCGTTACCTATTTTGCAGGCACTTTTGTACGTCACCCACTGGCATTAGCAACAGCAAAAGCTTCATTAACCTATATGAAAGAACAAGGTCCGGGCTTACAGTCGGGCTTAAATGATAAAACAAAATACATTGCGGATACTTTAAACGCCATCATCAAGAAGCTGGATGTTCCGATGTTTATTGCGCAGTTTGGTTCTTTATGGCGGGTTAAATTTTTAGAAGACTATGCTTATACGGAGTTGTTCTTTACGCTAATGCGTTTAAAAGGCATCCATATATTGGAAGGATTCTCTTGCTTCCTGACCACTGCTCATAGTCAGGATGACATTGACAAGATCATTAACAATTTCGAGGAAAGTCTGATGGAGCTTAAAAACGCTGGTTTTATTCCGGTGTATAGTCATCCTGCAGAAACAGAAAAAATACCGGCAAAAATGGATATATTTAATAGTCCGCCAGTACCGAATGCCAGATTGGGGAAAGATAAAGAAGGTAACCCAGCCTGGTTTGTTGAGGATGAAAAGAATCCAGGGAAATATCTTCAGGTAAATTAAACAAAAAATTTAATGTCTTTATATACTTTTATACCAGTTGATTTTGACCCCTTTGAAGAAAAGAAGGAGATTGAAAAGATTGTGTTCACCAATGAGCCACAGAAAGAAATCTGGCTTTCCTGCATGATTGGGGAAGCAGCAGCCAATCTGGCTTACAATGAATCTGTTTCTTTGAATCTTGAGGGTACGTTTCAACTGGATCATTTTACTGCTGCATTACAAGAAGTAGTCGATAGACATGAGGCCTTACGTGCTACTGTGAGTCCGAATGGAGAAACGCTGATCATCTATAAAACATTGCCAATTGCGCTGACAGTCCTTGACCTTACTCAAGAAAGTGATCAAAAGGCGGTACTGAATGTCTTTGTGGAATTGGAAATGCAGCGAATTTTCGACTTACAGGAAGGCCCTTTGCTGCGATTGTTTGTACATAAACTTAGCGACACCCATCATTTTTTTACGATTGTTAAACACCATATTATTAGCGATGGCTGGTCTACCGGAGTGTTTCTGGAAGACCTGAGTAAAATTTACAATGCTAAAGTTCAGGGTAAAACCCTGGCTCTTTATCCTGCCCCCCAAATCAGCGATTATGCAGCTAAAATGATGGCTTTTGAGCAAAGTCCGGAATACCAGGAAACTTTGAATTACTGGCTGGATCTGTATCGTGACCATGTCCCGGTATTGGATCTGCCTACGGATTTCCCAAGGCCGGCACTCCGAACCTATAAAGCATCACGGTTTGACCTGCATCTTGCTAACGAAATGGTGGCACAGTTGAAAAAGATGGGTGCATCATCAGGAGCCAGTTTGGTAAACACTCTGCTGAGTGCCTTTGAAGTATTCTTATACCTGCAAACTCATCAACAGGAACTGGTAGTCGGGCTTCCTGCTGCCGGACAAGCGGCAACAGAGAAATTCGGATTGGTTGGCCATTGTGTGAACCTGCTTCCTTTAAAAACTAAGATCGATCCGGATGTATCATTCGGCACTTATTTAAAGAATAGAAAAAAAGCTTTCTTTGATGCTTATGACCATCAGAAGTTCACTTTTGGGCAGTTGGTAAAAGCACTGAACATAAAAAGAGATCCTTCAAGGGTTCCTCTGGTTCCAGTAGTTTTCAATATTGACATGGGCATGGACAATTCGGTGTCCTTTGATCAATTGAGTTATGAGCTGATTTCTAATCCCAGAGCTTATGAGACATTTGAGCTATTTCTGAATGCGACCAGCTCTAAACATGGACTTACTTTAGAGTGGACCTATAATACCCAGCTTTTTACCGCAGCTACCATGGAGCAGATGGCCAGGGATTTTGAAAAACTGCTGAAAGACTTCGTTGAAGAACCTACCAAGACCATACAGGCACATAGCCTGGCCAATTCGGAGCAATGGCTAGCTCAACTGCAGCAATGGAACCAAACAGATGTTGATTTCGACAGTCATGCGAATTTACTTGAATTGGTGGAAGCGGCCGCTTTAAAATTCCCTGATCAAAAAGCAGTTACTTTTAAAAAGGAGCAATTGACCTATCTGGAACTGATAGAGAAGGTCCATCAGTTTGCTTCCCATTTACAGGATAAGGGGATCAAAACCGGCGATATTATTGCGATTGCCAGTGACCGTTCTATAGAGATGGTGGTTGGTTTATTGG